>NZ_JBREHG010000001.1:0-673988 GCF_056848235.1 Erythrobacter sp. RANMB8
ATTACAAACGATAAACCAGCATGATGTTATTGGCCGGGAGCGCGTATCTCGCGCTTCTGGCCATGCCATGCTGCGCGGCGACATCATCGAGCGCCCCGGCCTCGCGCAGCCCCCAGCGCGGGTCACGCGCCTTGAGACTGGCATCGAATTCGAGGTTGGACGGAGCGGTTTCCACGCCCTGTTCGATATAGGGGCCATAGAGGATCAGCGGCCCCTTGCCCGCTCGCAGCACCTGCGCTGCCCCCGCAAACAGCCCCAGCGTCGCTTCCCAAGGGCTGATATGCACCATGTTGATGCACACAATCGCATCTGCGGACGTCACAGGCCATTGATCAGGCGCTGACGCATCGAGCAGCAGCGGATCGGCAAGGTTTGTCCCGGCATATTCCGCCCGATAGGCCGCGATCGAAGCCAGCGCCTCTGCCGAGGGATCGGTCGGCTGCCATGCGAGCGCGGGGAAGCGTCCGGCAAAGAACATCGCGTGCTCCCCCGTCCCCGCCGCGATTTCGAGGACCCGCCCCGATGCTGGAAGTTCGCGGGCAAGCACCTGCGCAATCGGTTCGCGGTTGCGCAGGGTGGCAGGCGCGTGCTGCTTTGCAGTCACGAGACCTGCCGCTCCTGCCCCTCCCAATAGGGCGCGCGCAGTTCCCGCCGCAGGATCTTGCCGCTGGCGTTGCGCGGCATCAGCGGGATCACGTCGACGCTTTTGGGCGCCTTGAACGCCGCGATCCGCTCGCGTGCCCATGCGATCACATCGGCCTCGTCGATCTCGCAGCCGGGCTTGGCGACAACGCAGGCCTTGACCTCCTCGCCCCACTTGGCGCTCGGCACCCCGATCACCGCGACCTCGGCAATGGCGGGATGACCGTAGATCGCGCTTTCGACCTCTGCCGGATAGACGTTCTCGCCGCCGGAAATGATCATGTCCTTGATGCGGTCCTGAATGTAGACATAGCCATCCGCATCCATCACGCCCGCATCACCGGTGTGCAGCCAGCCGTCCGGGTCGATGGTCTTTGCGGTCGCCTCAGGCAGCTTCCAGTATCCGGCGGTGTTCGAGGGCGAGCGGATGCACACCTCGCCGATCTCGCCGCGGGGCACCTCGACATTATCCGGCCCGCGCACCTCGATCCCGACGCCGGGACACGCCTTGCCCGCCGAACGCATCCGCTGGTTGCCTTCGGTCGAGTGGTCCTCGGGCGGAAGGATCGAGATCGTGCCGCTGGTCTCGGTCATGCCATAGGCTTGCAGGAATTTGGTGGTCGGCATGGTGCGCACCGCTTCCTTGAGCAGTTCGAGCGGCATGGGGGCAGCGCCATACATCAGGTATTTCAGATTGCCGAAGTCGGTCGTCGCCGCACGCGGGTGCTGGACCACCATCTGGAGCGCAGCGGGCACGATGAACATATGCGTCGCCCCGGCCTCGATCGCCTCGAGCACGCCGACAGGCGAGAATTCCGCCTGCACGAGGCTGCGCACACCGTTCGCCACCGCAATGTTGACCAGACCCGTCCCGCCGATATGCGCACACGGCATGGCGACGAGCATGCAGTCCGAAGGCTCGTAGAACTGCCAGTCCAGCCCCGCCTCGTTACCCGCATTCCTGAGGCCGAGCAGGTTGGTGTTCGACAGCATCGCCCCCTTGGGATTGCCTGTCGTCCCCGACGTATAAAGTTGCAGCACCGGATCATGCGGGCCGGGCGGAGCGTAATCCGCCGGTTCGAAGCCCGCCGCCGCCGTGCGCGCCGCCTCGCCCTCGATCACTTCGGGATTGGCAGGGACTTCGCCCGCCACCTGATGCGCCACGCCAACGAATTCGGCATCGGCAAACAGCAGCTTGGCCTCGGTATCGCCGAGAATATAGGCGATCTCGCGCGGGGCGAGGCGCCATCCGATCGGCACCATCACCGCCCCCATCCGGGCCGCAGCGATATAGAGCAGGAAGTAGATATCGCGGTTCTTGCCCAGCCACGCCACGCGGTCGCCTGCGGTAATGTCGCGAGACTGCATCAGCGCGATAAGCTGACGGGTCAGCCGGTCAGCCTCGGCATAGGTGATGATCCGCCCTTCCTGATCGAAGGCAATGCCGTCGGGGCGCTCCTTCGCCCAGAAATGCATGATCGCGTCGAAATTCTGGTGATCGTGATAGGCGTTTCGCGCCATGGCGGTGCTCTCTCCCAAAAGCTGTGGGGGAGAGGTTAGGCGAATCCGCGCGAGCGTCCAGCCGCCAATTTAACGAAACTGCCCCTGCCTGCGCGCCATCGGTTCGCGCAGCCCCAGCCACACCAGCAGGCCCAGCGGCCCGGCCATCAGGGTCGCCAGCAGGATCGGGGCCTGCACGAAGCGCGAGACGCCCTTGGCATCGGCATCGCGGGCAATCCACAGGCCGACGAACAGATCGAAGGCGAGATAATGCGTCCAACCGATCGTCACCCCCGCATCGCTACCGAAAATGGCGCGCACGCCGGCAATGGTGGTGAAATCCGCCCCGCCGCCTTGCGGGTTGGGGATCAGCCCACTCACCACCCCGATCAGCCCGCCTGCATAGATCAGGCACAAGAGGCCGACACCGAGATAGAGCACGCCCGAAAGAAGGGCAGGCCAGCGCGGCAGGGCGATCAGACCGGCCCACGCGATCAGCGCGAGCAGATTGACCATGCTGAACCATGCGTTCCAGTCGATCATGCCACCTCTCCCTCGGCATCGGCATCAGCCACGCGCCGCCATTCACGGGCGGCACGGCGCATCGCGTCATTATCATGGGTGAAGCGCCCGCCCGCCCGCCGCAAGGCAAAGCCCAGCGCCGCCTCGGCCACCAGCCCTGCATCGATCGACCGGAACCGCGCCCACTTGCCAGACAGCAGCGGATCGACCAGCGGCGCAGCCAGCAGTGCGGCGCGCTCGGCAAAGCGCAGATCGTCCACCCGCTCGCCCCTGAGCAGGCCGGGATGGAGGATGTCGAGCCGCTTGAAACCGACCTTGGACACCGCCTCCTCGGTTTCGCCCTTCACCCGCATGTAGAAGCTTTTGGAGCGCGCATCGGCTCCGGCGGCGCTGACCAGCACCATGTTGGGCACGCCTGCTGCCTTGGCCGCCCTTGCGGTGGCCAGCACCAGATCGTGATCGACAGCGCGGAACGCCGCTTCATCGCCGCCCACCTTCTTCATCGTGGTGCCAAGCGTGCAGATCAGCGCGCGCGGACGCACGGCTTCGAGCACTTCGCCCCATTTGTCGGGCTCGGCCACGAACATTTCCATGCGGGCGCCAGGCGGCAGCGGCGCCTCGCGCCGGGCGATGCCGACGATCCGCGCTTCATCGCCGGCGCTGGAAATTGTGATCACGCGGCGGCCGACAAGGCCGGTCGCGCCGACCAGCGCGATCCGCACGGGGCCGCGCGCGTCAGACATTGATCAGCCCCGAAGGACGCTCGCCATAAATGCTGCCGACCGCCTGCATGGCGAAACGGTCGCTCATCCCGGCGATGAAATCGGCGATCACGCGGGACCTCTGCGGCTCCTGCGCGGGCAGGCGCGCCTGCCAGTCTTCGGGCATCAGCCGCGCATCCTGCGAATAGGCGGCAAACAGCCGGGCGACGACATCGCGGGCGCGCTCTGCCGCCGCAACCTGTTCCGGGTGGTAGTAGAGCCGTTCGTACATGAAGGTCTTCAGCCGCCGTTCCTGCACCGCCATGTCAGGCGAGAACCCGGCCAGCTGGCGCCCCGCGGCGCGCACGTCCGCGACCGAACCGAGGCCCTTCGCCTGCTCTGCCGTGTGCTCCAGCACATCATTCACCATCAGGCCGATCTGGTCGCGGATCATCTCGCGCAGCAGACGCTCTCGCGGGGCATGGGGAAAGCGCTTTTCGACCGCCCGCCACTGGTCTGCGAGGAAATCGAGCGTCAGCAGGTCATCCAGCTCCAGAAACCCGGCGCGCAGGCCATCGTCGATGTCGTGATTGTCATAGGCAATATCGTCCGCCACCGCGGCGACCTGCGCTTCCAGCGAAGGCCATGTGCCCAGATCGAGCGGAAAGGCCGCGTCCAGTTCCGCCAGCGCCCAGCCCGGCGCGGTGACCGGGCCGTTATGCTTGGCCAGCCCTTCCAGCAGATCCCAGGTCAGGTTCAGCCCGTCATGTTCGGGATAGGGGCATTCGATCCGCATCACCGTGCGCAGCGCCTGCGCATTGTGGCAGAACCCGCCATGCCGTTCCAGCGCGCCGGACAGCGCCGCCTCGCCCGCGTGGCCGAAGGGCGGATGGCCGAGATCGTGGGCAAGGCACAGCGCCTCGGTCAGATCCTCGTCCAGCCCCAGCGCACGGGCGATCACGCGGCCGATCTGCGCAACTTCGAGGCTGTGCGTGAGGCGGGTGCGGTAGTGGTCGCCATCGGGAGCGATGAACACCTGCGTCTTGGATTTCAGCCGCCGGAAGCTCATCGAATGGACGATCCGGTCGCGATCGCGCTGGAAGGCGCTGCGCGGCCCGCGCCGTTCGCCGGCAAAGCTGCCGCCAAATTCGCGAGGGCTGTGGGTTTCGGGATCGGCGGCGTAGGGGGCGCGGGACATCACGCAGCCGCGATTAGGGGAGGTGGCGGCGCACCTCAACCGGAACAGGTCGGGAACCTTGCGGATGGGAGGAGATTATGGAGCCGCCTTCCGGTGATTGGGGGGGAGGAAGGCGGCCCCAAGGGCCGTTCGGTGCGACCCGAAGACCCGGATGATGCCATTTCATTTTCGTGACAAAATCCGCGGGCGCCCTAGCCACAAAAGTTAACGCGTTGCACCCCTTGCAACCGCCCAAATCGACCAAACGCCCACAATGCCGGACGAGCGGACGATCAATCCCCGCCTTCGCCCCCGAGAATCCACTCCGCCGCAGCCTCGCAGTGGATGCGGGTGCTGTCGAAGATCGGCAGGACATTGGCATCGACATCGACCACCAGATCAAGCTCGGTACAGGCCAGCACAATCGCGCCTGCGCCTTCCTGCGCCTTGTTGGTGATGATCGTCTTCAAGGTCCGCTCCGCCTCGCGGGTGACCTTGCCGACCATCAGCTCGTCATAGATGATCCGGTCGAGCATCTCGACATATTCGAGATTGGGGGGCAGCAGATCGATGCCGTGCGCCACCAGCCGCTTGCGGTAGAAGCTTTCGGTCATCACGTTGCGGGTGCCCAGCAGCGCGGCACTGGTGGCGCCGGCACGCTTCATGGCAAGGCCGACATGTTCGGCGATGTGGAGGATCGGGATGTTCACCGCCGCCGCGACATCATCATACAGGCGGTGCATCGAATTGGCGCCGATGATCAGCGCCCCTGCGCCCGCGCCCTCCAGCCGCCTGGCACTGTCGATCAGCACGCCCGAGGCGCGCCGCCAGTCGTGATCTTCGACAAGCCCGCAAAGCTGTCGAAAATCAAGGCTCTCGATCAGCAGCGGCGCGCTCGCCATCGGGGGGCTGCGCTTCTGGACCATGCGGTTGATGTAATCATAATAGGTGGCGGTCGACACCCAGCTCATGCCGCCAATGATCCCGAGCTTGCGCAAACCCGCAGTCCTTTCCGTATTCGTGTGCAATTGCGAAGGGATGTAACGGCCAAGCGTTCCTCCCGTCCAGTGCGCAGCGGATATGCGGCGGCTTTATTCCCCCGCCTGCGCCGGGGCGTGCTGTGCAAGCCACGGCTGAAGATCGGCAAGCGTCGCTTGCGCCGCCTCTTCATGCGGCAGATGGCCGATGCGGGGATAGACCACCAGACCGGCGTTCGGCATGGTCTTTGCCAGCCATTGGCCCGCCTCGACCGGGATCAACCGGTCTTCCTCGCCCCACAGGATCAGGGTCGGGGCGGTCACTCCGGCAATCTCGGCCTCGGTCAGGGATTCGTAGGGGTAGGCGAAACGCTTGAGCGTCGCGCGGCGGTTGCCGGGGTAGCGCAGCAGTTCCCAATAGCGGTCAACCGCCGCCTCGCTCGCGACAGACTTGACCGAGACCGACTGTTCGAGGCTCTGCCTGATCAGCGAGCGCGGGGTGATCTGTTCGACCAGCAGGTTGATCCCCGGCGTCTGGGCGATCCGGAACCCGATATTGCCGCCGCCGCTGTCCTTGCGGGTCTTTTCCCCCTTGAGCGGCAGCATCGGCCCGCCGCTGCCATCGACCAGCACAAGGCCGGCCACCCGGTCAGGATGCGCAACGGCAAAGGCCAGCGCATGCTTGCCGCCCATCGAATTGCCGCCGAGGATGAAACGATCCAGCCCCAGCCTGTCCGCCACCGCCAGCACATCGGCCACATAGTTGTCGCGGCTGTAATCGTGCTGCGGATCGGGGCCGGTCAGGCCGTGGCCGACCTGATCGAAGCGGATCACACGGTACTGGCCCTTGAGCGCCTGTGCCCACGGCTCCCAGGTGTGCAGATCGGCGTTGGAGCCGTGGAGCAGCACGATCGCGGGGGCATCCTTCGGCCCCTCGTCGCGCAGGTGAGCCGTCACGCCATCGCCGATATCGACGAATTGCGAAGGTGGGCCGCCATACTTGGCCCGCATTTCCGCCGCATCCGTATCGGGGGTGCGGAAGATCAGGAAGGCGATACCCAGCACCACCAACAGCGCGAGCAGCCCGCGCAAGGCCCACTTTTTCATTTCATCTCCGCAATCCAGCGCCGCACCACCGCAACGCCATCGTGATCCACACTGCTCTTGCCCAGTTCGGGCATGGCGATGCCGGGTTCGGCGCTGTCCATCCGGTAGAGCAGGATCGATGTGTCGGGCTGGCCCGGCAGCACCGAGAAATCATGCCCGCCCGCCCCGCGCCCGGCAGCGACCGGCCGCTTGAAAATGCCGATCGCGTGAGGCTCCTGCTGCTCCCAGCGCAGATCGAGGCCAGAATTGGACGCACCCCCGCCCGGCTGGTGGCAATGGGCGCAGTTCACATCGAGATAGGCGCGGGCCAGCGGCGCGGCGGGGCCGGTCGCATGGGTGCGCCAGTCGGGCAGCATGTCTGCACCATCAGGCATGCGGTCGAGCGCGCCCGCTTCAACCATCGTCCCAAGCCACCCGGCGGAAAGGTTGCGCGCCTTGGGCCCGATGGGAATGACCGCTCCGTTCTTGGAATGGCAGGATTTGCACTGGTTCTTGTTGGGGATGGCATAGGAAATCGCCTCGCCCGCAGGGGTGACGAGATCGATCCGCCCGCCCGCCAGCGCCAGCGTGGCATCGGTCTGTTCGTCATTCCAGCGATAGGGCAGCGCCACCCAACCATCTGCGCGGTGCAGCAGCAGGCGGGTTTCGATGAGGCGGCGATTGTCGCCCTCGCCAAAGGCAAAGGTCTTGATGATCGCGCTGCCGACAGGAAATTGCAGCAGGCCCCCGTTGTCTTCGGCGCCATCCGCAGCCAGCTTCGCGCCGGGGGGAAGGTAGATGAAGCGCAGCTTTTCCGCCCCGTCCGACCATAAGGGCGTGTTGAGGCTATAGGCCTCCACCCCATAGGTGCCCCATTGCTGGCGCATATCGGCGAAAAAGCCGTATTCGGACAGGTTCCGGGCCATGCCGCCCAGCACCGCCGCATCATTTACGGGTGCCGGACTGCGCGCACCCGCCATCGACGCGACCAGCGCCGCCACGGACAGGGCGAGGATCGCGCCGCGCCTCACTTCAGCCGCGCCTCCAGTTCCGCAGGAGCGCCGACTTCCGGGAAACTCCAGCTTTCGAGCGGCGTCAGGGCCAGCGGTGCAGGCTGGGCCTCGGCCAGATCCTGACCGGGCCGGGACAGGTTCAGCGTCCAGCCGCTTACCCCTTCGGCGATCATCAGCCCGTTGCCGTCTTCCACCACCCCGTCCCACATGACCGGCGGCAGCGCTCCGCCGAAGGCTTCGAGGAGTTGCTCCTTGCCATCCAGCTGCGGATCATCCCCGCCGCGTCCGAAGGTGTTGGGGCCGACGATCACGTTCCTTGCATAGGGGTTGTAGCGCGCATCCTCGAAGGCTTGCGTATAGGCGACCACCATCACATGGGCGGTGGGGTTGTTGTCGAGGATGTTCTCCTCGATCAGCACGCCGTCATTCGCCATCACCAGCACGCCCGTGCCGCGCCGGACGCCCGCCACGATATTGCCCGGCGGGGCGAAATTGGGGGTGTCGTTATCCACCACCAGATTGCGCCGCAGGATCACGTTGCCCCCGTTCATCACCGGCAGGCCGGGCAGATCGAACACCAGCAGTCCGCCGGTGTTGCGCGTGGCGATATTGTTTTCGACCAGCGCATTGCGGCTGTTCTCGATCTCGATGCCCGCGACATTGGCCTCGACGATGTTGTTGCGCACGGTGATATCGCGGCTCTGGCCGACATAGATGCCGGCATCCGACGCGCCCGAAACCTTGGAACCCGTCACCAGCACGCCGGTGCTTTCGACCGGATAGATGCCGTAAGCGCCATTGGTGGCAAGCGGGCCGCCCGTCCATGTCACACGGACACGGCTGTAGACGATATTGTCCGCCCCCTTGGACTTGATGCCGTCACCCTTGGGGTTTTCGAGCGCGAAATCGCGCAAGGTCACGTTGTCGGAGGTGACCAGCAGGCCTTCACCAGCGCCCTTTTGCGTGGTGAAATCGAGCACGGTTTCATCCATCCCCGCGCCGCGCACCGTCACCCCGTCAACATCGAGGCTGAGGCCATCGGTCAGCACGAAGCGGCCCTTGCCCAGTTCGATGGTATCGCCGGGCGCAGCAAGGATCAGCGCCTCCTGTAGCCGCGTGGCGGCGCCCTCGCCCGGTTCGACCCGGTGGGTTTCGGCGGCGAGCGGTGCTGCGGTGGCGAGCAGCGCAGCGGCAAGAGCCAGTCGTCTCATGGTGTTCTCCCTCTCCGCCGTGCAGTGTGGCGCATCGGGGGGAGAGAATGCAAGCGCCTCAAGCAGCGCAGCGGTAGGCGAACAAAAACCTTACCCGATCCCCAGCGCGCACAGCCCGGCAGAGGTGGTGAGCACCGCCACCGCCTCGCCATCGTCGACGCGGTCAAGCCGCTTGATCAGTTCGCCGAGGCCATAGCCTTCTTCCGGCTCGCCCGGTTGCGCGGCCATGCCCTGCCTGAGCTTCCACAGCTGGATCACATTGAGCCGGTCGACCATCCGCTCTGCCATGCAGGCGGCGCGCTTTTCGCCGATGCCGGATTGGGTCAGCGCGCTTTCGACCTGCGCGGCGATCAGCGGGTTGGCGAGGCCGGTGTACACCGCCCCGCCCGCCAGCGCGGCAAGAACCAGCATCCAGAACAGCAGTTTCTTCACAGGCAGCCTATTTGCTGTCGCATCACCGAGAAGCCGAAAACCGGTTCCCACTTTTCGGCGCGATGCTTAATCGAGCGACTTGACGATTTCCTCGACCATCTTCTTCGCGTCGGCGAGGAGCATGACGGTCTGGTTCATGTAGAACACGTCGTTGTCGACCCCGGCATAGCCCACCCCGCCCATCGAGCGCTTGATGAAGAACACCTGCTTGGCCTTGTCCACGTCGAACACCGGCATCCCGTAGATCGGCGAGGACTTGTCGGTCTTGGCCGCCGGGTTCACCACGTCGTTCGCGCCGATGATGAAGGCGACGTCGCACTGGGCGAATTCGGAGTTAATGTCTTCGAGTTCGAAGACCTCGTCATAGGGCACGCTGGCTTCGGCCAGCAGCACGTTCATGTGCCCCGGCATACGGCCCGCGACGGGGTGGATGGCATACTTCACCTCCACGCCCTTTTCCTTGAGCTTGTCGCCCATTTCGCGCAGCGCGTGCTGGGCCTGCGCCACCGCCATCCCGTAGCCGGGGATGATGATGACCTTCTCGGCCTGTTCGAGCATGTAGGCGGCATCTTCCGCGCTGCCCTGCTTGTAGGGCCGCTGCTCGCGCGCACCACCCGCTCCGCCGCCCGCGCCGGCATCGGCACCGAAGCCGCCGGCGATCACCGAAATGAAGCTGCGGTTCATCGCGCGGCACATGATGTAGCTGAGGATCGCGCCCGACGAGCCGACCAGCGCCCCGGTGATGATCATCGCGCTGTTGCCGAGCGTGAAGCCCATCGCCGCTGCGGCCCAGCCCGAGTAGCTGTTCAGCATCGAGACGACCACCGGCATGTCCGCCCCGCCGATCGGGATGATCAGCAGGAAGCCGATGATAAAGGCCAGCACCGCCACCGCGATGATCATCCAGCCCTCGCCCGCCCCGCCTTCGGGCGAAACGGTGTAGAGGCCGATCAGACCAAGGATCGCGGCCAGCGTGCCGAGATTGATCACATGCCGCCCCGGCAGCATGATCGGCGAACCGCTCATCCGGCCCGAAAGCTTGAGGAAGGCGATGACAGAGCCCGAGAAGGTGATCGCACCGATGGCGATGCCGAGGCCGAGTTCCACACGGCTCACGCCAAGGATCTGCCCCGCTTCATCGACGATCCCGAAGGACTGCGGATCGAGCCACGCGCCAAAGCCCACCACCACTGCGGCAAGGCCCACCAGCGAGTGGAAGCCGGCGACCAGTTCGGGCATGGCCGTCATGGCGATGCGTCGTGCGACAACAATGCCGACAGCCGCGCCGATGCCGATGGCCATGCAGATCTCGGTGATGTTGGCGAGGTCGTGGGTCACCAGCGTCGTCACCAGCGCAATGGCCATCCCGATCATGCCGTTGCGGTTGCCGGTGCGCGAGGTCGCCGGACTGGAAAGCCCGCGCAGCGCGAGGATGAAGAACACGCCCGAGACGAGATAGGCCAGCATCGCCCAGGCGGGCGTGCCGCCCTCACCCGCAGCGGCGGCGGAAAGCAGGGAGAAGGTCATCGCTTACTTCTCCTTCTTCTTGTACATCGCGAGCATGCGCTCGGTCACGGCAAAGCCGCCGAAGATGTTGATGCTGGCGAGCACCACTCCGAACAGGCCGAGATACTTGGCAACCGGGCTGTTGGCCTCCGCCGAAGCAATCAGCGCACCGACGATGATCACCGAGGAGATCGCGTTGGTCACCGCCATCAGCGGGGTGTGGAGCGCCGGGGTGACCGACCAGACAACGTAATAGCCCACGAAGCAGGCCAGCACGAAGATCGAGAGAATCGAAATAAAGTCCATGTCAGCCCCTTGTTGCGGTCCATGGCAGAACGAAATTGCGGCCCTCGGCCCAGGTCTGACCGACCATCTTGCCATCCACGAGGCAAGCCGAGGTGTGATAGAGCCCCTGCCCGTCAGTCGTGCGGAAGGCGACGCAGTTGCGTCCCTGTGCTGTCCCGGCGCGCCCGGCGAGAATCTCGCTGTTGTAGAAGCTGCCGGTCACCCCGCCATCGGGCGCCACGGTCAGCACCATCGGCTGCGAATAGGCCTCGTCCGTCAGTTCCAGCCTGAGATCGACGCTCCAGCTGCCAGAAAGCGACGCGGCGCGTTCTTCAGCGGGCGTGGCGGCGATGAGGACCGCGGCGAGCGGCACCAGCGCCCACCTCACCCGGCAAGCCTCTCGTTAACAACCTTGCCGCCCTGCGTCAGGCGGATGGCATTGCCGATTTCCTCGTCGAGCACGGGCCGCTGCGCCTCCTTGTCCCAGAAGGCGCTGAGGAAGTTGTAGTGGTTGCGCGCGAACAGCGCCGATGCGTCGGCGGGGAGCGCGGCGGGGGTGTTGGCATAGCCGATGATCTTCACGCCGTGCTTCACCACGACCTGATCGGCGACCGAGCCTTCAACATTGCCGCCCTGCGCCACCGCGAGATCGAAGATCACGCTGCCGGGCTTCATCGTCGCGATCTGCGCGTCGGTGATCAGGCGCGGCGCGGCGCGGCCCGGAATCAGCGCGGTGGTGATCACGATGTCCTGCTTGGCGATGTGGCTGGAGACCAGTTCGGCCTGCGCCTTCTGGTATTCCTCGCTCATTTCGGTGGCATAGCCGCCCGAGCCTTCACCTTCGATGCCTGCGACATTCTCCACGAAGATCGGCTTGGCGCCCAGCGACTGGATCTGTTCCTTGGTGGCGCTCCGCACGTCGGTCGCCGAGACCTGCGCGCCGAGCCGGCGGGCGGTCGCGATGGCCTGAAGGCCCGCAACGCCTACGCCCATGATGAAGACGCGCGCGGCCTGCACCGTGCCGGCCGCCGTCATCATCATCGGGAAGGCGCGGCCATAGGCGTCGGCTGCCGCCAGCACCGCCTTGTACCCTGCAAGGTTCGATTGCGAGGACAACACGTCCATCGACTGCGCACGCGTGATGCGCG
This sequence comes from Erythrobacter sp. RANMB8, assembly GCF_056848235.1. NCBI lineage: Bacteria > Pseudomonadati > Pseudomonadota > Alphaproteobacteria > Sphingomonadales > Erythrobacteraceae > Erythrobacter > Erythrobacter sp. RANMB8. The sequence continues at coordinate 12,201 of NZ_JBREHG010000001.1, forward strand.
GCATGAATTCCATCGACAGCGCTTCAAAGCCCGCTGCCGCATAGGCATCGACCACATCGCGCTTCGTGAAGGGATCGAACAGCGCGGCCACCCAGGCCCCCGGCTTCGCGCCCTTCAGCAGCGCGAGATCGGGTGCCTGAATGCCCAGAATGATATCGGCATCCTTCACCGTAGCCGCGGCGTCACCGACGCTCGCTCCGGCTTCGGCATAGGCGGCATCTTCGACCGAAGCGGTCACACCTGCCCCTGCCTCGACCGCGACCGAGCAGCCGAGCGCTGCAAACTTCTTCACCGTTTCCGGCGTGGCGGCAACGCGCGTTTCGCCGGAAGCGCGCTCTTTCAGGATGGCGATTTTCACGTGCGCGGGCGCTTAGCTGGCGATCGCTGCGACAACGGCGAACACGATCACCGCGATCACCGGGATGGCCCACTTCAGCGTGGCCATGAAGCCGCTGTAGGTGGCCGTGGCCTTTTCCATATCGTGAACTGTCATGATTTTACGTTTCCCCTTGGGCTGTCAAACACGCCAGCGCGCATTTGGTTGCCGAAAAAACACGCCTCGTCATGAGACACTGCCCGCTCCCGTATCGGAGCAGGCCCGCTATCTCAAGCCACCTTTAGTGAGAGTGCGCCGCTTTGCCGCGTTCTACCTGTCCCAACCTGTGACAGCTTTAATCCCGTTTTTACCCCTCGCCCCTATGCCTTGTGCCCTGGAATTGATCCCGGATCACCTCTGACCGGGCCGAGGGAAAGCGAGCGGCACGACTGATGGCTGACATTGATTGCCACCCCGAAGCGCAAAGCGATGCGCGAATCGTGATGCTGATCGATGATGAGCCGGCCCAGTCGCGGCTGATCACCGCGATTGCCGCGCGCGATGGCTGGCGCACGATCGTCGCCCCCGATGCCGAAACCGCGATCGCCATGCTCGGCACCCGCGAAGGCATGCAGCTGTCGGCGATCCTGCTCGATCAATGGGTGCCGGGCGATGATGCCTGCGCGCTGATCGCCGAACTGAAATCGCGCCGCCCCGCCCTGCCGATCCTGATGCTCACCACCAGCGCATCGCCGCTGCTGGCGGTCGAAGCCATGCGTGCAGGCGCGAGCGACTATCTGGTCAAGCCCGTCTCGCCCGACCGGCTGATGGAGGCCCTGCGGTCTGTCACCACCCGCGAATCCCCGCGCGACGAACTGGCCCCGCTGACCGAGAAGATGTCCGCCAGCCTCGATTTCGATGCGATGATCGGCACCGCGCCCTCGTTCCGCGCCGCGCTGGCGCAGGCGGCCAAGGCGGCGCGCGGGCATGGCCATGTGTTGATCGAAGGCGAAAGCGGCACCGGCAAGGAAATGCTGATGCGCGCCATGCACGGTGCCAGCCCGCGCTCGAAAGAACCCTTGCGGATCATCAACCTCGCCAGCGTGCCGCCCGGATCGATCGAATCGGTGCTGTTCGGGCATGAACCCGGCAGCTTCCCCGGCGCCTTCGACCGCCAGATCGGCGCGTTCCAGCACTGCGACGGCGGCACGCTGATCCTCGACGAGATCGACCGCCTGACCCCGGCCCTGCAACAGCGGCTGTGCGAGGCACTGACGAGCGGGATCATCCGCCCGGTCGGTGCCAGCTACGGGTTCCGCGTCGATGTGCGGCTGCTGGTGACCAGCAATGTCGGGCTCGACCGGATGGTGGAGGCCGGACAGTTCGACGCCGATCTTGCGGCCAAGCTGGGCGCGACCCGCATCCTGCTGCCCGCGCTGCGCGAACGCACCGGCGATATTCCCGCGCTGACCCGCCATTTCCTCGCCCGGATCGGCGAACAGCCGGGTCTCAACCACCTTTCGGTATCGGACAGCGCGCTGGCGCTGCTGGCCGCCTATGAATGGCCGGGCAATGTCCGCCAGCTGCAATCGGTGCTGTTCCGCGCCGCGGTCTATTGCGACGGCAACACGCTGACCGCCGACAGCTTCCCGCAATTGTCCGAGATGCTGGGCGAACAGGGCAGCGTGACCACGGCAAGCGTGCACGACGGGGTGGGCATCATGCTCTACACCCCCGACGGCAACCTGCGCCCGCTGGAAGAGATCGAGGCTGACGTGATCCGCCTTGCCATCGGCCATTACCGCGGCCGCATGACCGAAGTGGCGCGCAGGCTGGGGATCGGCCGTTCGACCCTTTACCGCAAGCTCTCCGACCTCGGGATCGATAACGCGGCGTAATGTCACGGCGATAAATCGCGCAACTCGTCGATAGAAAGCGGTTGTGCCCCCCGTTTGTGGTGGACTGCGCGATGACAGTTGGGACAAAGTACGATCAGGTCTTGCGGCAGTGTTCTGCGCACACCTTGAGCGATCGGCTTGCAGTGATGCACGTCGAACATTCCACGATCCGGATGCGTGAATCCGCAGCCGACACATTGCCCCATCCCTCTGTGCGCCGCGACATTCGATCTCCATGCGCGGTCCACGACATCCCGGTCCCGAGAAAGTAGTTTCGCTTCGACGAGCCGTGCCGTGCCTTCCAACGCATAATGGGGCTCCACATCGGACACCAAACCTATCGGCCAGGTTTCAGCAGGCGACGCGGGCAACTTGTCGAGCCAAGCCCTGTCGAGCTCGCGAATGGTCATTCGGACATTCAATGTTCTCCATAGGTCGGCGGGCATGTCGTCACGCCCGAACTGGGTATGCCAAATCGCGCTTCGAATGTGGTTCGCGCGGATCGGCAGGTCTGCCAAGAAACGATAAGGCTCTACGAGCACCTTGCCTAAAAAGAACTTCCTGCCGGAAGCGAACGGCATCAGCACGTCGTCATCGGGTTTCATTGACCACAAGAAGTTTGCGATCTCATTGGCGAAGCGGGTTATCGTCGCGGGGCATTTCTCGGGATAGACCGCATGAACGATGGCGCGGAGTTCTTCCCTGTCCTTGACCCGGCCGAGGTCCGGCGTGCCATAGAACCCTAGAACCAACCACCCGAATTCCACGATTTCGTTCAGAAACTGATCGTTACGACCCGGACGATAAAGCCAGAACGCCATCAGATGTCCTTTCTCAGTGAACCCGGGTCTGCGCTTGAGGATGCACGCGTAAAAACCGCGTCACTCAGGAGCACTTACTCCCGATTTGCTGCAAAGCCTACGGTCCGTCTGGGCGACGCCAGCCTCGGCCGGCAATCGAACGGCTTGATCGGTGCGCTTGCCGGGCCTAGCCGGTGGGGATGACACAGACTCAGGATTTCAAAGGGCGCATCGCGCTCGTGACCGGCGCGGCATCGGGGATCGGTGCTGCGGCGGCAAAGGCTCTGGCAGCGCGGGGGGCAGCGAAGCTGTTCCTTGTCGATGTCGATGACGCGGGGCTGGATGCGCTCGACCTGCCCGGTTGCGAGGTTCACCGCATTGTCGGAAGCGTGGCGGATGAGGCGCTCTGGGCCGATCTAGACCCCCGCTTGACCGGTCTTGACCATGCCTTGGTAAATGCCGGTATCGGTTCGGGTGGCCCGCTGGCATCGCTTTCGCTGGCTGAATGGCGCCGTGTGATGGCCGTGAACCTCGATGGCGCCTTCCTGACGCTCGCCAGTTCCCTGCGGGCGATGGAAAGCAAGGGCGGCAGCGTGGTGGTGGTCGCCTCGGTCACCGGGCTGAAGCCGGTGCCGGGCATCGGCCCCTATGGCGTGTCCAAGGCCGCAGTCGCGCACATGGCCCGCATCGCTGCCGCCGAGAGCGCAAGAAAAGGCATTCGGGTCAATGCGATAGCCCCCGGCGGGGTGGACACCGCGATCTGGGAGAGCGGCGAGGACTTCAAGGCCTCGGTCGCCGCTATCGGCCGCGAGGCAACGATCAGGGCCATGGCCAAAACCACGCCGCTGGGCCGTTTTGCCACCTCAGAGGAGATGGCAGACAGCATCCTCTATCTGCTGAGCGATGCCGCTTCCAACATTACCGGCCATGTGATGGTGTCAGACGGCGGCTTTACCCTCTGATTTCACGAAACATTTTCGCCCCGATCCAACAGGGCGAAAATGTTTCACGTGAAACATCGCCGAAATGCCTTTCCAAGCACCTCAGAAATCGAACGTCTGCGAAGCAAGCGTCGCGCTGGTATTGCCCTTGAGCGTCATGGTCAGGCGCTTGGTCTTCCAGTCGATGTCGATCAGCCCGTAATTCTCTTCCGAGAAGAACTTGGTGGTCCGCGCCGCATCGGGTTCGCGCGCGGTGCTGCGGTCATTGTCGTTGCCGAAGGCGAGGTTGAGGCTGGAACTGGTCAGCTCCCACATGGTCTCGCCCTTGTGCTCTGCCTTGTAGATGCCCGCCGCGTGGCGATCGCCCGACAGCATCACCAGCCCGCTCGGTGCGCGAGCCGCAAGCGCCTCGTAAAGCCGTGCGCGCTCGGCGGGGAAGTTGGTCCAGCCTTCGAACTGGTGGGCATCGGTGATGACCTGCGTGGACGACACCAGAATGCGCAGGTCTGCGGGCTTGGCCAGTTCCTGCTTGAGCCACGCCCACTGGTCAGCACCAAGGATGGTTTTGGCCGGATCGCTATCGGGCAGGTAGCCACCCAACGGCGGGCGATCCTTGCTCCACGCCATCCGCTTGAGGTCCGACCGGAAAAAGCGCGTGTCGAGCAGGATTACCTGCACGCGCTTGCCTTCGGGTCCGGTGATGCTGCTGTCATAGACGCCGGGGCGCGAACGCACGGCGTCAGAGGATCCCCAGAAGGTTTCGAACAGTTCCTCGGCCCAGCGGCGCATCGGGAAATTGCCGCCTGCATCATTGAGGCCGTAATCGTGATCGTCCCAGGTCGCCATCATCGGAAACCTTGCGCGGAAGGCGGCGAATTCGGGGTGCGATGCCTGCAGTGCATAGGACTGGCGCAGGCTCTCAAGCCCGGCATCGGCGTCCCAGCCATTGTCGCCGTAAACATTGTCGCCGATCATCATGAACAGCTGCGGCTGCTGCGCCGCGATCTGCGCCCACATGTGCTGCGGCGCGCTCTGGTGGTTGCAGCTGCCAAAGGCGATGCGGGTCAGCGTGGTCGCAGGGGCGAGCGCGGGGTTCGGGCCGGCTTGCGGCATCGAGACCTTCTTGCGCAGCTCGGCATAATAGGGGGCAAGCAGCTGGTCCGGGGTCAGGCTCACCGCCACCGGAGTTTCATCCGCAGGCGCGTGATTGTCAGCCAGCAGCGGGGCAGCGGCAAGTCCGGTGGCGGCAAACAGCGCGGCGGCGAACAGCGGGGTACGCATGATCAGGCTCCTTGAAGGGAATCGGACACAGGGGATGGTGTGGCCTGATCGGGTGACAGGACTATGGCGTCAAGTGCAGCGGCCTCAAGCGGCAGGGATCTGGCTGAAATCGGTCAGCCCTGCATCGCGCAATCCCCGCCAGACATTGCGGGCCTGCACCGTCTCGGCCACGTCATGCACCCGCAGCAGGTGCACCCCTGCCTCCATCCCCCTGAGCGCGAGGGCCAGCGATCCGGCAAGGCGCCGGTCGGCCGGCTCCTCTGCCGAAAGCGCGCCGATCATGCGCTTGCGGCTCGCCCCCAGAAGCAGCGGACTGCCGAGGCCGTGGAACAGCGGCAAGGCGTTCATCAGCGCGAGGTTTTCGCCAAGCGATTTGCCGAAGCCGATGCCGGGATCAAGGATGATGCGATCCTCCGCAATCCCCGCTGCAACAGCGCGGGCGCGGGCGGATTTGAGGAAGTCGAACACCTCGCTCACCACATCGCCATAACCTGCGCCTTTGTGCAGATCCTCGCCCGCGCCGGGCGCGTGCATCAGCACCACGGGGCAGCCTTCGGTGGCGACAACCTCGATGCTGCGCGGGTCATAGCGCAGAGCGGACACATCATTCGCCATATGCGCGCCAGCCGCAAGGCCAGCCGCCAGCACCCCCGCCCGCCGCGTGTCGAGGCTGATCGCAGCGCCCATCGCAGCGCAATATTCGACTGCGGGGACGACGCGGCGGATTTCCTCATCCTCGAAGGTGGCAGCAGCGCCCGGACGGGTGCTTTCCCCGCCGATGTCGATGATGGCCGCACCCGCCTCCAGCATCGCGGCAGCATGGGCGCGGCCCGCAGCGGCGCTGTCGTGCTGGCCGCCATCGGAAAAACTGTCGGGCGTGACGTTGAGGATGCCCATGATCTGCGGCTGATCGAGCCGGACAGTGCGCGGGCCAAGTTCCAGCGGCGGGTGAACCTTTCGCAAGTTGGCCCACTGTGCGGCAGCATCCCCGGCCAAGGCGGAGGGCAGGCGGGCAATCGCCGCCTCCATCGTTGCGGGTGTGGCGAGCGTGCGGGATGTGACTGCCCCGCCCTCGCGCACCACCAGCGCGAATTCGCGGGCATAGGCCATGCTGCCGCCCAGCCGCACCGCCTCCCCGTCCACCGCCTGCGGGCCGGAGACGAGCGTCAGGGGGTGGAGGTAGACGGCCCCCGCCATGGCCTGCGCCTAGTCCTCGGCGGCCAGCAGGTAGAGCTGGCGTGCGGCATCGATCGGCTGCACATCACCGCCGCTCTCGTAATGCCAGAAGGACCAGCCATTGCAGCTCGGCGCGCCCTGCAATTCCTTGCCGAGGCCGTGGATCGAACCGGTCTTTCCGCCGCATTCGAGGCTGCCATCGGCACGCACCGTGGCGATCCAGCGGCGCTTCTTGTCGAACACCGTGCTGCCGGGCGGGATCAGCCCGCCCTCCACCACCGCGCCGAACGCCACCTTGGGCGCGGTGCGGGCCGATTGCATCGTGGTGAGCGCGCTTTCATCGAGCGGCAGTTCGCGGGCAATGCGCTTTTCGGCGACGCCACGGTAGAAATCCTCGCGCTCGCACCCGATCCACTCGCGCCCCAGCCGCTTGGCGACCGCGCCGGTGGTGCCGGTGCCGAAGAACGGGTCGAGCACCACGTCGCCCTTTTCCGTCGTGGCGAGCAGCACACGGTAGAGCAGCGCCTCAGGCTTCTGGGTCGGGTGCGCTTTCTTGCCGTTTTCCTTGAGCCGCTCCCCGCCCGAGCAGATCGGCAGCACCCAGTCGCTGCGCATCTGGAGCTCGTCATTCAGGGTCTTCATCGCACGGTAATTGAAGTGGTAGCGCGATTTTTCCCCCATGCTCGCCCAGATCAGCGTTTCATGCGCGTTGGTGAAGCGGGTGCCCTTGAAGTTGGGCATCGGGTTGGTCTTGCGCCAGACGATATCGTTCAAGATCCAGAAGCCGAGATCCTGCAAGATCGCCCCGACGCGGAAGATATTGTGGTAGGAACCGATCACCCAGAGCGCGCCATCGGGCTTGAGCACCCGCCGCGCCTCGGCCAGCCATTCACGGGTGAACTTGTCATAGGCCGCCATGGAATCGAACTGGTCCCAATGGTCGGTCACAGCATCGACATGGCTACCGTCAGGCCGGTTGAGATCGCCGCCGAGTTGCAGGTTATAGGGCGGATCGGCGAACACCAGATCGACGCTGGCGCTCGGCAGCGAGCGCATGGCGGCGATGCAGTCGCCCGGCAAGATGCGGCCCAGCGGCAAATCCGGTGTGCGCACGCTTTCCTGCGTTTTTACAACGCTTTTTGCCCGCGACCTTACCTTTTCTGTCACACTCACCGGATCAATCCTGCCTGCTATGTCTGGAACTTATCCACAGGCATGAGTCTTTGAAGAGTCCGCGTCAAGCACCTAATTTTTCGCAGGGATTGTGGCAGCACGGTGCCATCGTGCGGAACGAAACGAGTCCGGCACAAGATGTTGAGTCCCCCGCCCCCGGCAGGACTCGATATGCAGGGGTGTGGCGGGGAAGACTCAGATCAGCGGCAACTGCGAAACCGGTGCAAAGCTGCGGCGGTGAAGCGGGCTGGGGCCATGCTGGCGCAGCGCTTCCATGTGCTCGGCGGTGCCATAGCCCTTGTTGCGTTCCCACCCGTAATGCGGATGCGCCTGTGCGGCCTCCAGCATCATCCGGTCGCGCCATTCCTTGGCGATGATCGAGGCGGCAGAGATGCACGGCTCGATCCCGTCCCCGCCGACAATCGCCCGCGCCTTCCAGTCCCAGGCGGCACAGCGGCCCTGCGGGGTCATGTTGCCATCGATCAGCACCTCGCGCACCGGCGCGGCGATTGCGCCCGTAAGTGCGCCAACGGCACGGGTCATGGCTTCCATCGTGGCGATGAAGATATTGAGCCGGTCGATCTCTTCGGCGTCGACCACCGCAACCGCCCAGCAGCAGTTGCGGCGGATCGCTTCGTCGAGGGTTGCGCGGCGCTTGGCGGAAAGGCGCTTGGAATCGTCGAGCCCCGCAGGTATCTCGCGCCCCAGAACCACCGCCGCGGCCACCACCGGCCCGGCCAGCGGCCCGCGCCCGGCTTCGTCCACCCCGATGACGATGCCGCCGGTTGCAGCCGTAAAACCCGGAGTAACCCCTAGCATGATCCGTTCATCCCGCTTTCTCGCCGCCTTGTCCCTGCCTGCCATGCTGCTGGCAAGCTGTGCCAATGCCGAAACCGGGGAAACCGCCGCTGCAACAGCAAGCGCCGCCGCTTTCGCCTCGAAAGAAGTCGCCACTTTCGAGGAACCCTGGGCCATCGCCTTTGCCCCCGGCACCCCGGTGCTGTTCGTGACCGAGAAGGCCGGGGCGGTGAAGTTCATCGACACCACAACCGGCATTATCGGCACGGTCAGCGGGGTTCCGCAGGTCGCCTATGGCGGTCAGGGCGGCCTTGGCGATATCGCCTTCCTTCCGGCTGAAGCATCGGATGTGCTCGAACGCCGCACCATCTATCTCAGCTGGGCCGAAGCCGGAGAAGGCGACACCCGCGGCGCCGTGGTCGGCAAGGGCACGCTGGTCTGCGGCGAGACCGAGGATTGCGCCATCGAAGGCCTCAGCGTGATCTGGCGGCAGACTCCCAAGGTGACCGGCCGCGGGCATTATTCGCACCGCCTGCTGATCTCGCCCGATGGCAAGTATCTCTATGTCGCCAGCGGCGAACGGCAGAAGATGCAGCCGGCGCAGGATACGTCGAACACGCTTGGCACGATCGTGCGGCTCAACCTCGACGGCACGCCTGCCGCGGGCAACCCGATGGCTGACAAAGGCGGCGTAACGGCGGAAATCTGGTCTTACGGCCACCGCAACATCCTCGGCATGGACTGGGATGCGAGCGGGCAGCTGTGGGAAGTCGAGCACGGCCCGGCGGGCGGCGATGAACTCAATCTCGTCAAGCCGGGCGCCAATTATGGCTGGCCGGTGCGGTCCAACGGCGACCATTACAACGGCGATCCGATCCCCGATCATGCCGCCGACGATGGCTTTGCCCAGCCTGCTGCCAGCTGGACCCCGGTGATCGCACCGGGCGACATGCTGATCTACACCGGCGACATGTTCACCGCATGGAAGGGGCATGCGCTGATGGCGGGCCTTGGCAGCATGGCGCTGGTCGATGTCGCGCTTGACGGCGAAAGCGCGCGCGAAGTCGCCCGCCACACCTTCGAGCGCCGGTTGCGCAGCCTTGCACAGGGTCCGGACGGCGCGCTGTGGGTGGCCGAGGATGGCAAGGGCGCCCGCCTGCTGAAGCTGACCGCCGAATGAGCGGTGCGGCCACCATTACCCTGATCCCGCTCGAAGCGGTCGATCCGGCGATGATCGAGGAAGTGCTGGACCGCGCCTTCGGGCCGGACCGGCACGCCCGCACCGCCTATCGCATCCGTGAAGGGATGGACTGGCTGCCGGGTCTCAGCCTTGCCGCGCTCGACGAGGACGGTTTGCTGGTCGGCACGATCCAGTGCTGGCCGATCGGCCTCAGGACACAGCAGGGTCAGGTGCCGCTGGTGATGGTGGGGCCGGTGGCGGTCGTGCCCGAACGGCAGGGCGAAGGCTTCGGCATCGGGCTGATGAGCGCGATGATTGCCGAGGATGCGCGGCTGGCCGCTGGCGGAGGCCCGGGGTCCTCAAGTAGCGAAGCGGTAGGACCGCAAGGACTCCCTCAGGTGTTGATCGGCGATGCGGAGTATTACGGTCGCTGGGGCTTTTCCGCCGCAATGACCGGCGGCTGGCGCTGCCCCGGTCCCTATGAACAGCACCGACTGCTTGCCCGCGGCCACGGCCTTGCCGCCATGCCCGCCGAAGGGATGCTGGGTCCGTGGGAAGGGTGAGGCAGGTAGGCTCTTCACCTTACGCGACGCATCTGCCATCTCGGACACCCGATGCCTTACGAACCGCCCCCCTACCTTGCCGAACTGACGCTGGCGGAAATCGCCGACCTCGTCGCGCAGCGCAAGCTGCCGCCGGTTGAAGGCTGGGCGCCGCAGCAATCGGGCGACAGCCAGATGCGCATTGCAGCTGACGGCACCTGGTTCCACGAGGGCGACCCGATCCGGCGCGAGGCCATGGTACGCGCCTTTGCGGGCCTGCTGAAGCGGGACGAGGCCGGCCAGCACTGGCTGGTGACCCCGTTCGAGAAACTGACCATCGCGGTCGAGGATGCAGCCTTCATCGCGGTCGATTGCGTGCGCGCCGATGATGCGCTGGTGTTCCGCCTCAACACCGATGACATCGTGATCGCCGGGCCGGATCACCCCTTGCGCGCTGCAGGTTCGGCCGATGAACCGGCGCTCTATCTCCACGTGCGGCGCGGGTGCGAGGCGCGGCTCAACCGTTCGACCTGGGCGCAGCTGGCAGAGATCGCGCTGGCCGAGGGGGCAGAGGAGAACGGCTGGCTGGTCACCAGCAAGGGCGAAAGCTTCGCGCTGCTGCCATGAGCATTTTCGATCCCCTCGCCCGCGCCTTTGCGGCTGGCCATGCGCGCGAGATTCCCGATCTGTTGAGCGATGCCCAGTTCGCCCGCGGTGGGCGCGCCACGCCTGCCGCGGTACTGATCGCGATCACCGACGTTCTTCATGATCCGCAGGTGATCCTGACCCAGCGCCCCCGCGCCATGCGCGACCATCCCGGACAAGTCGCCTTCCCCGGTGGCAAGATCGATCCGGGCGAGGATGCCGTCACTGCTGCCCTGCGCGAGGCCGAGGAGGAACTGGCCCTGCCCCGCGATGCCGTGCGGGTGATCGGCACCAGCGATATCTATCACACCGGCACCGGCTTTGTGGTGACGCCGGTGGTGGGCGTGGTGCCGCCGGGCCTGCCGCTTGTGCCCAGCCCCGGCGAGGTCGAGGCATGGTTCGAGGCGCCGCTTTCCCTGCTGCTCGATCCGGCCAGCTGGACCAGCAACGAGGCCTATTGGCGCGGCAACACGCGGCGCTATCTCGAACTCGATTGGCAGGGGTTCCGCATCTGGGGTGTGACCGCGGCGATCATCGCCAACCTGTCGCGGCGGATCACGCTGGAGGCCTTGCGCGATGCTGCTTGATCTTGCGGTGGCAGAATGGCCGCGCCGTGCGGGCCTTACCGCGCTGACCGCTGCGCTGGGGGCGGAGAATATCCGCTGGGTTGGCGGGGCGGTGCGCGACAGCCTGCTGGGCGTGGCCGTCCACGATGTCGATTGCGCCACCAAATTGATGCCCGCCGAGGTCATCGCATTGTGCGGCAAGGCCGGTATCCGCACGGTGCCGACCGGGATCGAGCACGGCACCATCACCGCGATCCTGAAAGACGGCCCGGTCGAAATCACCACCCTGCGCCGCGATGTCGCCACCGATGGCAGGCGCGCCACCATCGCCTTTGCCAACGACTGGCCGGAGGATGCCGCAAGGCGCGATTTCACCATCAACGCGCTCTATGCCCACCCTGAAACGCTGGAGATATCAGACTGGTTCGGCGGGCTTGCCGATCTGGCGGCGCGGCGGGTGCGGTTCATCGGCGATGCCCGTCAGCGGATTGCCGAGGATCATCTGCGGATCCTGCGCTACTACCGCTTTCAGGCACGCTTCGGGGCCGATCTTGATGCGGTGGCCGAAGATGCCTGTGCCGAACTTGCCCATACGCTCAAGGGCCTCAGCCGCGAACGGATAGCGGCAGAACTGCTCGCGCTGCTTGCCCTGCCCGATCCGCACCCGACACTGGAACGGATGCGCGAACGCGGCGTGCTTGGCGTGATCCTGCCCGAAGCCTGCAAGGCGCAGCTTGCCGCGCTCGCCCGGCTGATTGCGGCAGAGCGGAAACAGGGCTTCGATCCCGATCCCGTGCGGCGGCTTGCAGCGCTGCTGCCACCCTCGCCCGATGTCGCCGAGACGGTCGCCGCCCGCCTGCGCCTGTCCAAGGCCCAACGCGGCCGCCTGGTCAGCGCGGCAGAGCGGCAGGCCGATGATGCGGCAAACCACCACGCGCTGGCCTACCGCCTGACCCCGCCAGTCGCCATCGACCGGATGCTGCTGCTGGGCGGCGATGCGCGGGCGCTGGTGGGTTGGCCGGTGCCACTGTTCCCGCTGAAAGGCGGCGCGATTGTCGCGCGCGGGGTGACCGCAGGGCCGGCGGTGGCGCGGATCCTGCAAGCGGTCGAGGCGCGCTGGGTGGCCGAAGGCTTCCCCGATGCAGGGCGGATCGATGCCCTGCTGGCCGAGGAACTGGCGAAAACCTCCTCCTGATCGTGCCCACGCGGGGTGAAGCGGGCCTTGGACGCGGTGGCCCGCCCCCGCAGCGGTTGTCACCTCTGCAAACCAGCGGTTAGGTTCGCTTTGCGGGCATGATCCGGCGCATGTTCGACAGCGCCGGGCACCCCTCTTTTCAGGGCCGTTTCCTGCGCCCTTCCGCCGCAGCTTTTCGAGGCTGCACGCGCCCGCACATCCCCCCCGGACGCGCCGTCCCTTTGGCGCGACCCGGACATGCATGAAAGGGAAAGACTGATGAAAACCGTGAAGCTGGCGCTTGCCGCCACCCTGTTTGCCGCCGCCCCTGCCGTGGCAATCGCACAGGATGTCGGCACGACGATCTATGGCAATGATGGCAATCCGATCGGCACTGTCGAACAGAAGAACGACAGCGTGATCGTGATCAACACCGGCAAGCACAAGGCGCCGGTTCCCGTCAGCCTGATCTTCGAAGGCGAAACCGGTCCTGCGGTCAATGCGACCAAGGATCAGGTCGATGCCATGATGGACAAGCAAGTGGCCGAAGCCGCCGCGAAGCGCGATGCCGCGCTGGTCGCCGGTGCAGCGGTGGTGTCGATCAATGGCAATCCGGCGGGGACCCTCTCCAAGGTCGATCTGGCTGCCGATGTGATCACGCTCGACAGTCCGGACGGCCCGATCGTGCTCAAGAAGGAATATTTCGCGGTCAACCCGCAAGGCCAGCTGATGGCGCTGGTTACCCGCGAACAGATCGCCGCCGCTGCGGCCAGCCGCAAGGCCGGGGGCGGCGCGCAGTAAGCGCCCTTTATCAGGGGGCCGCAGCTGCTTTTGCCGCTGCGGCCCGATTGCGCGTCAGTCGAAGCGATTGTCCTTCGGGAAGCCCTGCGGCGGCATCCGCCCGGCCGCACCGCGCGCAACCTTCCACATGCGGATTTCGGTTTCGGTGCGCGTGCGCTCCCCCGATCCGCCCATCTGCCAGCTGAGCCCGTCGGCCAGCACAAAGGTGGTCGCATCCGACATCCCGCCATCGCGGTAACGCTGCAACTGCACCCCCTGCCCGCGGGTCATCACCGGCAGTTCTTCCAGGTTGAACACCACCAGCTTGCGGTTGTCGCCAACGCAGGCGACGTGATCGTGCCCTTCGGCGATCGGGCGGATCACCCGCAGCACCGCGCCGTCTTTCAGGTTGACCACCTGCCGGCCCTTGCGCGTTTCGGCGAGCAGCTCGTTCATTTCCGCGACAAAGCCCTTGCCGTGGCTGGAAGCGAGCAGCAGGCGGCCACCGGGGCGGTGCACCATCATCGCCACCACATTGGCCTCGGTCTCGAGATCGATCATGGTGCGCACCGGCTCGCCAAAGCCGCGCGCGCCTGGCAGCTTGTCACAGCCCAGCGTGAAGAACCGCCCGTCGGATGCGGCCAGCAGCAGCTTGTCGGTGGTCTGGGCATGGCAGATGAAGGCGAGGCCATCGCCCTCCTTGTATTTGAATTCCTGATCCAGCGGCACATGCCCGCTCGCCGCCCTGATCCAGCCCTTCTGGCTGAGGATCACCGTCACCGGCGCCTTCTCGATCATCGCATCCATGCTGAATTCGACTGTGGGTGCGGCCTCGGCAATCAGCGTGCGGCGACGGCCGAGCAGGGTATCCTCGGCATAATCCTTGCGCAGATTGCGCAGATCGCGCTTCAGGCGGGTGCGCTGTTTGGCGGGGCTTTCGAGCAGCGCCTGCAATTCGGCCTGTTCGGCCAGCAGCGCGTCCTGCTCCTTGCGCAGCTCCATTTCCTCCAGCTTGCGCAGCGACCTGAGGCGCATGTTGAGGATTGCCTCGGCCTGCCGGTCGGTCAGATCGAATTCGGCCATCATCACCGGCTTGGGTTCATCCTCGGTGCGGATGATCTCGATCACCCGGTCGAGGTTGAGGAAGGCGATGATGTAACCGCGCACCAGTTCGAGGCGCGAGGCGATCTTGTCGAGCCGGTGCTGCGCGCGGCGTTGCAGGATGTCGATCTGGGCACGGGTCCAGCTTTCCAGCAGTTCCTTCAGCCCCATCACCATCGGGGTGCGACCGAAACCGGGCTGCGCGTCCAGCACATTGAGGTTGAGGCTGAAGCGCGTTTCCAGATCGGTCAGCTTGAACAGGCTTTCCTTGAGCAGTTCCGGATCGACATTGCGGCTCTTGGGCACCAGCACGATCCGGATCGCCTCGTCGCTTTCGTCGCGCACGTCCTCAAGGATCGGCAGCTTGCGATCGGCGATCAGCTGGGCGATCTGTTCGATCAGCTTGCTCTTGGGCACCTGATAGGGAATTTCCGAGATCACCAGCTGCCACTGCCCGCCGCCAAGGCGTTCGATGCCGGCCGCGATATCTTCGGCGTCCTTGCTTTCGGGCGCGTGGAACCGGCCCCGCAGGCGGAACGCCCCGCGCCCGGTGCGATAGGCCTCGGCGATCATCGCCGGGCTGTCGACCACCTGTCCGCCAGTGGCGAAATCGGGCCCCTTGAACAGCGTCATCAGCTCTTCATGCGTGACGCCGGGGTTATCGATCAGCGCCAGCGTCGCATCGACGATTTCCGCGACATTGTGGCTGGGAATGCTGGTCGCCATGCCGACCGCGATACCGCTCGCGCCGTTGGCGAGCAGATTGGGGAACAGGCCGGGGAAAATCTCCGGCTCCACTTCCTCGCCATTATAGGTCGGCAGAAATTCGACCGTGCCTTCGTCGAGCCCCGCCATCAGTTCGAGCGCGGTCTTGGTCAGGCGCGCTTCGGTATAGCGGTAGGCGGCGGCGTTATCGCCGTCGACATTGCCGAAGTTCCCCTGCCCTTCGACCAGCGGATAACGCAGCGCGAAATCCTGCGCGAGGCGCACCATCGCGTCATAAACGCTCGCATCGCCATGCGGGTGGTATTTGCCGATCACGTCGCCGACGACGCGGGCGCTTTTCTTGAAGGCGGACGAGGGATCGAGCTTCAGCTGCCGCATCGCCCACAGCAGGCGGCGGTGCACCGGCTTCAGCCCGTCACGCAGATCGGGCAGCGAGCGGGCGGTGATCGTGGACAGGGCATAGACGAGATAGCGCTCGGACAGCGCGGCATCGAAGGGCGCATCGACGATCGCGTCGAAGCTGTCATCAGGCTCGGTGGTATCGGACACGGACATTCCCCCCGTCTAGCAATCCCCGCCCGTGCGAGGGAGAGGGGTTTCCACAGGGTTGAGCGCTTTTACATGCGCCTGAGGTCGTTGCTTTCGGCAGGCACGCTGACAGTCAGCCCGTCCATGTCGGCGGTCAGTTCGATCTGGCACGACAGGCGCGAGGTGCGGCGCGCACCGGCGGCAAAATCGAGCATGTCTTCCTCTTCCTCGGCAGCGGGCGGCAGGCGGTCGAACCACTCGGCGGCGACGATCACGTGGCAGGTCGAGCAGGCCATCTGGCCTTCGCATGTGCCTTCGAGCGGCAGGCCCGCCGCCTGCCCTGCGCGCAGCAGGTTGTCGCCCGGCTCGCAAGTGGCGCTAACCGGCTTGCCGCGCGGATCGATGAAGGTGATGGTGATGCTCACAGGCCCTGTTCCCTGGCGGCCGCGTTGATCATGGCGGCTGCGGTTTCGATTTCAGCCGCACTGGTATAGCGGCCAAAGCCGAGGCGGATAGAGGACTTTGCCTCGGCGTCGGTCAATCCGATAGCGCGCAGCATGTGGCTGGGGCGGCCAGAGCCAGAGGCGCAGGCGCTTCCGGCGGAGAACATCACCTGCCTGCAATCGCTCATCAGCCTTGCGACATCGAGGCCGTCCTTCCTGATGTTGAGATTGCCGTGCCAGCGGTGGGCGGCGCTGCCGTTCAAATCCCAGTCCGCAAAGGCATCGCGGGCGGCGTTCCACAAATGTTTCACGTGAAACATTTGCTCGGCCATATCCTCTCCCGCCAGCCGCGCTGCCGCGCCGAAGCCTGCGCACAGGGCGGGCGAGAGCGTGCCGGAACGCAAGCCCGCCTCCTGCCCGCCGCCCCATAACAGAGGGGCAGGCAAGCCCGCATCAGCCGCGATCCACACAGCACCTATGCCTTTCGGGCCATGCATCTTGTGCGCCGAGACGGCAATGTAATCGGGTCTAAACGGGGTCAAGGGCAGTCTGGAGGCAGCCTGGACGGCATCAACCAGCACCCGCACCCCTGCCGCATGGGCAATCGCAATGGCTTCTTCGAGCGGGTGGACCACCCCGATCTCGTTATTGACTGCCATGATCGCGACCAGCCCGGTGGCTGGCGTGATCGCGGTCGAAAGCGCCTCCGGATCGGCGCGGCCATCGGGCAAGACGGGCAGCACGGTAAACCGCCGCCCCTGCGCCTCGACCACCCGCCGGCAATCGAGCACGGCGGCATGTTCGGTGGCAAAGGTGATGACATCGCCGGATGTGCCTTGCAGCACCATGTTAAGCGCCTCGGTCGCGCCGGAGGTGAAGATCACCTTGCCGCCTGCGGGCATCAGCGCGGCGACCTGATCACGCGCGGCCTCGATCGCGGCGGCGGCCATGCGGCCCATGCGGTGGGGGGAATGGGGATTGCCGAAAGTGTCGTCGGCAGGCCCGCCGAGCCAGCGCAACATCGCCTCGCGGGCTTCGGGCGCGAGCGGCGTTGTGGCCTGATAGTCGAGGTAGATCATGGGCCTGCCCCTACCTCGTCATTGCGAGCGAAGCGAAGCAATCCATGGCCCGACATTGCGACCCGGCACCACGACGGGCCATGGATTGCCGCGTCGCCTTCGGCTCCTCGCAATGACGAAATCAGCATAGCGAAGCCCAAGCCTCGCTGAACCGCTCCAGTTCCTCGGGCGTGGTCGACCACCCGATGCTGACCCGGATCGTGCGCGCGGCGACATCATCGGCAACGCCAAAGGCATCGAGCACCCGGCTTTTCTTGAGCGTACCCGAAGAACAGGCGCTCCCCGCCGACACCGCAAAGCCCATGGCGTCGAGGCGGATCAGCAGGGCTTGGGCGCTCAGCGTGGGGTGGGCGATAGAACCGATGAACATTGAGGTCATCCCCTCGCCGTCAATCACCTGGCCCCCAGCCTCCCATACCAGATCATTCAGCTCGATGAATTTGTCGCCAACTTCGACAAATGCTTCGGAGCCTTCCGATGGCCATTGTTCCAGCGCGGCTGCCATGCCGAGGGCGGCGGGAAGGTTCTCCGTCCCCTGTCGATAGCCTCGTTCGTGACCGCCAATCGGTTCGAGCATACCGAAATCCCGCACAAGCAATGCGCCGATCCCGATCGGTCCTCCGAACTTGTGAGCCGAGATGACGGCCAAATCGACGTCGGGCAGTTCGTGCTTTCCTGCGCTCTGGGAGCAGTCGGCCAGCAGCAGTCCGCCAGCCTCGCGCACAATCGGCGCATACTCGAACAGCGGTTGCATCACCCCGGTTTCCGAATTCACATGCTGGATGGCGACCAAGGGGCTGTCGCCTCCTTCCAGAGCCTTGGCGAGATTGACCGCTCCCACCAACGGACCTTGCCCGAGGGCGATCACCTCGGCATCCGGCGCAGCCCGAAACACCGCGTCATGCTCCACCGCGCTGACGATACGGCGGCTCGCCTTGCAGCGGTTGAGCGCAATCGCAAGCGCCTCGCTCGCGCCGCTGGTGAAGATCACCTCCCCTTCCCACCCCAGCGCCCGCTTCACCCGCTCGCGCGCGTCCTCCAGCGCGGCGCGCGCACGGCGGCCTTCGGCGTGGGGGCTTGAGGGGTTCGCCCAGATGGCAAAGCCTTCCTCCATCGCCGCCCTCGCCTCGGGGCGCAGCGGCGAGGTGGCGGCGTGATCGAGATAGACCCGTCGGGGAATGACCATTTCCTCACAAGAAATTGCGATTTTCGCGCGTGCCCCTATATAGGCCGCGCAATCGCCAGCGCCACCCGGCGCGCAGGCTCTCGATCACAAGGTTTGCCCGATGCCCTCAGTCATCTTTCCCGGCCCGGAAGGCCGTCTTGAAGGCCGTTTCTCCCCGCCCCCGCGCCCGCGTGCGCCGGTGGCGATGATCCTGCACCCGCACCCCGAAGGCGGCGGCACGATGAACGACCGGATCGTGCAGCGGCTCTACAAGACCTTCGCCGACCGCGGGTTCGCCACCCTGCGCTTCAACTTCCGCGGCGTGGGCCGTTCGCAAGGCTCATTCGACAGCGGCATCGGCGAACTTTCCGACGCGGCGAGCGCGCTCGACTGGGTGCAGTCGATCCACCCCGAAGCGCAGAGCACCTGGATCGCAGGCTACAGCTTCGGCGCGCTGATCGGCATGCAGCTGCTGATGCGCCGCCCCGAAGTGCGCGGCTTCATCTCGGTCGCGCCGCCGGCCAACATGTATGACTTCAGCTTCCTTGCCCCCTGTCCCGCCAGCGGCATCTTCGTGCAGGGTGCGGCGGATACCGTGGTGCAGCCCAATGCGGTGCAGAAGCTGGTCGACAAGCTGCGCACCCAGAAGCACATCACCATCCACCACGAGGAAATCCCGCGTGCCAACCACTTCTTCGAAAACGAGCTCGAAGAACTGATGGCCTCGGTCGACAATTATTTGGATTTCCGCCTGAGCCCGGATTGCCCGATCAAGTAAAAGGCTGGAGCGGCGCACACCCCTTCCCCGTTCGTCCTGAGCGTGTCGAAGGACTGTTTTTTCCTTGAGACTCGCGCCGAGTTCCAAAAGTGAAGAACGACCCTTCGACAAGCTCAGGGCGAACGGCCTAGCTTAACTTGCGTGATTTTTCTGCAATTGGTTTTCAGTCGCAACGCGAAACCATTTCGCCCCTATCAAAAAGCATAGTAATTATGCGCGTGAGCGGGGCCGGAGGGTTTTGCTCGAAAGCGTTGGTGTCATCAGCACTCCGGCCGCCGCTCCCACGATGATGGAGAGAGGAGCCCCCTGAATGACCTACGCCTCCAACACCCGCCGTCCCAACCCCGCCGCCCTTGCAGGCGCTCTCGGCATCCCCGCTGCCGTGGGCGCGCTGATGGTGGTGGGACTGGCGGTCACCGTTGTAACCGCACCGCCGGAACCCCGCCTCAAGGGCTTTACCGTCAGGCCGATCCCGATCCCCCCGCCGCCGCCCGATCCGGTCGAACCGGCGACGAGCACCGCGAAGACTGCGACTGCCTCCACCCGCACCACAGTGACCCCGCCAACCGGTATGCTGCCGGTCGATCTGGGGCGCAGCGATCCGGTCGGCACCCTGCCCGGCACCGGCGATCTGATCGGACCGGTCACCGGCCCGGTCGATTTCGGCATCCCGCAGCCGACGCCCAGCGCCTCGCCGTTCAAGCCGGTGGGCGCCAGCCCGCGCACCAATCCGGGTCGCTGGGTAACCGACCGCGACTATCGCCCGCGCTGGATGCGTGAAGGCCTGACCGGCAGCGCCAGCTTCTCCCTCGGCATCGATGCGAGCGGCAAGGTAACCGATTGCACCATCACCCGTTCGACCGGGCACGAACCGCTCGACAGCGCCACCTGCCAGCTGATCCGCGAGCGCGCCCGTTTCGACGCGGCACGCGATGGCAATGGCAGGCCGGTGGCTGGCAGCTACAGCGGCACGATCACCTGGCGGATCCCTGATTGAATAAAGGCGGCGCGGTTTTCGGGCCGCGCCGCTCTTACTGCGCTTCTCCGGCTGTCTTGATCTGGGTGATCGGCGCTTCGCCGCTGCTGGTGGGGATGGTCCAGATCAGCACGTTGATCACCGCGATCACCGCCAGCACCAGCATCAGCGCCGGGTTCTTCCATTGGCCGGTGCGCCGCCACAGGGCAAAAGCCCCGCCCACCAGCGCCAGCGCGGCCAGCATCACGATCGAAAGCACGATATCGGTCATGGCTGTACTCTAGCCCGCAATCGCGCCCCCGCGCAATTGACTTGGGCGCGCCCGCTCGCCAAACCTCGGCCGCATGAGAGAGAGATTTGCCGATTTCACCCGCCGCCAGACGCTTGCCGGTCTTGGCGGAGTTTCCACCCTTGCGCTGCTGCCCGCCTGTGCGGGATCGGGCGCGGCGCCGGCCAGCGCCTCGGCCCCGATCGGCGCGCTCGCGCCCGATGCCGCGCTCGATGCGATCGCCTACCGGATGCTGGCGCATGAACCGGGCCGCGCCACCGGGCTCGGGGTCGATACCGGAGACTATGCCGCCTGGCGCTCCACCTTCGGCACGGGCGGCGAGGAAGGCCGCAGCGAATATGCCGCCACCCTGAAAGAACTGGTCGCCGAAGCCAGGGCCTATCCCAAGGCGGGCCTGACCAGCGACCAGCAGATTGGGTTCGAGGTGGTGGAAACCGCCTTTGCGAGCGCCGTGAAGGGCATGGCCCTGCCCTATGGCGATGTCGCCGTCGGCAGCTGGCGCAATGCGCCCTATGTCGTGATCCAGAACGTGGGCGGCTATATCGATCTGCCGCGCTTCTTCGGATCGACCCAGCCGATGAAGACCGCCGAGGACATCGGCCCCTACATGGACCGTCTGGCCGAGGTGCCCGCGATCCTCGATGGCGAGCTGGACCGTATCCGCTCGGCGCGCGGGATGGGCGTGGTGCCGCCTTCCTTCCTGCTCGACAAGGCAATTGCCCAGATGGAGGCGAGCCTTGGTCAGGCGAAGGATTCCTATGCCGGGCCGCTCGCCGGTTCGGGCGTGGCCGGGGCGGATCGCAACGCGGCGATGGCCGAACGGATTGTCGCCACCGGCATCGTCCCCGCGCTGGAACGGCAGCTTGCCGAACTCAAGGTGCAACGCGCCTCGGCCAAGCACGCAGCGGGGATGTGGGCCCAGCCGATGGGCGAGGAATATTACAGCTGGGCGGTCGGCGCATCGACCACCACCTCCATGACGCCGGACGAGATCCACCGTCAGGGCCTTGCCGAGCTGGAGGAAATCCACGGGAAGATGGACCCGATCTTGCGCGAGATCGGCTATACCACCGGCAGCGTGGGGGACCGGATGCGCGCCCTGTCAGACGATCCGCGCTACAAATTCGCCGAGGGCGATCCGGGCCGCGCCGAGATTTTCAGCTTCATCAACGACCGCGTGGCGTGGATCAAATCGCAGATGCCACGTGCCTTCAACCAGCTGGTCGATCCGCCGCTGGAGGTGCGCCGCCTGCCGCTCGCCGAAGAACCCGGCGCGCCGGGTGCCTATGGCGGGGCGGGCAGCAAGGATGGCTCGATTCCGGGCCGGTTCTGGATCAACCTGCGCACCACCGATCTGCACCGCAAGTATGATCTGGCCGACCTCACCTTCCACGAGAGCATCCCCGGCCACGTATGGGAGGGCGAGTTTTCCAACCGCCTGCCGCTGATCCGCTCGATCCTCGCCTTCAACGCCTTCAGCGAAGGCTGGGCGCTCTATGGCGAACAGCTGGCTGACGAGCTGGGCGCCTATGACGAATTCAAGGTCGGGCGGCTCGGCTACCTGCAATCCCTCGCCTTCCGTGCCTGCCGTCTGGTGGTGGACACGGGCCTCCATTCAAAGCGCTGGACCCGCGAACAGGGCCGCCAGTTCTTTGTCGAACGCAACGGTTCCAAGGTCGAGGAAGTCGCCTCGGAAGTCGATCGCTATTGCAGCTGGCCGGGACAGGCCTGCGGCTACAAGATCGGCCACACCGAAATCGTCCGCCAGCGCGCCCGCGCCCAGGCCGAACTTGGTTCGCGGTATGATTTCAAGGCGTTCAACACCGCCGTGGTGCTGGGCGGCAACGCGCCGCTGAGCGTGGTGGCGAACACGGTGAGCCGGTATATCGCGCAGGCGAAGGGGTAATACCGAAGGGCGATGAGCTTGCCTCATCGCCCTTCGGTCAAGCCCGTGCGGCACCTGAGCATTTCCAGCGCGTGATGCGGCAGCATCTTGGCGCGCTGGTAAAAAGCGCCGCAATACGGCGCTGGTAAGACACGCGAAAATCAATATCCTGTCCCGATCGCCATGCAATCGCAGGCATGGTGAAAGGGGGGTATATGATCCGGGCATTCTTCCGCATGGCCGCAGCCGCGCTGCTCGTCGCGGCATCGCCGGTGCTGGCTGAATGGCATCAGGCATCGAGCGACCGCTTCGTGATCTATTCCGATTCGCGCGCCGAGGACCTGCGCGAATTTGCCCAGACGCTGGAACGCTATCATGTCGCGATGGAGCTTGAGAGCGGCCGGCGCGTCGCAGTGCCCAGTCCGTCGAACCGGCTTACCATCTATCTGGTCGGCACGGTCGAGGAACTGCGCACCCTATATGGCGCGCCGCGTTCATCGGTCGGCGGCTTCTACATCCCCCGCGCCAAGGGCTCGGTCGCCTTCGTGCCCAATGTCCGCATCAGCGCGACTGACGGCAGCCGCGGCGCAACCGGCACCCGCCGCCGGCGCGGCACGGGTGACACGCTGCCGCGCGAA
This sequence comes from Erythrobacter sp. RANMB8, assembly GCF_056848235.1. Classification (NCBI taxonomy): domain Bacteria; kingdom Pseudomonadati; phylum Pseudomonadota; class Alphaproteobacteria; order Sphingomonadales; family Erythrobacteraceae; genus Erythrobacter; species Erythrobacter sp. RANMB8. The sequence goes on from NZ_JBREHG010000001.1 coordinate 35,079, forward strand.
CTCGGCACGCTGCTGCACGAATATGCCCACCACTTCCTGATCGGCACCTCGCGCCACGCCATGCCGCGCTGGCTGAGCGAGGGGGCGGCGGAATATTTCTCCTCCGCCCGCTTCGGCGCGGATGGATCGGTCGATCTCGGCCTGCCCAATAATGACCGGGCGTGGGAGCTGAGCCAGGCCGTGCCGGTTTCGGTCGAGGAACTGCTCGATTACGAGACCTTCCGCAAGAAGAGCGATTCGCGCTACACCGCCTATTACGGGCGCAGCTGGCTGCTGTTCCATTGCCTGCGTTTCAATCTGGGCCGTGCGGGGCAACTGCCGCGATACTGGCAGGCGGTCGCCAACGGCACAGACAGTCTGACTGCGGGCAAGCAGGTGTTCGGCGATCTGGCGGTGCTGGAAAAGGAACTCGATGCCTATGGCCGCCAGCGCAGCATGGCGGGGATGCGCTTCAGTGCCGACGCGATCCGCATCGGCGCGGTGCGTGTCACCCCGCTCAGCGCGGGCCACGCCGCAATGATGCCGGTCATCATGCAATCGGAACGCGGCGTCGATGACGAGAAAGCCGCCGCTGTCGTGGCCGAGGCGCGCAGGATTGCCGCGCGCTATCCCGGCGATGGAGCGGTGCTCGCCGCGCTGGCCGAGGCCGAGTATGACGCCGGCAATGATGATGCTGCCATCGCCGCTGCCGAAGCTGCCGTGGCTGCCGATCCCGGCGCGATCAACGCCTATGTGCAGCACGGCTATGCCCTGTTCCGCAAGGCCGAGGACGCCGAGGACAAGGACGCGGCCTTCGCCGATGCGATGCGCCCGTTCGAGGCGTTGAATGCGATCGAGGCCGATCACACCCAGCCGCTGATCCACTATTTCCGCAGCTTTACCCGGCGCGGGGTCAGCCCGCCTGATGGCGCACGCCATGCGATCGAACGGGCGAGCGAGCTTGCCCCCTTCGACCAGAACCTCTCGGTCGAGGTGGCGATCCTCAAGGCTTCGGAAGGGGAAAACACGCTGGCGCGGTTCCTGCTCGGGCCGGTGGCGGCGGACCCCCACGGGGGCAAGCGGGCCGCGGCGGCACGCGGGCTGATGGAGCGGCTTGCTGTCACCCCCGATGGTCAGCGCATCAGGGTGAGCGGGTTCAATCCGGATGGCTCTGTTGAGGGTGACGACGACGAAGAAGGCGACGGGGACGGTTGAACGCCCCCGCCGGCAAAGCCCGTTCAGCTCTTGCCGAACAGCCCCTTGGCCATGCCCAGAATGTCGTTCACCGGATTGCCATCGCCATCCTTGTCGAGGATCGAGGCAAAGTTGGAAAGCGAGCCCTCGCCGCCGATGGCCGCCACGATCTGGCTCAGCGCGTCCTTGGGAAGGCCGGTCTTTTCCGCTGCCAGTTCGACCGTGTCGCCATCGAGCTGATGGGTGTGGCCGAGGGTCGCGATCGCCTTTTCGACCATCGCGGGGTCAAGCCCCACCTGCTTGGCCAGATTGACCACATCATCCGGCGCGCCGCCGATGTTCTTCAGAATTCCGTCGAGAATGCTCATGTCCTTGTCCTCCCAGGTATCGAGTCGGGAGAGATTGTGCCGCAAATTCGCGGCAGGACAAAGTAACGGAAGGTAACACCAGAGGGTGGTGAATGTGATTCATCATCCTCTGGTCAAGCCCGTGCGGCGCCTGAGCATTTCCAGCGCGTGATGCGACAGCATCCTGGCGCGCTGATAAAAAGCCCCGCACCGGTCTTGCGCCGGGCGGGGCTCTCCTCTCCAACTCGTGTGGCGATCAGGCGGCGACGGGCGCCGGTGCGGCCTGACGCACGCCTTCGTCGACATGGGCTTCGAACTGCGCGAAGTTGTCGATGAACAGCTGCACCAGCTTCTTGGCGGTGGCGTCATACTCGTCACCGTCAGCCCAGGTGCTGCGCGGATCGAGGATGGTCTGGTCCAGCCCCGCTTCAGCCAGCGCAGGCACGAAAACCGGCACATCGAAGCCGAAATTGGGGTCCTTGCGGAACTCGACATCGTCCATCTTGCCGTCGAGCACGGCGTTGAGCAGCGCGCGGGTCGCCTTGATCGGCATGCGGCTGCCGGTGCCATACTTGCCGCCGGTCCAGCCGGTGTTGACCAGCCAGCATTCCGCACCGCCCTTGCCGATGCGTTCTTTCAGCAGGTTGCCGTAAACGCTCGGATGGCGCGGCATGAAGGCGGCGCCGAAGCAGGTGGAGAAGGTCGCTTCCGGTTCGGTCACGCCGATTTCGGTGCCCGCGACCTTGGCGGTGTAGCCGCTGAGGAAGTAATACATCGCCTGATCCGCGGTCAGCCGCGCGATCGGGGGCAGCACGCCGAAGGCATCGGCGGTGAGCATGATCACGTTCGACGGCGCCGGGCCGAGGTTCTTCTCGCTCGTGTTCGGGATGAACTCGATCGGATAGGCGCCGCGGGTGTTTTCGGTCTTCGAGGAATCCGTGAAGTCGAGCTCGCGGGTGTCCGGGTCCATCGCCACGTTTTCGAGGATCGTGCCGAACATCTGCGTGGTGGCGTAGATTTCCGGCTCACCCTCGGCGGAGAGGTTGATCATCTTGGCGTAGCAGCCGCCTTCGAAATTGAACACCGCGGTGTCCGACCAGCCGTGCTCGTCATCGCCGATCAGGGTGCGGCTGGCGTCAGCCGACAGCGTGGTCTTGCCGGTGCCCGAAAGGCCGAAGAAGATCGCGCTCTTGCCGTCGGCGCCGATATTGGCCGAACAGTGCATCGGCATCACGCCCTGCGCGGGCAGGAGGTAATTGAGCAGGCCGAACACGCCCTTCTTCATCTCGCCCGAATATTCGGTGTTGCCGATCAGGATCAGCTTTTCGGTGAAGCTGACCGCGATCACCGTGTCGCTGCGGCAGCCGTGACGTTCCGGGTCGGCCTTGAAGCTGGGCAGGTTGATGATGGTGTATTCGGGGACGAAGCTGGCGAGCTCGTCAGACGTGGGGCGCACCAGCAGAGTGCGGATGAACAGGTTGTGCCACGCCAGCTGATTGATCACGCGCACGTTGACGCGATATTCCGGCTGCGAACCGCCGAACAGGTCAGCGACGTAGAGCTCGTCCTGCCCTTCGAGTTCCTTGAGGAAATCGGCCTTCAGCGCGGCGAAATGGGCCTCGCTCATCGGCTGGTTGATCGGCCCCCAGTTGATGGTGTTTTCGGTCTCGGCGTCACGGACGATGTACTTGTCCTTGACGCTGCGACCGGTGAACCGGCCGGTATCGACCAGCAGCGCACCATGCTTCGTCAGCTGGCCTTCACCCTTCTTCAGCGCGTGTTCCACCAGCGCCGAAGTGCCGAGGTTGGCGTGGATCTTTGCGCGGGTGGCGAGGTTCTGGGCGGCCAGCGGGGTTGCGAGCGAAGTCAACGTAACGTCTCCTGGGCGAGGCGGCAGAGTGATGCGAGGCAGGGTCATCAGGCACTCGCCAGCGAATCCCCCGCCCCCTCACGTACTCCGTAGCATCTGCGCATACGTATGCAACCTTGGGCGGGGAAAGGGCTGACGTGCCACCCGATCCCGTGTCCGGGGCCTTAGTTGGCGACTCTGTCCGCGTCAAACCGGCGGCGACATAGCAATTTTGCGGGGCGGCCAACCGGGACTTTCAGCCATCCACAGGCAATTGTCTCGGGCGCGGGTTGAGGCTACCCATTGGCACCATGTCCGACACCATCTCCGGCCCTTCCGGCGAAGCGCACACCCAGACCGGCGATTCCGGCCGCAAGCTGCAGATCGCGCTGGTGGATGATGATCGCAACATCCTCACCACCGTTTCGATCGCATTGCAGGCCGAAGGCTTCGCCACGCGCCTCTACTCCGATGGCGAGACTGCCTTGAAGGCGCTGCTCGACAATCCGCCCGATCTGGCCGTGTTCGATATCAAGATGCCGAAGATGGACGGGATGGAACTGCTGCGCCGCCTGCGCGAGAATTCCGCCCTTCCGGTGATCTTCCTCACCAGCAAGGATGATGAAAGCGACGAGGAGGCCGGGCTTGAGCTGGGGGCGGATGATTACATCGCCAAGCCCTTCAGCCTGCGCCTACTGATCGCGCGCATCCGCGCCATCCTGCGCCGTGCGGACACGGTGCCAGCCGGCACCGGCCCGGTCGCCACGCCCGAGCCCGCTCCCGCAACGCTGGTGCGCGGACGCCTGTTCATGGACCCGGCGCGCCATCAGGTGATGTGGAATGGGAAGGCCGTGAGCCTCACCGTCACCGAATTCCTGATCCTCGAAGCCCTCGCCATCCGGCCCGGCGTGATCAAGAGCCGCAACCAGCTGATGGATGCAGCTTACCCGGACGATGCCTTCGTCGATGACCGCACCGTCGACAGCCACATCAAGCGGATGCGGCGCAAGTTCAAACTGGTCGATCCCGGTTTCGATGCGATCGATACGCTCTACGGCGCGGGATACAGCTTTACCGATGCCTGACCGGCCTCGCCCGAGCGGCGAACAATTGACCGCCACCGGCCGGTTCGCGCTGACGGGCCGCATTCTGGCGGTCAACATCCTGCCGCTGCTGATCATTGCAGGCGGGCTGTTCTATCTCGATGGCTACCGCGCGCAGCTGATCAACGAACGCTTCAAGCTCGCCCGGATCGAGGCGCAGATCACCGCCGAGGCGCTCGCCGGGGCCAGCCGCGAGCGGCAGGAGGCTCTGCTGGTGCAGATCGGCAAGGAACAGCGGATGCGGCTGCGGATGTTCGATGCGCAAGGCAAGCTGACGGCCGACAGCTTCGCCCTCGCCGATCCCTCGTTCCGCTTCAACGACATCAATGATGACGACTGGGAACAGCGCTTTGCCCGCTGGCTCGACCGCACCGTCGATACCATCGTCAGCGCCGAAAGCGTGCAGGACTATGTCGAGCCTGAAGCGCAGGATGCCGATGCCTGGCCCGAACTGGCGCGGGCGCGCGAACTCGGCCTGTCGCAGGTGCGGCTTTATGACTGGCGCGATGGGACGCCGGTGATCACTGCCGCCGCGCCGGTGGGCTTGCAGGGCGCGACGCTGCTGACCGTGCGCAACGCGGTCGACATTACCGAAAGCGTCCGTTCGGCGCGCACCACGCTGGGCTTTGCCATGCTGCTGCTGCTGGCGGCCTCGGCGCTGCTGTCGCTGTTCCTCGCCCGCACCATCGTCACTCCGCTGCGGCAGTTGGCCAAGGCGGCGGTGCGGGTGCGCCAGGGCCGCGAGCGCGAGGTCGAGGTGCCGCGCCTGCCGCAGCGCAGTGACGAGATCGGCCTGCTGGCCCGCGCCGTGTCCGACATGACCGGGGCGCTGCGCCAGCGGATCGATGCGGTCGACAGTTTCGCCGCCGACGTCGCCCATGAAATCAAGAACCCGCTCGCCAGCTTGCGCAGCGCGGTCGACACCCTCCCGCGGGTCGAGGACCCTGCCCTGCGGCAGGAGCTGATCGGAATCGCCGCGCATGACGTGCGCCGGATCGACCGGCTGGTGACCGAAATCGCCGCCGCAAGCCGGGTCGAATCCGAAATCAGCCGCGCCAAGCTGGAACGGGTCGATCTGGCAGACCTGTTTGCCAACCTCATCCGCAGCCGCGAGGATCGCGGGCTGAATGGCGGGCGGCGGCTGGTGCTCGAAGCGGGGGGCGGCGCCTGCACGGTGATGGGCGTGCCGACGCAGCTTGAACGGGTGGCCGAAAACCTGCTCGACAATGCCGTGTCCTTCTCCCCGCCCGATGGCACGGTGACGGTCCATATCGAACGCAGCGAACGGCAGGTCATCACCGAAGTGTGCGACGAAGGCCCGGGGATCGCGGCCGAACGGCGCGAGGACGTGTTCCGCCGCTTCCATTCCGACCGTCCCGAAGGCGAAAGCTTCGGCAATCACTCGGGGCTCGGCCTCGCGATCGGCCGCGCCATTGCCGAGGCGCATGATGGATCGCTGCTGGCCGATGCCCGCCCGGATGGTGCAGCCGGCGCGTGCCTGCGCCTTGCCCTGCCCGCCGCACCATGACCGGGGCTGCACCCCTCGTGATGCAGGCTGGCGCTGTCGCGATGGGCGGGCGTGCGGTGCTGATCGAAGGCCCGCCGGGCAGCGGCAAATCCAGTCTCGCCCTCGCGCTGATCGAAACCGGAGCAGGGCTGATCGGCGATGATGCGGTTACGCTGGTGCGCGAAGGAGACCGCCTGATCGCCCTCCCGCCGCCCAATATCGCCGGTTTGCTGGAAGTGCGCGGGGTGGGCCTTGCGACCCTGCCCGTCGCCCCGCCTGCCCCGGTGGCACTGATGCTCGCGCTGGGCGGCGCATCGTCCGACCGCCTGCCCGAAATGCCGCTGCCACGCCGCATGATCGCGGGGGTGGAGATTCCGGTGCTGGCCTTCGATCCCGGCACGATCGCCCCTGCCGCCCGCGCCCGGCACGCGATTGCGCTGCACGGACTGGGTGGCGAAGACGCTTCCCTTTCGTCGCCATCCGCGCAAGATACCCGGCCATGACCGAACCCGCCGCCCCTCCTGCCGATCCCGCCGCACCCCAGCAATTGCTGCTGGTGACAGGCCTTTCGGGTGCGGGCAAATCCACCGCGCTGGCGGTGCTGGAAGACCTCGGCTGGGAGACGATCGACAACTTCCCCGTCCGCCTGCTCAAACGGCTGGTCGCCATGCCGGACGAGGCCCGCGGCCCGCTCGCCATCGGCTTCGATTCGCGCACCCGCGGCTTCGTGCCTGCCGAAATCATCGCGCTGCTCAAGGACCTAGCCGCCCGCGCCGATATCGCGCCGGTGTTCATGTTCCTCGACTGCACCGGAGCCGAGCTGGAACGGCGCTTCAACGAAACCCGCCGCCGTCATCCGATGGCCGCCGGGCGCACGGTGCAGGAAGGCATCGCCGCGGAGCGCGAATTGCTCGAACCGCTGCGCCGCTGGGCCGATCTGGTGATCGACACTTCGGCGATGACCAGCAACGATCTGCAGGCACAGGTGCGCGGGCAGTTCGGAACCGAAGACAGCGAATCGGCGATGACGCTGACCATCTCAAGCTTCGGCTTTGCCCGCGGGATGCCGCCGCTCGCCGATCTGGTGTTCGACATGCGGTTTCTCGACAATCCGCACTGGGTGCCGGATTTGCGCGAGCTTACCGGACAGGATGCGCCGGTGGGGCAGCATATCGAACGCGATCCGGCCTTCGCCGATGCCTTCGCCCGTATCCGCGACCTGCTGCTGGTGCTGCTGCCGCGCTATCAGGCGCAGGGCAAACCCTATGTCCATGTCGCCTTCGGCTGCACCGGCGGGCGGCACCGCTCGGTCTACACCGCCGAGACCATGGCAGAAAGCTTGCGCATGGCGGGATTTTCGCCCACTGTCCGCCATCGCAATCTGGGATCGCGCGCCGCCGACGAGATCGAACGGCCCCGTCATTAGACGCGCATTGCCCGGATCAGTGCAAACGCGTAAGGCTCGCACCCCGGCTGGCTAGCAACGGACCCTTTTTCACGCATGATCGGCTTGATCCTGGTAACCCATGGCCGCCTCGCGGACCAGTTTGTCGAGGCGATGGAGCACGTTGTCGGCCCGCAGGACGGGATCGTGACGGTCTGCATCGGCCCCAATGACGACATGGAGCAGCGCCGCGCCGATATCGCCGGCGCGATCGAAGCGGTGGACAGCGGCGGCGGGGTGATCATCCTTACCGACCTGTTCGGCGGCACCCCTTCCAACCTCGCGATCTCGCTGCTCGATGCCGGGCGGATCGAGGTGATTGCGGGCATCAACCTGCCGATGCTGATCCGGCTGGCGGGTGCACGCAAGGCGATGGACGTGACGGCCGCCGTCCACGCGGCGCAGGCCGCCGGTCGCAACTACATCACCATCGCCAGCGAGCTGCTGGGGCAGGACCCCGCGCCGGTGCGGGCCAAGGCATAGGGGGACGCCGCCGTGGGGGAGGCAAGCCGGAGCGTCGTAATCGTCAACCGCCGCGGGCTGCACGCCCGTGCCAGCGCGAAATTCGTGGGCGCCGTGGCCGCCCTGCCCGAAGGCGTGAAAGTCACCGTGTCCAAGCCGCCGCACAGCGCTGCGGGCGGATCGATTCTCGGCCTGATGATGCTGGGCGCGGCCAAGGGCGACACAGTCGAGGTCAGGGTCGAGGGCGATGAGGCCGATGCAGTGCTCGCCGAACTGGTGGCGATGATCGAAAACGGCTTCGGCGAGGATTGATACCACAAGGCCGTTCGCCTCGAGCGCAGTCGAGAGGCCGGTGCAAGGTGTCTCGACTACGCTCGACACGAACGGCATAGGCTTACCCCATGCGCAAGCACATCACCGGCTTTTCCAACCCGACCGTCAAATACCTGCGGTCCCTGCGTGACAAGAAGCATCGCAAGCGGGCGGGCGCGTTTCTGGTCGAGGGGCTGCGCCTGATCGAGGATGCCCGCGCCAGCGGCCGCCTGCCGCAGACGCTGGTGTTGGCCGAGGGGCGCGAACATCCGCTGCTCGAACGGCTTGAGGCGGAGGTGATCGCAGCGGGCGGAGAGGTGATTGCCACCACGCCCGATATCCTCTCCAAGATCACCGGTAAGGACAACGCCCAGAGCGTCGCCGGCGTGTTCGACGAATGGGACACAACGCTTGCCCGTCTCGATCGCACCGCCGCGCCGATCTGGCTGGCGGCGCAGGCGCTGCGCGATCCGGGCAATCTCGGCACCATGCTGCGCACCTGCGATGCGGTGGGTGCAGGCGGCCTCATCCTGATCGACGACTGCGCCGATCCCTTCAGCGCCGAGGCCGTGCGCGCGAGCATGGGCGCGGTGTTCACCGTGGGCCTTGCGCAGGCGCGGTGGGAGGAATTCCTGCCGTGGCTGCGCGGTGGTGAAGGCCAGCTGGTGGCGGCGTCCTTGCGCGATGCAGTGCCCTATCGCGGCGCGGCCTATCAAGCGCCGTGCTTCATTCTTGTGGGCAACGAATCGCAGGGCCTGCCGGAAGACTACGAGATGGCCTGCGACCTCAGGGTGACGATGCCGATGAAGGGCCGCGCGGATTCGCTCAATGCGGCGGTGGCGGGCGCGGTGCTGGCTTACGAGGTGCTCGCCAGCCTTTAGAGCGCTTTCCGACCAATCCGGGTCACCCTGATCGTGTCAGGAAGTCCGCTGGACAGGAGTGGCGCGCAGCAGGGGCTGGTTGCCCCTGCAAGTGCCGCGACGAAGCCAGCGGACTTCCTGACACGACCGCGCAGGGGCGGGCCGGTTTTGGCCCAGTGCTGTGTCATTCGTCGGTCACTATGCCGCAGCATGGCTCCCTCCTCATTCCTTGCTCTGGGCCAAAACCGGCTCCGTCAGGATGACCCGGATTGGTCGGAAAGCGCTCCAGGCAGGGTGACAAAAGTTACACCCTGTCACCTTCGCCTAAACTCAAAATATCCTTAGATTTCATTGCGTTGAATCCCGAACCGCCAGGCGGACGGACAGGGTAATGGCGCGTGTTTTCGCGCATTGGCCGTACGCGGGTCGACAATGGGAAAGAGCAGGCCCCGCAAGGATGGCGCGGCCGGCGGCAGTAGGAAAGCCGCCGCGCCGCTGCCAGCCTGATGCGTGCTACTCCGCCGCGTCCTTGCGCCCTTCGAGCGCCGGGTATTCCACCTCGACCGCATCGCCATCGGCGGCATTGTAGCGCGGCGCGCTTTCCACCAGCGGCACTTCCTCAATGGCCTGCTTGCCGATCTCGACGCCCTTTTCCGCCAGCCTGCGGCCCGATGTCAGCACGTTGCGTTCGAAGCTGCCGACGAACTTGTTGTAATTGTTGACTGCCGACTCCAGCCCTCCGCCGACGCGCTTGAGGTGTTCTGCCGCCACCCGCAACCGGTCATAGAGCTCGGCGCCCATCCGTCCGATCTCCTGCGCCTCTTTCGCCAGCCCGTCCTGCCGCCACACCTGCGCCACGGTGCGGGCGATGGCGACGAGGTTGGTCGGTGTCGCCAGCAGCACGCGCTTGTCGAAGGCGAAGTTCCACAGATCGGGATCATGTTCGAGCGCGGCGGCGACGAAATGTTCGCCGGGGACGAACATCACCACATAATCGGGCGCTTCCTCGAACTGCGACTGGTAGCTCTTGGTGCCCAGCGTCTGCACGTGATTGCGCATCGAGCGCACGTGATCGGCGAGTGCCCGTTCGCGGGCCTCGTCCGAATCCGCCTCGAAGGCTTCCTGATAGGCGTTCAATGACACCTTGGAATCGATCACCAGCACCTTGCCGCCGGGAATCCGCACGATCGCATCGGGCCGCAGCCGCCCGTCCTCGGTCGCGACGGAATGCTCCATGACGAAATCGGTATGCTGCGCCAGCCCGCATTGTTCGAGCAGGTTCTGGAGCGCCTTTTCCCCCCAGCGCCCGCGTGCCTTGGGCTGATTGGTGAGCGAATTGCCGAGCCGCTGCGCCTCGCGCCGGACCTGTTCCTGCCCTTCGCGCATCGACTGGATCAGGCCCGCCAGTTGCCCGAACGCATCGGTGCGCTTGGCTTCCAGATCGGCGACCTGCCTTTCGTAACTCGCCAGCTTTTCGCCCACGGGAGAAAGCAGCGCCTTCAGCTTCTCCTCGCTCGCCTTCTCGGAATGGCCGAGCCGTTCCTCGGCACGTTTGAGGAAGGCTTCCTGCGCACGGCCCAGCACCGCCGCGCCGGTGTTTTCGAATTCCTTGAGGAGGTTCGATCGCGATTCTTCCAGCAGCCGCTTCTGTTCATCGAAGGCGGCACGTTCGGCGCGGAAACGGGCGTTTTCCTCGCGCAGCGCGTCGATCTGCTGGACCAGCCCGTCAGCCCGCGCGGCGCGCTCACCCAGCGCGGCCACCTCGATCCGCGCTTCGCCAAGTTCGGCAACGGCGCGCTTGAAATCCGCCTCACGCTCCCCCGCCGCCGCCTCGGCAGCAGCAAGGCGGGCGCGCAGATCCGCAAGCGGACGCGAGGCCAGAAACCAGCCGAGCAAAGCGCCGGCAACGAGAGCAATGATCGAGAGAATCGCGGGGTCCATCGCGTATTCCTACAAGGAACGAATGGAGAACGCTAGGCTTGCGATGTGATTTCCAACAAGAAAGCCTTGCCCCGGATCAAGTCCGGGGTGACGGTGGTGAGTATGGCATAATCACGGCGCACAGCGCCGCAAGGGCGACCGCCCGCCCGCAGGGACCCGTAGCGAAGCGGAGGAACAGCCCCGAGGACAAACCCGCGGAGGCGGGTTTGCAAAACAAGCTACGCTGCCCGCCTGATCTTCTCCAGCTTCTTCAGCACCATCGCCCGCTTCAGCCGCGAGAGGTGATCGATGAACAGGATGCCTTCGAGGTGGTCCATCTCGTGCTGGAGGCAGGTTGCCATCAGGCCGTCGAGCGCTTCCTCGTGGGTGTTGCCGTCAAGGTCCTGATACCGCACGCGGCAGGTCGCCGGGCGATCCACGTCGGCGTAGATTTCGGGGACCGAGAGGCAGCCTTCCTGATAGGTCGAAAGCTCGGCGGCCGGATCGAGGATCACGGGATTGATGAACACCCGCGGTTCCTTCTTGGTGGCGGGATGCGTGTGCTTGTGGCCGTTGTGGTTGCATTCCACGGGCTCGGCATCCGGGTCTTCGGGTTGCAGGTCGATCACCAGCACCCGCTTGGGCACGCCGACCTGGATCGCGGCGAGGCCGATGCCGGGGGCGTCGTACATCGTCTCGAACATGTCTTCGACGAGCGTGTTGAGCTCGGGGCCGAACTCGTGGGGTTCGACCGGGGTCGAGACGATCTTGAGCCGGGGGTCCGGCACTTCGAGGATTTCGCGGATAGCCATGCGGGGTATTTAGGCGAGGCGCGCGATTTATTCAACGCGTGCATGCCCACCCCGCTGCGACTAGGCGGCAAAGCCGCCAAGTCTCGCTCCCCTCCCGCTTGCGGAAGGGGTTGGGGGTGGGAAAGTCACCCCACCGGTCTGCGCGCCCGCAAGGCCTGCGCCAGCGTGCCCTCGTCAAGGTAATCGAGCTCCCCGCCGACCGGCAACCCGTGGGCGAGCTGGGTGACGCGGACGGGATGGGCCTCCAGCCGCTCGGCGAGGTAGTGCGCGGTGGTCTGGCCCTCCAGCGTCGCGTTCATGGCGAGCACCACCTCGTCCACCCCGCCCCCTTCGACGCGGGCAAGCAGGCTGGCGATGTTGAGGTTTTCGGGACCGATGCCGTCGAGGGCCGAGAGCCTGCCGCCGAGCACATGGTAGCGACCCGGGAAGAGCCGCGCGCGGTCCAGCGCCCAGACGTCGGAGACCTCCTCCACCACGCACAAGGACCGCGCATCGCGGCGCGGGTCGGCGCATATGCCGCAGGGGTCGCGGGTGTCGACATTGCCGCAAGATGCGCATTCGACCAGCGTCTCGGCGACGCCCGCCAGCGCCTCCAGCAGCGCGGGCAGCGCGCTCTCGCGGTGCTTGACCAGCCACAGCACCGCCCGCCGCGCCGAACGCGGGCCCAAGCCCGGCAGACGGGCAAGCGCGGAGCTGAGGGCTTCGATCTCTTGCGATGCCATGGGGGGAGAGATAGGGGCTGCGCTTCGCTTCACAAAGGCTTCGGGCACAGCTTATGCGCATCATCTTCATGGGGACGCCCGAATTTGCGGTTCCGGCGCTGCAGGCGCTGCAAGGGGCGGGGCATGACATCGCCTGCGTCTATACCCAGCCGCCGCGACCGGCGGGCCGGGGGAAGAAGCTTAGCCCCTCGCCGGTGCAGATCGAGGCCGAGCGGCTGGGGGTGCCGGTGCGCTGTCCGGTGTCGCTGCGCGGTGCCGAGGCGCAGGCCGAGTTTGCCGCGTTGCAGGCGGACGTGGCGGTGGTGGCGGCCTATGGCCTGATCCTGCCGCAGCCGGTGCTCGATGCGCCAAAGCACGGCTGCCTCAACATCCACGCCAGCCTGCTGCCGCGCTGGCGCGGGGCAGCGCCGATCCACCGGGCGGTGATGGCAGGCGATGCCGAGACGGGCGTCACCATCATGCAGATGGAAGCCGGGCTCGACACGGGTGCGATGCTGCACAAGGTGACCGTGCCGGTGGGGCGCAAGACCACGGGCGAATTGTTCGGAGAACTTGGCGCGCTCGGCGCGGCGGCGATGGTCGAGGTGCTGGCCGATCTCCCCGCCTTCCCGCCGGAAGTGCAGGATGAGGAGCAAGCGATCTACGCCCCCAAGATCGACAAGGCGGAAAGCAAGATTGATTGGACTGCTGACGCCAAGGTGATCGAACGCCTTGTGCGCGGCCTCGCGCCGTTTCCGGGAGCGTGGTTTGAGCTCGACGGGGAGCGGGTGAAGCTGCTGCTTGCCGAGGTGGCAGACGCCTGCGGCGCGCCCGGAACGGTGCTCGATGATGACTTCACCATCGCCTGCGGGTCGGGCGCGATCCGGCCGCTCAGGCTCCAGCGGGCGGGCAAGCCGGTGCTCGAACGCGCCGAGTTCCTCCGCGGGCGTCCGGTTGCGGCAGGGACGGTGCTCCAATGATCGTCATTGCGAGGCGCAGCCGAAGCAATCCATGGACGACTCTTTCCTCGCGCGGCGACGGCAGGCCATGGATTGCTTCGTTGCCTCCGGCTCCTCGCAATGACGAGGCTTGAGCCATGACCCGCTTCGCGCTCACCCTGGAATTCGACGGCACGCCGTTCTTCGGGCTGCAACGCCAGTCCCACGGGCCGAGCGTGCAGCAGTCCATCGAGGACGCGCTCCAGCGGATCACCGGCGAGAGCGTCGTCATGCACTCGGCGGGCCGCACCGATGCGGGCGTGCATGCGCTGGCGATGCGCAGCCACGTGGACATCGAAAAGCCCTTCGATCCGTTCCGCCTGATGGCCGCGATCAATGCGCAAGTGCGCCCCGATCCTGTGGCCGTGACCCATTGCGAGGTGGTGCCGGGCGATTGGCACGCACGCTTTTCCTGCACCGGCAGGCGCTATCTCTACCGCATCGCCAATCGCCGCGCGCCGCTGACCCTGTCGCGCAGCCGCGCATGGCACGTGCCTCAGCCGCTCGACTCAGAGGCGATGCACCGCGCCGCGCAGGCGCTGGTGGGGCGGCATGACTTCACGACGTTTCGCAGCGTCCATTGTCAGGCCGCCGATCCGGTGAAGTCACTCGATCGGCTGGACGTGGAGCGGGTCGGCGAGGAGATCCACATCCACGCCGCCGCACGAAGCTTTCTGCACCATCAGGTGCGCTCGATGGTCGGCTGCCTCAAGCTGGTCGGCGCGGGCACGTGGCCCGAACACCGCATGGCCGAGGCGCTGGCGGCGCGGGATCGGGGTGCGCTGGGGCTCAACGCCCCGCCGCACGGGCTCTATTTCGTCGAGGCGACCTATTCCTGATTCGTGCCCACCCCCTGCCCCTCCCGCAAGCGGGAGGGGAGTTTCAGCGCCAACCAGTCCCCCTCCCGCCTGCGGGAGGGGCAGGGGGTGGGCCCTCGCCAACGGTTGCCTAGTCCAACCAGAAACCCTAGGCCCGCCAGCAACCAAGGGAGACGTTCAATGACCACCGGAAAGCAGCTTTTCACCACCCTTACCGCCGACGGCAAGCTGACGCTGGAGGTCGCCGAGAGCACCTTCCCCGCCCCCACCGGCAATCAGGTGCTGGTCAGGATGGAAGCCGCGCCGATCAACCCCAGCGATCTCGCGATCCTCACCAGCGCCGCCGATTTCGAGACCGCCGAATACACCCCCGGCAAGGTCGTCGCGACCATGCCCGAGCCGTTTCTGTCGGGCCAGAAGGGCCGCCACGGCCAGCGTCTGCCTGCGGGTAACGAAGGCGCGGGCACGGTGATCGCGGCCGGCGAAAGCGACATGGCGCAGGCGCTGATCGGCCAGCGCGTCGCCTGCGTGCCGGGCAATGCCTTCTCGCAATACGCCATTGCCGACGCGATGATGTGCCTGCCGCTGGGCGAGCATTCGTCCGAGGTCGGGGCCTCCAGCTTCGTCAACCCGATGACTGCGCTGGGCTTTGTCGAGACCGCGAAGATGGAAGGCCACTCGGCAATCATCCACCTCGCCGCCGCTTCGAACCTTGGCCAGATGCTCAACCGCATCTGCATCGAAGACGGGATGAAGCTGGTCAACATCGTGCGCAAGGACGAGCATGTGGCGCTGCTGAAGTCGCAGGGCGCGCAATATGTCGTGAACTCCTCGGCCCCCACCTACATGGCCGATCTGCGCGCCGCGATTGCCGAAACCGGCGCCTATCTCGGCTTCGATCCGATCGGCGGCGGGCAGGCCTCGGACAGCGTGCTGAAGGCGATGGAACAGGTCGCAGCATCCCAGATGGGCGAGTTCTCGCGCTATGGTTCGAACCAGCAGAAGAAGATGTATATCTATGGCCGGCTCGATCTTCAGAACCCCACCATCCTGACCGCGTCCTATGGCCTCCAGTGGTGCGTGGCGGGCTGGCTGCTGACTCCCTTCCTCCAGCGTGCCGGCATGGAAACCGTGGTGCGGATGCGCACGCGGGTGCAACAGAACCTCACCACCACCTTCGCCAGCCACTACAAGGCCAAGGTGACGCTGGAAGGGATGCTGGAGAAGGACGCGATTCTTGACTACCGCCAGATGAAGACCGGCGAGAAATACCTCGTCACCCCCTGGGGGTAATGGCCTTGCCCTCCCCGTCCTCGCTTGCCGCTTTGGCAGCGAGGATGGGGAGCACGATGTCCGCCAGTTCCTGCGCCAGCCGGTCGCGCCCGGCGGGATTGAGGTGGCAGCCATCGTAACGCAGTTCGGGGCCGTAGGCGCTGATATCAGGGGCGATGTGGAACCGTGCGCCCTCGCGCTGGCCGAAATCGACCAGCGCCTGCTCGATCGCCTTGCCGGTGCCCGCCCGGCCCTGGCAGGCGGTGCTGAGCGGGATGATCCAGTCCGGCCTCGCTCCGCCGGGAATGGCGCCTTCGACCCTAGCGATCACGGCCTTCTGGTCAGCCACGTAGGTGGCCGGGTCCATGCCGATTGCAGCATCGGTCGTCCCCTGAATCCAGATCGCGATATCGGGCCCCAGCCCCAGTGCCTCGGCCTCTGCGATGGTCGTGGTGAGGCGCGGCAGATAGCCCGAACGCTCGTCGAGGAAATCGGCAATCTGCGATCCGCCCACCGCACCGTTGATGAACACCACCGGGCGTCCGGTGGCGCGTTCCAGCAGATCGCCCAGCTTGGGCCACACCGCCATCGCGTGGGTGGTTGCGCCCAGCACCGGGCTTTCGAGCGCAAAGCACTTCCTTGCAAAGACCTGCGCATTGCGCGGGTTGCCGATGACGTCCTTGATCGGGCCATGGGCATTGCCCGCGAATGACTGGCCGCCGGTGACGATCACGATCGGATCGCTCGCCGGATCGGGGCAGGCGACGCGGGCGTGGGTGGTCTCGTCGACGTAGAAATTGGTGACCCAGAACTTCGGCAGGCCCAGCGCCACGCGCACCTCGCGCCGGAAATCGTCGGAAAGATAACCTGCCAGCACCACGCCTCCTGCGGCGAGAGCTGCGGCGCAGGCGGCAAGGATCAGGCGGCGGCGCAGCACGTTCCCTGTCACCTTGCGTCGAACGCCGCCTGCACGCTGGCCGCATCGGTTATCCCGTTCGCGATCAGCACCATCAGCAGCATCCTCGCCTTGGCCGGGCCGAGCGCGCGGGCGGCGATGAAGCCGTGGGCGTCGTCGTCCACCTCGACATTGCGATCAACCAGCCCTTCATCGACGCGGGTCGATCGCACCACCGGCACACCACTGGCAGCGGCGCGGGCGAGCGCTTCCAGCACCACCTGCGGCGCATTGCCCTGCCCCATGCCGGCCAGCACGATGCCCTTGCAGCCGATGCCGAGCAGCGCTTCGACCGGCTGATCGTCCATCCCTGCGCCAGCCGTCAGGATCGCGACGCGGGGCAGGCTGGCAGGCCATGGGTAGCGCGCGACCTCGCCCGCCCGGTGCGGCGGGCCGAACCAGTCGAGGCTGGCAGGCGTGACACGGGCGAGCGGCCCGCGGGGAAAGCTCTTGAAGGCGTCGATCTGCGCGGTCGCGGCCTTGCGGGCATCGCGCACCGCCAGCACCGCATCGCCCATCACCAGCATCACGCCCCGGCCCGCCGCTGCCGGATCGCAGGCGACCTTCACCGCATTGGCGAAATTGCGCATCCCGTCCGCGCCCACGGCATCGGCCGGCCGCATCGCGCCGACCAGCACCACCGGCTTGGCGGGGGCGAGGGTAAGGTCGAGCAGGAAGCCCGTCTCCTCCGCCGTGTCGGTGCCGTGGGTGATGATCACGCCGTTGATCGCCGGATCGGCCAGAGCGCGGGTGCAGGCCGCATGGAGTGCCTGCCATTGCGGCCAGCCGATATCCTGCGATCCGATGCGGGCGACCTCCTCCGGCACCAGCTGCGCTGCCAGCCCCAGCGCATCGAGCTGGCCCAGCAACCGGTCAAGCGCCAGCCCGCCGGGCTGATAGGCTGCCCCGGTCGCACTCGCAGCAGCGCCCGCAATCGTGCCGCCGGTGCCAAGAACAAGGATACGCGGTGTCGTCATGCCCGCTGCCCTACCCACCCTCGGCCACCAGCGCCACAGGGCAATTGCATTTGCGCGGCAAGACGCTAGAGAGCCGCGATGCCGTGGGGCGGTTAGCTCAGTTGGTAGAGCATCTCGTTTACACCGAGAGGGTCAGCGGTTCGAGCCCGTTACCGCCCACCACGGCCATCATCCCCCCAACTCGCGCAGCAGCCGGTACCAGTGATCGAGCCCGGCGTAGAACGCCTCGACCGACAGGCGTTCGTTGAGGCCGTGGGCATACATGTCCTCCGGCCGGCTGGCCGCGCCCGAAATCGCCACCGTGGCATAGCCGCGTGCGCGGTAGTGCATCCCATCGGTGCCGCCCGATTCCATGTAAGGCTGGATCGGCAGGCCGGGATAGCGCGCGTCGATGGTCTTGCGCAGCGCGGCCATGACCTCCGCCGGCACAGCGGATTCGGGGCTTTCGGTGACATCGGTCATCAGCCGGAACTGCACGGCATCATTGCCGATCGCCTGCTTCAGCGCAGCCTCGGTCGCGGCTGCCCCTTCGCCGGGGAAGATGCGGCAATTGACGGTTGCCGTGGCCGATTGCGGCAGGGCATTTTCGGCATGGCCCGCCTTCAGCATGGTGGCAACGCAGGTGGTGCCGAGCGTGCCCACGGTTTCGGGATTGGCACGCAGCACCGCAATCGCCGCCGCGTCTGACGGATCGGCGGCAAAGGCGCGCATGGCCGCGCCTTCCTCGCCCGGCGTGATCTGGCCGAGCGCGCCGAGGAACGAGCGCGTCAGCGGCGTCGCCCGCACGGGAAAGCGATAGGCGGCAATCTTCTGCAAGGCGTCCGACAATTCGTAGATCGCATTGTCGGCCCGCGGGCGCGAGGAATGGCCGCCGGGGTTGGTCACTGTCAGTTCAAAGGTCGCGAAGGTCTTTTCCGCAGCCTGCACCGCCATCGCCAGCGGGGTGTTATCCGGCGCCAGCGTGATCCCGCCCGCATCGGAATTGAGCACATAGGCCGGATCGATCGCCTTCGCGACATAGTCTGCCTGCGCGCGGGTGGAGATCATGCCGGTCTCCTCGTCGCCCGAAAACACCAGATAAAGGTCGCGGCGCGGGCTCCAGCCTTCCCGCTTCAGGCGGATGAAGGTCTGGACGAGGTTCATGATGCCGTACTTGTTGTCGGTCGTGCCGCGCCCGAAGAAGTACCCGTCCTTTTCGGTCAGGGTGAAGGGCGGCAGCACCCAGTCTTCCGCCAGTGCATCGACCACATCCATATGGCCGAGCAGCACGATCGGCTTGCGCCCGTCAGGCGAGGCGGCGGCAAAGCGCACGATCAGGCCCTGCACCGGCTCGCCTTCGCTGTTGTAATCGCTCACCATGATGTCGGCATCGGCAAAGCCCGCCTGCTTCAACCGGCTGGCGAGATAGGCGACCATTTCGGGCGTCTTCGCCTGACCGCGCGCAGTGCGGATGGCGATGATATCGCGGTAGATATCCAGCGCGAGCTGCTGGTCGGCGGTTTGCGGCGCCCGCTCTGCCGCACTTGCGCTGGCAGCCGGAGCCAGCATCGCCGCCGCCAGCGCCATGGCTACGCCCGTCAGCATCCGCCTGCCGCGCACCGAATATCGTGACATCATTTCCGCCCCGCCTTGTTGCTGTTACCGTTCCTTGCCCGCATGTAATCAGGCACGCGGGGCCTGCCATAGCGGGCATTCTGGCACAAATCTGCCCAAGCGTAAGGGAGAACAGGGGATGGATCTGCAACTCGGCGGCAAAACCGCGCTGGTGCTGGGGGCGAGCAAGGGTCTGGGCCGCGCCATTGCCGAAAGCCTCGGCGCGGAAGGCGCGGGAGTGATCACGGTTGCCCGTTCTGCCGAAGGGCCGCGGGGCCTTGCCCACATCGCCGCCGATCTCGACGATCCGGCCGCGCCGCAAGCGATCATCGATGGGGTGCGCGCCGTGGGCAGGCCGGTCGATATCCTCGTGCTCAACAGCGGCGGCCCGCCCACCGGCGCGGCGGCCAGCACCACGCCCGGCCAGTTCGGCAGCGTGATGGACCGGATGTTCAACGCCCAGCTTGCCCTGGCACAAGCGTTTCTGCCCGACATGCGTGCCCGCGGCTTCGGGCGGATCCTTGCCATTGCCTCGACCAGCCTTGTCACCCCGATCCCCGGTCTGGTGCTGTCCAACGCGGTGCGGGCGATGCTGGCGTCGTGGTGCAAGACACTCGCCGCAGAGGTCGCCGCCGATGGCGTGACGGTGAACCTGCTGCTGCCCGGCCAGATCGAGACCGACCGGCTGAACAGCCTCCACGCCGCCATGGCCCAAGGCAGCGGGATGAGCGCCGAACAGCTGCGCGCCCGCTCGGTCGCGGCGATCCCGGCGGGCCGCCTCGGCAGGCCGGAGGAATTCGGCGACCTTGCCGCCTTCCTCGCCTCCCCGCGCGCCGCCTTCATCACCGGCTGCGCGATCAGGGTCGATGGCGGGCAGACCGCGACGCTGTGAGCCAAGGGCACGCGATGACAGGCCATCGGCCGCTTTCGATCGGCATCATCGGCTGCGGCCCGGCGGGGCTGGCAGCCGCGCTGCTGTTGGCACGGCAGGGGCACGAGGTTGCGATCTTCGACCAGTTCGCCGCCCCTGGCCCGGTCGGATCGGGGCTGATAATCCAGCCGAGCGGTCTTGCCGTGCTCGCCGCACTGGGCCTTGCCGGGGAGATCATGCGGCGCGGGGCGCGGATCGATGCGCTTGAGGGGATCGAGGAACATGGCCGCGTGGTGCTCGATGCGCCCTATGCCGCGCTGGGGCTGGCGGGGGCGCACGGCATCGGCATCCACCGCGCCAGCCTGTTCGATGTGCTGCTGGAAGCCGCTGAGGCGCAGGAGGGCGTCACCATCCATGCAGGCCATGCCGTAACCGGCAGCACCGTGGATAGCGCAGGCCGCCGCCTGACCTTTGCGCAAGCCGACGCAAGCACGCCCTTCGATCTGGTGGTCGATGCCAGCGGGTGGCGCACGCAGTTCGATCCCGCACCCAAGGGCATCCTCCCCTTCGGCGCGCTGTGGGCGAGCCTGCCCTTGCGGCCCGGCGATCCCTTTGCGGGCAATCTGCTCGAACAGCGCTACCGCCGCGCCGCGCAGATGGCAGGCGTGTTGCCGATCGGCACGCGGCCCGGCATGGCCGCGCCCGAAGTCGCCTTTTTCTGGTCGCTGAAGGCGGATGATTATCCCGGCTGGGCCGACACCCCGCTGGACGAATGGAAGGCCGAAGTGCTGCGCCTGTGGCCCGCGCTCGAAGGGCTGCTGGCACGGATCACCGACCGCGAACAGCTGACCTTCGCCCGCTATGCCCACCGCACCCTGCCCCGCCCTGTGGCGACACGGATGATCGCCATCGGCGATGCATGGCATTCGGCCAGCCCGCAGCTTGGGCAAGGCGCCAACATGGCGCTGCTGGACGCATGGAGCCTCGCCCGCGGTCTGGCCGAGGGGCGCACGCTGGAGGAAAAGCTGCGCCTCGCGGCCAGCTGGCGACGCGATCATGTGTGGCTGTATCAATGGGTGACCAAGCTGTTCACCCCGCTCTACCAGTCGGAATCGCGGGTCTTGCCTGCGGTGCGCGACCGTGTGCTCGCCCCGCTGTCACGCCGCTGGCCTGCCGCAGGGATTCAGGCGCAATTGATGAGCGGGCTGTTCGGTTTCCCCCTCGCCCCGCTGGGTCTGGCCCCGCCCGATTACGAGGCCTTGAGCGCGTCTCTGACCAGTGCGGCGGCCTCTGGCGTGTCCCATTCATAACCGCCCGCCACCCGCAGCACTTCCCTGCCCTGTGCATCGAACAGGATCGTCAGCGGCAGCACGCCTTCCGGGGTGAACTGGGCCGAAAGCTGGGCATCGGGATCGAGCCACGGCTCCAGCCGCGCAAAGCCCTTCTGTGCAAAGAACGGTTCCACCAGCTCGGCTCCGCGCAGGTCCTGGCTGATAGTGATCACCCGCACCTCGCCATCAAGCTCTGCGGCAAGGCGATCAAGCTGCGGCATTTCGACCACGCAAGGCGCACACCAGGTCGCCCACAGGTTGATCAGCACCGGGCCATCAAGGGTTTCGAGATCGAGCACTGTGCCAGCCGGGTCGCGGAACTGCATCGCAGGCAACGGCGTTCCGGCAAACTTGCGTTCGACCACGCCTGCCGCCGCCTTCGCACTTTCGCCCGCTTGCGCCGGTTGCGCTGGCGCTTCGGCGGCCCTATCGCATCCCGCCAGCAGCAGGAGCGGTGCAAACAGAATGAGCGGTGAACGGGACATGGCAGGCTCCGGGGATCAGGCGACCAACGCGATGTGGGGCGGGCGCTTCGCCGACGGCCCTAGCGCGATCATGCGCGAAATCAACGCCTCGATCCCGTTCGACAAGGCGCTGTGGCGGCAGGACATCGCGGCCAGCAAGGCCCATGTCGCCATGCTCGGCGCGCAGGGGATCATCGCTGCTGACGATGCTCTGGTGATCGCGGGCGGCCTCGATGCGGTGGCTGCCGAATACGAAGCCAGCGGCGTGCCCGAAAACTGGGATCTCGAAGACATCCACATGACCACCGAGGCGCGGCTCGCCGAGCTGGTCGGGCCGGTCGCCGGACGCCTCCACACCGCACGCAGCCGCAATGATCAGGTGGCGACCGATTTCCGCCTGTGGGTGCGCGATGCCTTTGGCCAGATGGACGAAGGGCTGGCCGCCCTGCAACGCGCCCTCGTCACCCGTGCGGGCGAGCACGCCGACAGCATCATGCCCGGCTTCACCCACCTGCAAACCGCGCAGCCGGTCACCCTCGGCCACCACCTGATGGCCTATTACGAGATGTTCCGGCGCGACCGCGCCCGGATTGCCGACGCACGGGCGCGGATGAACGAATGCCCGCTCGGCTCGGCGGCGTTGGCGGGGACCGGCTTTCCCATCGACCGTGACGCGACAGCAGCCGCGCTCGGCTTCGACCGGCCGACGGCCAATTCGCTGGATGCCGTGTCCGACCGCGACTTCGCGCTCGATTTCCTGTGGTGCTGCTGCGCCACCGCGCTGCACCTTTCGCGCCTTGCAGAAGAACTGATCCTGTGGGCCAGCCAGCCCTTCGGCTTCATCCGCCTGCCCGACAGCCTCTCGACCGGCTCCTCGATCATGCCGCAGAAGAAGAACCCCGATGCGGCCGAACTGGTGCGCGGCCATAGCGGGCGCGTGATCGGCAGCCTCACCAGCCTGATGATTACCATGAAAGGCCTGCCGCTCGCCTATTCCAAGGACATGCAGGACGACAAGCCGCCGGTGTTCGAAGCCGCTTCGCTCATGGGCCTCGGCATCGCGGCGATGACGGGCATGATCGCGGGCGCGAGTTTCAACACCGCCCGGATGCGCGCCGCCGCCGAACTGGGCTATGCCACCGCGACCGACCTTGCCGACTGGCTGGTGCGCGCCCGCGGTATCCCGTTCCGCGAGGCGCACCATATCACCGGCAGCGCAGTGAAACTCGCCGAAAGCCGCGGCATCGCGCTCGACCAGCTGTCGCTCGCCGATCTTCAGGCGATCGATGCGCGGATCGATGATAGTGTGTTTGCCGCGCTGTCGGTCGATGCCTCGGTCGCGGCGCGGGCCTCTTATGGCGGAACCGCGCCCGATCAGGTCCGTTTGCAGGTTGCCCGCGCACGCCGGACGCTGGGGATGGAGGAATGATGCGCAACGCGATTGCTATCGGGCTTGCCGCCCTGCTCGCCGCCCTCGTCGCCGGATGCGGCACAGATGCACCGCTGACCCCACCCAAGGGCGCCAGCCTGCCGACCGCCCCCTATGGCGCGCAGACCCAGCCCACGGCCAACGAATTGCTGCGCCGCGATGCCCTTGCCGCCCCTGAACGCAGCGTCGAACTGCGCCGCCGCTCGGAAGAACGGCAGGATGATCCCTTCGATCTGCCCCCCGAATAAGAAGCGACCCTGATGGACCATTTTGCTCTCAGAAACGGCGTGATGCACGCCGAGGATGTGCCCCTGCCGGTGATCGCCGAAGCGGTCGGCACCCCCGTCTATGTCTATTCCCGCGCCACGCTGGAACGCCACGCCCGCGTGTTCCGCGAGGCATTGGCCGATGTACCGGACAAGCTGATCGCCTTTGCGGTGAAATCGAACCCCAACCTTGCCGTGCTCAAGGTGCTGCAAGGCCAGGGCATGGGGGCTGACGTGGTCTCTGTGGGCGAGATGCGCCGCGCGCTGGCGGCAGGGATCGCGCCGGAGATGATCGTGTTCTCGGGCGTGGGCAAGACCGCCGCCGAGATGGTCGCCGCGCTCGAAGCGGGGATCGGGCAATTCAATATCGAGAGCGAGGAAGAAGGCATCGAGCTGGCGGAAATCGCCGCGGGCATGGGCCTGACCGCGCAGTGCACCTTGCGCATCAACCCCGATGTCGATGCCGGAACGCATGACAAGATCTCGACCGGCAAGGCCGATAACAAGTTCGGCGTGCCGATCAGCGAGGCGGGGCAGATCTTCGGCAAGCTGGCGGGCCTGCCGGGCATAACCTTGCGCGGTGTGGCCGTGCATATCGGCAGCCAGTTGGCAGACCTTGCGCCGCTGGAGGCCGCCTTCAAGAAGCTCGGCGCGCTGGTGGCGGCGCTGCGCGGTGCGGGGCACATGATCACCCATGTCGATCTCGGCGGCGGGCTGGGCGTGCCCTACCGCGTGGGCGAGGTGCTGCCTGCCCCTGCCGAATATGGCGCGATGGTGGCCCGCGTGACGAAGGACTGGGGCGTGAAGCTGATCTTCGAGCCCGGCCGCGTGATCGCGGGCAATGCCGGGGTGCTGCTGACCCGCGTGGTGCGGGTGAAGCGCGGGATCAACGATCCTTTCGTGATCGTCGATGCGGCGATGAACGATCTGGCGCGCCCGGCGCTTTACGGCGCCTACCACCACTTCGAGGCGGTCGAACCCAAGGGCGGACAGATGACCGCCAACATCGTCGGCCCGATCTGCGAGACCGGCGATACCTTCGCCATGGGCCGCGAGTGCGACGCGTTGGAGGCGGGTGATCTCGCGGTGTTCCGCACCGCCGGCGCTTACGGTGCGACCATGGCCTCGTCCTACAATTCGCGCGGGTTTGTCGCCGAAGTGCTGGTCGATGGCGACCGCTTCGCCGTGGTCGCCGACCGGATCGAGGCGGGCGCGATCATGGATGCCGAGCGGGTGCCGGAATGGCTCGCCTGAGGGGCTGATGAGCACCATCGCCAGCCTCCCGCTGTTCCACCAGATTGCCGGGCAGGATGTGCTTGTGCTGGGGGACGGGCCAGCGGCGGAGCCCAAGCGGCGTCTGGTGGAGCGTGCCGGGGGCGTGGTGGTGGACGATCTCGCCCGCGCCATCGACGAAGGCGTGCGGCTGGCCTTCATCGCCTATGACGATGCAAAGGCCTGCGAGGTTGCGGCGATCAATGCGCGCTGTGCGGGGATGCTCGTCAACGTCGTTGACCGGCCCGAATTGTGCGATTTTACAACACCTTCGATCCTTGACCGCGATCCGTTGCTGATCGCGATCGGCACCGGTGGGGCATCGGCCGGGCTTGCCAAGCATGTGCGCTTGCGGCTGGAGCGGGTGCTGCCCGCGACGCTCGGCCTCCTGGCGCGGGCGCTGGAGGCAGCGCGCCCTGCCCTGCGCCAGCGGTTCCCCGACGGGGCGGAGCGGCGGCGGGCGGTGGATGCGGCACTGCGCGAGGGCGGACCGCTTGATCCGCTTGATCCCGAAGCATTTCAGCAGGTTGAGGCGTGGCTTGCAGGTTCGCAGACGGCGCGATCCGGCGCGGTATTCGATATCACCCTGACCAGCGCCGATCCCGAGGATCTGACCTTGCGGCAAGCGCGCCTGCTGGGCGAGGCTGACAGGCTGCTGCTTGATGGGGCAGTGCCGCAATCCATTCTGGCCCGCGCCAGAGCCGATGCGGCACGGCTGCCATGGGGTGCACGGTCAGAGGGTCTGGACGGGGTCAAGCAGGGGTCTGGCGAGGGCAAGGAGGGGGCTGGCCCCGCCAACCCTGCACCGAATGAGGAGCAGGCGGAACCGCCTGCCGGATTGACCCTCATCCTGCGCTGGCGGCCCCTGTCAGAGGCCTGAATTCAGGCCGCCAGTTCCAGCGGGGTGCGCAGGCTGGCGAAGTAACCCGCCATTGCTGCAACCGCCGTCTCGCTCAGGGCGATGAATGCGCGGCGCCGGTCTGCCGGATCGGGAACGCGGATGAAGATCCCGCTTTCCACCATTTGCGAAAGCCAGCGCAGCGCGGTGGTCGCCGGAACGCCTGCCGCGATGCACAGCGATGATACCGAAACCTGCGCCCCTTCGCCGTGGGCTGCCGCAAGATCGAGCAGCATGTCCCACGCCGGATCGCCGAACAGTTCGGGATCGAAGAAGCGGCTGCGCGCCTGGCGGTTGGCGATGATCTGGCGCACGATGCGCGGATCGGGCAGCACCGGTTGTGCCCTGGTGTGGCCGAACCCGCCCACTGCCTCGGGCCCGCGGAATTCGCGCTTCAATTCTCCCAGCGCCGCGCCCTCGGCGCTGCGGGCCTTTGTCATCCGGTCGAGCGAGTGGGCAATCGCTTCCACCTGTTGCGAAAGGCGCAACAGCGCAAGGCGATCTTCCTCGCCCATTTCCCTGAGGCGCGCCGCCCCCGCTTCGCCCATCACGCGGCCCACCGCGATCACCCGTTCGGCACGGCTGGGCGAGACGAGGATCTGCGGGTTCGACTGGTCAAGCACCGCGAACACATCGTCCAGCCCCGCAAGATTGGTCGCGACGATCAGCTTCGCCCCCGAGCGCGCCACCCGCATATCGAGCCGCGCCAGCCCCGCCAGCATCATGCCATCCAGCCCGCGACTGCCGGTCACCGGACAATCGACCACCACCACATCGCCCAGCAGCGCGATCGGCCCTTCGAGCAGCGCGGCCAGTGTGCCGCCGTCGATCGTGCGGAACCCCGCCCCGCCCAGGTCATCGGAAACCTGCCCGCGCAAGCCCGCATCCGCCCGGAAAATCGCCACCCGCGCGGGCAGGCCGGCGCCATCCTGCGGGATGTCATAGGAAAAATCGGCGACGGAAGCGGCGTTGGTCAGCATCGAATCGACTCCAACAAGGTTGGAACGATTATGGAACAAAACCGGATCAGGTCAAGTAAATCTGCGTATTGGGTGCAGACCATCCGCCCCGCCTCCCCTGTAGCGGGACACGAGCTTCTGGAGTCTTTGACAAGAGAAACTGGAGCACTCGCCTGAGCGCCCCAGCCTCCAAGTAGCCCGCTGCGCCTGACTTAGCTGCGCGGCTCTACATCGGTGTAGGCAGCCAAGATCGCCGACCCGTGGATCAGAACCGCAACCCCATCGCCAGTCGTGCCGGTCAGCAGATCCTCATCGATCTCATGGACGAAGGCGCTGGTGAGCACGATGGTCCCTGCTGCGGTCACTACATGGGCGGTGTTACCTTCGCCCGTCGCTATCTCGATCTCACGGATCAGTTGCTTGAACTGTGCTGCCATATCGACCTCCTGTTTCACCCCGAGATTATCAGCTCCCTTGCCGGAGTCACGCCGCCGCCAGCACGATAATTGAGGGAAACCTCCTCGATCTCGAACCCGGCGAACATCTCTCGCACTTCGGGCCGGTCGTTCAATGACAGGATGAAGCGCCCCTGAAGCCCTCCTAAGACGCCTCTGAGACGCTCGAAATCGGCCCTTGAGAAGATGTCCTTCCCGTAGTCATCCTCGTGCCCCCAGTAGGGCGGATCGCAGTAGAACAGCGTCCCCGGCCTGCTGTCATAGCGCTCGATGCAGGTGCCGAAGTCGAGGCATTCGATCAGCACATCACCAAGCCGCTCGTGCACCGCCTCTAGCATCGGCTCCAGCCTGCTCAGGCTCCAGCGCGGGCGGGCGTAATCGATCCCGAAGGTGCGCCCCATCCCGCCGAAGCTGGCCTTCTGGATGTAGAGGAACCGTGCCGCCCGTTCGAGATCGGTCAGCTGGTCGGCTGGCGTGGCGCGCAGCCGGTCGAAATCAGCCCGGCTGTAGAGCTGGAACTTCAACACATCGAGCAGCTGCTGGTAGTGCCGCTGCAGGATCCGGAACAGCGTCACCACATCACGATTCACATCGTTGATCACCTCCAGCTTCGGCCGCGCCGGGCGGCGGAAGAACACCCCGCCCATGCCAACGAACGGCTCGACATAGCGGGTGTGCGGGATAGCGGCGATGCGTTCACCGATGCGGCGCGAGAGGGAGCGTTTGCCGCCCAGCCAGGGCGCGATCGGCTGGACAGGACGAACAGGTTGCAGTGACATGGACTGGTCTCCTCAAGGGTCGCTCAGGGCGGTCCGAGAAGGGCTCTGTGGCCTCCATGAATTGATCTGGCGGCAGCGGCGGCACTTGACCTCGATCTCGCCTGCAGTGCGCCCTGATCTGCCCGAAACAGCAGGGCGCGGCAAGAACCGCATCTATACTCTTCTTTCATCTGTCGCACCTTAGGCAGGCTCCGCCGCTTGCGGCCGGGGGAGCCGGAAGGGCCGGTCATGACGGCCCCAGGTGCGAGAATCGACCCTCTCGCGGTTCGGGGCGCTGGAACGCCCCGGCCACCCCCGTTTAGGCGGCGGCCAGTTCCTTCTTCAGCTCGTCCTCGTCGAGGCCGGTGTCGATGAAGAACTCGTCGGCCTGCTCGACCGTCAGATAGGCGGCGAACTTCTCGGCGATCTCGGCGTCGGCCTGCACCGCCTTGATCACCGCCTGCCGGTCCAGCTCCACCTTGGTGCGCAGGAAATCCTTGGCCCGCGCCCAGCGCAAGGAGCCGAGCCAGGCGACCACATCGCCCAGCTTCACCCCGCGCTTCGGCTTGACGGCAGGCGGGGTCAGCCTGATGCCGATCTTCGCGCCCGCGACCTCGGCCGATCGCTTGCCCTTGGCGAGCTCGTCCTTCCCGCCCGCTTCCCACCACGCCTTCAGCCCGGCGAACAGCGGCGCGGCCTGCGCCTCCAGCTCTCGCAGATATTCATCGCGCTGGGCCTTGATCCGGTCGATCCCCTCCTCGGCTGCGAGCCGGGTCAGCGCCTTGTCGCGCTCGATCGCGACATATTGGCCGATCATCTGGGTGGCTTCGGTGGCGCTGGCGGGCGCAGGGGCGGCTTCTTGCTTGCGACGGGGCATCGGGGTCTCCCTCAGGCTTTGAAAACATCGAAAAATCAGCTACCAAGGATGGCATGGGTCTAGTCGGGAAATTGATCAGGTGGGCGCGCAGGCTGTTCAGCCACCGCTGCCCTTACGCAGCCGACGATTGCACGCGGGCGCGACCCTGCCTGCAATGCCGCGATGATCAGCAGTGGTGACATCAGACCACCCGCTCGATCGCGCCGATCGCACCGTTGCGGGCGTTGCCGAACAGGTCCACGGGGCAGGCCTCGCTGCCAGCAGGGATGACACCCAGCAGCGGTGACCCGGCAGCGGGCATGTAATTCCCGCCGCCCGTGCCGGTGACCGCAGGGGCGCGGTGGTTGGCGCGGTAATCGACAAAGGCGCTGCGAGCGTCGGGGCCGAGGTAGGCGATAGTCGAGGGCCACGCCTCGCCGGTCCAGGCATTGATGCCCGGCGCGGTGCTGCCATCGCTTGCCGCTTCGAGAAAGCGCACGAAATCCCAGCCAACCCGCCAAGCCACATTCCACGCGTGCAGCCGCGCACCGTTGGCAGGCGCAAAAACATCGATCTTGGTGTTTGCCTCGCGCAGCACCGAACGGCGGAACATCATCAGGCGCTTGAGCTGCTGGCGCGGGTCGCCATCGTCGGTCATTACGAAGGTGTCTTCGTAACCGAAATTGGTGCGCTCGCCGACAACGGTGACATAGTCCGCAAAGAACCGGTCAAACCGGAAATTGCTGCCATCGCCCGAAACGAACAGCGCGGGCTGGGTCGTGCCGAAGCTTTCGATGAGCACGTTCAGCATCGCGATCCCGCTGGCGTTGGCCACATTGCCAAGCCGGATCAGCGCGCCGGTGGTCACGCTGCCGCTCAGACGGAACCCGGCGAACACCTGCCCGGTGTTAGGCAGAATGCGATTGGTGTTCGTCGTCGGGGTCTCCACGATCGAACCAGCGTTGGCAGGCCGGTTCATGCTGACGCCGATATATGCCCAAGGGTTCAGCGTGCCGCGCAGGCTGGCGAAATCCATGTCACGGATAAGCATGATCTCGTTGCGCACATTGGTATAATGCAGGGTGTTGGCCCCCAGCGCGGGCTGATCGGCATCGGTCAGATAAACGAAGCCGCAGCGATAGAGCGCGCTGACCGTGCTGTTCGTCCCCTGACTGTCGATGAAGGGCGAATTGTCGATCCAGATCGCCTGCCCGTAAGTGCCAGTGTTGGTTTCACCGCCGTCAAGGAAGATCGGAACGCCAGTGGTCGATCCGACCAGATCGAGGCCCGCGAACCCGCGCAGGCAGGTGCGCCGTGGGACGGTGCGCAGGTTGCTGCCGGTGTCACGGGCGATGATGCAGTTGTTCGCGCCTGTCACGGGCCGATAAATGCACCAGGTCCCGCCCGCCTCGGCATCATCTGCCGCCGCCTTCAGAAGGCTGAGCGTGTGGGTCGTGTCGCTGAAGCAGATTTCGATGCCGCTCTGGGTGTTGCGGCCATGCGCCGACAGGTTGAGCGCACGCGCCGCCGCCCAGGCACCCGCATCGGTTGCAAACGGGTTGACCGCCGCCGCTGCCTCGCTGACCGTCGAAGCGACGCCGGTGCCGTCATTGCCCGTGACCGGATCGACCACAGCGAACACCTTGGCAAAGGTGCCCGCGTGATTGATCGTGTGCTCGTGATCGGCAAACTGGCCGGAAATCAGCGTGCGACCCTGCGTGTCGAAGGGCGTGTCGCCGATGAACGGATAGGTCCGCCAGCGCTCGATCGCCTGTTCGCCCTGCGTCAGGGGCGTGGTGTCGAGCGCGGCACGGAACACCGGCGATGCGACCGTGTGCTGCGGAAAATAGTCCGATGCGATCATCGCCGTCACGGTCTGCGAAACGGTGATGCCGCTGGTGACCCCGGTCAGATCGCAGCGCGCCGCGGCGATCGTGCGCCCGTCCTGCGGATCGACGCTGCTGCCTGTGATTTCCATGATCGCCGTCGCGCCCAGCAGGCGGAACGGAGGCAGGGCGTTGCGGAAAACGTCCTGTGGATAGGGCTCGATCGACTGGTTGGTAACCGGGAAGTTGATCTGCGGCGGGGCGCTGGTGCCTTCATCGACATACCAGCCAGCGGCCAGCGTCACGGTCGGATCGACGCCCGAATTGCCCGCGCCCGCCTTGGCCTTGGCGAACATCTGCTTGGCCAGCGCGAGGCGATAGGTCGAAACGCCGCCAGCGGTGGTGACATCGTCCTCCGCCGAATTCGGGTGCGGCTTGCGGATGACATCGGTAACGCGGATGCTGCGCTGGCGCACGATCGGTGCGGTGGTCAGCGAGAATCCCAGATCGTGGCTGGTGACCGTAATCGCCGCGAGATTGAAGGAACCGCCAGTGCGGGTCTCGATAATGTCCAGCTCGATCCACCAGCCTGCTTCGTCGATCCGGGCGGCGGTGACCCAGAGCGCTTCAGCTACGGGGCCAACCGGCTCGCTGTCCGTAAAGATGGTGCCGCCAAGGCCGCTGGCGAACGAACGATAAATCAGCATGGCCCCAAGATCGTCGAGGCCGGGCAGATAGGTTGATCCGGTTGCATCCTCGATCGGCACGCCGTCGCGCAGCCACTGGCCAGCGGTCACGTCGCCTCCGATCACGCTTCCTTCGGTCGCTGAAAGGGTTGAGCCAACAGCGGCTGAGCCGCTTACGACAGGCAGCTCGATGAACACAGGCGGAAGAGCATTCGCGAACTGCGCCGACAGGCGCCCGAACCTCTCTGCCTCGCTAGTCGCAGACGGGTTCGGCAACACCTTGAATTCCACAGCCAGTGCAGCTGGCGTGCCCTTCCTGAAGACAATTGTCGGTGAACCAACCTCACAGCACCTTGGCAGCTCATATTGCGAAGGCATGTTGTCAGCATAAGGGGACGGCCCCCTGGCAAGCACAGAAAACTCCGGCAATACGCCCGCACCCACCGAAAGTCCGAGAACCTTCACGCCCGGAACTCCGGGTGAAGATGGAACTGTCAGCACATCGTTTGACCGCAAAATGTAGGAATACTGTTCGAGCGTTAGGTCGATCAGCTCCAGCCTGATCCTCATCTCTTCAGCTTCGACCATCGAAACCGTCGAGGCAGTCTCACCGGCGGGAGGCGGCGGGCTCGTAACTGTCTTGCTGTGAACAGCCTCGACACCTGAATAAGAGGTGCTCCTGGTGCCATTGGTCCCCAGCAGCACCCATCCTTCGCCCGGCGCTTCAGCCACAGAAGGATAGGCGGTGCCAACCGGCGCGATCCAGATGGCGAAAGGTGCGGCAATAATCTCGGCGTGTTGGTTCACAGGTCTCTCCGATGTAATCAAGTGGCGAGGACGGCAGCCTCAAGCACCGTCAGGGTTTCCGTGATCGTTCCTGCTCCGGAGGTTCGGCGAAGCTCGATGGTGAAACTGCGGTTGCCTGCAGTGATGCTGTGGCTACCAGCGAACAGATCACTGAAGTCGCCCGGGCTGATCGCACCGCCCGTCACCAGGTTCTGCGACGGCAGGCTGGTCAAAGTCGTGCCATCGACGCGCAGTCGTGCCTCAAAATCAGCCGTCCCGGTTCCGGAGACCAAGCTGATGGACGACAACCCGATACCTGCCCCGAAGGTAACGCGGCCGGCCGGACAATCATTCAAGGTAAGGCTTAGGATCACCTGCCAGTCATCGTTGTCAGCGGTGCCTGCATTGTTCTGGGCACGGCCGGTTCTGGCACCGCCCCCACCTCCGCTGACCGCCCCGCTGGTATCGACCGGGCCGAGCACCCGGCGGTCACCAGTCACCCCGTCAACAACGTATGAAACAGCCGCATAGAACCGAGCATTTTGGCCAACTGCGATTTCCCGTCTGGTGACGTCGGGGCGGCTCGCCCCCGCCTCGGTCCAAACAGTGGCAACATCCGGAGCCGTCGCGCTTTGCACATATTCGAAAAGCACCAACTGAGCCGAAGGGTCATCAACCGCACCCGTGATGACCAGCAGACCAGAAGCTCCAGCAGCTGCGCTCCAGGCGCTAACATCAGGCGCGGCGATCGCTGGAGGAGGATCTTGGTCTATCGCGATCGACCCGTCATCCAGCGGTGCGGTGTCGGAAAAGACGCTGGCCGAAATCTGGCGCAGGGTCAGCTGGTGGTGCCAGGCACGGTCCGATCCCCAGGCTTCCACGCGGAAGGTCAGGGTCGCTCCTCCGAAGCGCCGGTCGCTCTGCCAGGTCACCCAGTCGCCTTCCTCGATGAAGGCAAAGCGCGGTGGCAGCACCACCTGTGCCCGGCCCCAAAGGCGGCCGAAACGGCGGATCACCTCGGCGATGCGCTGGGCCTGCGGGGCATTGGTGACCAGATCGAGCTGCGGCTGTGCTTCCCTCGGCCCGCCATCGGACACCACATCGGCCAGCTCGCGCCGCACCGGTGCGCCGCGGATGTTCCAGCGCTGGGCGGGATCGACAAAGCGGGCAGCGACGGTGTTGACCCAGCCATCGTCCTGTTGGCCAAGGATGCCCTCGTTCCAGATCACCTTGCTGCCGACCAGCAGATCGCCATCCGTGAAGTGGGCGACAGGAGCCTTGGCCTGACCGGGATCAACCTCGACCGCGCCCTGCGGCTGGCTGATCGTTCCTGCGACCGCCGCGGCGAAATCACTCTCGACATCAATGAACGGCTCGGTCGCGGCGACAACACCGCCGATCCGGTAACGCGCCTGCCCGCCGACCACCTCGTCGCACAGGTTGGCGCGGGGAAAGACGTTGGCGGGCGGCGCTTCGATGTCGGACAGGCCACGCCCGATCAGCAGCATCCCCGGCTCGGCAATCCGGTCTCCGGCGTAGATCCCGCGCTGCCAGTTATGGCGGATGTCGATCGGGTTTTCGGTCCACTCCCAGGTGGCCGGATTGTTCCAGCGATGCGCGCCGCTTCCGCCAACCGTGCTGTCCTTCCTCGGCTGGTAACAGCGCAGGCCGCGCAGCACCCAGCGGAACCGCGGGCGACCGCTCGGCCAGACCGGGTTTTTCGCATCCGAGGCATCGGCCTTGTAAGCCGCCACGACATAGGTGACCCCGCGCCCGCGATCATTCGCGGTCCAGCCCGGCCCGTTGGTGGTCAGGATCGAAGGAACGCTCTGGTCCCAGGTGCCATTGCGGAAGAACACCTGCAGCTGGTTGTTGAAGCCCGCGACATTCCCGTCCCCCGCAAAGGCGACATAGGTGTCATCGACGAAGAAGCCTTCCAGCGCATCGGACCGGTGATCCGCCAGCGCGATCACCAGCACCTCCCAATCGGTGCCGTATTTGCCGCCGTAGTTGAAGGCATCGACCAGCGATCCGGCCACCGCCGCCCGCCCGAACACCGCCTGCCGCGGCTGCTCGCCCAGCTGGAGCTGCGCAGCTGCGGCAGCGCGGCCAGAACCACCGCGTCCACCGCGCCCACCGAGCAGCGAAGCCCCCACACTGGCCGCACCTGCGATTATGGCGAATGTCTTGGCGCTTATTCCGAGAAACGTAATACCCGCCGTAGTTCCGAAAAATGCAAGCCCTCCGGTGGCTACAACCGCCGCCCCGATCGTGGCAGCAATGGAGACTGCGCGGAGGACCCTACTCATCGGCAGGTCCCTTCACCGCCGACCAGGCGATCATCATCGCACTGCGAGGCAGGCGCTCCAGCCCCTTCAGGCCGGGGCCGACCAGCGTATCGCCTTCCACCACCATCAGACGGATGCCGAACAGCCGGTCAGGCAGCCCCGCGATATCGCCACGCTGCGCCATTGCAGGCGGGATGCGGTCAAGCCTGATATCGAGCGCCGCTTCCAGCCCGCCCCGGATATCAGCCTCTAACAGCGCCTCGCGCCTGGTCTTCCAGCGCGGAACACCTGCCAGAATATCCTCGCCCGTTTGCGCCTTCACGCAGGCGGCGGCAAAGCTCACGCAGCAGCGCCCATGCCGCCAGCCAAAGCGGCGGGCCGAGCGCGCCTCGATCACGGCAACAAGGGCGGTGAAATCGCGGCTCATTGCTCGTTCACCTGCGGGAAGCCGCTGCCATTGCCGAACACGCCGCTGCCAAAGCCGCCGCCCACGCCGGGCAGCGCCGATCCGGCCCGCGCCGGACGCCGCCCGCCCCAGTAAAGCGTCTTCTCACCAGCGTATGAGACGTTCTTGAAGAAGCCATCAGCCGGGTCGATCAGGCGCTGGTCGCCATCGCTGCGCATCCGCGCCCCGCGCCGCCCCAGCCCCTTGGCCGCTGTTTCCAGCTGCGCGGTGATCGTGGCCGTGCCGCCGATCTCCTCGTCCCGTTCAAGCGTGTCGAGCCGCCCGCGTGCCCAGATATCGCCATCCAGCAGGGTGTTGCCGGTCTGGTCGAAGATCAGCCGCCACAGGGTCGCAGGCGCGCCCGAAACCTCGGCCGCATCCAGCAGCGCGGCGGTTTCGGGATCGATGCCCGAAAGCCGCAGCGTGATGTTCTGCGCCGCATCGCCCAGCGCCCCGCCAGCCACCTGCACCAGCCCGCGATCGCCGACCGGATCGAAGGTCCGCCCGTCCAGCACCAGCGGATGATGGCCGCCCCAGACCCGCACTGGCGGATCGCAGGCGATTTCCACCGCACCGCTGACAATCGCGGTCCCGGCCTCAAGCGCAGCGAGCGCGGCAGGGGCGAGCGTCTTCATGCGCGCAGATCCTGAATCGCGGTGATCGTCGCGCCCGCCAGAATGCCGCCGCTGCCGATCGGCCCCAGCTGGCTGTCTTCGGGCACCAGCTGCATCACGCAGGCAGGATTATCGAAGTGGGCGATCGCGCCGGATGGCACCACCGCAGGGTTGATCGGCGGTTCGATCATCACCTGCGCCTGTCCGCCGCCCCCTGCGGTTGCAGGCAGCACGGCGCGGGCGATGGTGCGCCGGTCGAAGGTGCCAGCGGGCGATCCCGCCGCATCCCAGCGCAGGCCGATCATGTCGCCGACACTGATCTGGAAGCCCGAAGGCAGGCCGTTCAACGTCATCAGCGCATTGCCGTTGGCGTCGATCGCCTGGCTCCAGCTGGTCGCCGTGCCGGGGAAAGGGCCGCCGCCCGATCCGACCGTGCGGTTGAGCCCGGCAAAGCCGAAGCGGTAGAGCTTCGGGAACCGCCGCTTGGGATCGATCGCGTAGAACCGCCGGATGCGCCCGCGCAGCCGGTCAAAGAACGCCTGCCACAGATCCGCGCTGTCGGGATCGGCCCGGTCGATCTCGAACCGCGCCGCCCACAGCGGCCAGCCTGCCTGCACGCCGCCCTGCCGCCCGCTGGCTTCGGGCGCGCCATAATCAACCCGCTCGATATCGAACCGGACGCGGGCAATGCCGCTGGGGGTTTCGGGCTGGGTCAGGATCATGGCAGCAGCCTCCGGTCTTTGGCTTCGCGCACCGTGGCGACGATGGTGCCGGGCAGTTCCTCGCGCAGCCGCTCCATCTGGGCGTTTACCCGCGCAATCGCGGCAGCATCCGCGCCAGTGGCATCAATGCTGATCGGGATGGTGACGCTGGTGCCGCCCGCGCTGCCAAACATCGCCCGGCTGTCGGAATTGGAAAGGATGCCAAGCCCGCCCGAACCGGCGAAGGCCAGTTCCGGCCCTTCCTCGCCGACGATGCCGAACTTGCCGGTCGGGATCGTTCCGCCTGTGGCAAAGAACCCGGCGAAGGCGCTTTCGAACTTGCCCGCGCTGCCGCTGCCGCTGCCCCCGCCGAACAGACTGCCAAGAAACCCGCCACCGCCGCCGAAGAGGCTGTTGGCCAGCGGCTTGATGATCGCCTGCTGGATCGCGATCCGCAGCAGTGCCGCAATGATCTGGTCGGCCACCCGGTCGAACACATCGCCAAGGCTTTCGGCCCCCATGATCGCCCGCGTCAGCCCGTCATTCAGCGCATCGAGCGCGTCGATCTCGATATCCTCCAACGCCTCGTTGATCTGGCCCGGCGTGGCATTGACCCCGCGCAGGAAGCGTTCGCTGCGGGTCTCGTTCTGGCGGGCGACAGCGGCGCGGCCCGCACCCGCATTGGCGTTGAGGTTGGCAAGCCGCTGGCGCGCCAGATCGCCCTCTCGCTTCTCGATCTCGC
Source organism: Erythrobacter sp. RANMB8 (assembly GCF_056848235.1). Lineage (NCBI taxonomy): Bacteria > Pseudomonadati > Pseudomonadota > Alphaproteobacteria > Sphingomonadales > Erythrobacteraceae > Erythrobacter > Erythrobacter sp. RANMB8. The sequence continues at coordinate 71,829 of NZ_JBREHG010000001.1, forward strand.
CCCGCGCAGCCATGTCGATCACGGTCTGCAGCGCGATCCGCTCCATCTGCACCTGCGCATCGTAAAGCCGCAGCGCGATGTCGCGCCGTTCGGCCTCGGTGTCGGCCAGCTGGCCTGCGATCACCAGTGCCTGTTCCTCGCCCCGGAAACGCTCGGCCGCCAGCGCCTCGGCGTCCCGCGCAAGTTCAAGCCGCTGGTTGAACCGGATTGCCTCCAGCTTGGCATCGGCGAGCCGGTTGGTGGCTGCCTCAAATTCAGCACGCTGGAGATCACTCCACTTCTCTTCTTTTGCCCGCCGCTCGATCTGGGCCAGCGCATCGCGGCGGTCCCATTCGACCCCGCGCTCGGCCAGCTCGGCACGCTCTTCGGCGGTGGTGGCGGTCTGCAACCGGGCGCGCAGGATCTGCTGGGTGATGCCGACCAGATCAGCCTCGAACCGCGCATCGATCGCCGCCCGATCGGGGCCGGAACGGGCACGCGGGGTCCGCTGCGATCCGACGCCCCGCGTGCTGGTGCCATCGTTCCCTGCTCCGAAAACGCGGCGGGCGGCGTCTTGATCGCCGTTCAGTGCAGCGATAGTGTCCCTGAAGATTGCCGTGTTGGCAGAGTTGACTTCCAAGCCGCTGATCGCATCCGCAGCCCGCAAAGCATCGCTTTGCGAAATCATCCCGTTATCCATCCTCAGTTGCAGCTGCTGAAGCACGGCGCTCGCAGGCAACTCGCCGGATCTATATCGCTCGACAAGGTCCATTCCCGTATCGGCCCGCACCACACGCAGACCGCCCATCGTTCCTTGGACCCGCAGGTCGCCGAGCCCGCCCTGACTGATTGAACGCAGTTCGTTGCGTGCCTCAGCCTCCCCCCGCATCGACTCCACCAATCCGGCCATCGCCTTCGCACGAGCAAGCGCCAGCAGGGCCTGTGACTGGGTGTTGATCTTACCGGTGGTGCGGTCGATCACGTCGCCAAGAATGCCTTGTGCATCGCCCAGCTTGTCGGTCGCGAACTCGACACCCTTCAGCGCATCTTCGGCCTCGAAGAGTGAGCCGATAAACGGGGCAAGCACGATGGTCGCAGCGGTAAACGCCATGCCCCAAGGCCCGCCGAGAAAGGCCGCCACCCGGCTTGTCCCGCCGCTCATCATCTGCACGGCCTGGGTCACCTGCCCGATCTGGCTAGCGAAGATCTGCGTCGGACGAGCGCCTAGCGAATACATCGTGGCGATATCGCCGATCTGGAAGCTCAGCTGCTGCATCCCGGCGCGCTGCTGGCCGGCCGATTGGGTCACCCGCTGGCTCGCCGCCTCGAACCCGGCCCCCATCGTCTGCGCGCTGCGTCCGGTGGCGACCATCTCGCTCGCCAGCCTCGCGGAACTGCCGCTGGTCTTGTCCAGCGTGCTGCCCAGCTTCTGGGCGCGCCCTTCGGCCTGCGCGACACCCTGGTTGAACCCGGCATCGACAGTGCGGATTTCAAGCAGCGCCTCGCCAAGCCGCTCAGCCATGATCCGGCTCCTTGTTGCCCAGCCAAGTCGCCAGATCGGGGATGGTCACAGCCTCGCCATCCGCCGCGCTCACCGCGATGCCCATTGCCGCCAGATCGGCGGGATCGGCCTTGACCGGCTGGGGCAGCGGCGCGCCTGCGGCCTTGCGCTCCAGCTCGGCGAAGAACCGCTCGCGGTCCATCGCATCGCCCGCGCCTGCGGCAATCGCCGCCCGGTTGATCCCGGCCAGCGTTTCTTGTGCCTGCAGGCGCGGCATCATTTTGACGAAGGCTCTGACCAGCCCGGCAGGAATCGCCGCCAGCCAGTCCTGCGGCCGTCCGCCGTAGAACCGCTGGAGCCGGGGGATGACATCGCCCCAGTCAACATCGCTGCCCATGCGGGAAGCTCGCCCGTCGCTGCTGCCATCGCTCCTGCCACCTTCAGCTTCGATCGCAGCAGGAGCCCGGTAAAAAGGTCCACGATTGCCCATTGCTGGGAACCGGGCAGCGTGGCGAACAGATCATCCGAAGCGCCGACGCAGATCTTGCGGGCGACGGTGGAGACAAGCTCTTCCAGCTCCTTCTCCGCCGCCTCGCCGGTTTCTGCGGTCAGCGCCTCGATCCGCCGCCCCCAGATGCCGAAGCGGTGACTTTCGATCACGCTCAGCTCTTCGGGGTTGAGGATATCGACCCGCGTGCCGTCGATGGTGATGAAGGGCCGCTCGACGAGGGTATCGAGATCGAGCAGCGCCTTCCCGCCGGGATTGCCGGTTGCCTGCGTCATGCCGCCCCCGATCAGAGCGCGGCGAGGTGCGCGGCGAGGATGTAGCCGAAGCGTTCTTCCTCGCTGGTGGCAGAAAGGTTCTCCAACGCCTCGAACTGCAGCGCCAGACCGGCACCGGTCCCGCCCTTGCGGAACACCGGCGCAGGCGCCCCAGACTGGTAGCAGCGCGACACGCAATACTGCATCGCCAGTGCCTCGTTGTAAGGCGAAAGCCCGCGGGCGAGCAGCGCGTATTCCTTGGTCCGGCCGACGCTTTCGGACAGGCCGATCTTCTTGGTGCCGGGCTGGCCAGCGGCAGGCGCAACGGTGGTGATCGTATTGCCGTTGAGCGCGAGCTGGTATTGCTCCAGCGTGATGTCGAGCAGGGTAACGCCGAACATCAGGTCTTCTTCGGAAAGGAACGCCTTGACCGGGCCGGATGCGCCAGCGGTGCGGACCTTGTCATAGGTCTTGCCGTGCGTGACGGTGACGCCGCCCGCTTCATAATTGCGATCGCCGTTGGTGCCGATCTTGACCCAGCCTGCGCCGGGCGCGGCAGCGATGGTGGGGAACGCGGTGCCGACCGGAGCGATCCAGAGGGTCAGCGGCGCACCGATGATTTCGAACGGGGACATGGTTGGTTACTCCTCGATGGCGACCAGGCCGTGCATGACCTGGAAGGATTGGAACTGGCGGGGCCATTCGGTCACCGGCTCGCGCCCGGCGATTGAACCGCTGGCGGGGTTGGCCCAGTGGATCAGGACACCGCCGTGGACGCTGCGCTCCAGACGGCGCAGGGCGATGGAAACGGCGCGCATTACCGCCGTGGCGGCGCGGGGCGTGGCCCCGAAGGCAAAGACATCGACCCGCTGGGTATCGTGCTCCAGCTTGCTCTCGCCGGTCAGCGAAACGCCGCCCGAGGCGCGCAGCACCAGCGCGGTGCGCGGCATGAACTTGGTCTCGTCGGGGTGAAGCTCGCCCGCAAAGATGCGTCCGGCAGTTGCCGCTGCGGTGACGGTATCGGCCTTCAGGAACGCCACCAGCCCGCCTTCAAGATCAGCTGCCTCAGGCATCGCCAACACCCCCCTGAGGTGCGCCTGAAGAGCCTTCGAACGCCTTGCGGATATTGCCTGCCAGCTGCGGATAGACTGCGTCGGCAGCAGGGCGAAGATAGGGGCGCGCCGGGATGGTGACGCTCTTGACGAAGCGGACCGATCCATCGGCCTGCGGGATCGCCAGCGCCTTGGCGCGCACCGGCACGATCACGCCGCCCAGCTCGTGGATCAGCGCGTAGCGGACATCGGTGCTGCCCCAGGTGCCTGCAACGCCGGTCGCATCCTCGCGGGCGAACTCGGCAATCTTGATCGAACCTTCCAGCACGCCGGTCTGGTTGTTCCAGCTGTGGTTGGACTTGGCCTGCTGCACGGCGGCGGCCATCGTGGCGTTCACGCCCAGCTTCTGCGCATCACGCATCCGCTTTGTCAGCGCATCACCTTCCCAGCGGAGCGACTGCGAGCTCATGACAGCACCCACCAAGTGACGACTGCAAGATAGATGAGCAGCACCCACAGCTTGGCATTACCAGCATCAGCGCGAGGATGGCGGGCCATCGGGCGCTCGTCCTTTGGGGGCAGCCAAGCCCCTAGTTCACGGGGGCGCTTCGGAGGGGGCAGTTTCGAGCGCACCATCACCCGATCCTCTGCAGCGCGGCTTCGCGGTGGTTGTGCTTGAACTGTACCGGGCCTTCGACCTTCAGGCGGCCGGGGATGATCACGGTGCCGCTGCGGTCCGAAACCGAAACAATCTCGTCGCCCTCGGCCAGATCGGCACCCAGTGCGATCATGATCCGCAGATCCTCGATCATCGCGGTCTTGGCCCCGTCCACCAGCTCGCGGCTGCTGTTCGAATAGACGAAGCAGGGCAGCGCATTGTGCAGCACGGTGAAGACCGGCTCCACCGGTCCGCCCCAGCTGTCGGTTCCGCTGGCGGTGTTGCGCTCCACGCGGGCGCGTTGGATCAGGCGACCCGCGATCATTTGCACAAGGCCTTCAGCCTGTCGCCGATCCAGTCGGAGGCGATGAACAGCACGGTCAGGATCACCAGCGGTGCCCACAGCGCGCCGACGACAAACGCGCCAAAGGTCCGCACCGCGAACGGCTCGTCACAGCCTTCGCGGAAGATCAGCACGAACACGCCCGCCGCGATCACCAGATAGATGATGGTCCAGGCGCTCATGCCATCACCATCCCGCCGCGGTCCTGCAGCGTCCTCAGGATCGCCTCGCGATCGGCGGCCATGTCGCCTGACAGGGTGACCTGGTAATCGCCCGCCCGTTCGCTGCGCAGCGCGCCGCGATAGGACAGATCGAGCCAGATCAGCTTGATCGTCACCTCGTCCCGCGCCGCTGTCAGCCCGACCGGCGTGTAAGTCACCGTCACCAGCGGAGCCCAGAAGGTCTGCGCGTTCGGTCCGCCGGTCAGGCGCTGCAAGGTTCGCCCGCCGTGCAGCACGCGGTAATCGGCGGGATCGAGGACGGTTTCATGCGTCGGGTTGCCGGTGTTGCCGGGATCGGCTTCGGTGATGGTGATCGGCTGGGTGGTGTCGGCCGGACGGATCAGCCGCAGGTTGGTCCACTGGCGCGAGGCCGGATCGGTGGCATCGCCCAGCTCGACAGTGATCGGCCCCGCCGCGCCGAAGCGCGCATCGAGCTCGGCGGCGATCGCATCGATCATCGCCAGCAGCTCGCTGTCGGGCAGATCGGTGGGCACCCGCAGGCGGACCCGGTCGAGAAGGGCGAAGTTGGGCATCAGGCAGCTTCCTGCTCGGCGGCAACTGCAACCGCGCCATCACCCGCCGAAGCCGCATTGAACGGCCCTTCGGCGACCAGCAGATCGCAGCCGGAGCCCAGCGTGAACTCCTGCTCGAAGTGCGGGGGAAGCTGGGCGACCTCGGTGAAGTCCGCCCCGAACACCGGATCGGCATCGCGGGGATAGGACAGCACGATCGCAGGCGCTTCGGCGGTGATGACGCGGACGCGGGTTGCCATCGATCAGGCGTCCTTGGTCTCGGCAGCAGCCTTGGGCTTGGTCGCCGCCGCAGCCTTGGGCTTGGCAGCACCCTTTTCGGGCAGCTTGCCATCGACCAGGCCGAACTGCTCGGCCGCCTCGGGGAGGATTTCGTCGCCGGGGACGGCGAAGAGGAAGGCGGCGCGTCCATCGCCTTCGCGGACCAGTTTGGACTTGTCGGCGGTGAGGAACAGCTTTTCGGCTGCGATCATGTTCTGGGACATTGGTCGGGTTTCCTTGTTGAAGTGGATCATCGGGCAGGCGTCACTGGGCCTTCGCCCAGGTCACCACGAGGTGGAGGCCGGTGGTCACCACCGAAGCGATGGCGATCTTGCCTTCGCTGCCAGCGGGGATCGAAGCGTTGGCGGTGCGAGCGGTGGCCACCGGCGGATTGGCGCTGGTGACTGAAACCACGCTGAGGATGGTGTCGCCTGCGCGGATGCCGGGAACAGCGATCTCGCCGATCGGCCCGCCGGGCACAACGGCGGTGGCAACGGTGCGGTTGAAGCCGGACTGGGTGACGGACATGGGTTTCTCCTGAAGGGGCTTGCCGGGCGGTTCGATGGTCGAAGGAACCGCCGGGAAAGCCGGGGCCGGTCTGCTTGGTTGGGGGGAAGACCGGCCCCGGAGGGATGCGAGCGGGACAAGGATCAAACCCGCTCGCGGGAGAGATCATCAGGCGTTGAGGCCGGTCGCGGTGCAGAAGGCTGCCGGGCGGAACACCGCCAGCGCGGCGCGAATGTCGGCGCGCATGGTGCGCAAGCCCGAAGTGAACTGCGTGCCGACATAGCCCATCTGGATATCGACGCCGCGGCGTTCGAACAGGGTGATCCAGCTCGGATCGAATGCGCCGACGAGCGCGGTGCCTTCTGCGATCGCATCGTTCATCACCACCGGCAGACCCCACAGACGGGTCGGACCAGCTTCCACTGGCGAACCGTAAATGTAGATGCCGTCAGCCGTGCGGGTGAGGCGGATGCGCTGGAAGTCGCGCGGGTGCATCACGATGTGGGTCGCCATTGCCCGACCGACCAGACTGATATTGATGATTGCCTTGAAGATCGCGTCCATCACCGGATCAGCGCCCTTGGCCTGCGTCTGGATACCAGCGGTGTTCAGGATGCCGCGCAGGTTGGGCGAGGTGCCGTTACCGTTGAGCGCCTGACCGTCGAGCCGCTGGCGCACTCCAAAGCCGAGGCGGGAGTTGATGTAGCTTTCGACCAGGGCAACGTCTTCCAGCTGCTCGTCGGTCACCGGCAGGCTGTCACCGATCTTCACCACAGGCACGCTGCGCTGGGTGAACAGGAAGGTGCTCTCGGCGTAGGTGCCGCCTTCGGCGACTTCAGCAGCTGCGTGGGTGCGGGTGGTTTCTTCCATGAAAGGAACCGCGTTCTGGCCGGTGCGGCCCACCGGCAGGATATCGACCAGCTGCAGCGGGCGGGTTGGCGCTTCGACGAAGCCGGGCAGGCGCAGACTTTCCGGCGCAAAACCGGCGGTGGTGCTCATCAGTGCCTTGCGACCGATCGTTTCGAACTGCGCGGTCTTGGCGAGGTAATCCGAACCGAGCATGTCGTCGAAGGCAAAGTCGAAGCCCTGCGGACAGCCCTTGGCGTGCCATTCCTTGAACGACTTGCCTTCGGTGACCAGTTCGCCGATCGACTTGAACTGGGCGAGGTTGGCCGGGTTGCCGCCGCCAGCGCCCGGCAGCGGGAAGTTGCGCAGGCCCTTGGCGAAGCTGTCGAGCCGGTCGGCCGCATTCTTGATCGTCTGCAAACCGACGACGTGATCAGCGATCTCGTCAAGCTCGGCGTTGCGCCGCTTGACCTCGACGACCAGATCGTCGGAATTCTTGAGGCTCAGGCCATCGACCGTGACCTTGGATGCGTCGAGGGTGCCATCAGGCTGCTCAGCCTGCTTGAGGATCGTGCGCAGCTCTTCGGCCCGCGCCTGCATCTTTTCCTGCGCCTTATCGAGCGGAAGGGTCTTGATATCGGACATCGCGTTTTCTCCACTGGTCCGGGCAGAGGGCGAAAGTGCCCGCGCCCGGTTGAAACCGGTGGAGACGTATTGAGAGCAGAAACGCCGCGCTTGCGCCCCGGACAGATGTCCGGTCGCGAGGGAAAACTGCGATTTCGGGATGCGCTCTGCCTAACCGCAAAGCCGCGATTCGGCAAATGATCGTCGCGCTGCTAGGCTGCCGGAATGCTCCTTGCCCTTGCAAGCGCCGCCGCGATAGCCGTCTGTCCGGCTTCAGGCCCGCGCCATCATTGCGTCCACGATGGCGACACCGTCTGGTGGCAGGGCGACAAGATCCGCATCAGCGATATCGACACGCCGGAGCTGAATGGCCGCTGCCCCGCCGAACGCCGCCGCGCCATCGCTGCGCGTGACCGGCTGGTGGTGCTGCTCAATTCCCGCAAGGTCACGATCACGGTCACCGGCCGGGATCGCTATGGCCGCACGCTCGCCCGGTTCGGCCGGATCGGCGACCAGCTGGTGAAAGAAGGTCTGGCGACCCGCTGGCCGAACCGGAAGGACTGGTGCGGGTAGGGTCGGCATCAAATGCCCCTTAGGGCCGATTTAAGAGCCCCTAAGAGGGCCCTCGCCCGATTTTTGGCGGGCGGAGGGCCTCAAATCAATTCTGGGGCATTCTGGAGGGGTTTTACAGCCCCAACCTGATCCGGGCCTCCCGCGTCTCGTTGCGGGCGATTTCATTGGCGATCATGTCGCGGGCCTTGGCCTCGGCATCGGGATCACCCGCCTCAAGCAGCGAAGCGGTAGGCGACGACAACGCCTTTCCCAGCGCCGCGTGGATCTGCTCCAGCTGCTTGCGCCCGGTCGCCGAGAGTGTTGCCGGATCGCCGCCCAGCGCTTCCGCCAGTTCGCCAAGGCCAGCGATCAGCGGGGCAAAGCCTGCCTCCTTCAGCGCCTTCATGCTGAGCGTGCCGGTGCCGCGCCCTGCGCCGCGAATGACGGTCGAAACTTCGTGCACATCGAGCTGCTTCAGGATCCGCACCCGGTTTTCGCCGCGCACCTGAAAATCGGCATCGACGACATCGAAGCCGTAGGAATACTCCTGCACCGCCTTCCCGGTCGCCAGATCGAACAGCAGCGCCTTGTGCCAATCCCTGCCCGCCGCCGTTTCCAGATTGAGGTGCAGCTCGGCATAGGCGATGTCGCCATCTTCATAGACCCGCGCCTTGCCGAACGGCATCTGGTAGCGATCATGGTGGTGGATCAGCGGACACCACTGCTCGCCCTTCCAGCTGAAAGCGCCCTTCTGATAGGTGTCGCCATCGTGATCGACTTCGTTGAGCCGGGCGAGGATGGCGAGGCCCTTGCCGGTTTCGCCCATCTCGGTGACGGTCAGGTTCTTGGTGAGCATCGGTCTGGTCCTTACAGGCTGAAGTGCGGTGCGAAAGAAAGGGTGCAGTTGGGGCGCATGTTGGTCGCCATGATCATCGCGTCCTCGGCCGACACGATCTTGCCGTCGCGGGCGATGTGGCTGAGCTCGGATCGCGGTTCCCCGAAGCGCCCGTCGAAGATCACATATTCGGTGACCCCGGCAGCAGCGCCTGCCTCCAGCGTCGAGATGTTCTGCGCGTGCTTGGTCTCGGTCCGGGCGATCACGCGGGCGCGGGTTTCGGCGTTGCCCCAGTGCCCGCCTTCCACCTGGTTGGCGATACGGTTGGCGAGCGCCTGGACGCCTTCGCCCTGGGCGCGGCCTTCCGCCAGCGCGTCGAAGATCGCCTGACGCGTCTGGGCATCGACATCGATCAGGCCCGCCCGCGTGCCGCCCGCCGCGATGATCTGGCGCATCACCGGATCAGGCAGGCCGGTGCCGAAGCCCGCCTCCTCAAGCGCTGCAGCGGTCTTGCGGGCGATCGCGAGATATTGGGCCTGATAGCGTGACGAGAGCTGCTGCTCCCACGCTTCGAGGTTGAGCAGGTCGATGATCTGCTGGATCAGCTCGCTCTCCTTGACATGGTAAGCCTTTTCGCCGCGAGCATTGGTTTCGAATACGCCGAGTGCTTTCTCGCCCCTGGCGCGCAGCACATCCGCCGCGATCCGGCTGGCAGTGTCGCCCCAGCTTTCGAACAGCGGCATCAGATCGGCGGCGAAGGCATCGCGGTGGCCGCGCTCCTCGCGCCGCAGCATCAGGGCGAACCGCTCAGCCCGCTCGATCGCCTCGGGGCTGGCATCGCGGGCGTTGGCGGGGAGGTAGTCTTCGAGCGGGTTGGCGGCTTTGTTTGCCGGGCCGGGCAACGCCTTGGGCTGCCGCGCCAAAGCTCTCAGCTCGGCTACGGTGTAGCTTTGGCGTTCGCCAGTCGTGCCGGTCAGCGGCGGGACGACATCACGCTCCCGCCCCTTCCCTGCCACCGCCAGCGGCACCTCCAGCTTGGCGATCGGGCGCAGGTAATACTTGTGGCTCTCGTCCGCATCGCGGCCGGTTTCGACCAGGTAATCGTAAAGCGTGATCGCGCCCGCCTCGAACTCCTTGAGCTTGCGTTCGGTCTGGCGGTTTTCGTCCTCCTGCAGGGCGAGCACCTGATCGGTGTCCCAGAACAGCTCCAGACGGCGCTTGCCCCTTCCCGGCTTTTCGAAATCGGGCAGCAGGCTGCGCTGCAGCTCGTCGGCAAGGGCGCGGCCCAGCGGCAGCACCCCGTTGTGCCAGGCGAGCTTACGCATCTCCTCCATCGTCGCGCCGACCTTGGTGGCCTGAAGCCCCGCGCCAAAGCCGACCACCGCCGCGGGAATGCCCAGCGCCGCGCAGACCCGCTCTTCGGCCACATCACGCGCTTCCGAAAGGTTCATCTGCTGCGGGTTGAAACCGTAGGGCTGCACATCGGTCGGCGCGCCCATCACCAGCGTGCCGCCCCGGCCATCGCCGCTGAAGGTCTGCTGGAACCACGTCTTGGTCGCCTCGACATCCTCGGGGGTTGGCATCGCGCCGGCCTTCGGGCTGATCACTACGCCGGGCACACCCATGTTGCGCAGCAGGCTGGCGACGAAGTTGCTGCTTTCCATGTCGGCGAAGATTTCGCGGATCACGCTCTGCATCGGCGCAAGGCCACGGCGCAGATCGCGGGGATTGAGCCCGTTGCGGAAGTGGATCACATCGTCGGGATCGATGAACATCCGGCCATAACCGGTGCCGGGGCTGTATTCGTAGTGCGACAGGAACTCGGTGCCATCCAGCCCCGCCTTCGGCTCCATCATGAACTGCGGCACATACCATAGCTCGCGCACCGCGCCGGACAGGTCGCGGACCTTGATGAGGTAGGCGTCGCCCCACATTGCGAAGTCGGCGATCACGCCGTTCCACAACGCGATATCGCCATAGAAGGGATTGGGGTTGCGGATCAGTTCGAGCAGCGGATGCTCCTCCACCGGCTCCAGCTTGCCGCCCTGCAGCCGCTCGCGCATCGCAAGGTTGGCTTCGGGCAGGGCGCGCTGGAGCCACATCACCGGCGCCATCACCACGCTCGCGTCGAGCATGTCGCCGACCTCGCGGGCGTAATCGAACCGGGTGCGCTTCAGCAGCCCGCCGAAAAACAGCGACTGCGCGGCATGGCGCATCTGGGTGAGCGAGGTGGTGACGCGGGCGAGCGCCTTGGTGAGGAAGTTGCCGCCGGTGCCGCTGGTGGTGGTTGCAGGGAGGTTCATGCCAGGACTTCCTTCAGCAGCGCGATCTGTTCGATTGAGATGGTAACGTGCCTGCCCGGCTGCTGGATGGTGATCCCCTCCGAAGTGACGCGAGCGAACGTCTGCTCGCGGTGTCCGTTCGCGCCGAGGTTATGCGTGCCGATCTTCATGCCGGGATCCAGTTTGCGTCGAGGTCGAGGACGGGGCTGCTGCTCTGCGGCGTGATGCCCGTCAGCGGTCGCCAGGGCGCGGTGTTCGGATCGCTGCCCGCATGGATCGCCAGTGCCAGCGCCCAGAACCGGTCGGCGTGGCCATCGGCGGTGCGTTCGGCCGTGAAGCGGATGTTGCCCGCAGCCGTGACCTGTTTCGTGACACTGCGCAGATCGGCGCGGATCTTGGGATCGTATGGGATGCGCAGGCGGCGGTCTTCCATCGTGCCGCGCACCGGATAGGCCATCGCCTCCTTGGATTGCGCGGTGAAGTTGACGCCTTCGACCCGGTATTTCCCGAACTTGGCCTGGGCATCATCCACCCAGCCAATGCCAAGCCCGGTGTTGTCGATCGCCACGCGGCCGCCGCTCGCCAGCACCTGCGCGATCCACGGCCAGATCACCTTCTCCTGATCGGGCTTTGTCATCGCCTGCAGGGTGATGACGCGGCGGGTGAAGAAAACGTCCCCCAGCTTTTCGAGCAGCCACAGGACGGTGAGGTCTTTCTTGCGGCCGATGTCGATGCCGAGGAACAGCGTGCCGCCGCTGTCGATCGTCTCCCAATCTTTGCCGGCCGGATATTCGCAGCGGGCGATCAGATCATATTCGAGGAACGCCGCGTCATCATCCGCCGGGCGGCACATGTATTCCTGCTGGAAGCTCTCTTCGTCCGCCGCGCCCTTGCGCACGAAATCGTAATAGGCGGCCTCGTCCATTGCCTGCCGCTCGTCCCCATCGGGAAGGGCTTGCTGGAGCTTGTAGAGGAAGCCCTGATCCAGCGCGTCCTGCAAGGTGACGGTGTGCAGGCTGATCCCCTTGGGATTGCCCTGTTCCTTGATCTCGCGCACCAGCTGGTTGAAGAAGTTGTTGCTGCCGCGGTGCGTGCTGATCAGCTCCATCGATCCGCCCCAGGTGATGCCGGGATAGGCGATCGCCCAGAGCTTGCGAGGGTCGGGATGCAGCGCGAACTCGTCGAGCACGCGCCCGCCGCGCTTACCGGCCTGCGCGTTGGGGTTCGAGCTCATCGAATTGATCCGCTTCCCGTTGGCGAACCGCAGGGTGTAGGATGTCTGCCGGTCGCGGGGATCGAGCACGATCTCGCCCAGATCATCGGCGGCGATCTTCAGGTTGCCCGCCCAGAACTTGCAATCCTCAAGGAACAGCTGCGCCTGGATATCGTCGCGGCTGCTGATCCACTGGTCGAAGCGGGCGGTCACCAGCGCGGTGCGCGAGACGGTGGCGTAGGCGGTCGCCCAGCTGAGGCCGATCTGGCGGCCCTTCTCCATCAGCTTCAGCTGGGAATCGTCCTCGATCCACCGCGCCTGATAGGGCAGGAAGATCGCATCGGGCGCGGCGGGGATGCACTTGGCGTTACCCATTGGGTTCCTCCCAAGCCGACAGGGCAAGCTTGTAGGGCTTGCCGTCGATCAGGATCACCCCGTTGATCCTGGCATAAGGGTGAATGCCGAGCATCGGCTGAAGCCGTTCGAGCATCTCGAACACCCGCTCGCCGAGCACTAGCGCAGCATCAGCACCATAAACGACGGGTTCGCCGCCGGGGATTTCCACTTCGCCCCTCATCAGCCCTGCCCCATCAGCGCACGGTTGATTGCGGCCAGCGCCTCGGGCGAAACGCCCTTCTTCTTGCCGATCTCGCCAGCTTCCTTCGCCGCCTCGGCAAGGCGCTCCTGCACTTCCTTCTGCAGCCGCTCGCGATATTCGGCGCTGGTCTTTTGCGCCGCGACGGCCGATTGCAGGGCGCGGCTGATCTGCATCAGGCCCGAGGTCGAGACCTTGCCCTCTTCAAGGATTTCGAACGCAGCGACCTTCACCAGCTCGGCAACGGCGACGGTGACTTCATCAGGGGCCTTGGCATCCATCGTGCGCGCCAGCTCGCCGCCCATCCGCTGGATTTCGTCCAGACGGCGGAACTGGATCGCCTTGCGCACGGCATAGCGGCCCCAGGCGCTCTTGCTGATCGGATCGAGGCCAAGGTCGGCAAGCCGCTCGTTGAACTCGGTCAGGATCACCGCGCTGGGCAGCTTGCGTTCGCGCAGCTGATCATTGGCCCAGACGATTGCGCCTTCGGCCTCGTCGGGCAGCATGTCGATCGACGACAGGTGCCCGCGGCCTTCGCGACGGTTGGGCTTGCTCACCATCTCAGCGCGCCTCGTTCGGGCGCATCACGCCTTCGATGACGCTGCGCTCTTCCAGGTGATCGCGGCCTGCCGGGGCGAGCGTGGCGAACAGGACATCTTCGACTTCGTTGATGGTCACCGCGCCCAGATCAGCCAGCTTGCGCATCTGGGTGCGGATCCAGTCGCGGTCGCGGCGATAGCCGAAATAGTCCAGCGTCCGCTTCAGCAGCAGGTCGGACAGGCTGCCATCGGTCTGTTCGGACAGCACCTGCAGGATGCGCAGACGCGCCTCGCGGGCGATGCCTTCGGCAAGGTTGGCTTTGAGGGTCACTTTTCCATCCCCTTGGGCACCAGCACGGAATAGATCAGGCCAACCTGCCGATCGATGTGATCGACCTTGGCGGCGGTGGCAGCAGAGGCTTCGGCGCGTTCGCCCATCTTGTCGGACAGGGCGCGCTGGCGGGCCTCGATATCGGGCAGCACCTTGGCGAGCTTGTCGATCGACTTTTCCAGCCGCTTCACATCATCGGCGCTGGCGACATCGCGTTCGAACTTGTCCAGCCGCTGCTCGATTTGGCCGACCTTGTTCTTCACACCGGCCAGCTCGCTGTCGATCGAAGCCTTGATGGCATCGAGCTTCTTGTCCACGCTGCCGGTGCCGACCGGGTTCTTGGCCCCGCCGCGCCACGCAGCGACGGTGATGCCGATGACGATGAAGGCGATGATCGCCAGTTCGAGGAGGTTGCCGGGGCTCATTGGCCATCTGGTCCTTTGATAGTGGAGGTGGCCGAGGCGAAAGCGCGGCGGACGAAATCCTTCACCTGCTCGCCGAACAGTTCGAGCAGGGAGAAACCGGAAAAGCCGAGGCCGATGGAAACCACGAAGGCAAACAGCCATCCGGGGCGGCTTTCGATGATCCACAGCTCCACCAGCACCAGCATGATGAAGCTGACCAGCAGGCGCAGCTTCCAGCCCAGATCGGCCTCGGCGCGCACGGTGAAGGGCCGCGCCGCAACAATGCCGACAAGGCCGAGGATGCAGGTCACCACCGGGATCGGCAGGCCGTGAACGTCGATCAGGAAGCGGTCGCCCAGCGGGGTCTGGACATCGGGCACCACCACCGCGACGGCCAGCGTCGGCAGCCACAGGCTGAGGAACTTGCCGAAGGACAGCGGCTCGGAAAGGTGGAGGATCATCGGCCCTTCTCCAGCCGGGTCTGGCAATCGATGCAGCGCTTCGCGGATGGCAGCGCGATCCGGCGCGCCTCCTCGATCCGGTCACCGCAGGCGACGCAGAACTCCTCGCCCAGCCCGACCAGATTGTTGCGGATGCGCGCCACAGCCGCGTCTTTCGACAGCTGCTCGAAGGCTTCGGCCCGTTCGAGCCCGCGTTCACCGATATCCATCACCGGCGCTCCTCCGGCGTGAAACGGACGGCGGACTGAGCATTGACCCAGTCGATCAGCGCCTGCAGCTGCAAGGCCTGTTCGGACGCGATCAGCGCGTCGGGCAGGCTCAGGCTTCCGGCGGCAGGAAGTCCAGCTTGCGCGGGGGCTGCATCAGCTCGGCCGGAGGCGTTGGGAAAGAGGGGCACACCAGCTGCCTCGGCGTTGCCGGAACTGGCTGCGGCCGCTCCTGCCCGCAGGCGGTCAAAGCGAGCGCGCAGGGCAGCCAGATCGGCGCGATAAGTCGAAAGGCTTGCATCGGTGATGATCTCCTGTTCGGCCTTCACCCGCTCGGCGTTGTCCTCGGCGTCCTTTTGCGCCTGGGCGGATGCAGCGAGGAAGGCATTGACGGTGCCGAGATGGGCAGACTGTTCGGCGGCAAGGCTGGCCTCGGTCGCGGCGAGATCGGCGCGCAGGCCGGGCGTGATGATGAAGGCGAGCAACAGGTAACACGGCACAACGATCGCGAGCAGCAGGTTGCGCCAGTCGCTGAAGAGCCATTTACCCGCTGCCGAAAGGCCCTTCAGGAGCCCTTCAAACGCGCCTGAGGCGAGCAGTTTCACCGCCAGCCACATCAGACAGACCCCGCATTGCGGGCCAGCGCGGCGCGGACCTGATCCTTGATGTCGATCAGCCGGGCGCTTGCCCAGACGGGGTTGCGCGGCTCGCGGGGATTGACCCGGTCGTAGATCGTGACAACGCCATCGCCGCTCCAGCGACCATCAAAGAACAGATCGCGTTCGGCCTTGCGGCGGGCGATGATTTCGCGGGGGCGGGACCAGTTCATGAACTGGGTCCAGGCGCGGTTGCGGTTTCCGGCGATGAAGGACTTCACCCAGTCCGCTGTGCCGATCGCGCCGGTGTTCCAGTGGAACGAAAGGGCGGCAGTCAGCTGCGCTTCAGTCAGGGTAACGCCGGGGAAGGCGCGCCGCACTTCGGGCAGATATTTGGTCCGCAGCAGCCATTCGAACACCTCGACCGCCCGTTCGATCGTCGAACGGTTGCCGACATAGCGCTGGACGCGGTGGCCGCTGGCATCGGTAACGCCAAAGCCCCAGGTGAGCACGCCGACGCTGTCGCGGTAGGCCTCAAGCACAAGGCCTTCGTGCTCGGCGATTTCGAGCAGCATCTTTTCGGAGAGAAGGGCGGTCGTCATGGGACCGCTGGATGGGGGAAATCGGTGGGCGCTGCGCCCCGGACACCTGTCCGGTCTTAGGCTGGGAAGATCAGTCTCGGATGCCCCGGAGGCGACCAGCCAAGCGCGATCAGGGCTTGCTGAATTTCTTCATCAGCGGTGTCGATCATGTTGTCGATCACCTGCCCCTCAACTTCGATTTCAAAGCGCAAGAGAGTGCCAACGATGGTGACCCGGGTCCGCTTCACAGGAGCTTGCAGAAGATCATAAATGCTCATCTCAACTCCTCAGAACAGCCTGCCCTGCCGCGAATCGTGGATGCCCTTCAGCCGGGCGCGGCGGCGGCGAACCGTGCGGCCGGTGTATCCGCAGGCGAGCGCAATGTCACGTTCGGACCTTCCGGCCAAGATCATCGCATCGATCCGCGCCTGCTGGCTGGCAATGAAGCCGGTGTCGCCGAGGGGGATATCGATGCGCGCCGGGAAGCCTGCGCCGAAGTGATCGGCGATCAGCCTCGCGGCTTTCTCTCCCACCAGCTGGCTCAGCCAGTGATCGGGGCCGGGGACAGGCGGGATGTAAACGCGGGTGCCGCCGACCGCCCCCGCAATCCGGCGCGCCGCTTCCTCGCCCGCGATCATGGCGATATCGGCAAGCACCTGGGGAAGCGGGGCGGCGGGGCTGGTCACAGCGGGCGGCCGCTCCTTCCCCAAGGATTGCGGACCAGACCCTGCGCGCCGGGACGCGGCAAAATCGGCACAAGGACCGGCGTCTTGGCGGTCACCGGCGCGCCAGCGAGATCCGCGAGCAGTTCCTGGCACAGCCGTGCCATGCCGATGCTTTCGGGGCGACGCGACAGGGCGAACCGGATGGCGGCTTCGCGATCCATCAGCCTTCACCCTGTTCGGCAGGCGCGCCGGTGATGGTGGCCTGCGCCAGCGGCAGCGGGTGGCCGCAGTGCCCGCATTCGGCGGTCATGCGACCGACGTTCCAGGCCTTGCTGCCACACTGCGGGCAGCGGTTGGTCTCGCCCTCGTGATAGCACAGCGGCGCAGGGCGATCGAAAGAGGTGCGGGCGTTCATGCTTCACCACCTTCGTCATCGATTACAATGAGCGCAGCACAGATCTTGACCTTGCGGCCGCGGTAGGTGCGCTTCAGCACGGTCTCGTGATCGAGCGACATCATCAGGAACTGTCGCTGGTCGATCATCTGGTCGAGCAGCGCGAGCATGCCGTCACCATGAAAGCGGACGGTGATCGATGGCATCTCAGGATCGCTCATTCCCCACCTCCCGCTGCGCGCAGCTTCTTGCCCAGCGCGTGGGCGATCGTGTCGTATCCTTCGGCGGTCACCGGCCCGCCCTTGCCGCACTCGATCCCGCAGAGGCGGAAGGCGGTGTCGTTCAGGGTCCAGCTTTCGGGAATTTCGCCCGCGGCCTTCAGCTTCGCGATGATCGCTTCGCACAGGCGCTCCTTCAGCCGCGGCACCGACCAGGCGTTGCCGTTGGCGTCCACCTGCGACCAGCCATTGCGCTCGGCCATCGCCTTCAGCGCCTCGATCAGGCGGTAGCCATCGGACTGGTTGGCCCAGACGAGCCGTTCGCAGCCGAGCTGGCGCTTGGCGAAGGCCTCCAGCGCCTTTTCATCGGGGCTGCGCACCGCGCCGAGATGGTAGAGGCTGATCCACATCGCCCGCGCCTTGCGGGCGACCGGATGCTGCGCGGGCCGGTTGACCGAGGCCGGGCCTGCCTTGGGCAGCGGTTTGAAGCCCTGCGCCTCAAGCCGCTTCAGCGCCTTCTCCAGCTCGGCCTCGGTGCAATCGGCAGCACTGGCGCGGCCGGTGGTGTCGAGCATGATCTGGCGGTAATCATCATCCGCCAGCGCCAGCTGCTTCTTGGCCACGTGGATCTTCGCCAGCATCGCCCGGCGGCGCGGATTGGCGGGGAACTGCGCCGGTGCGGCGCGGACTGCTGCAAGAGCCATGATCATGCGTCTCCTGTGATTGCGGCGAGGCCGAGCGCGATCAGCGCCGCCCCGCCAAGGATGATCATCATCCCGACCACCTCGGATCGGGCGGTGCCAGCGCCGCGCAGCGCATCAAGATCGCTGGCGGTCTGGCGGTAAATGGCGAGGAGGCGGGTCACGCCTTGATCCACCGTGTTGCGCGGAACATCTGCGCCTCGCGCAGGTCGCTGATCGAAAGGCCGCGGGTTTCATCATCGGCGGCGGCGAGCATCGATCCGGCTTCGATCAGCTGCTGGCATTCCCCCAGCCCGCCGCTGTCCGGCGTGAGCGCGATCTTTTCCAGATAGGCGCGGATATCGGGCTGGGTGATCTGCCAGCCATCGCAGAACTGCGCGACATCGGTGCGGGTCGGCAGGCGCTGGACATGGCGCATCGCGATCCGGCGGTTGAGGCGGGCGAACTGGTCGCGGTGCCGCCCGGTCTCGATCCGCGCCAGCAGCTCCTCATTGCCGAGGAAACAGACGCCGAGGCCCGTTTCATCGTGCCAGTTGCGGATCTCCTCGATCCCCTCGATCGACAGGAAGTTGGCCTCGTCGATCACCAGCAGCCCGTTGCGGCCGCGCACCCGCTCGATCACGATGCGCGAGGCATCGGCGACAGACAGGCGGCGCGGGTCCAGCTTCAGCGCCTTGTGCACTTCAAGGATCATCGGCAGCAGCTTGTGCGTGCTGGGCTTCATCGTCGCGACCCAGACCGGCTGCGCCCGTTCGCCATATTCGCGGACCGTCTTGGTCTTGCCGGTGCCCGGCCCCGTCGCGCCGACCGTGATGCGGCCCATGTGCGCGATTTCCAGCAGCATCATCAGGCGCTGGCTGGTTTCGGTTTCGATGAAGCCGGGATTGACCGGCAGGGTCTGCTGGCGCTTTTCCTTGGCCTCGACCGTCTGCATGAACTGGAACAGGCGGCGGGCGATGTTCTCGTTATTGCCGGGATAGGTGCCCGCGCAGAACGGTTGCAGCGTCCCGCCTGGAATGCCGGTTTCGCGGGACAGCTGGTTCCACGAAATCGGCGGATCGCTCATCTCGCGATAGCCGACGATCCAGAGGCGCATCTCCTCCACATCAACCGGCAAGTCCTTCACGTTGATCATGATCCCTTTTCTCCTCAGGTGTTGTTGGCGGCGAGGCGGGCAAAGCCGCGCCGCATCCGGTCGATCGGCAGCACCTCTGCCGGTTCGTCGGGTTGTGAATTGCGGGTCTGCGCGGCGGCCACGCGGACCGGGCGCACTGCTCCGGCCTGCGGCGCGGGCGCGGGGGCGACACCGGCCTGAAGCTCGGCCAGCTGTTCGGCGCTGATCAGGTCGGCTGCTTCGGCCATCGCCTTCACCGATTTCCGGTAATCGGCGACCCGCTTGGCCGCTTCCTTGGCCCCTGCAGCATCGCTGAAGCCGGTGTCGGCGATCAGCTGGGCGGCGGTGATGTAGCGCCCCTCCAGATCGTAGATGTGGATTTCGGAATGCAGGTTGTCGGGATCGAACCGCACCGTCACGCGGTCACCGCGCAGCGAGGACAGTTCGGGGTGCCAGTAACGGTTGCCGTGCAGCTCGATCTCGCCGGTCTGGCGGTTGACGAGCTTCTGGTCGGCAGCGAGCAGCGCCATGCGCAGCTGTTCCGGCGTGGCCTTGCCGATGGTGCTGGCGGCGTAGCTTTCGAAGAAGGCATCGTCGAAGCTGCGGCCCTTGGCGGCCTCGGTGCGGCGGTTGCCCTGCGCGTTGTGCGCGGCGATCTCCTGATCAACCAGCGCGACGAAGCGGTCCCATTCAACAGCGCGATCGCCGTAATTCTCGGGCTTCGCCATCGGGCTGTTGCCGGTGTAGGCACCCTCGCAAATCGGGTGCTTGGCAATGCTGTCGCACAGGTCGCGGAAACCGCGCTCGATCGGCTTGGACTGTCCACGATAGGGCAGCGCCCAGTGGATTTTCACACCAAGGCTGGTCAGCAGGCCGGTCGGGTCTTCGGGGCGGACCTTGAAACGGAAGCGGGATTTCGCGCCGCCGGTGATCCACTTCGAAGCGAAGGCGCGGCCATTGTCGAGCACGCAGGACGCCGGGATGCCGAAATTACGGAACAGATCGGCGAAGGTCAGGCGCGTCTGGATCGCGCTTTCCTCGCCGCCCAGACGCCAGGCGAGCATCTTGCGGCTGTAGATGTCCTGGATCGTCACCATGATCGGCCGGATCACCCGGCCATCCGGCGTTTTCACGAAGACATCGAACTTGTGCCCGTCGATGTTGACGCATTCGAGCGCGCACAGATCTGCCACGCTGCGGCGCTGGGCGGGGATCGACCGGCGCAGGGCTTCCTCGCCCTCGCGCTTCAGGGTCAGCACGGCGGCGGGATATTCCCGCTCCAACCGGCGCCTGAAGGTGCGCTCGGAAGGCACGGGGATGCCTCTGGCCTGCGCCATGCGGACTGCGCGGCGGTAACAGCTGGTCAGCGTCGGGGCGCTGTTGCGCAGGTAATCGCTGACAAAGGCCTGCCACAGATCGGGGTGGATTTCAGCCTCGGCCCCGCCGCCCTGCCGACGCGGGGCAAGCGCGACCATCCAGTCGGGACGGGCGATGCCTTCGACAGCGCGCAGCCAGTTCCAGAGGGTGGATCGCCCAACGCCCGAATCGTCAGAGGTGGCGGCGACTGCAGCCGTGCGGCTTGCGCCGCCTTCGCACAGCAGCTCGATCGCGTTCACGATATCGAGGCGGCGCTGCGCTTCGGCCTTTACCTTCGCGCTTTGCTTGTCGAACCATTCCCAGGCGGATGCCTGCGCGCTGCCCGCTTCGGCAGGGCGGGTGCGGATCAGTCCGCGCCGCGCCAGTTCGATCCGCGCCTCGCCCGGCAGCAGGCTGGCATGAAATTCCACCCCGCCGCCGCGACCGGCGCGCTTGCGCACCAGCAGGCGGCTGTCAGCGCCAAGGCGCGAGGCCCAGCGTTCGGTCTGGGCGCGGCGGTTGATCGAACGCTTGTCGCCCGGCAGGCCCGGCAGGCCGAGCTCTTCCAGCTCGGACGCGGTGAACCATGCGTCGTCTTCCAGCGGGACAAGGGTTTCGGCTCGGCTGGCCATTATTCGATACCTTCCCGGATTGGCGATGCTTCGTTGCGCAGGCGGCGGCGTTCGTCCTGCAGCTGGCCCAGCAGCGTCTCGATCTGGCCGAGCCGCGCAGTCTTGACCTCGTCGCCGACCAGCAGCGCCGCGCCGAGTTTGCGCATGATCGGATCGAGCAGGTCTTGCCGGTCCGTCACCACCAGCAGCGCGAACAGGCGCGAGGCGGGAACCTTGTGATCGGGCCGCGCAGGCGAGGAATAGGCATCGAGCATCGCCTTGCTGACATGATCGTCGAGCAGGACGCTCATCTCGGCGGCGATCACCTCCCGCGAGCGCGGATCGCTGGCGAGGATGGTGCCGACCAGCGCATTGATCTGCCGCTCAAGCCCTGCGAGCTCGGCCACGCCCTTGGCGGGCGCGGGAGCCGCGAAGTCGAAGCCGAGCTGGCCGGGATGGGGCTTAGCCTTGGGCATGGCCCTCCCCGCGGAATGGAAAGTGGACATGATCGGGGAACTGGAACTGGCGCTCAGCCTTGCTCGGGCCGAACACAGCGCCGTGGCGCGCAAGGTAGGCGCGAACCTCCTGCCCCCACATCTTGCGGCCCCACTTCGACCCATCGTGCGCTTGCCAGCCCTTACCCCACAGCGCCTTGCGGCGCTGTTCGAGCGTGGCATCGGCGGGCAGGTCTTTGACCAGCTCGGCGATGCGGGCGCGGGCGCGGGCTCTCCAGACGCTCATGCGGCCTTCCCCTTGGCTTTGAGGTAGAGGTTGGCGCGTGAGCTGGTGACGTAGCCGTTGGCGTCGATATTGATCTGGGCGCGCCAGCCATCGGAGTAGCGAGCGACAATGCGGCGCAGCTTGCCGCGCCGGTCGTAATATCCGCACACCGAAGGATCACCCGCCTCGGGCCGCTGGGCGAAGAAGATAAACTCCTCCAGCTCGGCCAGCATCGCGGGCGTCGGGGTGACCTCGATCTTGGTGAGGGGACCAAGCGCCATCGATCAGTTCCTCATCATCCAGCGGGCGTCGAAATCGTTGAATGTCGGCGCGGTGGGTTGATCGCCGGTCAGGCTCAGCGGCGGCAGGGCGGAACGCAGGCCGCGGCGGGCCATCTTGGCGCGGTGTTCTTCCCGCGCCTGGACTGCCTTCATCCGCGCCTCTGCCTCGATCGGCGTGACGCCGAGTTCGAGCGCGAGCTCCATCACCTTGCGGTGGTGCCGGTAGTATTCGGCCTTGCTGGCAAAACGCGGCATCAGCGGTGTCCTCCTGCACGTTTGATCAGGTGACCGAAGCGGCGGGTTTTCCTGCGGATCGCTTCCTCGCGGTGCAGATCGTGCTCCGGACTGTCGTCAAAGGTCGAGATGATCGACCGCGCACGGGCGGTCGAAATGTTGAGCTCGGATGCGATTTCGGACGCGGTGAGGCCCATCGCGAAACGGTCCATCACCGCCTGTTCACCGGCATAAAGGCCCGACATCAGCAGCCCTCCCCGATCAGCTGGCGGACGCTGTCTTCCAGCCAGCGGTTGGCCTGCTGGCGCAGCGCCTCGCGCTGGTTGCGCAGCTGCTCGATCCGGATGGCGATGTCCTGCGGGTGGACATCCCGCGGCAGCTTGGCGACGACAAAGGACACGCCGATGCGGCGGTTCTTGCGGGACCAGCTGCGCCGGACGGTGTCGAACGGGAAGGCGGTGACGTGCCGGTCTTTGACCAGATCGACATGCGCCACGCCGAAACGGTCGCCATCGCGGAACAGGATGCGGTCACCGGTGCGGATATCAGTCATGCGCCCTTCCCTCCGATCGGGATGAAGCGCAGCGGCTCGCCATCGGGGGCGCGGGGAATCGCGATCGGCGCGATCACCTCGATCCCGCGGCTCAGGTTGGGCGCGGTGCGGATCGCGCCACGCTCCTCCAGCGAACGGACCAGCCAGTCGGCGGTGAAGACAGACTTGCCGGTCAGACCAAGCCCTTCGTGGATCTCGCGCAGCGTCGGCGCGATGCCGATGCTTTCGCGGAAGCCGGTGATGAAGCGCAGGGCATCCTGCTGGCGCGGGGTGAGCGTCACCATGCCGCCTGCCCTCCGGTGCGGATGAAGTGCAGCGGCTCGCCAAACGGCGAGCGGGGCACCGGCAGCGGCGAAAGCGCCTGCAGCTTGCTTGTGCTGGTCGGAAACGACCGGCGGACGCGCCGCTCTGCCAGCAGCTCGCTGACCACGCCTTGGGCGGTCTGGAGATCGCCAGCGAATTGAGCGTCCGCGACCTCATAGGTCGAAGGGCCGCGGCCGTGCTTCATCTCGAAGCCGGTGATGAAGCGCAGGGCATCGGCCTTGGCGGTGTTGATGCAGGTCATTGCACCGGCCTCCGCAGCTGTTCGGAAAGGGCGCGGCGCTGCTGGATGCGGCGGATCGCGGGGAACCGGTCGAGGCCGGTTTCCTTCATCTCGCGCTCGATCGCTTCTTCGGAAGGCAGGCGGCTCATTGCGCGAGCCTCCAGAAGGTCAGCGCCCACCAGATCACGCCAGGCGCGACGATGGCCACCAGAACGGCAGCCAGTGCGATTTCGACCAGACGGGCGCGCATCAGAGCACCTCCTCAAGCGACAGGATTTCGGAATTGCGGTGGAGCGGCGGCAGCCAGATCGTGCGGGTCTGCCCCGCGGCGGTCGGGCGCTGCACATCCCAGACGATCCAGCAGTAATCGGTCATCCCGCCACTGAAGGCGCGGTTGCCCATCGCCGCGATCATGTCACCCGGCGGCATCGAAGGACGCTGGCACAGGTGCAGCACAGCCTGCGGCGGGTGATCGGTGAACAGCTGGTAGCGGGCCTGACTGGCGAGCCATTTGCTCGGCATCAGGATCGCGACACGGCGCGACGACAGCTTCAAAGCGTGCCGCGCAAACGCCTCTGCGATGCCCTTCACATAGCTGTAAGGCGGGTTGCAGATGATGCTGCACCGATAGGGCGCTTTGACCATGCCGAGGAAGTCGTGCTCGGCGCGGATGACCGAAGTCATCGCCGAGAAATTGGCCCAGGCGAAGTTATCAACCAGATCGGTCGCGTAGATCGGCAAGCCGCGATCCTGCGCTGCTAGCAAGGTGTTACCCATACCGCAGCACGGATCCCAGATGCGCAGACCTTCCTCACTTTCGATCCGGAAATCATCGAGCGCGAGCGCGAGCTGCTCGGCGCACCAGAACTCGTCGACATACCAGTCGAGCGGGTGGCGCTTCGAGTGCCGGCCGGAGGAGATTTCACCGCGCATCAGCGGATTTCCTCATCGACAATCGCGTCGAAGAGCAGGCCGTTATCCAGAAGGATGCCGACCAAGACCTTGGATTTGGTTTCGCTGAGCGTGCCGCGCAGCGCGACGAGCAGCTCCTCGGCAGTCGTCGAGGCAAGAACGTCGATGGCGAACTCGCCCATCCGGAACTCGACATCGGCGGGACCGCACGGGCCACGGTATTCCTGCAGGGCGGCGAAGTCGCTGATTACAACCTTAGGCATCGCCCAACTCCTCGTTGAGCTGGTCGCGCAGCGCCCTCTTCATGTCGGGCGTGAGCATGGATGCCAGTTTCGGCACAAATTGCCGCTTCTGCTCTATGTTAAGGCGTGACCATGCGCCCTCGATTGCATTGTAGTGCTTCTGGTGCGCGACGGGTGTTGCCAGCGGTTTGAAGCCATCCACGCCTGCGGCTATCTTGGCGTCCTCGACCCCGATCTCATGATTGGCCAGCAGCGCCTCAATTACGCGGCGGCGCACCGCTTGGTCCTTCAGTCGCGTAATCTCTGCGAGCTGACTGGCGTTCTCGCCAGCGACCGGATGCTTGGCCAGCGCCTCGATAAGATCGGGGAAAGGCTCGACTATTAGCCGGTGGATCGCCAGCGCACGATAAACTGCGGTCCGCCCCATATCGAAGGCGTCGCGGACGGATTCCTCCCATCCGTATACGCGTTCCATGTTGGAACACGTATCGGCGGTCTCATCGCGCAGCGCCCCCTCAGCCTGCTCTTCAAGGTGCCTCACGCGGTCCCACCGCGCCCGAATGGCCAGCTGTTGCTGCGACAGGTTTCCGTGCTCGCGTGCAATCCGTTCCTGCGCAGCTGAGGCGAGCGCGGCGATAAACTTCGCCTTTTCGATCGGCCCCAGCGGGCGGCGATGCAGGTTCTCCGACGCTTCCAGATCGGCGAGGTCTTCGGGCTTGCCCTTCACCTCGATCGCGAAGACCGTGATACCCTCATAGGTCGCACCCATCAGCCGGTGCATCCCGGTCACCAGACGCCACGGCTTTTTGCCCTCGGCAACGCAGGCTTCGACCGACTTGCTCGGAAGGTTGCGCGCTACTTTGATCGGATCGCGCTGCCCATCGACGGCCATCAACCGGCCGAGCGCAGCAGCCTTGTCTTCATGCAGGAACCCGATCCGGTCGGGGATCGCGATGTCGTTGGGTGAAAGCTCCAGCAGCTGCGCAGCTGCGAGCAACGGGGCAGCGTTCATTCCGCACCTCCACATAGACGATGCGGCGCAATGGCGGGCCGGTTAGCCTCCTGATCACTCTCACAGGAGAACAGCCCATGCCGAATGCCGACCTCAATTCGATCGAGCAGCTGCGTGATCAGCTTTACGCCCTCCAGCAGCTCGTCCTCGCGCAGTGCGTGGCGTTCGCTGCCGCTGACCGCAGCGCCACCGATGCCGCTCTGCTGATCGCCAACGGGCAAGCCGACGCCTTGCTGCGGCAGGGCCGCCCGATCGCCGCCCAGCGGCTCGCGATGCTCGTTAAGGAGGTCCAGCAGTGCCTCGACTGAGGCGCGGGCATCCGCAACCGCGCTCTTCAACGCGATCCGGCGGATCAGCGGACGGATCACGCCATGATCGGCGAATCCGGCATCGGCCAGTGCAAGCAGGCTCATGCCGCCACCACCTTCCCGCGACCCGCAAGCCGCTTGGCATCCTCGGCATCGATCTTGTCGAGCTCGCGATAGAGCGCCCCGATCGAATGCAGGTTCGCACCCGGCGGATTGGGGTTCCTCTCGGTCTTCTTCCAGTTGTGGAAGGTGTCCTGGTGAATGCCTGCCCTGCGGCAGAGCTCGGCGATCGAGATGCGCGAGGCTTTCGCCCGTCGCGCAATATCCTCAACGATTGTTTGCTGGTCCATAGAAATCCGAATATCGGATTTTATTCCCATCATCAACAGATAAAAATCAGGTCTGTTATCCGATTACATTTTGGTAGCCGCGAGCTATGTCAGGGGTAGAAGCAGACATCGCGCTCATCGAAGGGCTTATGGCCTTCGCGAACACCAAGCACTCGAAGGTGATCGCGGACCGCGCTGGCGTTGACCCTGGCACGTTGCAGAAGAAGCTCAACGGCCAAGACCATAATCGGCTAAGCCAGCGCACGCTTGAGAAGCTCCGGGCGGCATTCCCGAGTTTCCCTGGGTGGCCTGCTCATGCGATATCCGAAACCCGCCCTCCCTATCGCCCTCAGGAGCCGGTCCCGAAGTTCGGCGCTCCCTTGCCTGACATGGTCCCCATTGCGGCGATCGACCTCAATTTCGGCCTCGGCGCTGCCTTCATGGACAGCGAGATCGTCGAGCACGAGGTCGATACCATGCTTTTCCCGGGCGACTGGCTCCGTTCGATAAGCCGCAGCCCGCCCGACCGGCTCTACTGGGCAAAGGGTATTGGAAACTCCATGGAGCCGACCATCGGTGATGGCGATGTCATCCTTATCGACCGCTCGGCGGTGGGATCGACCTTCGGTGATCTTTATTGGGCCATTGCCTACGGCCAGACCGGCATGATCAAGCGCCTTCGCCCTATGCCCGATGGCAGCGTCAAGATATTGAGTGACAACCCCGCCGTCCCGCCGGAGGTGGCGCACGACGGCGAATTGCATATATTTGGTCGCGTGATCGCGGTGGTGAGGAGGCTATGAAGATCAGACTGATTTTGATGCCCGTCGCACTTTTGGCGACATCCCCTGTTCTGGCTGCGGGGCAGCAATTCGACCTCATCTGCAAGGGCACTATGCAGACGACGTCCTTCAGTGGTACCAAATCGGAGCCTTTTCAGGATCATCTCCGCATTGATCTGGACCGCAAAAAGTACTGCGAGGACAAGTGTCGAGCACTCTTCGACATAGCTAAAGTCCAGCCGGGTAGCCTGACCTTGACCGAAAAGCGTGTCGACACGCCTTCCGAGGATAGTTTTATCCTCGTTTCGATCAACCGCGAGACCGGTGACTACAACGGAACTTCAACTTGGCGCACGCTGGGACGTCCTGAATTGAACGTCGCCTTCAAGTACACCGGCACCTGCGAAGTGCACCCTTTTTCGGGCTTCCCTCAGCTGCAAACTAAGTTCTAGCCGGTCGCTTTGGCCTGCAGGTTTGCTTCCGCGATCACTGCATAGATGCGCCCAAGAGCTGACCGACCCGGCGCTCGCTCGAGCCCGAATTCCGAGATCAGTATCGCGGAAGCGTCGTTGATTGAGCATCGCCCGTAGAGGCTCAGAATGGCCAAGCGAACCTGCGCGTCTTTCCAGTAGGGTGATCGGCAGCGGATACGGGTGGCAATGTCAGCGGGGACAATCGGTTCACTGGCGATCGGGCTCTCTGGCTCGCTGCCTTCAGCCTCGATAAGCGCTATAACCCTGTCGAGAAGCGCCAGAGCGCGGTTGATCTGCTGATTGCGTGAAGGGCGCATAGTGGGTCATCCTTGGGTTGGTTCTTGTCCCGCTTACACCATCGATTCGCGATGTCCTAGGTGCGAATATTTGCGCCCACTTTCACGAATGTAAGCAAGATGCCATCCCAGCCCGAAAGCGGCGGATTTCCTCGCATTTTCGTCTGATCGGCACTCCCGCGAGCGGATGTCCAAGTTATGTCCTGGTTCAGAGGCTCTTCGAACGCTCCTAAATCGGCTTTCAAGCCCGCTTTATGGGGCCATAACTGGCGGATTTCCGCCATTGATGAGGGCTAAGGGGCCACCTTCATCAAAACCTTCGAGTCCAGCCGATCTTGGCAATTCATCGTCTAAATGGGCCTCGACTCTAGACACAGGACACGATCGCCAATTTTTGGTGTTCTAGTCCGTAACCTCGCAGAAATCCGCCAGTTTCGGTCCGGACAACCCCGAGCAATCCCGCAAAATCCCGCTCGCCGCCACTCTAGAACCTCGTGTCATCTAACATCCCCGGCCGGCCACCACAACATGGTGGTACTATTGGTGGCCGGGCGGGGAGGCGGGGCGGGTGGTCTGCGCGCGGCCTGCCGCGCCCTCAATCAAGGCCTGATTTCGATCACCGTGCCATCCGGAACGATCTGCCACAGCTCGCGGATTTCCTCGTTGGAAAAGGCGATGCAGCCATCGGTCCAGTCGCCCGGTATCCGCCCGAAGGGCAGGCTGTTGGGCTGGCCATGGAGGAAGATGTCACCCCCCGGCGAACGCCCGTGCGCCTGCGCAAAGGCGCGGTCTGCGGCATTGGGATAGGATACCTTGAGGCTGAGGTGATAGGCGCTGCCGGGATTGCGGCCTTCGATGATATAGCGCCCCTCCGGCGTGCGTTCGTCGCCTTCGAACTGCTTGTGGCCCGCCGGCTGATCGCCGAATTGCAGGCCGCGCCACGCCTTGACCGGCTGCCCGCCGGCATAGCCCACCATCAACCGTTCGGACTTGTCGACCAGCAGGTAATCGAGATGGGTGAAGGCCTGCTGCGGCACGATCCGCGCAGCCTCGCGCGCCAGTGGCGGCTGCGAGGCCGGCGCTTCGGCCTGCGGCACCGGCGGCGCGGCGCAGGCGGCCAGCGTGAGCATGGGGAGGAGCACGAGGCGGTTCACAGGCCGGAAACTAACCCGCACCCGCCGCCCTGATCAATGCCGGAAAACCTGTGGCCCCGCGTTGGGACGCGCAGAAATGATCACACAAAGGCACAAAGGCACAAAGGGGAACGAAGCGTCCCTGCAACTTTGTGCCTTTGCGTGGTGTAATCCCCCCGCCTCAATCCACGAAAGGATCGCGCATCAGGATCGTGTCGTCCCGCTCCGGCGAGGTGCTCACCAGCGCCACCGGACATTCGATCAGTTCCTGGATACGCTGGATATACTTGATCGCATTGGCCGGCAGGTCGGCATAGGAACGCGCGCCTGCGGTGCTTTCGCTCCAGCCGGGCATGTCCTCGTAGATCGGCTCGCACTCGGCCTGATCGGCGGCGTGGCTGGGCAAGTAATCATAGACCTTCCCGCGCAGCCGGTATCCGGTGCAGATCTTCACCTTCTCCAGCCCGTCAAGCACGTCGATCTTGGTCAGCGCGATGCCGGTGACGCCGCTGATGGCGCAGGACTGGCGCACCAGCACGGCATCGAACCAGCCGACGCGGCGCTTGCGGCCAGTGACGGTGCCGAATTCATGGCCACGCTCGCCAAGGCGCTGGCCGATTTCGTCATCGAGTTCCGTGGGGAACGGGCCGGAGCCGACGCGGGTGGTGTAGGCCTTGACAATGCCGAGCACGAAGCCGGTCGAATTGGGGCCGAGGCCGGAGCCGGACGCCGCCGTGCCGCTCACCGTGTTGGACGAGGTGACGAAGGGATAGGTGCCGTGATCGACATCGAGCAGCACGCCCTGGGCGCCTTCGAACAGGATCTTGGCACCGGCGCGGCGCACCTTTTTCAGGCGCTTCCACACCGGCTGGGCGAATTTCAGCACGAAGGGCGCGATTTCGCGCAGTTCTTCGAGCAGCGCGGCGCGATCCACCGGCGGCTGACCGAACCCGGCGCGCAGCGCATCGTGGTGCGCGCAGAGGCGATCAAGCTGCGGTTCAAGGGTGTCGAGGTGCGCCAGATCGCATACGCGGATGGCGCGGCGGCCGACCTTGTCCTCGTAAGCAGGGCCGATCCCGCGCCCGGTGGTGCCGATCTTGCCCTTGCCCGCCGCGGTTTCGCGCAGGCCATCCAGATCGCGGTGGAGCGGCAGGATCAGCGGGCAATTGTCGGCAATCGCGAGGTTCTCGTCGGTGATCGTCACCCCCTGCCCTTCGACCTTGGCGACTTCATCGCGCAGAGCCCACGGATCGAGCACCACGCCGTTGCCGATCACCGACAGCGTGCCCGAGACAATCCCCGAAGGCAGCAGCGAGAGCTTGTAGGTCTTGCCGTCGATCACCAGCGTGTGGCCGGCATTGTGCCCGCCCTGAAAGCGCACCACGGCATCGGCGCGGCTGGCGAGCCAGTCGACGATCTTGCCCTTGCCCTCATCGCCCCACTGGGCGCCGATCACGGTGACGTTGGCCATGGTATTCCTTGTGCTGGTGCGGTGTGCAGGCGGGCCTGATGCCGGTGGCGCGAGGCCGCGCTGCGCCTAGGCGTTTGACGCAAGAGAGGCAAGGCCGCGAAGGGTTCGGGTCAAAGGTGCCGACAATTGACGCACTGCCCGCTTCGCAGCATGAGACGTGCACGGAAAAGCGGGAGGGGGAACATTTCGATGCGAACAACTTCGCTGGCATTCGGGCTGGTTGCGCTATGGGCAGCGGGGGTCGCCGCGCAAAGCACTGAAACGTGGAAGCGTTTCTGGGTCAACGAGGCAGAAGGCTTCTCGATCGGCTTCCCGCACAGCGGTGACCCGCTCGCCTCGTTCAATCCTGCACGCCGTGCGATGCAAGGCGACGAGGTTCTGGTGATGAACCGGCCGATCATGTTTGCCAACGATCCGGCTTCGGGCGTTGCCATCGGCAATGCAACCTGCGCGATCCGCCGCAGCTTTGAGAACGAAGGGGCAAAGCTGCAGGAGGTGCTGGCGCAGAGCAGGGTTCCCGCCGGTCAGGTTCCACCTGCCAGCAAGCAGCGCTGCGAAAGCGCTGCCTATCCTGCCACCTCAAGCGAACGGCAGTTCTACGGAGCGATCATCAGCGAATCCCCGCTCGGACTGAGGGAAACCTGCACGGTGGCCTATACGCTTCCCGAAATGGGCCAATGGCCGCGGATCGTCTCGCGGATGACGCTGTTTTCGGCAGGGCAGCATGGTTACGAGATGCGGTGCATGATGGCCGTCAAGAACGATAGCGCCGCCCGGTCGAACTGGCAGCAGCAGGCGCGCACCTTTGCCGCGATCGAAGACAGTCTGGCCCGCACACCCGCGACCCGCTGAGGATGATCAATCGCGAACAATATGGCGAAGGATTTGCGTTCTTGCAGCGTTGAGGGGGCATGATTCCCTGCACAAGGACACCCCGATGAAAATTGCCGCCAAGTCCCTGATTGCCCTTGCCGGTTTCGCCGCGTTGGCCACTCCGATCCTTGCCCAGCAGCGCGAAGGCGTGCGCCTGCCGGCTGAATGTCGCGAAGAAATCCGCAAGCTTTGCAACGGGCAGCGCGGGGAACTGCGCGCCTGCCTGCGAGACAAGGCGGCAGAATTGTCCGAGGGCTGTCAGACCTCTCTGCGCGAACGGATGGAAGCGCGCGGCGGGCGCCAGGGCATGGGCGCACGGCGCGGCGGCGGGGCCGGGGCCGGGCAAGTGGCCAATACGCCGAAGCCGCAGACGATGAGTTACGGCAGCGATGCCTTGCAGGCACTGGACCTGTGGGTGCCGCAGGGGACGAAAAAGGCGCCGCTGGTGCTGTTCGTCCATGGCGGCGGGTGGAAGCGCGGGTCGAAGGACAATGCAGGCAGTCGCGCCCTGCCGGGGCACCTGCTGGCGCAGGGCTATGCCTATGCCTCGATCAATTACCGGCTGGTGCCCGCCGCGACGGTGGAACAGCAGGCGGCGGATGTTGCCGCCGCGCTCGCCCACCTGCTGAAGCGCGCCGACGAACTGGGGATCGATCGCAGCCGCGTCGTGCTGACCGGCCATTCGGCAGGGGCGCATCTGGTGGCGCTGGTGGGGACGGACGAGCAATATCTGAAGGCTGCCGGGCTCAGCTTCGCCGATATCGACGGGGTAATGCCCAATGACGGGGCGGCCTATGATGTGCCGACCCAGATCGCAGGCGCCGGCCCGATGATGAAGGGCACCTACACCGAGGCTTTCGGCACCGATCCGGCGCGGCAGAAGGCACTTTCGCCCACGTTCCACGCCGCCAGCCCAAACGCCCCTGCCTTCCTGCTGCTGCATGTCCAGCGCGAAGACGGGGTGGCGCAGAACAAGGCGCTGGCCGAGGCGCTGAAGCGCGGCGGATCGAAGGTCGAAATCGGCAGCTTTCCCGGCACCGGGCTGCAAGGCCATGCCGAAATCAACCGCAAGCTGGGAGAAGCGGATTATCCTGCGACGCCGGTGATGGATGCGTGGCTGAAGACGGTGTTTGGAGAGTAAACGGGGGTCTGCTTTCAGGACGGCCGTCAATCGCCTCGAATGGCGGATAGCGGGTGGAAACCGGAAAGGGTGCTGGCGAGGATCGACCGGATCGGCATCGCGACCGGGGAACTGATCGGGGCCGGGGCCTTGCTGGTGGCGGTGTTGATCGCCGAACTGGTGCTGTTGGACCGTCTGTTGTGCGCCAGCCTGCTCGCCAGCGGGCCGAAACCGACCTTGGCCGCAGTGCTGCAACGCCTGCGCCGCGTGCCCGGCGAAAGCTGATCCCCGCCTCTTCGGCGACAATCGTGCGCTTCCTGCAACACTCGGAAATTTCAGCGAAATCTTGCTTTCCTTCGGTTCGGGGCACGCTAGTCTGCGGACACCGCTTACCCTTCAGGAGAGCAATCTTGGGCCGCACCCTTCGTCTGTCGTTCCGCACCATATCCAGCCTTGCCCTTGCGACCGGGCTTGCCCTTGGCGCCGGCTCGGCCGCTTTGGCGCAGGATGCCGCCGCACCTGCTGCGGCAGCCGCCCCTGCGGCGGGCGGTGTTCCTGCCTGGGACATTCCCAGCGCTGACATTCCGGCGGACCCGCAGGTCACCTTCGGCCGCCTTGCCAACGGCATGCGCTATGCCCTGATGCGTAATAGCAACCCGGCGGGCGAAGCCACGGTGCGTTTCAACATCGAAGTTGGCTACCGCGAGGAAGCCGAGGGCGAGAGCGGGGCTGCGCACTTCGTCGAACACATGGCCTTCAACGGATCGACCGGCATCCCCGAGGGTCAGCTTGTGCCGATGCTGGAACGGCTCGGCCTGTCGTTCGGGGCGGATACCAACGCGACCACCTCGGTCGATTTCACCACCTACAAGCTCCAGCTCCCGCGCACCGACGATGCGACGGTGGATACCGCGCTGAAGGTGATGCGCGAGATTGCCGGCAATCTGCTGTTCGACCCGGCAGCGGTCGATCGCGAACGCGGGATCATGCTAAGTGAAGCGCAGGTGCGCAACAGCCCGATGCGGCGGATGTCGGCTGACTATCTCGAGGCCGCGCTGCCCGGATCGCGGATCGGCCCGAGCGCGCGACGCTGGTGATCGTCGGCGATTTCGATGTGGCGGCGATACAGACCAAGATCGAGGCGGCCTTCGCCGATTGGCAGGGACAGGGTCCCGCACGCGACATCTACGCCGGCCCCGTGCCCGCATCGGACAGCCCGATGGCGATCGAGAGCTTCACCGATCCGGCTGTCCCCGAGATCATGCGGCTGCAACGAACCGCGCCATGGGAACCGGCGCGCAACACCATCGCCTCCCGGCGCGAGTACTTGCTGCGTGCAGTTGCCGGAGCCGCATTGACGAACCGCATCAACGCGCTGGCGCGTGCCTCGGATTCGCCGACGCTGGGCGGCGGGGTCGGCGAGGAGGCGCTGGCCCGATCGGCCCGTTTCTACGGGCTGACGATAACCGCCAAGGACGGGCAATGGCGCGAGACCTTTGCTCTGGCCGAGCGCGAGCTGCGCCGCGCGCAACAGTTCGGCTTCACCGCCGCCGAAATCTCCGAAACCAAGGCCAACATCGCCACTGCGCTGGAAAACGCGGTGGCACAGGCAGCCGGCCGCAGCAGCGTTGCGCTTGCCGAGGCGCTGGTCGCCGCCAGCCTGGAGGATTCGGTACGGCGGGCGCCTGCCTTCGACCTCGCCATGTACCGCGCGATCGAGCCGACCCTCACGCCCGAGACTGTCAGCGAGGCGTTCCGCGCGGCCTGGCTGGGCGGACCGAGCGTCGTCCATGTCGCGACCCGGCAACCGGTTGAAGGCGATGCCGCGACGATTGCCGCCGTGCTGGCCGAAAGCGCTGCGGTGGCGGTGACGCCCCCGGCCGAAGCGGCAGCGGTGCAGTTCGCCTATGGCGACTGGGGCACGCCGGGCAAAGTCGTTGCCGACACCACTATCGCCGATCTCGGCATCCGCACGGTGCGTTTTGCCAATGGGTTGCAGCTCAACCTCAAGACAACCAGCTTGGAGCCGGGGAAGATCACCTTCGGCCTGCGCGTCGGTGCGGGGCTGGCGGGCTTTCCGGCTGACCGGCAGGGGCTTAGCAGCATGATCCCGGTGGTCGCCGGGGTTGACGGGCTCAAGGCGCATAACGCCGACGAGCTGCGCCGCGTGCTGGCGGGCAAGGCGGTAAGCTTAGGGCTGAGCGTCGACGAGAACGCGCTGGTCGCCAGCGGCCAGACGACCCAAGCCGATCTCGACCTCCAGCTCGATCTGCTCGCGGCCCGGTTGACCGCGACCGCATGGCGCCCGGAAACGCAGGCGCAGTGGGCCGCCATCGCCCCGTCTGCAGCGACGAACCTGCGCGCCGATGCCTCGCAAGTCTTGAACCTGGCACTCGCCGCCTTGCTCGCCGGCGGGGACGCGCGGCTGGGCCTGACCGATGTCGACCAGCTCAAGGGTGTCTCACTGGACGATCTGCGCGCGGTGATGGGACCGCAACTTGAAACCGGGCCGCTGGCGCTCGGGCTGGTCGGCGATTTCGATCCCGATGCTGCCATCTCTGCCGTCGCGGGCAGCCTTGGGGCGCTGCCCGCGCGCGCCGTTCGGCGTGAACCGAGCCCGGTTGGAAGCCCGCTCGCATTCGCTTCCGAACCGGCCCTCCACATCCTAACCCACACTGGCAAGCCCGATCAGGGTGCGGTCGCGGTCGGCTGGCAAACCGATGATGGCGATGACCAGCAGGACGATCTGACCCGCGATCTGCTGGCCGAGGTGATGGACCTGCGCCTGACCGAAGTGCTGCGTGAGCAGCTTGGCGCCACCTATTCGCCGGTCTCCTCCAGCTTTTCGCAGCGCACATTCCCCGGCTTCGGCTTCATCGCCGCCAATGCCACCGTGCCGCCCGAGGCGATGGACGCAGCCGCCCGGGTGATCCGCGAGATCGCGGCCGAACTGGCGGCAAAGCCCATCGACGCCGACCTTCTGGACCGGGCGCGGAACCCGATCCGCACGCGCTTGGAACGCGCCGAAACCCAGAACAGCAGCTGGCTGGGCGTGGTGGCGGGCGCGCAGAGCGATCCGGTGGCGCTGGACCGGTGGCGGTCGGGCCTTGGCATACTCAATGCCCTGACCCCCGCCGACATCCAGTCCGCCGCCCAGCGCTATCTCGCGGGCAAGCCGCCGGTGGAAATCAGGGTCGTTCCGCAGACGAAGTGATTACCGGCAGGCGCGTCGGAGTGATGAAGCCTTGCCGATCGAGCCTCCGGCATTCGCCGGACATCGACGACAGGAAAGAAGACACGCGTGCTTCTGTGTGTGCTGCTTGACGTGGAACAGATTCGATGGGCCGATTTCGGGTAAACGGCTCCCTCGCGGGATGAGCGATATGGGGTCGCTTCCCGATCAGCAGCTCTTGACGCGAACCGTTCCGGAAGCCGCCGCTGCCGCGTCGGTCAGATGGCGCGCACCCCGTCTGCCCCGAGCACATACCCGCAGCCCAGCGCCGCAGCGTCCTCTCCCTCGGCCAGCTGGGCGAGCGTGCGCCAGCCCTCGCTGCGCAGCTGCGCCGCCGCTGCCCGGTCATGGCCGAGCGGCAGCCACACGACCCGCGCCGCTTCGGGCTGCGGTGCGACTTCGGCGAGACGATCGAGGTAGAGCGTGAAACCGGTCGCCGCCTCGTCACTCCCCGCAATCCGGTAGGTGCCGCCCCGCCCTGCCGCCCGGCGCAGGCCATCGGCGTAGAGCGTAAAGCCGAACCACGACTGGTATTCGAACCCGTGGCGCTCGGTCGGGTCGAGCGTGATGCGGGCGGCATCGCCGATATGCGCCGCAATCGCCTCCAGCCCGTCGAGCCGCGATTTCAGCGCGCCGCCTGCGTCCACCTCGCGCAGGGCCGCCAGCGCCTGACCGAACGGCCCGGTGGCATAGAGCAGCGGCAGGTAGGCCGCGCCGCCCGCCGCCTTCAATCCGCCTGCATCCTTGGTGTCCAGCTCGCGCCGCACGGCCTCGATCTGTTCGGGCGCAAGCGGGAATGGCCCAAGACCATCGGCTCCGGCCAGCGTATCAACCAGATCGGGCAGCGTGAAATCGACCGAAATGCCGGTCAGCCCCGCCGCCTTGAGCGCCTCGATTGCCAGCATCACGGCTTCGCTCGCCGCCGCCACGCTGTCCGCCCCGACCAGTTCCGCACCCAGTTGCAGGCGTTCACGCGCCGGATCGAGCTGGCTCGCCTTGATCACCACGGTGTCGCCGCAATAGGCCAGGCGCAGCGGGCGCGGGGCGGATTTGAGGCTGGTGGAGGCGATCCGCCCGATCTGCGGGGTCATGTCGCTGCGCAGCGCCAGCGTGCGCAAGCTGGCCGGATCGACGAAGCGGAACATGCTGCTCCCCTCGCCAACAGTCACCCCCGCCATGCGGCCCGCGAGCGAGGCTTCGAACTCCAGCAGCGGGGGGCGCACGCGGTCATAGCCATGCGCGCCCAGCACATCGAGGCAGGCATGCATCGCCGCCGTGATCCGCGCAGCTTCGAGCGGCAGGCGGTCTTCGAGACCTTCGGGAAGGAGATCGTTGGGTTTGGTCATGTCGGCACGCGCTTAGCGGGTGATGGGCGCCGGGTGAAGGGGCAAGCGCCGCGCGGGCCCACCCCCGGCCCCTCCCGCAGGCGGGAGGGGAGTATCAGCGCAACACTGTCCCCCTCCCGCTTGCGGGAGGGGTTAGGGGTGGGCCTGCGCCGAGCCTAAAACGACAGCGCCTTGACGGTCTTCACGCCTTCGATCTTTTCGGCTTCGGCCACCACTTCGGGGGTCAGCGCCTCGTCGAGGCTCAGCAGCAGCACCGCTTCCCCGCCGGCCTCGCGGCGGCCGAGGTTGAAGGTGCCGATGTTGATCCCGTGGCTGCCCAGCAGTGTCCCGATGCGGCCGATGAAGCCCGGCTTGTCGTCGTTGACGATGTAGAGCATGTGCCCGGCCAGTTCCGCCTCGATCCCGATGCCGAAGATTTCGACCAGACGGGGGCTTTCCGTCCCGAACAGCGTGCCTGCGACCGAGCGCGGGCCAGCCGCGGTTTCCACCGTCACCCGCACCAGCGTGTTGAACGCGCCGTCGCGGTCGTGGCGGATCTCGCTCACATCCAGCCCGCGCTCCTTGGCGAGGAACGGCGCGTTGACCATGTTCACTGTGTCGGAATAGCGGCGCATGAAGCCCGAGAGGACCGCCGCCGTGATCGGCTTGCCATTCAGTTCGGCCGCCGCGCCTTCGCGCTCGATGCTGATGTGGGTAAGGTTGCCGTGCGCCAGCTGGCCGACAAGGCTGCCCAGCTTTTCGGCGAGCGCCATGTAGGGGCGCAGCTTGGGCGCTTCCTCGGCACTCAGCGAAGGCACGTTCAATGCGTTGGTGACGCCGCCGTTGACGAGGTAATCGGCCAGCTGCTCGGCCACCTGAAGGGCAACGTTGACCTGCGCCTCGGTCGTCGAAGCGCCAAGGTGCGGGGTGCAGATGAAATTGGGCGTGCCGAACAGCGGGTGATCGGCGGCGGGCGGCTCGGTCTCGAACACGTCGAGCGCGGCGCCTGCCACCTGACCGCTTTCCAGACAGTCCTTCAGCGCGGCCTCGTCGATCAGACCGCCGCGGGCGCAGTTGATGATGCGGATGCCCTTCTTGGCATTCTCCAGCCGTTCACGGCTCAGGATGTTGCGGGTTTCATCGGTCAGCGGAGTGTGCAGCGTGACGAAATCGGCGCGGGAGAGCAGCGTGTCGAGATCGACCTTCTCCACGCCCATTTCCACGGCGCGTTCCTCGGTCAGGAAGGGATCGTAGGCGATCACCTTCATCCTGAGGCCGAGCGCGCGGCTGGCGACGATCGAGCCGATATTGCCCGCGCCGATCAGGCCGAGGGTCTTGGCGGTCAGTTCCACGCCCATGAACCCGCTCTTGGGCCATTTGCCTTCCTGCGTCTGCGCATTGGCTTCGGGGATCTGGCGGGCAAGCGCGAACATCAGCGCGATGGCGTGTTCGGCGGTGGTGATCGAATTGCCGAACGGGGTGTTCATCACCACCACGCCCTTGGACGAGGCGTAGGGAATGTCGACGTTATCGACGCCGATACCGGCGCGGCCGATGACCTTCAGATTGGTCGCGGCATCAAGGATCGCCTTGGTCACCTTGGTCGAGGAGCGGATGGCAAGGCCATCATATTCGCCGATCCGGGCGATCAGCTGTTCGGGCGTTTCGCCGGTGATGACATCCACATCGCAGCCGCGCTCCTGAAAGATGCGCGCGGCGTTGGGGTCCATCTTGTCGGAAATGAGAACTTTGGGACGGGTCATTTTGAATACCTTCCACTCGTCTCCCCGGACTTGATCCGGGGTCCCGCTTCATCTGCGGGCATGGGAAAAGGAAAGCGGGGCCCCGGCTCGGTGGCCGGGGAGACGCTAAGACTTGGCTAAAGCTGAAAAATCAGCCGTTCTTGACCTTCTCGTAGGCCCACTCGATCCACGGCAGCAGGCGCTTCAGGTCCTCCTGCTCGACAGTCGAACCGCACCAGATGCGCAAGCTCGGCGGAGCATCGCGGTAGCCGTTGAAGTCGAAACCGACGTTGCGTTCCTCAAGCAGCTTGACGATCTTCTTGGGAACGGCAGCCTTGTCGTCATCCGAAAGGCTGTCGTACCATTCGCCCTGAAACACCATGCATACGCCGGTGTTGGTCTGCTGCGCCGGATTGGGCACCATGTTGCGCAGCCAGGGGGTGGCTTCGATCCAGTCCTTGACGATCCTGGCATTGGCATTGGCGCGTTCGACCAGCGCCTTGCGCCCGCCGATGCTCTTCGCCCATTCCAGCGCCGCGATGTAATCCTCGGTCGCCAGCATCGAAGGGGTGTTGATCGTCTCGCCGGCAAAAATGCCGAGATTGATTGTGTTGCCCTTCTTCATGCGGAACAGCTTGGGCAGCGGCCACGGCGGATCGTAGGATTCGATCCGCGCGACCGCCTTGGGGCTGAGGATCAGCATCCCGTGCTGCGCTTCGGAACCCATCACCTTCTGCCACGAATAGGTGGTGGCATCGAGCTTCGACCAGTCCATTTCCTGCGCGAAGATCGCGCTGGTGGCGTCGTTGATGGTGATCCCCTCGCGGCCCGGCTCCAGCCAGTCGGTGTTCGGGATCATCGCGCCGCTGGTGGTGCCGTTCCAGGTGAAGACGACATCATTGCGCTGCGGAATGGTGGTGAGATCGGGGATCTCGCCATAATCGGCAGTGAGGACTTGCAGGTTGGGCAGCTTGAGCTGCTTCACCGCGTCCTGAATCCAGATATTGCCGAAGCTTTCCCACGCGGCGACCGTCACCGGGCGCGCAGGGTCGAGCATTGCCCACATCGCGGCTTCGATTGCGCCGGTGTCCGATGCGGGCATGATGCCGACGAGATAATCGTCCGGAATGCCGAGCAGTTCGCGGCTGAGGTCGATGGCATATTTCAGCCGCGCCTTGCCCAACGCCGAACGGTGCGAGCGGCCCAGCGATTCGGTTTTGAGCTTGTCCAGCGACCAGCCAGGGAATTTCGCCGTGGGGCCCGAAGAAAAGAAGGGGCGCTCAGGCTTGAGGACAGGCTCGTGCTGGAGCCCGCGTGCATACTCGGTCATGTATTCTCTCCTTGCAGAGAGCTCGCGCGGCGTTGGGACCGCGTGGCCCGTGGGCGGCACTAGAGTTGCGCGGGAAAGAGTCAACGCGAAATATCGTGAACGCGCCGGAATGCCTCCCGGCAAGGATCAAGCGGGGCATTTGCGCCACTCGCCAAGCTGCAAGAATGCGACTATTGGCGGGCCTCCATGGAAACGTCCGATCTTCGCATTGCCCTGTTCAGCGGCAACTACAACTACACCCGCGACGGGGCCAATCAGGCCCTCAATCGCCTTGTCGGATCGCTGCTGGCGAAGGGCGCGGCGGTGCGCGTCTATTCGCCCAAGGTCGCCAATCCCGATTTCGAGCCGACCGGCGATCTGGTCGGCCTGCCCAATGTGCCGATGCCGGTGAAAGGGCGCGGCGAATACCGGATGCCGACCCATCTGGGCGCGGCGGTGAAGCGCGATCTGGAAAAGTTCGCGCCCAATATCGTCCACCTTTCCTCGCCCGATCCCGCCGCCCACGCCGCGCTGCGCTGGGCACAGGCGCAGGACATTCCCGTTCTGGCGAGCGTGCACACCCGCTTTGAAACCTATCCGCGCTATTACAACATGGCGTTCCTCGAACCGTTGATCGTCAAGGGGCTGCGGCGGTTCTACAACCGCTGCGATGCGCTGGTCGCGCCGTCGCAATCGATGATCGACGAATTGCTGGCGATGAAGATGCACGACCGCATCGGCTTGTGGAGCCGCGGGGTGGATCGCACGATCTTTTCCAGCGCCCGGCGCGATCCCGAATGGCGCAACAGCCTCGGTCTTGCCGAAACCGACGTTGCGATTGTGTTCCTTGGCCGGCTGGTGATGGAAAAGGGGCTGGATGTCTTCGCCGAAACCATCGTGCAGCTGCGCCGCCGTCAGGTGCCGCACAAGGTGCTGGTGATCGGCGATGGCCCGGCGCGCGGGTGGTTCGAAACCAACCTGCCCGGCGGCATCTTCGCAGGCTTCAAGACCGGCGAGGATCTGGGTCAGGCGCTGGCGAGCGGGGACATTTTCTTCAACCCCAGCGTCACCGAAACCTTCGGCAACGTCACCCTGGAAGCCATGGCGAGCGGGCTGCCGGTGGTCGCGGCAGGCGCAACCGGCAGCGCCAGTCTGGTCGCCGATGGCGTGACCGGACAGCTGGTCGCGCCGTCCGGCAGCAAGGATGCCGACGCCATCGCTTTTGCCGATGCGATTGCGCCCTATTGCCTCGATCCCGCCCTGCGCGCCGCGCATGGCGCAGCGGGCGAGACACGGGCGTGCGAATATGGCTGGGAGGCGATCAATCAGGTCGTGGCCGATACCTATGTCGCTCTGGTCGAGGAACGCCGGGCGCTTCAGGCGAGCGAGGCGGCATAAGGCCGCTTACCGCAGCACCCCCGCCTGCGCCATCGCCCGCGCATAGGCGAGCAGGAACAGCGTCACCGCCCAGATCATCACATCGAGCACCGGGGCCTTCATGCTGTCGGGCACGGAGATCAGCGCGTAATTATACACCGTTGTGCCGATCAGCCCGACCAGCGCCACCGCCATCGCCGCCACGGCAAGGCGCGAGCGCAGGAGCAGCAGCACCGATCCCGCCAGCGCGCCCCACACGCCCAGCGCCCAGAAGGCGTTGGCCCATGCGGGATAGGAGTCCATGAAAGCGATCTGATCGGGCGTCATGCCAAGATCGGCGAGCTTGCCCAGCCGTGTCATGGTGTAGCTGAAGCCGCCCATCGCGTTGAACAGCAGCGTGCCGACCCCGACCAGCCACAGGTGCCAGGGCGCCTTGGCCCGGCCATTGATGATTGTGTCCAAGGGCTTCCCCTCCCCCCATCCGGAGCGACCCGGCGGGGGGAGGATACGCTTGTTATGCGGCAGTCGCAATCGGGACGATCAGAGCCGTTCGATGCGCTTGGCCATTTCGTCGATCATGTCGACGATCTCGTTGATCGTCTTCTCGTCGAGCTTGCCGGCCTTGGCGCGGTTCTTGAGCACCGAGCCGAGGTTGCCCATCGCCCGGAACACATCGTGCGAGCGGACGGTGGTGGTGCGTTCGCCGTGGCGGCCAAGGCGGCGCATCAGGCTTTCGACCTCGTCCTGGCGGGTTTCCAGTTCGGCACGGCCCTTGGCGGTTGCGGCAAAGGGCTTCTTCGCGCCCTCGGCCTCGGCCTCCTCGATCGCGCCTTCATCTTCCAGCAATTGCAGCGTGGGATAGACCGCTCCGGGGCTGGGAGCATAGGCGCCGCCGGTCATTTCCTCGATTTCCTTGATCAGTTCGTAGCCGTGGCTGGGCTTGTCCGCGATCAGCGCCAGCAGCGCGAGGCGCAGTTCGCCGGTGCCGAACATCCGCCCGCGGCGGCCACGGCGGCGGGATTCGGCGTCATCGCCCTCGGCCTCGTCGCTGTCAAAGCGCCAGCGCGCCTTCATGCCGTCCTTGCCGAAGGCAGGCCCGCCGAAATTGACGTTGCCGTTCATCGCCATCATCGCAATCGC
Source organism: Erythrobacter sp. RANMB8 (assembly GCF_056848235.1). Lineage (NCBI taxonomy): Bacteria > Pseudomonadati > Pseudomonadota > Alphaproteobacteria > Sphingomonadales > Erythrobacteraceae > Erythrobacter > Erythrobacter sp. RANMB8. The sequence goes on from NZ_JBREHG010000001.1 coordinate 114,175, forward strand.
TTCACCCAGCTTGTCCCAGCCGTTGCCGCGTCCATATCTGTTCCAGCTCATTGCACCCTCCTGTGTGCGTTATGATAGGTCTAAGATATATCTTGGATGTATCGTATCAAGGGGTGCGCGGCTGGCCTGTTCCATTTTCCGCCGACAGGCCTATCACGCCCGATGAATGACTGATCTGTTCGGACAAGATGCATCGCCGCCCCCCGCAGACGCGCCAGACAGCAGCGCGCCGCTGGCCGACCGGCTGCGCCCGCAGTCGCTTGGCGAGGTGGTCGGGCAGGAACACCTGACCGGCCCCGAAGGCGCGATCGGGCGGATGGTGGCGGCGGGCCGGCTTGCAAGCATGATCCTGTGGGGGCCGCCCGGCACCGGCAAGACCAGCATCGCCCGCCTGCTCGCCGATGCCGTGGGGATGCGCTACGCCGCGATCAGCGCGGTGTTTTCCGGCGTGGCCGATCTCAAGAAGGCCTTTGCCGAGGCGGAAAGGTTCGCCGGTGCGGGCCGCAAGACGCTGTTGTTCGTGGACGAGATCCATCGCTTCAACCGCGCCCAGCAGGATGGCTTCCTGCCCTATGTCGAACGCGGGGTGGTGACGCTGGTCGGCGCGACCACCGAGAACCCCAGCTTTGCTCTCAACGCCGCGCTGCTTTCCCGCGCGCAGGTGTTGGTGCTGAACCGGCTGGACGATGATGCGCTGGCGGCGCTGCTGGCGAAGGCGGAAAGCCTTGAAGGCCCCCTCCCCCTCACCCCCGAAGCCCGCGCCGCGCTGATCGCGCAGGCCGATGGTGACGGGCGGTTTCTGCTGGGGCAGGCCGAGACGCTCTATGCGGCGGGCCTGCCAGAGCCGCTCGATCCGGCGATGCTGGGCAGCTTCCTGCAACGCCGCGTCGCCGTCTATGACAAGGACCGCGACGGGCACTACAATCTGATCTCGGCCCTGCACAAGTCGGTGCGCGGCAGCGATCCGCAGGCCGCGCTCTACTGGCTGGCGCGGATGCTGGTCGCGGGAGAGGAGCCGCTGTTCCTCGCAAGGCGGCTGGTGCGCATGGCGGTGGAGGATATCGGCATGGCCGATCCCCATGCGCTCCCGCAATGCATGGCGGCGATGGAGGCCTATCGCTTCCTCGGCAGCCCCGAGGGCGAACTGGCGCTGGTGCAGGCCTGCCTCTACCTCGCCACCGCCCCCAAATCGAACGCGGCCTATCTGGCGCAGAAGGCCGCGTGGAAGGCGGCAAAAGACACCGGCAGCCTGATGCCGCCGATGAACATCGTCAACCCGACGACGGGCCTGATGGAAAGCCTAGGCTACGGCAAGGGCTACACCTATGATCACGACACGCCCGAGGGCTTTTCCGGCAACAATTACTGGCCCGAAGGCATGGCGCCCGAGCAATTCTACACGCCCGTGGAACGCGGGTTCGAGCGCGAGGTGAAGAAGCGGCTCGATTACTGGGACAAGCTGCGGCGGGAACGCGGCGGGTGACCCGCTTCGCCCGCTTTCTCGCAGTCGACTGGTCGGGCGCCAGGGGACCGCGTCAGAAAGGCATCGCGCTTGCGGTGGCGCAGGCCGAGGGCGGGCCGCCCCGGCTCATCCCGCCGCCCGACCCCAAGGGCTGGGCGCGCAGCGAGGTGCTGGCAATGTTGCAGCGGCTCGATGCGCCGACGCTGGTGGGGCTCGATCTCGGCATCGGGCTGCCTTTCGTGGATGCGGGCGCGTTCTTCCCCGGCTGGGACGCCTCGCCACAGGACGCGCGCGGATTGTGGGCGCTGATCGATGCCCTGTGCGCGGGTGATCCCAATCTTGAGGCGGGCGGGTTCGTGACCCACAAGCAGGCCTCGCGCTATTTCCGCCACGGCGCGGGTCTGGAGGGCGACCGCTTCCTGTTGCCCGGCGCTGCCAGCCGCGAAGGCCGTTTCCGCGTCGCCGAAATCGCGCAGCGCAGCGCAGGCGTGCGGCCGGTGAGCAATTTCAACCTCGTCGGCGCGGCGCAGGTCGGCAAGTCGAGCCTTACGGGCATGCGGATGCTCCACCGGCTGGGAGGCAAGGTGCCGGTTTGGCCGGTCGATCCGCTGCCGCAGGAAGGCTCGGTGGTGACCGAAATATACACCTCGGTCGCGGCGCGGCTGGGCGGGGTGACGGGCGCGGCCACCAAGGTGCGCAGCTACGCGGCGCTGAATGACGCGCTCGACGCGCTCGGCTCGCCGCCGGTCAAGGGTAGCGGCGCAATCGACGATCACTCCTCCGACGCGCTGCTCACCGCTGCATGGCTGCGCCGCGTGCACGGCCAGCGCGATCTGTGGCACCCGGCAGGCCTGACGCCCGAAGTGGCGCGAACAGAGGGATGGACTTTCGGCGCGTTCTAGGATTAGGGCACATCCACGGTCAGCCGGCTTAGCTCAGTTGGTAGAGCACCTGATTTGTAATCAGGGGGCCACGGGTTCGAATCCTGTAGCCGGCACCGCTTTCGCGCCAGACAGCAGAAGGCGCTAACCCAGCTTCAGGAAGAATTCCTCGCGCTCGCGGCGCAGTTGGTCGGGCGTCAGCGCCGACAGTGCGTCGAGTTCCGCGCGCAAGGCCAGCGCCAGCCGCTTGACCATCGCCTCGGGATCGCGGTGCGCTCCGCCGGTCGGCTCGTAGACGATGCGGTGGATCACGCCGAGCCTGAGCAGGTCCGCAGCCGTCACCTTCATCGCCTCGGCCGCATCAGCCGCGTGGCCGGCGGTGCGCCACAGGATCGAGGCGCAGCCTTCGGGCGAAATCACCGAATAGACCGCGTGTTCCAGCATCAGCACGCGGTTGGCCGCCGCCAGCGCCACCGCCCCGCCCGATCCGCCCTCGCCGATGATCACCGCCACCAGCGGCACGCCGAGTGCCAGACAGGCCTCGGTCGAGCGGGCGATGGCTTCCGCCTGCCCGCGCGCCTCGGCATCGACGCCGGGGAAGGCGCCTGGCGTGTCGACCAGCGTCACCACCGGCAGGCCGAAACGCCCCGCCAGTTCCATCAGGCGGATCGCCTTGCGATAGCCTTCGGGCCGCGCCATGCCGAAATTGTGGCGAAGGCGCCCCGGCGTATCCTCGCCCTTCACATGGCCGATCACCATCACCTTGCGCCCTTCGAAGCGCGCAAACCCGCCGATGATCGCCTGATCCTCGCCGAAAGTGCGGTCACCCGCGATCGGCAGGAAATCGCTGAACAGCCCGGCCACCAGCCGCTCGAAACGCGGGCGCTGCGGGTGGCGGGCGACCAGCGTGCGCTCCCACGGCGACAGGCGCGCATAGGTGTCCGCCAGCAGCCGCTCGGCACGTTCGGCCAGCATCCGCGCCTCGGCCGTGCCCTCGGCATGGGCGGCAAGCTCCGCCGCATGCTTGTCGAGCGCCTCGATCGGCTTTTCGAAGGGCAGATACTGGATCATCGCCGGGGCAGTATCACACCGTCATCGACATGCCGCGATAAATCCGCGCACGATAGCGCGAGTCTTCGGCATCGGGCAGCGGCGCGCCGACCAGCAGCACTGCACGGGCGAAGCGGCGCACCTCCTCCAGATGCTCGTCGAGATCGCGGGGCTCCTCGGATTGCACGCGGCGGGTGAGGTTGATCTGGTTGACCGGCACATCATGCACCAGCCGCTCGTTCTCGACCGCCAGTGTCGCAGTGAAGGCGTGGAGCGTCGTCTTGATGAAGTTCGCCAGCGCGAAGGCCGGGGACTTGTCGCCCATCGGCACATCGGGGCTGGTCAGCACCAGCTGGCAATCATCATAGAGCGAGGCGCGGCGGCTGACGCGGAAGTGGTGGGTGAGATTGTCGGCCACCACCTCGCGGAACTCCTCGGGCGTCAGCGGATCGTCGGTCGCAAACAGCTTGCCCGGCAGCGCCGACATAGGGGTCGAGAGGATCGTGGTCGGCTTGCCCCAGGCGACCAGCGCCTCGTCCATCGCGGCTTCGATGTCGGTGGTCTTGACCAGCGAGGTCAGCGCCTCGGCGGTCTCCGGCTCGAGCTGCGCCTTGACCGCCTCGAAAGCCTCGGCCGTGCGGGTGATCAGCACCACGTTGGCGACGTGGCAATCCTCGATGAAGGCGCGCGCGGTCTCGGCGAGGTAATCGGCGAGGTGTTCGCCGATGATCCAAACGGTCTTGCCGCGCATCTGGTCGAGCCGCTCCTGCTTCGGGCTGCCGAACAGCTCGCGCTCGGTCGTGGAGCGTTCCACGCTGAGGCCGCCCGAGGGCATGAAGGTCTCGCCGCTGACGGCGCGGTCGGCGAGGAAGAACACCGTCGCCTGCGCCACGTCATGCTCGGTCGGCATCTTGCCGAGGTAGAGCTTCGAGAGCACGCCGGTGCCGACCTTCTTGGCCTCGACCGCGATCTTGTCGGCGGGGAGGAAGGGCGCGTCCTCGGGCGGTACGCGCAGCAGCCAGTCGGCATCGCTCTCGGGCGTGGCCGGACGGTCATTCCACTCGGGCGCGTCGAGGAACAGCCCCGCCTGCCGCAAGCGCCCGATCAGACCGGCGGCGATCTGCGGAGTCAGCAGGTACTGGTCCCAGGTGCAGGTGCCGTCCCCCTCGCGGGCGCAGGCCAGCGCGAGTTCGCGCAGCTCGCGGGGATTGTTGGTATCGTGGCTCATCTTGACGGTATCGTTGCGCGCCAGCCGCGCCAGCACCGCCTCGACCCGCACGCCGCGCCGGATCGCCTTGATCGCGGCGGCGTGGACCGCGTTCAATCGCTTGTTTTCAAGGATTAGCTTGCCGCGCCGCTCGAACAGACCGGGCTTGCCGCCGGTGCCCGAAAGGCGATCCCCATCCACCGGCCCCGGCGCAATCGCGTTGAACTGCACCTCGGGGCCGAGATAGCGCGCCATGCTCTCGACCATCGCGCGCTGCCCGGCCTTCGAAACGGCGTAATCGGCGCGGTTCGGGTAAGCGACCGCAAGATATTTCTCGCCCCCGAAATAGGACGAGACATTGAGGATATACCCCGATCCTTGCGCCTTCATCAGCGGCGCGACGTGGTGCATCAGGAAATAGTTCGACACGAGGTTGGCATCGAGCGTGTAGTTCCACGCGTCCACGCCCATATCGACCACCATGTCCTCCGCGCCCGCAACGCCCGCGTTGTTGATCAGGTAATCGATCCGCCCGAAGGCCTTCAATGTCGCGTCGACCGCACCCTTCAGGCTTTCGAAATTGCTGACTTCGACATTGGCGAGGGTCTGCACGCGGCGCTCGACACCGGCAAAGCCGATATCCTCCAGCTCGGAGACAATCCGCGCCCGCGCCACGGCGAGTTCGCTTTCGCGGCGGGCGACCATCATCACCTTGCCCCCTGCCAGCGCCAGCAGCCGCGCCACCTGCCCGCCGATGCCCGCCGAACCGCCGGTGATCAGCGCGACCTTGCCCAAGTGCAGCCCGGTGATGTTTTCGGAGAAGCCCGGCATGGCCTTGCGCGCCCCGGTCGCCTCGCCAATGTTCGCCGGGACATAAAGCGTGATCTCGCCGAGCTTGCTTTCCTTCAGCAGGATGCGCGCCGCGTGGCCCGCGGTGAAGCGGATGTTCTCGGCCTCGGTATTGGTGAAGCGCACGATCTGGTTGCCCCACTCGGCCTGACGACGGCGCCCGTGGGCGGTGTCGATGGCAGATTCGTCGCGCCAGATGCGGATCAGCTGTTCGGTCGCGGCGCGCAGGATATGGCCGTAGATGTCGCCCTTCCCGTCGCTCACGTGGCTGACGAACACGAAGCGCGGCGGTTGCAGCAGGTTGTCGTGCCGCTTCCAGTAACGGCTCATGGTGCGGGCCAGCGCCATGTTGCCCGCCAGTTCGGCGTCCATCAGCGCTTCGACCACGCCATCGTCAGCCGCGGTCACCGCGCCTGCCAGTTCGCCCGCGCCCAGCGCCGGCAGGAACAGCGCGCCGCTGATCGGCGTGCCAGCCTTGCTGTATTCCTCCAGCGCGGCTTCCATCGCTGCGGGATCCTTGCGGCTGAAGCGGATGATCGACAGGCTGCCCTCGACGCCCAGCGCCTTGCAGCGCTTCTCGGCAATGGCGACATCGGCGGCACGCGGCAGGCCCAACACCACCGCCGCCCCGCAGGCGAGCTGCACCTGCGCGATTTCCAGCGCCTCTTCCCAATCATCCCCTGCCGCGATCAGCACGGCAAGGCCGGTGCCGTCCATCGAACGCATGGTGGGCCGGGCGAGATAGGTGGAGCGCTGTTCCTTGCGCACGGTCATGCCGTGGGTGACCTCGAAATCATGGCCGTTATAGGCCGCGCTCTCGTCCGATCCGAGGAACACGCAGGTCGTCGCAATATCGGTCGGCGTCGGGAAGGTCTTGGCCTTCGCGTTCCCGCCGGTGGCCCGCTCGAGGCTCATCATGTCGAAGAACTGGTTGGCGGTCGTGCCGGCCTCGTCCCCGCGGGCCTTGTCCATCGTGGCGAATACGGTGCGGATGCGCTCGCTCTCGATCGGGCCGGGATAGACGAGGTTGACGCGGATACCCTTCGGTCCCAGTTCCAGCGACAATTCGCGGCTCCACGCATTCATCGCCGCCTTGGGCACCACGTAAGCAGCGCGGGCGTAATAGGGCGTGCGGCTGAAAATGGTCGAAACGTTGATGATCGACCCGCCTTCGGGGATGTGCGGCGCGGCGGTGCGGGCGACGTTCCACGCGACGCCGAAGATGTTGCGCAGCGCATCGGCCAAAGTCTCGCTGTCGGTGCCTGCGAGCTCTTCTGCGGAGAGGGGAAGGTTCTCGATCGGCTGCTTGGGACCGGCGCTGCCGGCGTTGTTCACCAGAATGTCGATCCGGCCGAACTTCGCCACCACTTCGTCAATCGCGACGCGGACCGAGGCGATGTCCCCGCCATCCAGCGCAACGGTGGCAACCCGTGCGGGATCGGCGCCGGTCGCCTTGACCAGCGCATCGGCGGCGGCCTGCGTGCGATCGGGCGTGCGGCCCGTCATCACCACGGTTGCGCCCTCTGCAAGGTAGTGCGCGGCAATATGGCCGCCGAGATTGCCCGCAGCGCCGGTAATCACCGCGATCTTGCCCGCAAGCCGCCCCGGAACATCGCCCTGGAGGGCAGGCGCAGCACTGGCGGCTTTCAACTTGGCCATAACACTCTCCTCAGAAAATTGCCGCGAAGTCACGCTTCGCTTGGTGTTTCGTTCAAACCCTGGGGAGGAGAGCTAAGAACGTTTCAAAAACCGCAACGCACGGATCAGCTTTCCGGTTCCCCGCCGGCCAGCGCAGCCCCCAAGGCAGCCCAAGCTTCGAGCAGCGCATCGCGGCTCCTGAGGCCCATTTCAGGGAGCGCGTGGTTGACCACATAGGTGGATCCCGTGTGCCGGTTCTCCCACATCGCCTGATGGGCTTCCGGCAAGCCGTCCCACGGCACGACTTCCGGCTCGGTCACTTCGAGCAGGCCCGCGGCGATCATATCGTTCATCCGTGCAACCTCGTAGGCGTTGCACAGGTGCGTGCCGAAGATTTGCGCGGTGGGCATGTAGATGCGCCGCTGGCGGGTCCAGACCTGCGGCGCGTAAAAGGTGAAGCGGCAGCCCTTCAGGTCTTCCGCAAAGATCACCCTGCCGGTGAAAGGCTTGACCAGCGAGGTCGAGATGCCAAGCGTGTCCTGCCCGGCCCGCTCGAACACCAGATCGGGGCTGCCACGCGGGTTGTCGGGCGAGCGCAGGATCTTGCCGACCGCCGAGCCGAAGGGCTTCATCACCCGGTCCTGATAATCGCGCACCGCCGCCTTGAAGACCTCGATATCGGCCTTGGCATCGGGCAGGCGCGGCATGGTGTCGGGCCAGTGGAAATTCGCGCCCTCGCGGCGGCGGATGCTCTCGAGCGAGACGATCCCCTCGATCGCGTCTTCCAGCCCCAGCGATTGCAGGAACTCGCGCTGGCCATCGGTGGTGGTGGCGATCACCGAACGGGCATTGAAGCGCCGCGCGGCTTCGATCATCTCGAGGCCGGTTTCATCGAGCAGATCGCTCGATCCCGGCCCGTAGAAGATCAGCACCGCCTCGCCCCCACGAAGGGCCGCACGGCGGAGCATTTCTTCAGGGGACGCCGTGCCCGGCTTGCCCATGAAGCTGAAGTGGTAGCCCGAAGAGGCGCCGTAGAAGGCCAGCGTGCCGCCCTCGGCGAGCAGCTGGAACGAGCGCGGGAAGGCGGTCTCGCCCGCGTGGCTCACCACATAATCGGCGAGCCTGCCCCCGTTCAGCGCCTTGTATGCCTCGATCAGCGGCGCGCCGGCGGCTTCCCACGCCTGGGCCTCGGCCTTGTCCTCAGGCACCACGGTGTAGAGGTCCACGAAGCGCGCATCCTTGCGGTTGATCGCCCCGACCGCACCCTGCACCTTGGTGATAAAGTTGGCGCGTTCCTCGGACGACACCAGCCCCGTCACCTGCAAGCCGGTGCGCACCGATGATCGCAGCGCATCCAGCCCCGTCCCCGTCGCCGCACCCTCGACGAACAAGGTCCGCCCCGGCGCGATTTGCAAGGTGGTGAACAGGCACCGCGCAATGGTGCCGAGGTTGAGCACATAGCTCCCCGCCTGCTCCAGCGTCAGATCAGGCGGCACCTTGTGCATCTGCGGGGCCTGCACAGTCAGGAACTGCGCATGGCTGCCGGTCTCGGTCTCGTAGCCCTGAATGCTGAAGTCCGCATACATCGGATCATTGCCGACCAGCGGCGAGAGAATGTCATTGGTGCCGGAATAGACCGTCACCAGATCGCCGACCTTGATCCGCCCCTGCGCCCGCGTCTCGCTGCCAAGTGCGGCGACCAGCGCGATGCCGCCGGAGCCCGTGATCTGCACGTCCTCCTCATGCGCATCGAAGGGCGAGACGGGGATGCCGGTCAGCGCCCAGATGTCGTTGAAGTTGACCTCGCTGGTCAGCATGTAGAGCAGCGCCTCGTTGGGGGCAGGCTCGGGCACCTTGACGATCAGCTCCTTCTCGTGGCTCGCGGGCGGGCCGAAGCGGGGCTGGCCGGTATCGGGATCGCGGGCGATGCCGAAGGCATATTGGTGACGCGGGATCGGGGTCACGCCGGGGTAGAACGGCGCTCCCACAGGAAGCAGCTCGCCTGCCGCTTCCAACGCCTGCGCACGCATCTCGTGCTCGGCGTCGATCCACACGCCATCGCGCCGCACCGGAAGCGGGGGCGCAACCTTGTCCATGAACTGCTTGATGCCGGTTTTGCCGCCTTCGGGATCGACGATGGCCTCGGCAAACAGCTTGGCCTCGCGTGCGGTGCCTTGGGTGATCCCCTGTTCGAGGCCCACCCGCACCGCGTCGAGCGCCCGCGCACCCGCCTGCCCGCGCCCTGCCCAGTCGAGCTGCCTGAGGATGCGCTGGAGGAAATCGTCCGCCAGCACCGCATCGAGGCTGATGTCCGAGGCCGTGTCCCAGCGGCTGACCGCAGCCTGCCGCTCGGCAAAGGCCTTGCCCAGCGCGGAGTCCGCCCCGTGCTTCACATAATCGCGCACCGCTGCGTGCGCCTGCGAGAGTGCATCATGCGCGCCTTCGACCAGTTCATCGACGAGGCCGATGCCGGTCGCGGCTTCAGCGGTGATGCTGCGCCCGCCGAGGATCAGGTCGAGCGCATCGCGCACGCCCTCGGCCCCGCGCCGGTCGGCGAGCAGGCGCGGCAGGCGCTGGGTGCCGCCGTATCCGGGCAACAGCCGCAGCCGGATTTCGGGCTGGCCGAAACGTGCCACCGGCTCGGCCACGCGGTAATGGCAGGCGAGCGCGAATTCCATGCCCCCGCCCAGCGCCACCCCCTGCACCGCCGCGACGCAGGGCTTGCGCATGCTCTCGATGGTGCGGAAAGCGAGGTGCGCGTTGTTCGGCAGCACCATGGCTTCGTCAACGGTGTGGATTTCCTCCAGCATCTGGCGGATATCCGCCCCGGCGACGAAGGACGAGGTGCCCTCTCCGGTGAACACCACCGCGACGACACTATCATCGCGCGCCAGCGTGGAGGTGACCAGCACCAGCTCGTCGATGGCGCGTTCGTTGAGCGCGTTGACCGGCGGGTTGGTGACGGTGACGGTCGCGACCTGCTTGCCCGGCGCAACCGTGTTATACTGCACGAGGAAGTAGCGGTGCCGGTCGAACAGCGCCTGTTCGTCGCTCATGCGCTGCTTGCGTTGCCAGTCGGCGATGACGGTGCGCAGTTCGTCCAGCGCCTCGGGATTGCGCAGCGTCGTCACGTCACCGACATCCTCGCCCACCACCAGCGCGCGGACCATGCGGCGCATGTATTTGCCGCTGCGGGTTTCGGGGAATTGCGAGACTTCGATGAAGTCGGCGGGAACGGCGACCGCCCCCTTCTCGGTGCGGACGAGATCGAACAGCCGGCGCTTGTCCTCGTGCGTCAGCTTGCGGCCCGCGACGGGGACCACGAAGGCGAGCGGGGTCAGCCCCTTCTCGCGGTGCGGCGCGCCGACCACCAGCACGTTGCCCACCGGCGAGTCCGGCGCCAATGCCTTGTCGCGCAGCACCGCGCCTTCGATTTCCTCGGTCCCCATGCGGTGGCCCGAGACGTTGATGACGTCGTCCGAGCGGCCATGCAGCGAGAAGGAACCGTCGTCGTGCCGGATCGCGAAGTCGCCCTGGGTATAGGCCCATGCGCCCTTCCAGCGCCTCCAGTAGCCATCCTCCCACCGCGCCGCATCGCCGCGCCATTCAGGCGCAACGCGGCCGTCCTCGACTGTGAAGCCCGCGATGTCGCCCCAGATGGTGCGCGCCAGATAGGGATAGGGCGAAGCGATCACGATTTCGCCCTTCTCGCCGATTTCGGCCTTGCGCCATGGCACGCCGCCCGCGTCGGAGCGGGTGAAGGGCGCAGCCGCCCCGGCCCCCGCCTCGTCCTCAACCCACACATCGCCGACGATCCACGGCAGCGGATAGGCGTGGGCATCGGGCCGCAGCGGGAAATCGTCATTGGCGAACATGTGCGTCCACGCAATCCCGCCGTGTTCGGTCGCCCAGTAGCTATTGATGTAGCGCTCGGTAACGTGCTCCATCCCGAAGGCTTGGACACTGGGGCTGACCGGCTCGGCGCAGAAGGTCGCCACCCTCAGCCCGCTCATGTCGTAGCGCTGCAATTCGGCAAGGTTTGCAGGGTCCGACATGATCGATTTGAGGAAGGTCACCCCCGCCTTGAAGATGCGGACATCGTGCCGCTCGATCATCGAGGCGAAGCGGCCCGCGTGCGGGAATACCGGCGATCCTTCGGACACCAGCGTCGTCACCCGCGTCATCAGCGGGGCGCAGATCAGGTAGCTTTGCCCGGTGATCCAGCCCGGATCGGCGACCACGAACAGCGTGTCGCCGGGGCGGGCATCGAAGCTGACCTTCATCGTCTCGGCCACACCCGCGGCATATCCATGCGCGTGGACGATCCCCTTGGGCTTGCCGGTGCTGCCCGAGGTGTAGATGAAGAACATCGGATAGTCGGCATCAACCGGCATCGGCCTGGACGAAGCCCAGATGGCGCGCACGAAATCCGCGTCAGCCAGCGCCAGCAATTCGGCTTCGGACTGCACGGCAAAGCCTGCGCCCCGTGCCCGCTCCAGCACGGTGACCAGCGCAGCTTCCGTGAGGTCGTGGCTCCAGCGGTCACGTTCCTCGCGCCAGATCATGTCGGGCTGGTGGGTGTGGCGACACACGATCACCGCCTCGACCCGCGGCGGCAGAGTGACGAGGCTTGAGGCAATCGCGATCCGCACCCGCGCTGCGTCAGCCGAGGTGATCCGGCCCTCTGCGCCGAGGTTGATCAGCGCCCGGCCCACGCCGCGCATAACATCCGAACGATCGACCGTGATCTCTCCGGCCAGTGCCTCGCGCACGGTGTCGAGGATCGTCTCATGCCCACCTTCGGGCAGGCCGAGATCAAGCCCGCCGAGGATGGCGAGCGCGGTCGTCACCGGCACGAAATTGTCGAGCGCCGGGTCGGTATAGGCGTTCTTGAAGGCGGCGACCTGCGCGTTGCGGTAAGAGCCGTCGCTGGTCACGATCACGCGTGCACCGGTATCGGCAATGCGGTCGGACAGGGTCTTGTCGGAAAAGCCGCCGAACACCGCCGTATAGACCACGCCCATCCGCTTGGCGGCTTCGGTCCAGTAGATCTGCGGCACGATGCTCGGCATGTTGAGCGCCATGCGGTCACCCGGCTTCAGGCCCAGCGCCTCCAGCGCCACGGCGCACTTGGCGACCTCCAGCAGCAAGCGCTTGCGGTTGACGGTGAAGCAGTCGATCGGCGCGCCCTTGCCGCCGTTGGCGCTCATGTCCCAGCGGTCGCCCTCGAAGATCAGCGCGGCTTCATCGCCGTGGCCGGACAGCACATGGCGATCGAGTTCGGAAAAGGCGGCATTGGTGCGCCCGCCCACGAACCAGCGCCAGTGGGGCGCGTGGCTGCCGTCGAAACCGGTGTGCCAGGGGGTGAAATCTGCGGGTAGATCGGGGCTGACGGGGGCTGCGGTGCCGGCGTCCCAGCCATGCCAGCGCCCGTCATCGCCCTTCGCCAGCCATGCGCCCGAAGCGCCGCAGCCGGCGACGAACCAGTGCATGTTGCGCGCAGCAATGTCGCCATGGAAAGCGCCCGGATCGGCGAGTGCGGCAGCGCGCATCGCCTCCCACTGGGCACGATTGTTCACGGGATTGGTCAGCACGTCGGCTGCGCGTTCAAGCAAAGCGTTCTCAGAGATGACACCATCCCCCCGATAATCGCAAAAACTCGCAGTGCGCGATCCCGAACGCTCGGCGGTAATGCAGTAAAATTGCATTGCGCGGCGATGACGGGCAAGAAAATGCCGTCACCGCGCACGCAGTTGTAACGCTGCTGCGCGCAAAGCGTTCCGTGATGGCCGATCAGCCCGTCGCTGGCCGCTTTCGCTCTGGCGCGGCGTAACCTTTTCTCAATCATGCCAGGGCTATGCCCAGACCCTAAGGGCGCAGTGCATCCGGGCCATGGCCATGGTGAATGCCGGTGCGACAACGCCTCTGGAACAAGGACGAGGCATGGCTCTGGGCTTTCTCAAAAGCACCCGCGATTCTGCGAAACCGGGCCGCGGGCGTGCTGCGGAAAGGGAGCAGGCCGCCGCCCGCCCCGGCCGCGTCACGGTGCTCAGCGAGGTCGAGGAACTCGGCATCGGCATGTTCTGGGCCACCGACGCCGAGGGCAATCTGACCTTCCTGTCCGACCGTGCGATCGATGATCTGGGCAATGATGCAGGCGAGCTGATCGGCAGGCCGCTGTCGCAGGTGTTCCAGGATATCGAGGCAGAACCCGGCGCCCCGACCCAGCGATCGCTGTCGTTCAAGCTCAAGGTCCGCTCGAAGCTGGAAGAACATATCGTCGCGGTCCAGAGCGGGCGCGGCAGCACCCGCTGGTGGCGGCTCAACGGACGCCCGCTGCTGGATGCGAAGGACAATTTCCTCGGCTATCGCGGCAGCGCGGTCGATATCTCGGCGCAGTATGCCTACGAAACGCAGGTCGCACGGCAATCGCAGGTTGATGAACTGACCGGCCTTGCCAACCGCCGCAAGCTGAATGACCGGCTGACCACGATGCTCAGCGCCTTCCGCGTCAGCCGGCGCAGCTGCGCGCTGATGATGATCGATCTCGACCGGTTCAAGCAGGTCAACGACACCATGGGCCACCCCGCGGGCGACGAGCTGCTGCGGCAGGTCGGCCAGCGCCTGACCGGGATCGTCAAGGATCACGGCGAGGTCGGACGGCTGGGCGGCGACGAATTCCAGGTGCTGCTGCCCGACATGGACGACCGCGGGACGCTGGGCGAACTGGCCAACCGCATCGTGCAATCGGTCTCGCAACCCTATACCATCAACGGCCGGCGGGCGATCATCGGCACCTCGGTCGGGATTGCGATTGCGCCCTATGACGGGCTGGAGGCCGACGAACTGACCGGCGCGGCGGACATGGCGCTCTATTCCGCCAAGGAAACCCGCGGCGGCACCTTCTGCTTCTTCACCACCGAGCTGCGCGACCGCGCCAACAAGACCGCCCAGCTGGGCGACCGGCTGCGCGATGCGGTGGACCGCGACGAGCTGAACCTCGTCTACCAGCCGCTGGTCGATCCGGTCACCAACGAGGTCAAGTGCTTTGAGGCGCTTCTGCGCTGGCACGATGACGAGGCCGGCAACATCTCGCCCGCCGATTTCATTCCGGTGGCAGAGAATGACGATCTGATCATCCGCATCGGCGAGGCAGCCCTGCGCAAGGCCTGCATGGATGCGCTGCAATGGCCGCCCAATACCCGCGTTGCCGTGAATGTTTCGGCCAAGCAGTTCGTGCGCCCCGGCTATCGCAAGGCGGTGGCGGCCGCGCTGGAGGCATCGGGGCTGCCGCCGGGCCGGCTGGAGCTGGAGATTACCGAGAGCGTCTTTGTCGGCGATCAGGATGCGGTGGACGTGATCTTCCGCGATCTGAAGAAGCTCGGCGTCAGGCTGGCGCTGGACGATTTCGGCACGGGCTATTCATCGCTCGGCTATCTCAAGCACGGCCATTTCGACAAGATCAAGATCGACCAGAGCTTCGTGCGCGGCTGCACCGAGAACGGCGATATCAACCCGGCGATCATCACCGCCATCGTCGCCCTGGCCAAGGCGCTGGGGATGGAGACCGTGGCCGAGGGTGTCGAGGCGATGGACGAGCTCGATCTCGTCAGGGAACGCGGCGCGGATCTGGTGCAGGGCTATATCTACTCGCGCCCGCTGTCGCAGGACGACGTGCTCGCCGGGTTCGCCGAGGGGAGCATGAAGGTCACGCCCGAAGGCCCGCCGCGCCACCGGGCCGAACGCATTACCATCTTCAAGAAGGTCGGCCTGATCCACGAGGATCATTACTACGACGTGATCCTGCGCAACCTGTCGAAGACCGGGGCGCGCATCAACGGGCTGGCGGGTGTGCCGGTCGGCACCGATGTGGTGCTCGATCTAGGCCACGGCCAGCTGGTGGTCAGCAAGGTGGTCAACGCCACCGAGGCGAGCCAGGGCCTGAAGTTCGAAACCCCGCTGATCAGCGACGGTTCGGGCGGCTTCATGACCCGCCACCGCATCTCGCCCTATTCGCTGGCCGAGGCCGGCATTCCGCTCGCCGCGCTGGGACCGGGCGCTTTCCCGCTGGCCAAATGGCGCGAGGCCAACAAGAGCATCCCGCGCTTCGTGCAGCTTGATCTCAGCGTCTGATGTTTCACGTGAAACATTGCTGAAATCGGGCTGAAAACGGGCCTAAACAGGGTCTAGAGGGGGTCTAGAACGACCTAGACGGGGTCTAAACCCGCCGAAATCATCCACGCCCGCGATAGGACGGCACGCCCTGATCGGGCAGCCACAGGCCTTCCGGAGCCACGCCCGATTGCCAGAACACATCGATCGGAATGCCCCCGCGCGGATACCAGTATCCGCCGATCCGCAGCCATTGCGGACGCATTTCTTCGAACAATCGCACCCCGATGCCCACGGTCACATCCTCGTGGAACCCGTTGTGGTTGCGGAAAGACCCCAGAAACAGCTTGAGGCTCTTGCTCTCCACAATCGTTTCGCCCGGCACATAATCGATCACCAGATGCGCGAAATCGGGCTGGCTGGTCACCGGACACAGCGAGGTGAATTCGGGGCTGACAAAGCGCACCAGATAGGTGAGGCCCGGACGCGGGTTGGGAACATAGTCGAGCACCGCGGTTTCGGGCGAGGTCGGCAGCGGGGTATCCTTGCCGAGGAACTGCGGAGTGCCTGCGGGGCTGTGCGAGGTCGTGGTCATGCGCGGGCTGTTGCCTTGAATGGGGGATGGGTGCAAGCGGGGAACTGGACGAAGACCCTGCAAAATCCCTATGCGGGACAGCGGGCGTTCACGATCTTTCGCGCAACGCACCATCCTGTTTTCCGATCCCTCAGACTGCTTCGAGCCATGAACACCGCGCATCTCCGCCCGATTGCCCGCCGATGTGTCCTGCCTGCCGCGCTGGCGATTGCCGCGCCGCTGGCCGCGCAGGATCAGGCCGAAGCGCCTGCGCCCGCCACCCCTGCTGGCGAGGCGGTGGAGATGGTATCAGAGCCGGTGGTGCAACCCCTGCCCGCGCCTTCCGCCACGCCGACCCGCGCCCCGGCGCCGCGCCCTGCCGCAACGCCTGCGCCGGTCGCATCTGCTGCGCCGGAACCCGCCGTGCCGGAGACCGACGCGCCTGCGCCCGAGGCTACCCCCGATCCGCTCGCCGTGCCCGCCGCACCGCCCCCGCTGGCGCCCGCCGCTCCGGCAGATGACATCGCCATTACGCCCTTCGGCACCACCGACGCCTTAGCTGGAGAGTCTGTCCTGCCGGCATGGTGGCCCTGGGCTGCCGCCGCACTGGCCGCGCTGCTGGCGCTGGCGGGCGGTATCGCGGTGTGGCGCAACCGCGCATCGAAAGTGCTGCGCCTCGCCACGCCGCTCGCCGCGCCTGCCGCAGCCGCACCGGTGCCCGATCTGCCGCGCATCGATGTGTCGGTCGAGATCACCGCCGCCACTCGCAGCGTGATGATGTTCACGCTGCAATACCGGCTCAACCTTGCCAACCGCACCGACAAGGCCGTGAGCGACCTTAGCATCGCGGTGCAGCTGGCCAGCGCACGGCGCGGCGGCGACAATGCACCTTCGGCTGGCGCGGCCCACCCTGCCCCCGGCGTCGCGCGCATCGGCCCGCATCAAAGTCGCAGCGTCACCGGCGAAATCCGCCTGCCGCTGAACGAGATCGCGATCCTGCAACAGGGCAGCGCGTCGCTGTTCATCCCGCTGCTGCACGTGACACTGGAGGGCGAAGGCCAGAGCGCGCAGACCCGCAGCTTCGTGATCGGCACGCCGACCGCCACGGGCAGCACACGGCTGCATCCGATCCTGCTCGATACCCCGCCGGGATCGATCCCCGGCCTGATGGCGCAGCCGATCGCCATTCCGCCCGCTTCGGGCGCGGCCTGACCGACCACGCTTGGCAGGAGGCGCATGTGCGGGCTAGTGTCGGCCCATGACACAGCTTCCTTCTGCCCTCGTTTCAACCGGGTGGCTCGCCGATCATCTGGACGCGCCCGGTCTGGCGCTGCTCGATGCCTCCCACCACCTGCCCGCTGCGGGACGCGATGCGGCGGCGGAATTTGCCGCGGGGCACATCCCCGGTGCGCGGTTTATGGGCCTTGCCAGCCTGTTCGATGCCGGATCGGCCGTGCCCTATGCCCTGCCGACGCCCGATCAGCTCGCGGCAAGGCTCGGCCTGCTGGGGGTCGGGCATCAGGATGCGATCGTCCTTTATGATGACAGCGCGATCCGCACCGCGGCGCGGGGCTGGTTCATGCTGACCGCGATGGGGTGGGAAAATGTCGCGATCCTCGATGGCGGGCTCGGCAAATGGCGCGCGGAACAGCGCCCGCTCGCCATCGGCGCAGAACATGGCGAGGCGGTAGCCCCGGCCCATCTCGCCGCGCCCCGCAAGGTGCGCAGCAAGGCCGACATGCTCGACAATCTCGACGGCGGGAGCGAACAGGTGATCGACGCCCGCAGTGCCGACCGGGTCTATGGCACCGGCACCGATCCCGTCCACGGCCTGCCGATGGGACGCATCCCCGGCGCGCTCAACCTGCCCTTTACCGAAGTGCTCAACCCCGACGGCACCTACAAATCGTTTGAGGCCATCCGTTCCGCCTTTGAAGACGCGGGCCTCGATATGACCCGCCCGATTGTCGCCACCTGCGGCAGCGGAGTGACGGCGAGCGTGCTGCTGTTCGCGCTGCATCTGATCGGCGAGGACAATACCGCGCTGTATGACGGCAGCTGGAGCGAATGGGGCGCCGATCCCGATACGCCCAAGGCGCAAGGGCCAGACCACGGCGGGCCCGACACGTGAGCGGCGGCGGGGACGACCGGCATCTGAAGCCCGCCACCCGCCTGGTGCGCGGCGGGCGGCGCAAGGAATGGACCGGGCCGGTGGTCAACCCGCCGGTGTGGCGCGCCTCCACCCACCTCTATGAAAAGGACGCCGATCGCCATGCGGCAGGCGGCAACAATGCCGACGGGCAGTTCTTCTATGGCCGCCGCGGCGCGCCGACCCAGTGGGCGCTGGCAGACGCGCTGACCGCGATCGAGCCGGGCGCTCATGGCACCGTGCTCTGGCCCAGCGGGGTGGCGGCGATTGCGGGCTGCATGCTTGCCGTGCTAAAACCGGGCGACCGGCTGCTGATGGCCGACAATGCCTATGATCCCTCGCGCAGCATGGCGACCGGCCTGCTGGCGCGCATGGGGGTGGCCACTGCCTTCTTCGACCCGCGTGATCCGGATGCCTACCGCGCCCTGTTTGCCGCCGGTCCGGTGAAGGCGGTGTGGCTCGAAAGCCCCGGCAGCCTCACCTTCGAGGTCTGCGACGTGCCGCTGCTCGCCGCCATCGCCCGCGAACATGGCGCGGTGACGATGATCGACAACACCTGGGCCAGCCCGCTGGGCTTTGCCGCGCTGGAGCATGGCTGCGACATCGTGATGATGAGCCTGTCGAAGCATGTCGGCGGCCATTCCGATCTGATGATGGGCAGCGCGAGCGCGGGCAAGCGCTGGTATGCCGCCCTGCGCCGCGTGTCGCAGGAACTGGGGCAGGTCGTCTCCCCCGATGACGCCGCGCTGGCCGCAAGGGGCCTGCGCACCATGGGCGTGCGGCTGGAGGCCCAGACCCGCACCGCGCTGAAGGTCGCCGCGTGGCTGGAGCAACAGCCGCAGGTCGCCCGCGTGCTGTGCCCGATGCTCCCCTCCGATCCCGGCCATGCGCTGTGGCGGCGCGATTTCACCGGCGGCTGCGGGCTGTTCGCCTTCGTGCTGGCGAGCGATGATGCGGCGGCCTCGGCCCGCGTGGCGGACGCGCTGGCGCTGTTCGGCATCGGCTACAGCTGGGGCGGGTTCGAAAGCCTCGCCCTGCCGATCCGGCCCGGCGATTACCGCGATGTCATGCCCGGCACCGGCGGCGCGCCCGCGATCCGCCTCGCCATCGGGCTGGAGGATGCGGACGACCTGATCGCCGATCTCGAACAGGCGCTGGCACAGGCATGAGCGCGCCCGCCGAGCCTGTCAGCGGCGCGGACATCGTGCGCGAGGACATTACCGAGCGCAGCGAAACCTTCGGCGATATCGTCAACCGGCTGGATGGCCTCGCGCTGGAAATCGGCACCTGGCGGGTGTCGCTGTTCGACCTGCTGTTTGCGGCGGGCGCGGTGCTGCTGGCGCTGGGGTTCGCGATGGTCGCCACCCGCCTCACCCGCAGCGGATTGCGCCGCCTGACCGCGCTCGACGGCACGCAGCGCGCGCTGGCGGAGAAAATCGCCACGATCATCATCTGGATCGTGACCTTCCTGATCGGGGTCGATCTGCTCGGCATCGATCTCACCGCGCTGACGGTGTTTTCCGGCGCTTTCGGCCTTGCCATCGGGTTCGGCCTGCAAAAGACCTTCGGCAACCTGATTTCGGGCATCATCCTGCTGATGGACAAGTCGATCAAGCCGGGGGACGTGATCGCGGTGACCGATCAAGCGGGCGTGCAGACATTCGGCCAGATCCGCAAGATCGGCATCCGCGCCATCTCGGTCGTGACGCGGGACGAACGCGAATACCTCATCCCCAACGAAAACCTGATGATCAACCAGGTCGAAAACTGGTCCTATTCGTCGAAGAACGTGCGGGTGCAGGTGCCGGTCGGGGTCAGCTATGCCGCCGACATGGCGCTCGCCGAAAAGCTGATGCTGGAAGCCGCCGCCAAGGCCCGCCGCGTGCTCGCCACCCCGCCGCCGACAGTGTGGTGGAGCGGGTTCGGCGAGAATTCGGTCGATTTCACCATCCACTGCTGGATCAACGATCCCGAAGAGGGTGTCGGCAATGTCCGCAGCGAGGTGCTCAAACACCTGTGGGCGCTGTTCAGGGAACACGGGATCGAAATTCCCTTCCCCCAGCGCGATATCAACCTGCGTCAGAGCGAGACGCTCGACCGGATGATCGCGGCGCTGGAGGCACGCGACAAAAGCTAAGCTACGCGCAGGCCAAACCATTCTCGCTGGCACGCTGGCACGCGCTGGCCCATCTGCGCTGCCATGCGAAAGACCGGCACCATCTATCTTGTCGGCGCGGGGCCGGGTCCGGTGGACCTGCTCACCCTGCGCGCCGCGCGCCTGATCGAACAGGCGGA
Source organism: Erythrobacter sp. RANMB8 (assembly GCF_056848235.1). Taxonomy (NCBI): domain Bacteria; kingdom Pseudomonadati; phylum Pseudomonadota; class Alphaproteobacteria; order Sphingomonadales; family Erythrobacteraceae; genus Erythrobacter; species Erythrobacter sp. RANMB8. The sequence continues at coordinate 134,392 of NZ_JBREHG010000001.1, forward strand.
AGTGATCGTCCATGACGGACTGATCGGCCCCGACATTCTCGGCCTTGCCCGCCCCGATGCGCGGCTGATCTCCGTCGCCAAACAGCGCGCCCGCCACACCCTGCCGCAGGAAGCGATCAACGCGCTGCTGGTGGCAGAGGCGCAGGCCGGACGCGATGTCGTGCGGCTGAAGGGCGGCGATCCCTTCATCTTCGGGCGCGGCGGCGAGGAGGCCGAGGCGGCGCGGGCGGCAGGCGTTCGCGTCGAAGTCGTCCCCGGCATCAGCGCAGCGCAGGGCGCGGGCGCGGCGGCGCAGATCGCGCTCACCCACCGCGACGCTTCCAGCATCGTCAGCTTCGTCGCGGGCCAGTGCAAGGGCCTTTCCGAACAGGACTGGTCGGGTCTGGCCGGCAAGGGCCGCACGCTGGTGATCTACATGGGCGTGTCCACCGCGCCGCAAATCGCCGAGAAGCTGATGGCCGATGGCCTCGCCCCCGACATGCCGGTGGCCGTGATCGAAAACGCCGCGCGCCCCGAAATGCGCGTGCTGCGCGGGCTGCTCGCCGCCCTGCCCGATCTGGTCGAAGCCGAAGCGGTCAAAAGCCCCGCGCTGATCGTGATCGGCGAGGTGACCGCGCGCCTCCCCGACACCAGCCGTCATCCCAGCGCAAGCTGGGACCTAGAGCGGCAAGCGCAGTTCATTGAAGCCCTAGGCCCCAGCCTGCGCTGGGGTGACGGAGAGCAAAAGCCATGAAAATCCTCACCGGCAACGACCTGCGCAGCGGCGCGGTGACATGGTGGGACGGCAAGGGCTGGTCGCTGTTCGTCGATGATGCGGTCGACGTTGGCGAGGAGGCCGGAGAAATCCTCGCCCGCGAGGAAGCCGCCCGCCGCGTCAACGTGCCCTATGCCATCGACGCCAGCATTGACGCCGCCGGCCATGTCCGCCCCGCCCACATCAAGGACCGCGTGCGCGCACTCGGCCCGACCGTGCGGCGCGACCTTGCTGTGCCAACCGCCGACAAGACCGGCTGGGACTGGGTGATCTGATGACCACTGCACACACCTTTGCCGTTCGTGTCGAGCGTAGTCGAGACACCCACGCGAGCCGCCTTCTCGACTTCGCTCGAAGCGAACGGAGTTTCTGATGTATCGTTACGACCAATATGACCAGGCGATGGTCGATGCCCGCGTGGAGGAATTCCGCGATCAGGCCCGCCGCCGTCTCGAAGGCAAGCTGACCGAGGACCAGTTCAAGCCATTGCGGCTGATGAACGGGCTCTACCTGCAACTCCACGCCTATATGCTGCGCGTGGCGATCCCCTATGGCACGCTCGACAGCCGCCAGATGGAGGCGCTGGCCGACATCGCCGAGCGCTACGATCGCGGCTATGGCCACTTCACCACCCGCCAGAATATCCAGTACAACTGGATCAGGCTGGAGGATGCCGCCGATGCGCTTGCCGACCTCGCCAAGGTCGAAATGCATGCGATCCAGACCAGCGGCAACTGCATCCGCAACATCTCGTCCGATCACTTCGCAGGCGCTGCCGCCGACGAGGTGGTGGACCCCCGCCCCTATGCCGAGCTGATGCGCCAGTGGTCGAGCTTCCATCCGGAGTTCACCTACCTGCCGCGCAAGTTCAAGATCGCGGTGATCGCCTCGGAAAAGGACCGCGCCGCGATGCGGCTGCACGATATCGGGGTGCGGATCGTCAAGCGTGACGGGGAAATCGGCGCGCAGTTCTACGCCGGTGGCGGGATGGGCCGCACGCCCATGATCGCCCCGCTGATCCGCGACTTCGTGCCGATCGACCAGTTCATCACCTATGCCGAGGCGGCCTTGCGGGTCTACAACCGCTACGGCCGGCGCGACAACAAGTACAAGGCGCGGATCAAGATCCTCGTCCATGAGCTCGGCGCGGCGGAGTATATCCGGCAGGTCGAGGAGGAATTCGCGCACCTTCTGAGCATCGGCGTGGAGCCGCCGCGTGAGGAACTCGAACGCATCAAGACGCATTTCACCCCACCCCCGTTCGTGTCGAGCGCAGTCGAGACACCCAGCCTCTCGACGTTGCTCGAGGCGAACGGAGGACAGGGCAGCAGGTTTGGCCAGTGGGTTCGCCAGAACACCCACCCCCACAAGGCACCCGGTTACGTCTCTGCCGTGATCAGCCTCAAACCCGTCGGCGGCATTCCCGGCGATGCCACTGCGGACCAGATGCGGATCGTGGCACGGCTGGCGAAGCTCTATTCCTTTGACGAACTGCGGGTGATGCACACCCAGAACCTGCTGCTGCCGCATGTCGCGATCAGCGATCTGCACGCGGTGTGGACGGCGCTGGAGGCAGCGGGCCTTGCCGCGCCCAACATGGACACGATCGAGGATATCATCGCCTGCCCGGGCCTCGACTATTGCTCGCTTGCCAACGCCCGCTCGATCCCGCTCGCCCAGCGCATTTCGGAGCGGTTCGCGCAAACCGGCCGCACCGGGCAAGTGGGCGAGTTGAAGCTCAAAATCTCCGGCTGCATCAATGCCTGCGGGCACCACCACGCGGGCCACATCGGCATCCTTGGCGTCGACAAGAAGGGTGTGGAGAATTACCAGCTTTCGCTCGGCGGCAGCGAGGCCGAGGATGTCAGTCTCGCCAAGATCACCGGCCCCGGCTTTGACGAGGACGGCGTGATCGCCGCGGTCGAGAAAGTCACCGACGTCTATCTCGCCAGCCGCACCGAGGGCGAGCGCTTCCTCGATACCTACCGCCGCATCGGCATGGAGCCGTTCAAGGAGGCGCTTTATGGGTGACACCCAGAACCTCGGCACCTCCCCCGACGAGGTGCAATTCCGCTTCCGTGACGATGAGCCCGTCGATCACGGCACGGTGACGGTCGATTCCGCGCTGGAGCAAACCAACGCCAACGCCGTGCGGATCGAGCCGGGCGACGATGCGCGCCTGCTCTTGCCGTTCCTCGATCGCCTGGCGCTGGTGGAGGTCAACTTCCCCGTCTTCGGCGACGGGCGCGGCTATTCGGCGGCCCGCATCCTGCGCGAGGCGGGCTATACCGGCGAATTGCGCGCGGTGGGCGCGGTGCTGATCGACCAGCTCAGCCACATGCGCCGCTGCGGCTTCGACAGCTTCGCCCCCGACCAGCGGTTGGACGAGGAAGACGCGAAGCGCGCCTTTGCGACATGGGAGAATGTCTACCAGCGCGCCGCCGACCGCAGGGCCACCATCGCGGACAAGCGCCATGAAGCCTGAACTCAGGCTCGTCCCCGGCACCCGCACCCGCGACGCGCTCGACCTCGCCCCGCGCTTTACCGAGCATGATGCGGTGCGTTTGAACCGGATGTTCCGCGGCAGCACGACGGCTGAAATGCTCGAAGCGGTGATCCGTGATCGCCTGGCGGGCGATCTGGCGGTGGTCTCCAGCTTCGGGGCGGAGAGCGCGGTGCTGCTGCATCTCGTCGCCAGCGTCGACAGGCAAGTGCCGGTGCTGTTCCTCGACACGGGCAAGCATTTTGCCGAAACGCTGGCCTATCGCGACACGCTGGCGGCGCGCCTCGGCCTCAACCTCGTGGTGCTGACGCCGGACGCAGCCGACCTTGCGGCAAAGGACGAAACCGGCCTGAGGTGGTCCTACGATCCCGATGGCTGCTGCGAGATCCGCAAGGTGCGCCCGCTGGCGAAGGCTTTGCTGGATTACGATGCCAGCTTCACCGGCAGGAAGGCGTTTCAGGCCGCGACCCGCGCCAATCTGCCGCGCTTCGAACTCGACACCTCGGACGCGGCTGGACGGCTCAAGATCAACCCGCTGATCGATTGGGACGCGGGCCAGATCGAAGGCTATTTCATCGCCCACGACCTGCCGCGCCACCCGCTGATCGCGCAGGGCTATCCTTCGATCGGCTGCTCCCCCTGCACCTCGCAGGTGCTCCCGGGCGAAGACCCGCGTTCAGGGCGGTGGAAAGGCTGGGACAAGACCGAATGCGGCATCCACAAGCCGGGCGAGGAGCCGTTCTTGTAGAGGCGCGGCTGCCGTCAGGTCAGGACTTGATCTGAAGTATTTCGCGAATCCGCGTTTGTTCTCGCATCCGTGCCAAAGCGCCAGGTTTGGACATCGCAGGATGCAAAAACGTTGCAGTGCGAACGATCAGCGCCTGCCTGCGCAGATCGGGATCGTTCAATCCCGGAATATACAGCTGTTCCACCGCCGGTTTTCCGGGCGACTTCGGGTCGATCGTCACCTTCTTGCCGAAAGCGACATTGCCCAATCCTTTGTAGGCCCAAAGTGGCGAGCGGGTGTAACCCGTGATAAGGAGTGTCATGTCGCTCCAATCGTCGGGCACAGCGCATGTCTGTCTCACGGCGTAAGCGAGTGTTTCATCGATCGCTCGGGCATATTCCACAATCCGCACCAGATTGTCATAATCAAGCCACCACTCGCCGGCGGCAACCCGTCCGGCAAAGGGATCCGAACCTTTCCACGCCGATCCGCCGAAACGGATGAGCAGAGACGATAACGGGATCGGATGAAATTCGGGATTTTCGATGCCACCATTATAGCCGCCGTCCGGCATATATTTGTCACCGAACCCCGTGTGTTTGAGCCTGCCGAATTGTCTGCCCTTGGCCAGTTCGTATGACTCGATGCGGTCGAATGCTTCTTGATTGAGCGCCACGACTCCCCCCCCCTGCGATACGCCTGCGTCAGCGCGAATCCCCATGCATGCCAAGGCTGGCGAGCAATTGATATCATGCCGGAAACCGTCTGGCGACCACCTGCATGGTGGCCCTGATGGTGCTACAGCCACCCCTCGCGCCGATACCACTCGGCGGTTGCCTTCAGCCCATCCTCGCCCGCGATCCTCGGTTGCCAGATGCCCGGCGGCACGGCGCGGTCGAAGCGGGCGACCCAGTTGGGGTGGCACATGTAGCCCACGCGGTCGGCGGTGAGCTTGGCGCGGTCGCCGCGCACCATGCGGTCGGCAGCAGCGGCAGCATCGAGCACCGGGCGCGGCAGGTGCGGCGCGAACACGGCAGCGCGGCCCACCGCCCGGCCAATCGCCTGCGCGAGTTCCTTGTGGCTCCACCCGCCCTGCCTGCCATCGTCAGGCTCGTAGATTTTCTTGCGCACCGGCGCGGCGTTGCCTGTCGCCAGCGTCACCAGCAGCTCGGCCAGATCATCGGCATGGATGATCGAGCTCGCCCCGCCCGGCGGCAGTGGCACGAAACCCCACTTGGCGGTGCGGAACATCTCCAGATAATCGGTATCCCGCGGGCCATAGACGCCGGGCGGGCGCACGATGGTCCAGTCCAGCCCCGACGCCTCGACCAGCACCTCGGCGCGCATCTTGGACGCGCCATAGGCCGACAGCTTCGGCTCGCGCGCAGAGAGCGAGGAAACATGCACCAGCCGCCGCACGCCCGCAGCCTGCATCGCGGCCAGCACATTGGCGGTGCCGGTGACATTGGCGACTTCGAACTGCTCAGGATCAGGCGTGTTGGTGAGGCCCGCCACATGCACCACCGCGTCCACCCCGGCGACCAGTGTGGCAAGCGCCGCCGTATCGCCGAGATCGCCGCGCACCCATTCCACCCCTGCACGCATCGGCTGATCGCGGCGGGCGAGTGCCCTTGCACTGTGCCCCGCCGCCAGCGCCGCTTCCAGCACCGCCGAGCCGACAAAACCGGTCGCGCCGGTGATCGCGATGAGGCTCACAGCAACACCATGTGATCGCGGTGGATCACGCAGGAGCGCGGCGCATAGCCGAGGCGTTCGGCCTGCTCTTCTGCCCGCTTGCCGGCGATCAGCTGCATTTCGGCGGCGTCATATTCGGCAAGGCCCTGCGCGAGACGTTCGCCCCTGAGGCTCAGCACGCTGACCAGATCGCCGCGCCGGAAGTTGCCGGAAACGCCCACGACCCCCGCCGCCAGCAGGCTCGCCCCGCCCTTCAGTGCCTCGGCGCAGCCCTTGTCCACGCGCAGATCGCCCGCAGGGGCCAGCCGCCCGCCGAGCCATGCCTTGCGGGCCGAGGCCGCGCTGACGGGGAGGAACAGCGTCCCTGTGCCCGCAGCCAGAGCATGGGCAATCGGCGCGTCATGCGTGCCGTTGAGGATCGCCAGCGCAATCCCCGCCCGCGTGGCAATCTGCGCGGCTTGCAGCTTGGAGACCATCCCTCCCGAACCGAGGCCTGAGGACGAGGCACTGCTCGCCATCGCCATCACCTCTGGCGTCACGGCGTCCACCACCGGCACCAGCGCCGCGCCCGGCGCACGCGGATCGCGGTCATACAGCCCGTCAACGTCCGACAGCAGCAGCACCAGATCGGCATTGGCTGCCTGCGCCACACGGGCCGCCAGCCGGTCATTATCGCCAAAGCGGATTTCTTCCGTGGCGACCGAATCGTTCTCGTTGATGACGGGGATCGTGCCTGCCTCCAGCAGCCGGTCGAGCGTGGCGGCGGCGTTCAGATAGCGGCGGCGGTCTTCGAGATCGCCCAGCGTCAGCAGCATCTGCGCCGCCGTAATCCCCTCGCTGCCGAGCGCGCGGCTCCACAGGTCGGCGAGCGCGATCTGGCCCACCGCGGCGGCGGCCTGCGCATCGGCGAGGCTGCCGCGCCCGCCCTTGGGCAAGGCCAGCCGCGCCGCGCCCAGCGCAATCGCGCCGGAACTCACCACGATCACCTGCGCGCCTGCCTGCCGCAGCATCGCGAGATCGCCCGCCATGCGCACCAGCCAGCCTTCCCGCGCCTGCCCGCCGCCGACCAGCAGCGCCGAGCCGATCTTGACCACGATCCGGCGGGCGGAGGGTATGTCGGCGAGTTTCGTCAGCATCGCGTCAGATCAGAGCGGCGACCATGCGGGCGCGTCGCCCTCGTCCTCGACCTCGACGGCCTTGGTCTCGGTCGCGGTGCGATCCGGCAGGTAGCCGAGCACCGCGTCGAGCAGTTCGGGGATGCCCGCGCCGGTCGCGCCCGACACGGCAAAAACCTTGTCCGCGCCCGCTGCCAGCAATTCCTTGCGGAAGGCCTCGACCAGCTCGGCGTCGGCCAGATCGAGCTTGTTGAGCACCACCAGACGCGGCTTTTCGTCCAGCTCGGCGCCGTAGGCTGCCAGTTCTTCCTCGACGATGCGCATGGCTTCGGCGGGGTCGGCGTCTTCGGTGCCGGTGATGTCGATCAGGTGGATCAGCACGCGGCAGCGCTCGATATGGCCGAGGAAGCGGTCGCCGATCCCGACACCTTCTGCCGCGCCCTCGATCAGGCCGGGAATGTCGGCCAGCACGAATTCGCGGCCCTTGTGGCGCACCACGCCCAGTTTCGGCACCAGCGTGGTGAAGGCATAATCGCCGACCTTCGCCTGCGCATTGGACACGGCGTTGATGAAGGTCGATTTGCCCGCGTTGGGCAGGCCGACAAGGCCCACGTCCGCGAGCAGTTTCAGCCGCAGCCACACCCATGCTTCCTGTCCGGGAATGCCCGGCTGATGCTGGCGCGGGGCGCGGTTGGTGGAGGTCTTGTAGGACGCATTGCCGCGCCCGCCCATCCCGCCTTCGAGGAAGACGACGCGCTGGCCGACTTCGGTGAAATCGGCGAGCACCTCTTCCTTGTCTTCGGACAGCACCTGCGTGCCGACCGGCACCTTGATCACCAGCGGTTCCGCCGATGCGCCGGTGCGGTCCTTGCCCATGCCGTGGCCGCCGCGCGGGGCCTTGAAGTGCTGCGAATAGCGGAAGTCGATCAGCGTGTTGAGGCCCGCCACGGCCTCGAACACGATATCGCCGCCGCGCCCGCCGTTACCGCCGTCGGGCCCGCCATATTCGACATATTTTTCGCGCCGGAAGCTGACAGCGCCGGGGCCGCCGCCGCCGGACTTCACATAGATCTTGGCTTGGTCGAGGAAATGCATGGGGGGCGCATAGGGAATAATTGCTGCAAATGCGAGGGCTACTATCTCCCCTCCCGCCTGCGGGAGGGGATCAAGGGGTGGGGCGAGCCGCAAGGCTCGAACGCTTTCCCACCCCCGGCCCCTCCCGCAAGCGGGAGGGGAGACTTCAAAACCTCGCTTCAACCCCCACCACCGCGCTGCGCCCCGGCGAGACGAAGCTGAACACCTGTTCGTAACGCTCGCCCAGCAGGTTTTCGACGCGGGCGAAGCCGCTGACCTCATCGCTCAGCTTCACCCGCGCATTGAGGTTGACCAGCGTGTAATCGTCCAGCCGCACCCGCACCGGCACGAAGCTGGGATCGGTGAAGGCATCGTCGAGGCTCCGGCCATTGTGGCGCACCACCAGCGTGGCCGAGGCCTTGTCGCCCGGTGCCGTCCAAGTCAGCGCCGCGCTGGCGATGTGGCGCGGGCGGCGCACTTCCTCGCGGCCGTTTTCCTCGGCGTCGAGGTAGCTATAGGCCGCATCGAGGCTGAAGGCAGCGCCAATCCGGGCATTGAGCGCGACTTCAACCCCGCGCTGGCGGCTTTCCGTGGTGCGGTTGGACGGGGTGGCGATGAAGGTCGGCGGCGGGAAGGTGGTGAAGATCTCGCCCTCCAGCTCGCTGTCGAAATAGGTCACCGCAAGGTTGGCATCGCCCAGTTGCTGGTCGATCCCGACCTCCCACCCCGTCGACTTTTCCGGACGCAGCGCGGCATTGCCGATGAAGCGCCCGTCGATGAAGCCGTAGAGCTCGAAGAAGCCGGGGTTCTTGACCCCGCTGCCCGCCGCTGCGCGCAGGCGGGTGGTGTCGGTAACCCGATACCCCGCGCCCACACGGAAGGTGGTCGCATCGCGGAACAGGTCGTTGATGTCATGCCGCAGCGCCGCCGACAGATCGACGCCGTCGTTGCTGTAGCGATATTCGCCCACCAGCCCGACCTGCTCGATCTCGCGCCGCTCATCGAACACGAAGCCGCCCGGCGTCGCGTTGCGGAAGCCTTCGACCTCGTAATCGGCGGCGACAGTAAGGGTGTGATCGCCCGTTCTGAGCGCCGATACATAGGACGCCTTGAAGCGGTCGCCCTCGCTGGCCGAGGTGATGCCGAAGGGGCTGTCGGTCTGGCGCGTGACATCCGCCACCTGCGCCGAAAGATCATGCGTCCAGTCACCATCCAGCGCCTCGGCCCGCGCCCCGACGAGGGCGTAGATCGCCTCGTTGGTGAAGGTGACGCCGGGGCTGTCGATGATGAAGCCGAAGGTCGGGCTGGTGGTATCGAAATCGCTGTCGTTGGTGCGGCCTTCGGTGCGGATGAAGCGGGCGGCGGCGCGCAGCTGCAAGCCTTCGGCCAGTTTGACGCTGCCCTTGCCTGCGAGCGTGTAGCTGTCACGTCCGATATCGCGAGTGCCGCTGCGCGCATTGGGCTGGCCATCGGTGCTGACAACCACGGCGGAAAAGCCCGCGTCCCAGCCCTGCCCCACATATCCGTAACGCGCCGCGCCGTTGATGGTGCCCTGCGTGCCGCCTTCCAGCCGCGCCGCAAAGCCGTCGCCGGTCGCGCTTTCATAGGCGATCACACCCCCGATCGCGTCGGGACCATAGAGCGCCGACTGCGGCCCCCGCAGCACTTCAAGGCGGGCGCCGGGCTCGGCCTGAAGCGTGCCGATATCGAATTCGCCCGCGAAGGGATCGGACACCTCGATCCCGTCGACCAGCACCAGCACGTGATTGGCCTCCGTCCCGCGCAGGCGGATCTGGGTCTGGCCCGCAACGCCCGCCACCGCCACGCCGGGCACATCGCGCAGCACATCGGCAATGTCGCGGGTCTGGCGCTGTTCGAGCTGCCGTCCGGTCAGCACCGTGACCGAACCGGGATAGTTCTCCGGCACATCGGCATCGCCCGAACGACTGGCGCTGACGATGATATCGCTGCGGCGGTTATCGGCGAACACGATTTCCTGCAGCAGATTTTCCTGCTGCGGCTCGTCCTGCGCCCACGCAGGCGCAGCCCAAACCAGCGCCGCCCACGCGACGCTGCCCAAATATGCAAAATTCTTCACGGATTCCTCCCGTCATCAGCAACATGGTGGCCGCAAGGAGGCGATCCCTCCCCCGTGCAGCCCGGCGATGTCGCTCACAACGAAAGTCTGTTTCCGCGCCTGGCCAACCCCTGAACCAAGCAAAGAGCGACACGCCCCGGTCGGTCTCCTGGCTCACGGATCGCCGCATGGGATGCTCGCCTTCCCGGATGGCCCGAAGACCCCCAGTGGCTGCCCTCTCGAAAGAGGGAGCGCACCCCACACTCACCGCTTACAGTTGCAGGGACAGCTGCGGATTTGCACCGCATTCCCGTTACCGAAACGCGGGCAGACGGATAGCGTCAAGCGAGGCTGACGGCAAGCGATGTAAGGGCAACGTGCGCGCACTCTTGCGGAAATTTCTCTGCCCTCGTCGCCCCGCACTTGATGCGGGGCTTGGCTGCTTTTCGAAATGGACGCCCGATCTTGTCGCGTCTGGGCACGAAAAAGCCGAGCCCCGTGTCAGGCACGGGGCGACGATGGGGGGAAACCCCTCGCGCACTTGTGCTTGGGAGGTTCGGGGCCGTGAATGTCGCCCGGACATTCACGATCCTCCCGAAACTGGTGGAGCCGAGGGGGATCGAACCCCTGACCTCGTCATTGCGAACGACGCGCTCTCCCATCTGAGCTACGGCCCCGTTCCAGCTTTCGCGCCTGCCGCAAAGGGCGGGCGAGGCCGCGCATTAGCGCCAAGCGCGACCCCTTGCAACGGCGATTTTGGCCGCTGCGCCCCGTGTGATTACGGCTTCGGAGCCTCGGCGATCGGCTGCACCACCGGCTGCGACATGACGCCTTCGGTCACCGGTACCACCGGCACGGCGGCGCCCGTTTCGGGGTCGATCACGGTCTGCACCGCGCTGTCGCTGACCAGGCTGGTCACGCTCGGCACCGGCAGGCCGCTGGCGCGGGCTTCCTGCACCGCGACCCAGCCGGGCTGCGAGGGACCGTAGAGCGCGCCCCACTTGTCATCCCACGCCGCCGAGGCCTGCTGATAGGCCTCGTATTCGGCGAAAAACTCCTCGAACGGCAGCAGCAACCCGTCGAAATTGGCGCGGGCAAAGCCGAGCGGATCGGTCGGCGGCGCGGCCAGAGCGCGGTTCGCCATATCGAGCGCGGCGCGGCAGAACCCGGCGCGGGCGGCGGGCAGCGCGAAGAAGTTGTAGACCTGCGTGGTATAGCCGTCGCGCGCCACCATCGCATCGCGGCGCACGCGGTAACGGTTGTTGTAGCCCTTCTCGATCCGGTCGTTCACCGCCTTCAGCGGCTTGACGTTTTTCGTCAGGAAGGCGCGGTAGCCATCGAGGATCGGCTGGTATTCCGCCGACAGGCAGTTGAGCGCGGCCACGTTCCACGCCGAGCGCAGGTTCCAGACGAGCTGATCGTCGGTCAGACCGGAATTGACCGTCATGCGCTTGCCATCAGGCCCGCGCTGCGGGATTTCCATGACGTAATGCGCACCGCCCGGCGGCAGCGGGCGATAGGGCACCGCTTCGACCACCGGCGGCGGCGGAGGGGGCGGCGGCGGCGGAGGCGGCGGCGGCGCAGGGGTCGCGCAGGCGGCCAGCGCGGCGATGCCCACGGCCAGCGTGGTGATTTTCAGTCCGAACGGGGTGGACGAAGGGGTGGCATTTGAAAGCGTCTCGGGGGCCGCGCTCATGTCTTCTGGTGAACCTCTCTGGCTGCGGATTGGCTGCCGCGGGCCGGCGATCCTGCCGGCCTGATGCTTGATGCAGCATTAAGCATCTCCGATAGCCGCGTCAGCCGACAAAGCAAATGCCCGGAACCTTGGGAAAGGCTCCGGGCACCTGTTATTTCAACACCTGAGACAGGTTGGCTTTGCGCGCGATTACTCGCGGTTGCCGAGGAACTGCAGCAGGAAGGTGAACATGTTGATGAAGTCGAGGTAGAGGCTCAGCGCGCCCAGCACCACGGCCTTGCCCGCAAACTGCGTGCCGCGCAGCATCTCGTACTCGTTCTTCAGCCGCTGCGTGTCATAGGCGGTGAGACCGGCAAAGATCAGCACGCCGATGAAGCTGATCGCGTAGTGGAACGCGGGGCTCTGCAGGAAGATGTTGATCACCATCGCCACCAGCAGGCCGATCACGCCCATGATCAGGAAGCTGCCCATGCCCGACAGGTTCTTCTTGGTGGTGTAGCCCCACAGCGACAGGCCGGCAAAGGCCGCCGCGGTGGCGAAGAAGGTCGTGGCGATCGAACCGCCGGTGTAGATCAGGAACACCGACGAGAGCGACAGGCCCATCAGGACGGCAAAGCCCCAGAACATCGCCTGCAGCGTGCCGGTGCTGAAGCGGTTGGCGCCAAAGCTCATCGCGAACACGATCGCCATCGGCGAAAGGGCCACGATCCAGCGCAGGATGCCGCCGGTGAAGATCGTTTCGGCAACGCCGCTGGTGAAGGCCAGCAGTGCGACGATCCCGGTCAGCAGGATGCCCGAGGTCATGTAATTGTAGATCGAGAGCATGTGCTTGCGCAGGCCCTCGTCAAAGCTCACGCGGCCGGCGACATCGCCCCCGGCGCGGGGCACGGAGCCCAGACGCTGCGCATTGCGCGAGGTGTCATTCCAGTCAGCCATTGTGAAACCCTATGCCTTTCCAAGTCGGAGCGCGGAAAAGCCCGCGCTCTCCAATGGGGGGAATATCGGGGTTTGTTTTGCGCTTTTCAAGCGAAACCGGATTGCAAAGCGCGCAATCCGTTCAGATTAACAGGCGTTAATCTTAACTGCCTTTGGAAAGCGCCGCGCCTTTCTCGGCCGTGGCGCGCAAGGTGGCGGTCAGCAGTGTGCGCAGGGCCGCGCCATCATCGAGCACGTTCAGCCCTTCGCGGGTCATGCCGCCGGGGCTGGCGACACGATCGGCCAGGGTTGCCGGGCCGACATCCGAGGCCGCCGCCAGCGATGCGGCACCCTCCACCGTGGCCAGCGCGAGGCTCGCCGCGGTGGCTTCGTCGAGCCCGAGATCGATCGCGGCCCCCGCCAGCGCATCGATAAAGCGATAGACAAAGCCCGGCCCCGATCCGGCCAGCGCGGTGACGAGATCGAACCGCGTTTCATCCTCCAGCCACACCGCGCTGCCGAGCCGGTCGAACAGCGCGAACACGCCCTCGCGCTCGCTGTGCCCAAGCCCGCGCTCGCACAGGATCACGGGCGATTTGTTGATCCGCGCCGCAAGGTTGGGCATCACCCGCACATGGGCTGCGCCTTGCGGAAACGCGGCGGCGAGCTGGTCGCGGGTGATCCCGGCCAGCAGCGAACACACCGCCTTGCCCGCTGTCACACCCTGCAACCCCGGCCCCAAAGCGCCGAGTTGCTGCGGCTTGAACCCCAGCAGCACCGCGTCATGCGTGCCGGGCACCGCGCCCGCATCGCGATAGAGCGCCACGCCTGCGGGCGTTTCGGCCAGACCGGGATCGAGCACGGCAAAGCGCGCCGGATCCTCGCCCGCCGCCAGCCAGCCGGCCAGCATCGCGCCGCCCATATTGCCGCAACCGATGATGAGAAGGTTCGTGATCATCGGCCCAAGGCTCTCAGGCCTCGCCCGCCGCGTCAACCATCGCCGCTTCCAGCGCCGCGCGCGGGCTCTTGTCGCCCCACAGCACGAACTGGAACGCCGGGTAGAACCGGTCGCATTCGTCGATCGCGCATTCGACCAGCGCCTGCGCCATGTCGAGGCTCAGCCGGCCATCATCGCCCAGCAGCGCGCCATGGCGATAGAGCAGCACATCGCCGTTCGACCAGATGTCGAAATGCCCCAGCCACATCTGTTCGTTGACGAGGCACAGCAGCTCGTAAGCCGAAGCGCGCTTGTCGTCGGTCACCCGGATATCGGGCAGGCAGAGGAATTGCAGCACGCCGTCTTCGGCCCGCCAGATCGCGCGCAGCTGGTAATTGGCCCAGCTGCCCTGCACTTCGCCGCTCATCTCGTCGTCGGAGACCATTTCATAGGGCCAGCCACGCGCTGCGAACAGGCTGGCAAGCATATCGACGGGGGCGGCATCGTCCTCGGCGGAATAATCCATGTCTTGCGCTCTCATCGACGGTCTTTCGCTGGGGTCGGCGCGCATCGCACCAACCGCCTCACGTTTGAACGGAGAGCCCGAGGCTTGGCAATCCGCCGCGCCAGAGTGGCTGGGGAGAACCGGACAGACCTGTGCAAAGCCTGTGCAAAGAAAGTGGGGGATGCCCGCCGATTTCTACTTAAGCGGCTGGATTTCCTCGCCTTCGGGGCTGACGTAGAGGAAGCTGTCGAGCCCCTTGCCCTTCAACTCCTTCACCAGCGCTTCGGCCTTGGTGCGGTTGTCGAGCGGGCCGGCCAGCAGGCGGTTGGCCGCGCCCCAGCGGGTGGTGTGCGGCGCGAGTTTCGCCAGCGGCGCGCCGCCCGATTTCGATATGCGCCGCCAGTCGAAACCCAGCGCCTTCACATCCTTGCCGGTCGCCACCTGCACCCACACGCGGCTGGGGTGCACGGGCTTGGCCGGTTCCTTGGGCTTGGGCTTTTCGGGCGGCGGCGGCGGAGCCTCGCGCTTGACGGTGATGCGGGTGATATCGACCGCACCCCCGCCAACCTTGGCATCAGGCAAGGGCGCGCTGCCGAGATCGGCAAAGGCATCGGCCACGCGCAGCGGCGGGGATGAAGGCTGCGGGGCAGGCTGCGGGGCGGGTGCCGGAGGCGGTGTGACGGGCGCAGCAACCGCCACGATTGCCGGAGCCGGGGCGGATGCGGGTGCCGGAGCGGGTGCGGGTGCGGGTGCAGGCATCGCCGTGCGGGGCGGTGCCAGTTCTGCCAGCGTCGGCGGCGGCGCGGTGCGCGCATCGAGCGGCGGGCCTGCCGGAGCGAGCCGGTCGGCAGCGCGCTCCTCCCGCGCAAAGCGGGCGAGGCGCGGATCGTCGCGCCCGATATCGGCCGCCCGCGGGAACAGGCCGAGATTGGCGGCAGCGGCCTGCTGCGGCTTCGTCAGGCGCGGCATGTAGCCGAGATAGGGCACCAGCCGCGTCGCCATGTCACGCGGCATCACCTGTTCGACAATCGCGCTCGCCCGCTCGCCATCGCCAAGGATCGCGAGGCCGAAAGCGCGGGCGCGCTGCGCGGCCATGTCGCGCCGGTCGAGCAGGGGGCGCAGCGCTTCTTCGAACCGCGCACGGTTACCGGTGATCGCATGGCTGATCGCAAGGCGGCGGCGGGCCTCGTCATTGCCGGGATCGAGCGTCAGCGCCTGCGTATAGGCAGCCTGTGCTGCGGGATGTTCGCCCACCAGATCGAGCGACAGGCCCTGATCGGTCAGAATGTCACGCTCGGGCACTCCGGCGGCGGCGGCGCGTTCGAACTGCACCAGCGCCTCGCCCGCACGGCCGGCGCGCAGATAGACACCGCCCAGCCCCTGCGCCACGCCGGGATGGTTGGGATCGATCTCTGCCGCCCGCCCGAAAAAGCCGATCGCGGCTTCCAGATCATCCACGCCCATCGCCGCCTGCCCGGCTTCGAGCAGCGCGTCACGATCGCGCGGGGCCTTCGCCAGCGCCACCAGAGCGCGGTTCAACCGCTGCACTTCGGGCGAGGGGAGCGGCTGCACCACCGGCTGCGCGATCACATCCTGGGCGGTGGCCGGAACAGCCAGCCCCGCTGCCAGCGCCATCGCAATGACCGGAGCAAGGCGGGTGGGAAAAGCGATTGTCATGATCCCGCTTGTAGTGCGCGGCGCGCTTCCTGCCACCGCAGGCACAGCGCGCACGCGATCAATCGCATTGCAGACGCGCCAGGCTGCCACGCGGACAGCACCGGCACCGGCTTACTGGTTGTTCTGCCGCCCGAGGAAACGCGGGATGCTGAGCGCCGGGCCATCATCATCCCCGTCGTCGTCCCCGTCATCATCGCGGGCCGTGCTGCGCGAGAGGTTGGCCATGCGTTCGAACAGGGTGCTGCCTGCGCCGGACGCACCGCCCGCCGCCGGAGCGCCGCCGCCCCCGCCCCCGCCGGTGCCCGCATCACCCGCTGCGCCGCCGAGCAGCGCCCGCCGCCGGCCGCCGCCGAGCCTTGCCTCGACCGGGCGATTATCCGCCGCCAGCCGGTCGGCATCGGCGAGCAGATCGTCCTGCACCGGCGGGGTATAGGGCGCGGCGACCTGTTCGGGTTCGGAATATTCGGCATATTCCTCGCCCAGATCGAGCGCGTCGTCATCGTCTTCGGCAGCGGCGGCAGGCGGGGCATAGCCGTAGGTCGGCTCCCCGTCGGCGCCGCGCAGGCCCGCCAGCGGATCGACGATGTCATCGACATCATCGTCATATTCCTCGCCGTAATCGTCACCCGCCTGCATGCCGCTGAGGCTGAAGGGCTGGGCCGCTGCGGGCTCGTCGTCGTCCTCTTCCTCGACCAGATCGAGCGCCTCGTCATCATAGGTAACGGTCGGCGTTGCTTTGGGCGGGGTCAGGTCGAATGCCGGCGCAGGCGCGGGCTCTTCAGACGCAGCCGCAACCGGCGGCAGTTCCTCGAAGCCTTCATCGTCCGACAGTTCGAGCACCGGGCGCTTGGGCGCACGCGAGGCCCCGAGCGAGATCGACTGCGCGCGTTCCGACGCGCCGACCGCGCTCTGTTCGATGCCCGTAGCGACCACCGAGACGCGGATCTTGCCCTTGAGATCGGGGTTGAACGCCGAACCCCAGATGATGTTGGCGTCTTCGTCCACCAGCTCGCGGATGTGATTGGCGGCCTCGTCGACTTCGAGCAGGCGCATGTCCTCGCCGCCGATGATCGAGATGATCACGCCCTTGGCGCCCGCCATGCTGACCCCGTCAAGCAGCGGGTTGGCGATCGCCTGTTCGGCGGCTTCCAGAGCGCGGTTCTCGCCCTCGCCCTCGCCGGTGCCCATCATCGCCTTGCCCATCTCGCTCATGACCGAGCGCACGTCGGCAAAGTCGAGGTTGATGAGGCCGGGCATCACCATCAGGTCGGTGATCGAGCGCACGCCCTGCTGGAGCACCTCGTCGGCCAGCTGGAAGGCTTCCTTGAAGGTGGTTTCGGCCTTGGCGACCAGGAACAGGTTCTGGTTGGGAATGACAATCAGCGTATCGACGTGCTGCTGAAGCTCCTCGATCCCCGCTTCGGCAGCGCGCATCCGGCGGGTGCCTTCGAACAGGAACGGCTTGGTGACAACGCCCACGGTCAGCACGCCCATCCGGCGCGCGGCTTCCGCGATCACGGGTGCGGCGCCGGTGCCGGTGCCCCCGCCCATGCCGGCCGCGATGAAGCACATGTTGACGCCTTCGAGCGCCTTTTCGATCTCGGCCACGGTTTCTTCAGCGGCCGCCTTGCCCACTTCGGGCCGCGCGCCTGCGCCAAGGCCGCCGGTGATATCGGGGCCGAGCTGGATGCGCTTTTCCGCCGGAGAAGTGCTCAACGCCTGGGCATCGGTGTTGGCCACGATGAATTCGACGCCTTCGATCTCGGCCTCGATCATGTTGGCGATGGCGTTGCCGCCCGCCCCGCCGATCCCGATCACGGTAATGCGCGGACGCAGATCGTCGGTCGCGGCAGGTCCGATATTGATGCTCATCAGCTTGTCCTCCAGGCGCGGGCAGCCAGATTTTTGATGCTATCCGCCCGCTTTAATCTTCTGTGACATAATCGCTTGCCACATTTTATAGCGGCAAAGCCCTTATCCACAGTGCTCGGTTCATCAATCGCTTGGCTGCAAGGCCGTGACAGGCTGCTTGCGCCGCATCAGAAATATTCCTTCGCCGCCCGGAACAGGCGCATGACCAGCGCCCAGATGCCGGTCTCTTTCGCAAACCCGCGATAGACCCCGCCGCGCCCTGTCCCCACAGCGCGGATATCGACCGGGTCTTCGGCCGCATAGAGGCACAGGCCCGCCAGCGTCGCAAAGCCGGGGGCGTGGTGCGCCTCGGGCATTCCGGCGAGCTGCGGCGGCCGCCCGAGCCTGACAGGCTGCCCCAGTGCGCCCTGCATGAAATCGGCCATCCCGGCCAGTTCCGCGCCGCCGCCGGTCAGCACCACCTGCCCTGCCCGCGTGCCGGAAAAGCCCATCGCCTTCAGCGCCTTGCCGATCTCTCCGGTCAGCACGCCAAGCTGCTGCGTGACCACCCCGATCAGTTCGGCGCGCACGATCCGGTTCTTGTCATCCGCCCCGCGTGCCAGCGGCCCGACGGGGGCACCATCGCCCCCTGCCTCGCCCGGCCCGTTGACGGGGATCAGCTCGCGGTGATCGGCAGGGCTGGCAATCGCCGATCCGGCGACGCATTTCAGCCGTTCGGCCTGCGAGCGGCGGATGCCGAAACTGCTGGCGATGGCATCGGTGATGTCGGCAGAGCCCATCGGCACCGCCTGCAATCCCAGCAGCATCCCGCCCGCAAACACCGCCACATTGGTGACATCCGCCCCGATTTCGACCAGCGCCACGCCCAGTTCGCGCTCCTCGATGGTCAGGCAGGCATGTCCGGCAGCGAGCGGCGCGGCGACCACGCCTTCGACCTCCAGATGCGCGCTCTGCACCGCTTCGGTGAGATTGCGCACCGGCGCACCATCGGCCAGCATCACGTGGATATCCACGCCCAGCCGCTCGGCATGAAGCCCGCGGGGGTTGGCGACCCCGTGCGCCCCGTCCAATGTGTAATGCGCGGGCTGCGCGTGCAGCACGGTGCGGCCATCGGGCTGGATCATCTCGCGCGCGTGGATCAGCAGCTGCTCGACATCCTCGTCCTCGATCCGCCGCCCGCCGATCTCGATATCGACCGCCACGACATTGCTGGCGAGCCCCGCCCCGGCGCAGGCGATCCACACCGATCGCACATCGCTGGAGGCGCTTTTCTCGGCCCGCTCCACCGCATCGCGGATCGCATGGCTGGCGGCGGCCATGTCGGTGACATAGCCGCGCTTGATCCCGGCGCTGGCGCGGTGGCCGCTGCCCAATACCTGCAATTCGCCGGTCTCGGTCTCGCCCATGATCATCGCGGAAATGCGGAACGAGCCGACATTGACCGCGGCAAACTTGCGGACATAGCGGGGGGATGCTGCGCGGGAAGCCATCAGTCCATCCCTCCGGCATTGGCCGCCACCGAGGGCGCCGCCTCGCGCACGCCTTCGGGCAGGCGCATGTAGAGCCGCGGGGGGCTGCGCATGTCGAAGGCCAGCACCTTGCCGCCCAGCAGGCGGTTCTGCCCGTCGAGCCGCGCAAACTTGACCAGCGCCGATGCCCCTTCGACCTCGCCTTCGGGCAGGGCGAGCAGCTGGCCGGTCTTGAAGGTCAGGTTCCAGCGGCGGTTGCCGACCCATTCGGCGGATTCGACCTGCGGCGCCAGCGCGGGCGCAGCGGCGAGCAGCTTTTCGAGCCGCTGTGCCTGCTGGCCTGCCCCCGGCCCGGCGAGCCGCAGCATCCCCTTGGCCTTGGCGGCGGAAACCGGTTCCAGTTCCACCCCGCTGGCATCGATCAGCACCAGACGATCAGCCTTTTCCAGCACCGCGTGGGGCTTGCGCTCGACAATGTCGATCTTGAGCGTGTGCGGCAGCTGGATCGAGACGCGGGCATCCTTGACCCATGGCAGGGTCTTCAATTCGGTGCGCAGCGCGGCGACATCGACTTCGGGCATGGCGCGGCTGCGCTCTCCCAGCACACGGGCATAGACCTGCTGTTCGTCCATCCGCGCTGTGCCGGTGACGCGCACGTGGCGCACCTCGAACCCGGCATCGGCGGCAATCCGCGCCACCTGCGCCTGCGCCAGCGCGGGCACGCCGGCCAGATTGGCGATGATGAAGGCGATCGCCACCCCGCCGCCGATGATCATGGCCAGCCAGATGCGGCTCCACTGCTCCTCGGTAAAGGGCAGCACGCCCATCACGGCATCGATGAACCCGCTCGCCCGCCCCTGCGCCCGGCGCGCGGCGGTGGCACGGCTCTGCGCCTTGGCGGCGCGGCGCACGCCGGTGGTGGAGCTACGCCGGATCTGCTGCGCCATCGCCGCCTCCCCGTTTGAGCGCGTGAACCCTGAGCGCCTCGGCCACCAGCATCTCGACCAGATCGGCATAGGAAATGCCGCAGCCCGCCGCCTGTTCGGGCACGAGGCTGAGCGGGGTCATGCCCGGCTGGGTGTTGGTTTCGAGCACGAACAGCCCGTCCTCGCCTGCCTCGTCATCCCAGCGGAAATCGGTGCGGCTGGTGCCGTGGCAGCCCAGGACCTGATGCGCCTTGACCGCATAGGCTTCGCACAGCGCGGTGATTTCGGGCGGCAGCTGAGCGGGGAAGATATGCTCGGTGCGCCCGGCAGTGTATTTGTTCTCGTAATCGTAGAAGCCGTTGGCGACGACGAGTTCGGTCACGCCCAGCGCACGCGGGCCATCGGGTCCATCGAGCACGGCGGCGGTGAGTTCGCGCCCCTTGATGAAGGGTTCGGCGAGCAGTTCGGCGAATTCCTGCCACGGCCCCTTGGCGTCCGGGCTGATCGGGTTGCCCACATTGCTGTCGGCAGTGACGATGGCGACGCCCACCGACGAGCCTTCGTTGACGGGCTTCAGCACATAGGGGCGCGGCAGCGGGTCGCGTTGATACAGTTCATCCCGCGTCACGATCCGCCCGCCGGGCATCGGGATGCCGTGGGGGACCAGCGCCTGCTTGGTCAGCTGCTTGTCGATCGCGATCACCGAGGTGGCGAGGCCGGAGTGGGTATAGGGCAGGCCCATCAGATCGAGCATCCCCTGCACCGTGCCGTCCTCCCCCGGCACGCCGTGGAGCGCATTGAACACCACATCGGGGTTGGCTTCATGCAAGCGCATGGCCACATCGCGGCCCATGTCGATGCGGGTCACGCGGTGGCCCTTGCTCTCCAGCGCATCGGCCACGCCCGCGCCGCTGGTCAGCGAGACGGGGCGTTCATTGGCCCAACCGCCCATCAGAACGGCGACGTGGAGGGGTTTGGAAAAAGTCATACAAGAATCCGTTCGCCTCGAGCGAAGTCGAGAGGCTGATTTGCGCGGGGTGTCTCGACTACGCTCGACACGAACGGGAGAGGAAGGTGTATCACGGCCGCCCCACCCGCTGGATTTCCCACTCAAGGCTGACGCCGGAATGGGCATAGACCTTGTCGCGCACCATTTCGCCGAGGCCTTCGATGTCGGCGCTGGTGGCGGTGCCGGTGTTGATGAGGAAGTTGGTGTGCTTTTCTGAAACCTGCGCGCCACCCAGCGTGAGGCCGCGGCAGCCCGCCGCGTCAACCAGTTGCCACGCCTTGTGGCCTTCAGGGTTCTTGAAGGTCGATCCGCCGGTCTTGGTGCGCAAGGGCTGGCTCGCCTCGCGCGCGGCGGCGATGCGGTCCATTTCCGCGCCGATGGCCGCAGGCTCGCCCGGGTGCCCGCGGAACCGCGCCGAGACCACGATCGCCCCTTCGGGCAGGGCCGAGTGGCGGTAGGAATATTCGAGTTCCGCCGCATTCAGCGTGATGAAGCTGCCATCGTGCAGGATCACCGCGCAATCCACCAGCACATCGGCGACCTCGCGCCCGTAAGCCCCGCCATTCATGCGCACGAAGCCGCCCACCGTGCCGGGGATGCCGCGCAGGAATTCGAGCCCAGCGATGCCCAGATCGCGAGCGGTGGAGGCGACCAGAATGCCGCTCGCCCCGCCGCCGCAGGTCAGCTCCATTTCACCCGTGTGCTCGACACTGGCGAAGCTCTTGCCGAGCCGCACCACCACGCCCGGCACGCCCCCGTCGCGCACGATCATGTTCGAGCCGAGGCCCAGCGCCATCACCGGAACATCGCCGCCCAGCCGTTCGAGAAAGGTCTTGAGGTCATCGCGATCGGCCGGCTCGAACAGCCAGTCCGCCGGCCCGCCGGTCTTGAACCAGGTATAGGGCGCAAGCGGGGCCTTGCAGGTCAACTTGCCGCGAATGCCCTCGAGCGGCACGGGCGAAGACACCGCGCCTTCGACCGCGCAGGTGGGCGCGCTGCCATCGTCGTAGATATAGGTATCGCCGGGCTGGTTCATGCTGGCTTGCGCCTTACATCAATGGCCGCCGCCAAGCCCGCCGCCCACTTGGTGATATCGCCCGCGCCAAGGCACACCACCATGTCGCCCGCCGCAATCTCGCCCGCGAGGGTTTCGGCCAGCGCGTCCGCCCCGGCAATCTCCCGCGCCGCACGGTGCCCGCGTGCCTTCATCCCCGCCACCAGCGCGGCGTGATCGACCCCCGGAAGCGGCTCCTCGCCCGCAGGGTAAACCGGCGCGACATAGGCGATATCGGCATCATCGAAGCACGACTGGAATTCGTCCATCAGATCATTGAGGCGCGAATAGCGGTGCGGCTGGGCGACTGCGATCACGCGGCCCCCGCTGGTGCCGACCGCCTCGCGCGCTGCAGCCAGCACGGCGCGGATTTCGACCGGGTGGTGGGCGTAATCGTCGATCACGGTGACCTTGCCGCCTGCCAGATCGACATTGCCGACACGGGTGAACCGCCGCCGCACCCCGCCGAAGCGGGCAAAGCCGGTGCGGATCACATCGTCAGAGCAGCCCATCTCGATCGCCACCGCAATCGCGGCGAGCGCGTTCTGGACATTGTGGCGGCCGGGCATGGGCAGGTGCACACCCTCGATCCGGCGGTCTTCAAGTCCGCGCTGGCGCACGATCACATCGAAGGTGTTGCCGCCCTCTTCCGAACGCACGTTGACGCCGCAAATGTCGGCCTGAAGCGAGAAGCCGTAGGTCACCACCTTGCGATCGCGCACCGCGCCGATCACCGCCTGTACCACCGGATGATCGACACACAGCACCGCCGCGCCGTAGAACGGGACATTGTGGATGAACTCCACGAAGGCGCGCTTCACCCCGTCGAAATCGCCGTAGTGATCCAGATGCTCGGGATCGATATTGGTGACGACCGCGATGGTGCCGTCCAATCGCAGGAAGCTGCCGTCGCTCTCGTCAGCCTCGACCACCATCCAGTCGGAATCGCCCAGCCGCGCGTTGGAGCCATATTGTTCGATGATCCCGCCGTTGATCACGGTGGGGTCAATCCCGCCCGCATCGAGCAGGGTCGCGATCATACTGGTGGTGGTGGTCTTGCCATGCGTGCCTGCCACCGCGACGGTGGACTTGAGGCGCATCAGCTCGGCCAGCATTTCCGCACGGCGCACCACCGGCACGCGGGCTTCCAGCGCGGCGGCGACTTCGGGGTTGGTGCGGCGCACGGCGGTGGAGGTGACGACCACGGCGACGCCCGCGACGTTCTCTGCCCGGTGGCCGATGTGCACGGTGATCCCGCGCGCGCGCAGGCGCTCGACACTCGGCCCCCCGGCAATGTCGGACCCTTGCACCGTGTAGCCGAGGTTGTGCATCACCTCGGCGATGCCCGACATCCCGATCCCGCCGATGCCGACGAAGTGGATGGTGCCGATATCTGTGCCGACGCCCTTCATGCTTCGGCCCGATCTTTCGCAGCCTTGCGGGTCGCAGCCTGCGGGCGCGTGGCAGCCTGCGCGGCGCGGGGGCTTGCCTCGCCCACGCGGATAACATCCATCAGATCGATCCCGCTCATGCTCTCCACCAGATCGGCAAGGTCCTTTGCTGCATCGGGCCGCCCGCAATTGAACGCGCAGTGCGCGGCATTGGCGAGGCTTTCGGGGTTCATCGCCATGGCCTGGATCTGCTTGGCGAGTTCCTTGGGCTGGAAGGCGTCCTGCCGGATCATCCGCGCACCCCCTGCCTTCACCATCTCGCGGGTGTTGGCGGCCTGATGATCGTCGGTCGCGATCGGCAGCGGCACGAGGATCGCGGGCCGACCCACCGCTGTCAGTTCGGCAATGGTCGAAGCCCCGGCGCGCCCGATAAACAGATGCGCATCGGCGAGGCGTTCGTGCATGTCTTCGAAATAGGTGCCGAGTTCGGCGGGAATATCGTGGTTGGCATAGCGCGCGCGCACCGCTTCAAGATCTTCGGGGCGGCATTGCTGGGTCACCTGCAAGCGCTGGCGCAGGGCGGGCGGCAGCATGGCGAGGCCATCGGGCACCACTTCTGACAACACCCGCGCCCCCTGACTGCCGCCGGTCACCAGAATGCGCAGCAGGCCTTCATCGGTGAAGGCGGGAAAATCCTGCTCGCGCAAGGCCAGCACTTCGGCGCGCACGGGGTTGCCGACCAGATGCACCTTGCCCGCGTGTTTGGGCTTCAGCCGGTCAACCTTGTCATAGGAGGTCGCAATCGCATCCACCCGGCCCGACAGCAGGCGGTTGACCCGCCCCAGCACCGCGTTCTGTTCGTGGATCACGCTCGGCAGGCCCGCCGCAGTCGCTGCCAGCAGCGCGGGCAAGGCGGGATAGCCGCCGAAGCCGACCACCGCCGAGGGGGCAAAGCTTTCAAACAGTCGCAGCGCCATGCTGCGCCCTTCGAGCACCGCCCGCACCCCGCCAACCCAGCCGAGCGGGTTCTTGCCGAAGCGGCCGGCGGGCAGCACGTGGGCGGTCAGGAATTCGGGCTTGCCGGGGATGGTGCTCCCGCGCTCATCGGTCACCAGCGCGACATGGTGCCCGCGCGCGTGCAGTTCTGCCGCCAGCGCAAAGGCCGGAATCAGGTGCCCGCCGGTGCCGCCTGCCGCCAGCACGAAATGGCGTGATGCGCCGTTTGGAGTATCGCTGCTCATGCGCCGCTATCCTTGCGTTCGATCAGATCGCGCAAGCCCCCGCCCTCGCGGGCAAGGTACGGATTGCGCCGGGTGATCGCCAGCAATAGCCCAAGCGTGAAGCACACCGCCAGTGTCGATGAACCGCCATAGGAAATCAGCGGCAAGGTCATCCCCTTGGACGGGAACAGCTTGAGGTTGACGAGGATGTTGATGAAGGCCTGTCCGCCGAACTGGGTGATCAGGCCGACGCTGGCGAGCAGCGCGAAGAGGTTGTCCTCGTTCACCATCCGCATCAGCGCGCGCATCACCAGCACGCAATAGAGCAGCACGATCAGCGCGCAGGTGACAAGGCCGAACTCCTCGCCGATTACCGAGAAGATGTAATCGGTGTGGGCTTCGGGCAGGTTCATCTTGCGGATGCCGAGCCACAATCCGCTGCCGGTCCACCCGCCTGCGGTGATGGTGCGCTGCGCCAGATCGACCTGATCGAAGGCGGTGCCCCCGCCCAGAAACCCGTCGATCCGGTGGCGGGCGTTGTCATAGAAGAAATAAGCCAGCGTCAGCAGGCCCGCGCCCCCGCCGATCATCGCCCCAACCCGCTGCCAGGGGATGCCCGCCAGCAGCACCATCACCAGCCAGATGCCTGCAAACAGGATCGCATCGCCAAGGTTGGGCTGCGCCATCAGCAGCGCGATGATCAGGCCGAGCAGTCCGGTGACATACCAGATCACCGGCAGGCTGGAATCGCGCAGGCGCCAGCTCAGGATCCATGCGCACATGATCGCAAATCCGGGCTTGAGGAATTCCGACGGCTGAAGGCTCATGCCGACATTGATCCAGCGCCGCGCGCCGTTCTTTTCCTCGCCGATCACCGGCACCACGAACAGCAGCGCCAGCATCACCGCAGCCACCAGAATGCCCAGCCGCCGCGCAGAATCGCGCGACAGGAACGACAGGCCGATCATCAGCGACAGGCCCATGAACTGGAACACGATGTGCCGCTTGAAGAACATGAATTCGTCGAGCGTGACCTTGGCGGTGGAAAGCTGGTCGGCGCTGGCGGGCGATGCGGCAGCGACAGCGATCATGCCGATGGCCATCAGCAGCACGATCAGCCCCAGCAGCACCTTGTCGACCTCGCGCCACCAGATGCGCACCATGTCGCGCCAGCGGCGCTGCACCGGAACGGGGGGCAGATAGGTGCCGCGCACGGTGCTGGTTGCCGGCGTGGTATAGGCCGGCACGGTCATGGCAGGATGCTCCGGCTGGCATCGGCGGCATCACCGGTCTCGCAACCGGTGATCACTCCCACCATCTGGCGGAAGTGGTGGCCGCGCTTTTCGTAATCGCGGAACTGGTCATAGCTGGCGCAGGCGGGCGAAAGCAGCACCACCTCGCCCGGACGGGCCGCCGCCTCGGCCCGGCGCACGGCCTCGCTGATCAGCTCGCACCGCTCGACCCGCACCTGCCCTTCGAGGTGGCTGGCGAACATCGGCCCGGCCTCGCCCACGGTATAGGCGGCGGCGACATTGCCGAGATGGTCCCCGCAGGCGCCGAGCCCGTCTTCCTTGGGCAAGCCGCCGACGATCCAGTGGATACGGGGGGCGCCGCCATTGATCGCCGGATCGGGCGGAAACGCCGCAAGCGCAGGAGCCGCAGAGGCGGCGTTGGTTGCCTTGCTGTCGTTGATATAGACCACGCCCTTGGCCTCGCACACCCGCTCCATCCGGTGCGGCAGCCCGCGATAGGTGGCAAGGCCGGCGGCAATCTGCGCATCGGCAAGGCCAAGCTGGCGGCAGATGGCGACCGCCACCGCCGCATTCTGGGCATTGTGCGGCCCGGCGAGCGAGGGCGAGCGCCCCTCGGCAAGGCCATGCGCCGCCAGATCGGCGGTTTTCACCCGCACCAGCGGCTTGCCCGAAGTCTCCAGCCCTTCGGCGATGCCCGCAGTCTGATCATCCTCGTCGCAGATGATCGCGGTGCCGGTCTGCTGCATCTGGAACAGCCGTTCCTTCGATGCGGCGTAGGCTTCGAAACCGGCATAGCGATCGAGATGATCGGGGGTGATGTTGGTCAGCGCCGCGACATCGCAATCGAGCGTGAAGGTGAGATCGATCTGGAAGCTCGACAGTTCGAGCACATAGACCCCGCCTTCAGGCAGAGGCTCCTGCCCGAGGATCGGATCGCCGATATTGCCGCCCATCACAGCTGGCACGCCCGCCTGCGCAAGGATGTGGTGCACCAGCGCGGTGGTGGTCGATTTGCCGTTGGTGCCGGTGATGCCGACCACCTTGTGCGGCGGCAGGCTTTCGCGGGCGCAGGCGAAGAGTTCGATGTCGCCGATCACCGGCAGGCCATATTGCCACACGTGCGGGCCGATCGGGTGGGTGTTGAGCGGCACGCCCGGCGATACCACCACGCCGGCAAAGCCGGTCAGGTCCAGTTCCAGCGGGTCGATCAGCCGGCAGCGCCCTTCGAACGGCGCACGGGCGACATCCTGCCGGTCCCACGCGACGACTTCCGCCCCGCTCGCCAGCAGCGCCTCGGCGGCAGCCGCGCCCGAACGCGCAAGGCC
Organism: Erythrobacter sp. RANMB8; assembly: GCF_056848235.1. Taxonomy (NCBI): domain Bacteria; kingdom Pseudomonadati; phylum Pseudomonadota; class Alphaproteobacteria; order Sphingomonadales; family Erythrobacteraceae; genus Erythrobacter; species Erythrobacter sp. RANMB8. The sequence continues at coordinate 161,586 of NZ_JBREHG010000001.1, forward strand.
GAGCACCGCGTAACGCTTGCCAGCAAAGACGGGGGAGGTGATCACGCCGCTCGCCGCTCCCTTACCTCAGCTTCAGGGTGGAAAGGCCGATCAGCGCCAGCACGATGGCGATGATCCAGAACCGGATCACGACCTTGCTCTCGCTCCAGCCCAGCTGTTCGAAATGGTGGTGAATGGGCGCCATGCGGAACACCCGCTTGCCGGTGCGCTTGAACCAGAACACCTGCACGATCACGCTGACCGCTTCGAGCACGAACAGCCCGCCGACGATCGCAAGCACGACTTCATGGTGCGAGGCGACCGCAATCGCGCCGAGCGCGCCGCCCAGCGCAAGGCTGCCGGTGTCGCCCATGAACACCGCGGCAGGCGGCGCGTTGAACCACAGGAACGCCAGCCCTGCACCCATGATCGCCGCGCAGAAAATCGCCAGCTCGCCCGCGCCCTTGACATGCGGGATGCCGAGATAGGCGCTGAAATCGGCGCGGCCGACCAGATAGGCGATGATCGCGAAGGTGCCGGCCGCGATGATCACCGGCATGATCGCCAGCCCGTCCAGCCCGTCGGTCAGGTTGACCGCATTGCCCGCACCCACGATCACGAAAGCGGCGAACACGTAATAGGCCGGACCCAGCGGAATGCTCACCCCCGAAAGGAAGGGCAGGTAGAGGTTGGTGTTGATCTGGCTGACGATCAGCCAGCTGGCCACGCCCGCCACCACGAATTCCGCCAGCAGCCGCACCCGCGCCGGAACCCCGGCGTGACTGTTCTTCGACACCTTGTCATAATCATCGAGGAAACCGATGATTCCGAAGCCGATCGTCACGGCAAGGCAGGCCCAGACAAACGGGCTGGAAAGATCCATCCACAACAGCAGCGAAAATGTCAGCGCGGTCAGGATCAGCAGCCCGCCCATGGTCGGCGTGCCGCGCTTGGCGAGGTGCGTCTGCGGCCCGTCGAGCCGGATCGGCTGGCCCTTGCCCTGCCGCACGCGCAGGAAGTTGATGAACCGCTCCCCGAACAGCAGGCCGAAAATCAGCGCCGTCATCAGCGTCGCGCCCGCACGGAAGCTCTGGTAGCGCACCAGATTGAGGATGCCTTCGAAGCCCAGCCACTCGGCAAGCAGATACAGCATTCAGTTGTCCTTTGCCCCGACCTGAGGCGTCAGGCGCGGGCGTTTGCGGTAAAGTGTGACACCAGTTTGCCCAACCCCACCGAATTGGACCCCTTGACCAGCACCGCATCGCCATGGGCGAGCCCGTATCGCCCCAGCGCCGCGATAGCCTCGGCAGGGGTATCGCAATGCGTGAAGGTGACTGGCTTGCCAAGCGGTGCGGCAGCGGCTTTCCCCAACTCGTCGGCAAGGGCGCGCATCTCTTCGCCCACCAGCACCGTATGCGCGACACCCGCTTCGGCCAGCGGTTCGGCCAGCTGGCGGTGGAAGGCATCGGCGAAATCGCCCAGTTCCTTCATGCTGCCGAGCACGGCGATGCGCCGCGTCGCGGGGGTTGCGGCGAGCGCCTTCAGCGTTGCCCGCATCGAGGCCGGATTGGCGTTGTAGCTTTCATCGATCAGCAGCGCGGTGCCGCCCGCGACGGGAATGCTGTGGCGCGCCCCGCGCCCCTTCAGCCCGCCCATTTCAGCGAGCGCGAGGCCCGCACTCGCCAGATCGCCGCCCGCTGCGCGCACTGCGGCCATCACGCCCAGCGAATTGACGATCCAGTGCTCGCCCGGCTCGGCGATGGTGTAGCACACGCGGATATCGCCAAGGTCGGCTGTCACCAGCGATCCCGCGCCGCCTGCTGCCGGAATGGCATCGAGCAGGCGGACATCGGCGTGTTTTGCGCGCCCGAAGGTGACGATCCGTGCGCCCACGGCCTTCGCCTGCGCGATCAGCCGGTCGGCGTGATCGGCATCGGCGGGGATCACCGCCACCCCGCCGGGCACGAGGCCGGTGAAGATCTGCGCCTTTTCGTCCGCGATCGCCTCAAGGCTGCCGAGGTTCTCGATATGCGCAGGCGCGATGGTGGTGATCAGCGCCACGTGCGGGCGCACGTGATCGGCCAGCGGCGCGATTTCGCCCGCGTGGTTCATCCCCATCTCGAACACGCCGAAACGGCTGCGGGCGGGCATCCGCGCAAGGCTGAGCGGCACGCCGACATGGTTGTTGTAGCTGCGCACAGACCGGTGCGCCGCGCCGCGGCTGGCGCGGTCGAGACAGGCGAAGATCGCCTCCTTCATCCCGGTCTTGCCGACTGAACCGGTAATCGCGATGCGCACCGCTTCGACAGCGCGATCCCGCGCCGCATGGGCCAGCGCGTGGAGCGCGGCGGTGGTGTCTGTCACCAGCACATGGGGATAATCGACCGGCCGATCGACAATCGCCGCGACCGCCCCCTTTTCAAAGGCTTGGGGGATGAACCTGTGGCCATCCATCGCCTCGCCCTTGAGCGCGACGAACAGATCGCCCGGCTTCACATCGCGCGAATCCATTTCCACGCCCGAGGCCTGGAAATCCGCGCTGGCGATGCCGCCGCACGCCGCGGCAACCTCGGCTGCGCTCCACAGCGCCATCGGCAGGGTGTCGCGGGTGGTGACCGGCCAGGCGTGCAGCATCGGATGGGCGATGGCCATGTTCATCTAGCACTGCCCTCCGGCGCATTCACGCGCCACTTCGACATCGTCGAAAGCTTCGATCCGCATGTTCTCTCCAGACCCGAATATCTGACCCTGCTCGTGGCCTTTCCCGGCGATCAGCACAATGTCCGCCGCCCCGGCTTCCCCAATTGCGGCAGCAATCGCGGCGCGGCGGCCCTCTACCTCGCGGGTGTTCGGCCCTGCCCCTGCCATGATCGCGGCGCGGATGGCGGCGGGGTTTTCGCTGCGGGGGTTATCGTCGGTGACGATGGCGATATCGGCGGCCTGCGCGGCGACGGCGCCCATCTGTGGACGCTTGCCCGCATCGCGGTCTCCGCCCGCGCCGAACACCACGATCAGCCGGCCTCCGGGCGCCACATGCGGGCGCAGCGCGGCAATCGCCGCCTCCAGCGCATCGGGGGTGTGGGCGTAATCGACATAGGCCGGCGCGCCCGCCTGATTGAGCGCTGCCCGCTCCAGCCGGCCGCGCACGGGTTGCAGGCGGGTGAGCGCATCGAACACGGCCGAAGGCGCAACGCCGGTCGCCAGCGCAAGGCCTGCCGCAACCAGCGCATTGGCCGCCTGATAGGCCCCGATCAGCGGCAGGCTGACCTTGCGGCTCTCGCCTTCATAGCCGATGTGAAGAACCTGTCCCAACTGTCCGGGTTCACGCGAAACCAGCCGCAGGAAGCTGCCGCCCTCGCCCACGGTGCGCACATCGAGGCCTCGAGCGGTGGCGGTCGCGATCGCCTTTGCCGTCCATTCCGACCCGTCGCCCGCATCATGGATCACCGCAGGCGAGCCGGGGGCGGCGACTTCGGTGAACAGCCGCATCTTGGCGGCGAAATAGGCGTCCATCGTGCCGTGATAATCGAGGTGATCGCGGCTGAAATTGGTGAAGGCCGCCGCGGCCAGCGCCGGTCCCTCGCCGCGATACTGGTCAAGCCCGTGGCTCGATGCCTCGTAGGCAACGTGGCTTACACCCTCGCGCGCAAGGCCCGCCATGTTGGCGAGGAAGGTGACGATATCGGGGGTGGTCAGCCCGGTCGAAACCGAACCGTCGGGCGTGGTCACGCCCAGCGTGCCGATGCTGGCCGCCCGCTCGCCCGCCATGCGCCAGATCTGGCGCGTCATTTCGACTGTGGAGGTCTTGCCGTTGGTGCCGGTCACCGCAACGATGGTGGCAGGGTAAGGAGAAAAGAAGCCCGCGGCGAGGCGCGCAAAGGCGCGTCGGGGGGTGACGTCGGAAATGTGCAGCGCACCTTCGACGCGGGCTTCAGGGCGGGCGACGACGGCAACCGCGCCCGCGGCTATGGCGGGGCGGATGAAGTCCTCGCCATTGACGGTGGCGCCCTGAAAGGCGCCGAAGATGGTTCCGGGGGCAACCTTGCGGTGATCGATGGCAAAGCCGGTCACAGGCGTGTCGCCCGCGCCACTTGCATCCATGCCCGCGAGGGCGAGAAGATCAGCCAGCCGCATCAGTGCTTGTCCACCAGATAACGCAGATCGGAGATATCGACATCGCGGCTCTCGTCGGGCTGCACGCCCAGCATCGGCCCGATGCGCGGCACCAGCTTGCCCACCACCGGCGCGGCGGTGTAGCCCGCCGTGCGCTGGAAGCTGCTGGCGACAGTGCCCTTCGGCTCGTCGAGCACCACCACCACCACATAGCGCGGCGCATCGAGCGGGAAGGCCGCCGCGAAGGAGGATACCAGCGCGGTCTTGTTGTAGCCCCCGGCGGTCGCCTTTTCGGCCGAACCGGTCTTGCCACCCACGCGGTAGCCGGGCGCATCGGCCTGCTTGCCGGTGCCGTAGAGCGAAATCATCCGCAGCATCTGCCGCATCCGGTGCGAGGTCGATTCCTTGAACACCCGCCGCCCGCGCGGCACATCGACCGGATCGAGCTTCATCAGGGTCGCCGGACGCCAGATCCCGCCATTGACCATCGCGGCATAGGCGCTGGCGAGATGCAGCGGGGTCACGGCGAGGCCGTGGCCATAGCTGACCGTCATGTTGGTCACGCGGCTCCATTCGCCCTTGGGCCAGATCGGCTTTCCGCGTGCGGGCAGTTCGATATAGGGGCGGCTGTCCATGCCGAGGTCCATCATCGTGCGGCGCAGACGTTCGGGGCCGAGTTCGTCGGCCACCCGCGCAGTGACGGTGTTGGAGGAATAGACCAGCGCCTGCGGCACATTGAGAGTGGCGCCCTTGGGCTTGAGATCCTTGATCGTGCGGCGGGCGACTTCGACCGGTGCGGCGTTCCACGGCTTCGAAAGATCGCGCACCACGCCCGCATCGATCGCGGCGGCGATGCTGATCGGCTTGAAGGTGGAACCGAGTTCGTAAACCCCGTTGGTGACGCGGTTGAACACGTTCTTGGCCCCGCTGGCACCGGCGGTGTTGGGATCGAATTCGGGCAGGGAAGCCAGCGCCATCACCTCGCCGGTATCGGCATCGAGCACCACGCCCGCCGCGCCCAGCGCGTTGGTCGCCAGCATCCCGCGCCGCAGTTCATCCTCCAGCGCGCCCTGCACCCGCACATCAATGGCGAGCGCCACCGGCTCGGCCCGCCTGACCGGATCGCTGAGCCGCGCTTCGAGCACCTGCTCCATCCCGATCTTGCCGCCTTCATCCTCGACCACATAGCCCAGCACATGCGCAGCCAGCGTGCCCTGCGGGTAATAGCGATCGGTCTCACGCGGGATTTCGAGCGCGATTTCGCCGAGCGCGAAGACCCGGTTCGCCTCTTCCGGCAGCAGACGGCGGCGCAGGTAGCCCGAACGGCCCGAGGCCAGGCGGCGGGCCATGCGCGCTTCGTCGATATCGGGGAAGATCGCTTTCAGCTCGCGCGCGACCTCTTCCGCAGAGCGCACCAGCGGGCTGCCATTGTCGCCCATCGCCTTGGGGTTGAACCACATGGCATAGGCGGGGAAGGCCCGTGCAAGCGGTGCGCCGTTGCGATCGGTAATCTCGCCGCGCGGGGGCAGCAGGGCATCCTGCAGGCTGGTGCGCTCCGGCGCGTTGCCGCCAAAGCCGAGCGAGACAATCCGCAGCAAGGCCAGCAGCGTCACCACCGCAAAGCCCAGCGCCACCACCAGCAGCCGCAGCCTTGCGGTCAGCAGCAGCTCGGCCCGCAGCTGCACCAGACGGACACGGCCTGCCGGGATCGAGGGGACAGCCGCGTGGGCCGCCATCCCGTTCATTCGCCAGCCCCCGGCATCGCGGCGGCGGCGGTCTGGGCCCGCGCCGGACGGATCGGGGAGGCTTCGATCAGGAAGTCACCGAAGGCATCGCTGAACACCTCGCCTGCGTCCTTTTCGCTCGATGTCGAAGCCAGCGTCACCGTCGCGCCCGAAACGGGCGAGCGCATCGGCGCGGCAGGCGCAGCAGCAGCGGCGGTATCGCTGGCATCGGCGCGGGCCAGCCGGATCGGCGAAGGCGCACCGGGCGCGGGCAGCTGGCCAAGGCTCGCCAGCTGGCGCTCGCCATCGAGGAACTGGCCGGCACGCGGCGCCTCGTAACCGAACTCGACGCTGTTCCACGCGGCCAGCTGGCGCTGGCTGGCGCGGGTCTGGAACTCGGTTTCCAGCAGGATCGTCTCGCGCTGCAAGGCGATCACCTGCCGTTCGGCCAGCAGCACCTCGCTTTTCACGGCGTGCACCTTGAAGCTGAGGATCACCACCAGCGCAAAGCAGATCGCAAGCACTGCCATCCACCCCAGCGAACGGGCCTGACTGCTGCTCATCATGCGGCTTGGCTCCTTGGCTGGGCGCCGGTGCGGATCGCGTGGCGCAGGGTGGACGAACGGGCGCGGGGGTTGCGGGCGATTTCGGCTTCGGTCGGGCGGATGCCCTTGGATACCTGCGCAAACGCGGGCGGCGGGCCGGGGATTTCGCCGGGCAGATGGCGCGATACGGCGCGCCCTGCGCCCGATGCCTCGCGCAGGAAGTGCTTCACGATCCGGTCTTCAAGGCTGTGGAAGCTGACCACCGCCAGCACCCCGCCCTCGGCCAGCAGCGCCTCGGCCGCGGCAAGACCGGCTTCCAGCTCGCCCAGTTCGTCGTTCACATGGATGCGCACGGCCTGGAATGTGCGGGTGGCGGGGTCTTTCTTGTCGTGCGGCTTGTGGCCCAGCGCACGGCGCACCACGCGGGCAAGTTCCCCCGTGGTCGCCAGCGGGCGTGCGGCAACGATGGCGCGGGCGACGCGGCGCGACTGGCGTTCCTCGCCATAGCGGTAAAGCACGTTGGCGATGGCTTCCTCGTCAGCGGTGTTGAGGAAATCCGCCGCGCTCTCGCCCGACTGGCTCATACGCATGTCGAGCGGGCCGTCGTGCATGAAGGCGAAACCCCGATCACCCTGATCGAGCTGCATCGAGGACACGCCGATATCCATCACCACCGCATCGACCGTGGTCACGCCCGCCGCCGCCAGTTCGGCGCGCATCTGCGAAAAGCGCGCCGGGTGCAGGGTCAGGCGGCCATCGTAACGCGCAACCATCACCTGCCCGGCGGCGATCGCGTCGGGATCGCGGTCGAAAGCGTGGACGGTCGCGCCCGCATCGAGCAGCGCGGCGGTGTATCCGCCCGCACCGAAGGTGGCATCGACGATGGTCATGCCGGGGCGCGGGGCAATCGCGGCGATCACTTCATCGAGCAGCACGGGGATATGCGGGGCTTCGGGCGTCATCACGCGGCCCCCTTCTTTGCGGCGGCGATCAGCTTGGCACAGGCGGCCTGTGCACCCTTCCACGCGGCATCCATCCGGCCCAGTTCATCAGGGTTCCAGACGAAGAAGAAATCGCCCGCGCCCTGGAAGTAGAGGCCATCACCCACCTTGCCGAGATCGCGCAGGTGTTCGGGCATGACGAAGCGGCCACTGTCGTCGAAGGGCAGCTGTTCGAAGCCGAACAATTGCTGGGCGCGCACATCGCGGTCGAAGTTCGCATCGGCCAGACGGATGGCGCGCTCTTCCTCGCGTTCGAGCTGTTCGGAGAGCTTTTCGGTGCGCGACAGGCCGAAGCCGATCAGGCAGTCGAAGCGGTCATGCGCGGCAAGGCACAGGATGCGGTTGCCGCCGGAGCTTTCCTTCACCGCCTTGCGGAAGGCGGGCGGCAGGACAAAGCGGCCCTTGTCGCCGGCTGGCGAGTAGGCTTGTCCGCTATATCCTCCAAAAGCAGACACGTGCCTGCGATCCCCTCATGCCCCGCCGATCTTCCCCGCGAAGACCGCTCGATCAGCAGACATGCCTTCCCCGTCTCCGGCAGCGCGCAAGCGAGGCCGGTGCGCCGACCCCACCAGCCGGACACGCATGCAAACAGGCATATCTGATGGACCCCGTTATTATCGGGGAAGGCACGGGGATGCTAGGGAAATTTCGGGGAATTTACGGGAAAACTTGCTAAAAATCTGAATCTCTTGAATTTTCTGTCTATAAGCACGAACACCTAGGCTGCGGCGGGCCGGCGGAATCGGCCTGTCCGGAGCGGCAAAACGGGCGAATTCCCGTGATTTCCCGCAGCCCCGGCGACTCCGAGTCCCCCGCTTCCCGCATTTTCCCGTGCCCGTCAGTTGAGGCTGGCGACGAGCAGCGCGCGCAAGGTTTCCCCGCCCTCGCCCGCCAGTTCGGGGTGTTCGAACACGGCAGCATCGGCGACAAGCGTGACCTTGCCCTTGCCCACCCGGCAGGTGGCGACCGCCCCACCGGCCAGCAGCGCGCACACGGCCGCAGCGGGATCGGTGATCGTGATCGTCCCTGCCAGCGCCAGCGGCAGCTGCGCCTTGCCCAGCGCGGCGCGCTTCACCGCGGCATCCTGCGCCTCGTCAAAGGCGACTGCCAGCCCCCAGCGCGCCACCACCGGCGGGATCAGCGCGGAATCGACCGGGCGACGCGGATCGCCCAGCGGCGCTTCGTATTCGCCCGTCAGCGCCGGATCGAGCACCAGCAGCAGCCGTCCCCCGCCGCGCACCCACTGATCGAGCGCGACGTTATCGGCCGGCGAAAGCCCGCGCGGCTGGATCACCGCCAGTCGTTCCAGCCCCGCCAGCGGATCGGTGTCGGGCGCATCGGGGGACAGCGCGGGAACGGGCGAGAGCGTGTCGAGCGGTTGCAGGGTGTAACGCGCCTCGATCACCCCGCGCTGCCATGGCGGCGGGCGGCGTCCGGCGGCCAGATCGGCAATCTGCGCATTATCCGCCCAGTAAAGCGGCAGGCTGGTCATCAACCCCAGCGGATAGCGCTCGCCCGGATCGGCGGCTGGCGGCGCATCGGGAGAGCATCCCGCCAGCGCCAGCAGACCGCAAGCCAGCGCCAGCCTATTGCGCGGGCGCGGCATTGCCTGCGGGGCGCGGCGGCGGCGGCAGATCGAGCGGGGCGGGCGACGGCGAAGGGCTGGGTTCGGCGGCAATATCGGGCACCACGCCCGCATCGGCGAGCGGGTTGGCCTGCGAGGGGGCAGGCGAAGGCTCGGTCGTCGGCGCGGCTTCGGGCACGGCAGCCTCGTCGGTCAGATCGGCCTGGCTGCCGATGATGCTCGCCAGCCCCACCAGCAGCACCATTGATCCGATCCCGAACAGGCCGATCTGGATGCGCTGCACCGCTTCGGCGCGCCCGGCATCGGGGGGCGTCATCCCCTCGCCTGCACTGGCGCTGGCACCGGCGCTGTCAGGGGTCGTGCTGTCGGGGTCGGCGGGGCCGAACAGGCTGCGCTGGTTCATGCGCCTCAGGCGATCCATCAGCGAAGGGCCGCTCATGCGCCCGCCGCCAGCCAGTCGAACACCGGCAGGCCCTTGGCCGCCAGCCATTCGGGGTTGTAGAGCGTCGAGAGGTAACGGAAGCCGGTGTCGCACAGGATCGTCACCACCTGCGGATTGGGGCGCCCTTCGGCCACCAGCTCGCGGCCCAGCATCACCGCGCCCGCCACGTTGATCCCCGATGACAGGCCGAGGCACAGCCCCTCCTCGCGCAGCAGACGGGCGACCCAGCCGAGGCCTTCCTCGTCCGAGATGCGGTATTGCGTGTCGATCGCCGCGCCTTCGAGGTTGGCGGTGATGCGCCCCTGCCCGATGCCTTCGGCGACCGATGATCCTTCGGCCTTCAGCTCGCCATGGGCATAATAGTTATACAGTGCTGCGCCGTGCGGATCGGTGAGCGCGATGCGGATGTTCTCGTCGAAGGCCTTGAGGCCAAGACCCACACCCGCAATCGTCCCGCCGGTGCCCGCCGCGCAGGTGAAGCCATCCACCCGGCCGCCCAGCTGTTCCCAGATTTCAGGCGCGGTGCCTTCGATATGGGCGCGGCGGTTGGCGATATTGTCGAACTGGTTGGCCCACACCGCGCCCGGCGTTTCCTGCGCGATGCGGCGCGAAGTGTGGACGAAGTGGCCTGCGTCGGCAAACTTGGTCGGCGGCACCAGCACCAGCTCGGCGCCCAGCGCCCGCAGCGTGTCCATCTTTTCCTTGGACTGGTTGTCGGGCATGACGATGATGGTCTTGTAGCCGCGCGCATTCGCCACCAGCGCGATGCCGATGCCGGTGTTGCCGGCCGTGCCTTCGACCACCGTGCCGCCCGGCTGCAAATCGCCACTCGCCTCGGCATCACGGATGATCCACAGCGCGGCGCGATCCTTCACCGAGGAGCCGGGGTTGGCGAATTCGCACTTGCCATAGATGTCGCAGCCAGCCGCTGCACTGGGTCCGGCGAGCCGCACCATCGGCGTGTTGCCGATCAGCGCGAGCGTATCGCCAAAGGGGCGGGTGATGTTCATGGGGGATGAATTAGGCGCTCTGCCAGCGCGGGGCAACGGCGAAGGTGACGTCACGCTGGCCCTTCCCTCGTCATTGCGAGGAGCCGCAGGCGACGTGGCAATCCATGGATCGCTGGTGCACAATGCGGAAGGCCAGTCCATGGATTGCTTCGCCTGCGGCTCGCAATGACGAAACCTAGGCAAGACCGAGAATGACCTCCACCACCGCCCCCTCGGCAATCTTTTCCGCCTTGCGCACCGCCGCCTTCAGCGGGAGCAGCCAGCCGCCCGCCTGTTTCGACGGGAACAGCGAGGTACGCCATGTGGTCGCGCCGATCGTCGCCTCGACATAGACCGATCCCCACGCCGCGGCATTGCTGGCATGGGCGCGGATCGCCTGCGCCGTGTCGCCATCGACGGTGAGGAAATACCACGAGCCCTTGGCCGGCGCGCCGTCGCTGCCCTGCCACAGCCACACCGGCCCGCTGACACGCCACGGCCCGGCGGCAATATCGGGCACATGGCCCAGTTCGTCACGCAGGAACCGGGCGAGATCGGCGTCCACCGGCTCGCCCTCCCGCGCGCGATCAATCTTCCGGAGCGATGGTGACGTGCAGCCCGTCAAGCTCGGCGGTCAGGGCGATCTGGCACGACAGGCGGCTGGTCGGGGCGCGGTGATCGGAGGATTCGAGCAGATCGTCCTCGTCCTCGCTCATCTTCGGCAGCTTGTCGGCGAAGGCGGGATCGACATGGACGTGGCAGGTCGCGCACGAACAGCACCCGCCGCACAGCGCCAGCAGTTCGTCAAAGCCATTGTCGCGGATCGCTTCCATCACGGTCAGGCCATCGCCGACCTCGATTTCGCTGGTGGCGCCTTCGCGGTTGGTGACGACCAGTTTCGGCATGGAGCGGTATTCCTTCTGTGGCGGTTGCGCGCAAGAACCTGCGCTGTGACAGTGCGTGAGCGGCTGCTAAGATAGTCTGCGGATCAAGGCAAGATAAGGAAAGTGGCAGTGGGGCTGACGGCGGAAAGATTGCGCGAGGATCTGGACGCGCTGGCCTTGCGCGAGCCGCGGCTGGAGGCACAGATCGCCCGCATCGGCTATCCCGAAGCGCGCATCCGGACACGCGGCTACAAGACCCTGCTGCGCACCATCGTCGGCCAGCAGGTTTCGGTCGCGGCCGCCGCGTCGATGTGGCGCAAGCTGGAGGCGGAACTGGGGGAGGATTTCACCCCCGCCTGCCTGCTGGCCCGCGATTTCGAACGCTTGCGCGCCTGCGGGCTGTCGCGCCAGAAGCAGGGCTATGCGCGGTCCTTGTGCGAACTGGTCGCGGCGGGCGACCTCGATTTCGAAAACCTCCCTGCCGATGACGAGGACGCCATCGCCCTGCTGACCCGGATCAAGGGGATCGGGCGCTGGTCGGCGGAAATCTACCTGCTGTTCGCCGAAGGCCGCCCCGATATCTGGCCGGCGGGCGATCTGGCGGTGCAGGAAGGCGTGAAGCGCCTGCTGGGCCTTGCCGAACGCCCGTCCGAAAAAGCCACCCGCACGCTGGCCGGAGACTGGTCACCCCGGCGCGGCAGCATGGCCATCTTCACCTGGCATTTCTACGCCAACCCGGCGCTGTGAGGCGCGGGCTAACGCGCAGCATCGGACTGCAGGTAAGCGATGATGGCTGCCCGCTCGGCAGGATTGGCGACCACCAGATACATCTTCGACCCCGGCGCCAGCTTCTGCGGGCCCTGCAACCACTGGTCGAGCGTCTTCGCATCCCAGGCAAGGCCTGATTTGCGCAAAGCGGGCGAGTAGTTGTAGCCTTCGACCATGGCTGCCTTGCGCCCGAAAACGCCCTTGTGCGCGGGCCCGATCCTGTTCGCGGTCAAACTGTGGCAGCTGCCGCATTTTGCCTGATAAAGCCGCGCACCATCGGCACTGCCGGATGCACTGGCCGATTGCGCACGCCCGTCGGCAGGCGGCAGGGCAGCGGCGGCGATTATAGCCGCCGCTGCAACTGTCGCCAGAACCGGCTTCGACACAATTGTCACTTGTCGATGATATCGCGATGCATCGGCGCAAGCGCCGCGATCAGGCGGTTCTGGGCAGCAAAGGGCACCTTCTTCGCATTGAGCGACAGCTGAAGCTCCTCGACGAGCGCGTAGAATGCCCCCTCGCTGACATTCATGCCGCGATGCGCCTCGGCCATCGTCCGGCCGGAATATTCGCAGGGGCCCTTCATGATGACGCAAAACTGCTCGACAAGTTGCAGCTTGATGCGGTCCTGATCGGAGTTCTCGAAAAACGGCCGGGTGCGCGGGTTGCGCAACCAGCGCGGCATCACATCGTCCATGATCGCCACCAGACCTTCACGCCCGCCGAAGGTGTCGAACAGGTTGGTGTCGTCGGTGATCACCGGCAGGGTCGGCGCGGCCGGTTTGATCGAAGGATCGGATACAGCCGGTTCGCCGTTATCGGCAAATGCGGGTTGGGCGGTCATGATCATCGCGACAGCCGAGGCGAGAAGTGCGTAACGCATGGAATTCTCCTTGAGCGAAATGGGAATCAGAAGCCGATCTGGACCGAAGCATAGGCGCCATCCTGCCGCCGCAGCGCGATCTGGCCGAGGCGCGCATAGGCCACCGTGAGCGAGACATTCCGGTTGAGGGCGTAGGCGGCAAACACATCCCACGCGTCCTCTTCGCGGAAGCTGGTTCCGCCCAACGCGCCTTCGAGGCGGTTCGACTTGGTCCGGTATTCCCCGCCAACCGCCAGCTTGCGGGTGACCAGATAGGCGACCGAGCCTTCGAACTGCGCTTCGTAATCCTGATCGGCATCGCCGAACCCGCCAAAGCCCAGAATGCCGTATTGGTTGGCCTTGGTCAGCCGCACGGTTCCGTTGACCAGCAGGCTTTTGGAAAGGATCAGCTTGGTCGCCGAAAGATAGAAATCGACCCCCTTGCGTTCGAGACCCAAGGCCCCGCCGACCACGCCTTCATCGTCGTTGATCTTGTACTGCATTCCGACCGCAACCTGCGGCAGGAGGCTGTCCTGTTCGAGGATCGCATCGCCGAACAACCGCACCTTCGCGCCGAGGATGGTCTGGCTGATGGTGTAACGGTTCCCCAGCGCCAGCGCGTTGCCCACTTCGCGCAGGTTGAAATTCTGCCGCGCCGCCGAAAGCTCGACGCGGTTGGCGATGTTGACGCTGGCGCCGTAGGACGCGAGCGTGAAGTCGCGGGTATCGACGCCGGTCGCATAGGCATTGATGCCGAACTCGTCGCGCGTGCCGTAGCCCCCGATCAGAGCCCACGGCACCAGCCCCCCGCCCCCGGCGCCTTCGATCGTCGATACTCCGCCTGTCAGCAGCAGGCGGCCACCGCTCGGCAGAAGGTCGTGCCGTCCGTTATGGTCTCCGCTGACGTCCGCGGCCTGATCGTCTTCCATCTGCGCCGTGGCGGCAGCCATCCCGGCTTCCGCGTCACCTGCCCCCTCGTTCGCAAGCGCGGGACAGGACAATCCTGCGGCAGCAGCCAGCAATGCAACCGTCTTCACGCCAGCCGGCGATCGCGAACATTTTCTCATTACGCTTGTACCCTTTGCCCAGATTGATCTGTCGAGCCGCAGTCTTGCGGTGCGCATGGAAGCTACGACGATGTTTTGCCGAATGGATGCGGCGGCCCGGCGCACGCATAATTTTATGCAGCTGGCCCCTCTGATCGGCCCGAAACCTGTCCCTTGCCGAAGCAACGGGCGATCGCGATGGCGACCCGGATGGCGGAGCCGGTGCGGCGCTGTGAACGGATGCGCCTTGCCTGCTGACAAGCGGGCCGGTCCGCTCTAATCAAGTTGCAAATAGCAATCGGGAAGAGGGATCACCATGGCCACACAGCGCAGCATTTTCATCACCGGCGGGGGTTCGGGCATCGGGCGGGCGACGGCGTTGCATTTTGCCGCGCAGGGCTGGTTCGTGGGCGTGACCGACATCAACGAGGCGGGGATGGCCGAAACGCTCGGCCTCATCACCAGCGATGCCAAGTGGTCAGGAAGGCTCGATGTGCGCGACCGGGCTGCGTGGGATGAAAGCCTCGCCGCCTTTGCCGCTGCTGCCGGGGGCCGGATCGATGTGATGGTCAACAATGCCGGGATCGGCACCGGCGGCGCGCTGGCCGAGCTTTCCAGGGACGAGATCGACGCCTGCCTCGACATCAATCTGCGCGGGGTGCTCTACGGGGCGCAGGCTGTCTATCCCTACCTCAAGGCCGCAGGGCCGGGATCGGCGCTGGTCAATATCGCCAGCGCCGCGGGGCTGACCGGCGGCAGCGGGATGAGCGTCTATTCCGCCACCAAGTTCGGCGTGCGCGGAATCGCCGAAAGCCTCGATGCCGAATGGGCGGCGGACGGGATCAAGGTCTCCTCGATCTGTCCGGGCTTCATCGACACGCCCCTTCTCGACGGCACCGGCAACCGCAACACCAACGAGAATATCCGCACCCGCGTGACCGCCGCCGGGCTGGAAATCACGCCGGTGAGCGAGGTCGCCCGCACCATCTGGAACGCGGTGCACGGCGATGATCTGCACTATCTGGTCGGGCCGACCGCGCGCCGCCTCGCCTTTGCCAAGCGCTGGCTGCCGGGCAAGGTGCGCAAGCAACAGCGCGCCGCCGGGCGGCAGGGCTTGCTGGGGAGATAGGTTTTTTGCGTCCGCATCGCCTCCGCGATGCGAAATCCTCGCTCACGCGACCTGAAGGTCGCATCGCTGCGGGCGGCCGGTCGGCCTTGCGGCTCTTCGGGCCGAATTGGTGCGTCTAGGCAGCCACTATTCCATCGATCGCCCGCGCCATTTTCACGTCGCGCTGCGACAGCCCGCCGCTGTCGCCCGCGTCGTGGGTGGTGAGCGTCACTTCCACTCTGGCGTAGACGTTGAACCATTCGGGATGGTGGTCCTGCGCCTCGGCCAGCAGGGCAACGCGGGACATGAAGCCCCAGGCTTCGGAGAAATCCGCAAACTGGAAGGTCCGCGTGATCGCCTTGCCCTCCCGCGCCAGTTCCCATGCGGGGTGCTGGCCGAGCAGTTGCTGGACTTCGGACGCGTCGAGTTCGGGGACAGGCATGGGGCACTCCGGATGAAAGGGGTCGCTTGTTTGCGTTGCTTGTTTGATGGCCCGCTTTTCCCTAACGCATGGCCGCAATGCAAGCCTCCCCGCCCTCGCTGACCGCCGATAATCTCGCCTGCCGCCGCGGCGAGCGGCTGCTGTTCCGGCGGCTGTCGTTCCGGCTGGAGGCAGGCGCGGTGTGCCATGTGACGGGCGCGAACGGGGCGGGGAAAACCACGCTGATCCGCGCCGCTGCGGGGCTGACGACGCCGTTCGCAGGCGAAGTCCGGCGCACCGGCACGCTGGCGCTGCTGGATGAACGCACGGGGCTTGATCCCGAACTGCCGCTGGGCCGGGCGCTGGCCTTCTGGTTCGCCATGGACCGCGCTGCCGATGGCCATGCGATCATGGCGCGCCTCAGGCTCGACCGCCTCGCCGAAGTGCCGGTGCGTTACCTCTCCACCGGCCAGAAGAAGCGCGCCACGCTTGCCCGCGTGCTGGGGCAGGCAGCGGACGTGTGGCTGCTCGACGAGCCGCTGTCGGGCCTCGACACCGCCAGCCAGGGCGTCGTCAGCGAACTGGTGCGCGAGCATTGCGCGGCCGGAGGCATCGCGCTGATCGCCTCGCACCAGCCATTGGATGTGCCGGGGATGACCGCCTTCGCCATCGAGGATTTCGCGCCTGCCGAAGCAGAGGAGGAGGCATGATCGCCGCCCTGCTCCGCCGCGATCTGGCGCAGTTCTTCCCCTTCACCGGAAGCGGCGCGGCGCTGCCGGTCGTGTTCTTCGTTGCGGTGGCGATGCTGTTCCCCTTCGCGGTCGGGCCGGATGCCAACCTGATGGCGAAAACCGGCGGCGGGGTGGTGTGGATCGCGGCGCTGCTGGCGGCGATCCTGCCGCTCGAAAAGCTGGTGGCGCGGGATATCGAACTGGGCTTCTTCGACCAGCTGAAACTGCGCGGCATGGCCGAGGAAATGATGATGGCGGTGCGGCTGCTGGCCCACTGGCTCAGCTTCGGCCCGCCGCTGGTGCTGGCGACCTTTCCCGCCGCCGCGCTGCTGAAGATCGAGGGCGCGACGTTCGAGATCCTGCTGCTCGGCCTCCTCGCAGGCACGCCGGGTCTGGCCGCCATCGGCTTGATGATCGCCGCGCTCACCGCATCGCTGCGGGCGGGCGCGGCGCTGTCGGGGCTGCTGCTGATCCCCCTCGCCCTGCCGATCCTGATCTTCGGCGCAGGTGCGCTGGCACGGGTGGACGCGGCCAGCATCGGCTTCGTCGCCGCCATCAGCCTCGCGCTGGTGGCGATAGCGCCGTTTGCCGCAGGGGCCGCGATAAGGGCTGCGCGGGAGAATTAGGTTTCGAAGCAAGCTGGGTCCCGGATCAAGTCCGGGACGGGGTTGAGCACAATTTCAAACCTTCTCCCCGTCCCGGGCTTGACCCGGGACCCAGCTTCCTCGTAACTCATTGCATGGAAAGAGAAACGCGAGGCGGCTGGGTCTATATGATGGCCAACCGTTATCGCGGCACCATCTATGTCGGATCGACCACCGATCTTGCTGCGCGGGTCACGGCCCATCGCGAAGGACGCGGTTCGGATTTTTGCGCAGAGCACCGTCTGACGCGGCTTGTCTGGGCGGAGCGGGCCGAAACGATCATCGACGCAAAGCATCACGAACAACGCATGAAGCGCTGGCGACGCGAATGGAAGTTTGCGCTGATCGAAGAGGCCAATCCCGATTGGGGCGATCTGTTTGATCAGATCATCTGAACCGCCCCCGCCCCGGACTTGATCCGGGGCCCCGCTTGCTTTGGGCCGAGAAGAAGAAAAGCTGGGTCCCGGGTCAAGCCCGGGACGGGGGACAAGCTTCTCACCTCATCACACGTAAGGCGGGCAGTCCCGTCCCGTCGGGCTCTTGGTGAAAATCTCGTTGCCCGTTTCCGTAATCGCGATCGAATGCTCGAACTGTGCCGAGAGCGATTTGTCGCGAGTCACCGCGGTCCAGCCGTCGCCCAGCACCTTGGCCCAGGGCTTGCCGAGGTTGATCATCGGTTCGATGGTGAAGAACATCCCCGGCTTCAGTTCCGGCCCCGTGCCCGCCTTGGCCGCATGGACCACTTCGGGCGCGTCGTGGAACAACCGGCCAAGGCCGTGCCCGCAGAACTCGCGCACCACGCCGTAACGGAACTGGCTGGCATGGGCTTCGATTGCCGCGCCGATATCGCCGAGCCGTGCGCCCGGCTGCGCGGCGGCGATGCCCAGCATCAGGCATTCATAGGTCACCTCGACCAGCCGCCGCGCTTTCAGCGAAGGCTCGCCCGCGTAGAACATCCGGCTGGTATCGCCGTGCCAGCCATCGACCAGCGGGGTCACGTCGATGTTGAGGATGTCGCCATCCTTCAGCACCTTGTCGCCCGGAATGCCGTGGCAGATCACATGGTTGATCGAGATGCAGGACGAGTGCGCATAGCCGCGGTAGCCGAGCGTCGCGGGGATTGCGCCCGCATCCAGCATCATGCCGCGGATCGCGTCGTCCAATGCGCCGGTCGTCACCCCCGGCTTGACCATGTCGGCCAGCGCATCGAGGATTTCGGCGGCCAGCCGCCCGGCCTTGCGCATGCCTTCGAAGCCCTCTGCGGTGTGGAGCTTGATGGTGCCATCGCGGTAGACGGTCGTATCGCCGTCAACGAGTTGATAATCGTGCATGGCGCTGCACATAGCGACAGCAGCGGCAAAAAGCTACTTCGGCAGTGCAAAGGCCGCCTTGTATTCGGGCTTCACCGCCGCCAGCACCTTCGGTGTCACCGGCAGCGTCACCTCGTAAGGCCCTTCGGCATAGGAACCGGCGACATAGGCCGCGGCGATCAGGCCGATGCGGTTGAACGCCTGCTTGTCCGATGATCCCACCAGCACCGTCAGATCGCTGACCGGCGGGCACGGGAAGAAGCTGTCGTCGGGGGAATAATCCTCGCCCATGCGCTCCATCTTTTCGGCCTTCAGCGCCTTGCACCACGCCGCGCCCAGCGCATCCTGCATGGCCGCATCGGAGCGGAACATGTCCTTGGGATCGAAGGCCTTGCCTGCCTCTCGGTCCCACACCAGCGCATCGAAGGCCCCGTTGCCATGCGCCCCGCCGGTATAGGCGTAAAAGCTGGCGGACAGCGACAGGAAGCGCGGCAGATCGGCGACCACATCCCAGCTCTTTTCGAACGAGCGGTTGATGCAGGCCACGCAGTCCTCGCCCGCGAATTCGCGCTTGGCTTCCTCCCATTCGGCCTTCTGTTCGGCGAGGATTTCGGTGCGTTCGGCCGTGAAGCGTTCGACCAGCGCGGGGATGGCGGAGACTTCTGCGGGCCAGCTGTAGGAAAATTCGCGCGCGGCATCATCCTTGCCGGCATTATCGGTGAAGGCGACCGCGACAGGCTTGGGGGATTCGGCAGTGGCGGTTGCCGTGGCGGTAGCGGCATCCGGAGCCGTGCCGGTTTCGGCGGCGATTTCATCGGGTGATGAACAGGCCGGAAGGCTCGCCAAAAGCGCCATGGCGGCGGCTTTGAGGGCAAGGCCAGACCTGTCTAGACCCCCTCTAGGTCCGTCCAGACCCCGTTTAGGCCCCTTTTTGCCTGTCATTGGCCGATGTTTCGCGTGAAACATTCCTGCATCCCGCATCGCTTTTCCCCATCCCCGAATCTGCTGGTGACAATCGCCCTTGCCGCATTATGGAACAGGCATGAGCGAACCCAAAGCATTGATCCGGCCCGATCGCGGCGAAGCAGCCATTGCCATCCATCTCGTGAACAAGGACGGGCTCGAAGCCTTTGCCAAAGGGCTTTCCGCCAGCCAGCGCGCGAGCCTTGCGGCGCAGAAGTTCGAGGGCGCGGGAAACAGTTACGCGATCGTTCCCGAAGGAGATTCGTGGTTCGTCGTCAGCGGGGTGGCGAACCCCGAAAGCCTGTCGGCATGGTGCCTCGCCAAGCTGGCGGACGAGCTGCCCGAAGGCGTCTATCGCCTCGCCAGCGGGGAACCGGGCGCGGCGATGTTCGGCTGGGTGACCGGGCAGTATCGCTTCACCCGCTACAAGAGCGAGGACAAGTCGCAGGGCCCCCGCATCCTGCTGACCGCGCAGGCGGGGCAGATCGAGGGCTATCTCGCCGAAGCCGAAGCGGAATGTCTGGTGCGCGACCTTGTCAACGCCCCGCCCGAAGACATGGGCCCCGCCGCGCTGGAGGCGGAGTGCGAAAGGCTCGCCAAGGCGCACAAGGCCGAGCTTTCGGTGGTGCGCGGCGATGCGCTGGAACAGGGCTATCCGATGGTCCACGCGGTGGGCCGCGCCGCCGCCCGCCACCATGCCCCGCGCCTGATGCACCTGACCTGGGGCAAGGACAGCGATCCGGTGCTGGCGATTGTCGGCAAGGGGGTGTGCTTCGACAGCGGCGGGCTCGATATCAAGCCGTCCTCGGGCATGCGGCTGATGAAAAAGGACATGGGCGGCGCGGCGCACGCCATCGCGCTCGCCGGGCTGGTGATGGGGGCGCGGCTGAAGGTGCGGCTGCACCTGCTGGTTCCGGCGGTGGAAAATGCCATTTCCGGCAGCGCCTTCCGCCCCGGCGATGTGCTGAAAAGCCGCAAGGGGCTGAGCGTGGAGATCGACAACACCGATGCCGAAGGCCGCCTGATCCTCGGCGATGCGCTGACCCGCGCCTCGGAGGAAGGCCCCGATCTGATCGTCGATTTCGCCACTCTGACGGGCGCGGCCCGCGTGGCGCTCGGCCCCGATCTGCCCGCGCTGTTTGCACGGCGGGACGAGACGGCCGAGGCCTTCCTCACGGCGGGCAAGGCGAACGACGATGCCGCATGGCGCCTGCCCCTGCACGAGGCCTATCGCGAATACCTCGCCTCCGATGTGGCCGACATGGCGAATTCGGCGAGCAATCCCTTTGCCGGAGCGAGCGTCGCCGGCCTGTTCCTCGACCGGTTTGTCGGCGAGGGAATCGACTGGGTGCATTTCGATACCTTTGCCTGGACACCCGCACCCAAGCCCGGTCGCCAGAGGGGCGGGCGCGGGCTGGGCCTGAGGGCGGCGTGGCACGCGATCCGTGCGCGATACGCGGGGTAAGCTTGCCCCGCGCCGCGCTTGTCGCTAACGGGCCTGCCACGCGGGCGCGGGGGCGCGTGCGGCAACACCTGCCAAGGACTGATTGAACGCAGATGAGCGGCGCTGAGGGCGATCACGGGGAATATGCGGTGCCTGCGGGCGTGCTGGGTCTGAAAGGCCCGGTGGAAAAGCCTGCGCCCGGCACCCTGCCCCTGCGCGGCGATCTGGCGCATATGGCGCTCGCCGGAAGCCATCTGGCCGCGCACTACGTCATCCCCCATGTCCACGCGGTCGGCAGCGCGGGCGCAGGGCTGCGGCTGAACCCGCGCGGCGATGCCGAAGTGTTCGTGACCCTGCCTGCCGGAAGCCGGTTCGAACTGCTCGATGTGGCGGGCGAATGGGTATGGGGCTGCCCCGGTCCGCAAGGGCCGAGCGGCTGGTGCCGGGCGAGCGAACTCGCCCCCTCGGATAGCTGACGCAGTGGCGATCCGCCTGTTCATCGACGGAGCCGCAGGCACCACCGGCCTCGAAATCCGCGAGCGTTTGCAGGGGCGTGACGAGTTCGAATTGCTGGTGCTCGATGATGCCCAGCGCAAGGACGAAAGCGCCCGCCGCGACGCGCTTCACGCTGCCGACATCGCGATCCTGTGCCTGCCCGACGAAGCGGCCAAGGAGGCGGTCAAGCTGGCCGAGGGGGCGGACACCCGCATCATCGATGCGTCCTCTGCGCACCGCGTGGCCGATGGCTGGACCTATGGCTTTCCCGAAATCATCGGGCGCGAGACAATTGCCAATGCGCGTTTCGTGAGCAATCCGGGGTGCTATCCCACCGGCTTCCTCGCCCTCATCGCGCCGCTGGTGCAGGACGGGCTGCTGCCTGCCGACTGGCCCTATACCGTCAACGCGGTGAGCGGCTATTCGGGCGGAGGCAATGCGCTGATCGACCGGTTCGCGGCTGACACGAACATCGCCTTCCGCGCCTATGGTCTCGCCATGGGCCACAAGCATCTGCCCGAAATGCAGACCTATGCCGGGCTGGCCAACGCACCGGTGTTCTCGCCCAGCGTGATCCCCGCGCATCGCGGCATGGTGGTCGATGTGCCGCTGACACTCGGCGCGATGGGGTCAAAGCCGCAGGGCGAGGCGCTGCATGCCGCCCTCGCCGCACACTTCGGCGGGAGCGCGGTGGTGACGGTTGCATCTTACGGCGATGTGCCATCGGAACTGCTGCTGACCCGCGATGCCGCCCCGTGGGACGGGTTGCAGCTGCACGTGTTCGCCAGCGCCGACGGCACGCAGGCCCGCCTGATCGCGGTGCTCGACAACCTCGGCAAGGGCGCTTCGGGGGCGGCGATCCAGAACCTCAACATCATGTGCGGCCTGCCCGAGACCACGGGCCTTCGCCTATAATCCCCGCACGCTTGCTTAAAATTTAGGCAAGCAGCGATCAGATGCTGTGCACCCATTGCGCGCTGCACCATAATGTTGCTAACCGCCCCCTATCGGTGAAAGACATCCGCTCCCTTGAGTCTTCAAGCGGCAAGGATTGTTCGCAGCCACACCTTAAAGCTTGGCACGATTCTTGTTACGCAAGTGCCAGCAATCCAGCCGGGCGCGGATGGGCCTAACCGGACGGGGACGACGTGAAAAAGATCGAAGCGATCATCAAACCCTTCAAGCTCGACGAGGTGAAGGAGGCGCTGCACGAAATCGGCGTGTCCGGCATCACCGTGACCGAGGCGAAGGGCTTCGGCCGCCAGAAGGGCCATACCGAGCTTTATCGCGGCGCCGAATATGTCGTCGACTTCCTGCCCAAGGTGAAGCTCGAAGTGGTCGTCGCCGACGATCAGGCCGAGCGCGTGGTCGAAGCGATCGCCGCCGCCGCGCAGACGGGCCGCATCGGCGACGGCAAGATTTTCGTCACCGCGATCGAAAGCGCGCTGCGCATCCGCACCGGCGAAACCAACGACGACGCGATCTGATTTTCCACCCTCTCCGGCCTTGCCAGACCAACTGGCCGGCCTGAATTTTATCCGGAGGCACTACCAAAATGTCGAAAGCAAAAGACGTCCTGAAGCTGATCAAGGACGAGGAAATCGAGTGGGTCGATCTGCGTTTCACCGATCCCAAGGGCAAGTGGCAGCACCTGACCATGGTCGCCAGCGTCATGGGCGAGGACGAGCTTGAGGACGGCCTGATGTTCGACGGTTCGTCGATCGCAGGCTGGAAGGCGATCAACGAATCCGACATGATCCTGAAGCCCGACCTCAGCGAAACCTGGGTCGATCCCTTCAGCGCCACGCCGATGCTGATCATCAACTGCGACATCGTCGAGCCTTCGACCGGCGACTGGTACAGCCGCGATCCGCGCACCACGGCCAAGCGCGCCGAGGCCTATCTCAAGTCGACCGGCATCGGTGACACCGTCTATGTCGGCCCCGAAGCCGAATTCTTCATGTTCGACGACGTGCGCTTCGAAGACGGCTACGCCGGATCGGGCTTCGCGATCGACGATATCGAACTGCCGGGCAACACCAGCAAGGAATATGAAAACGGCAACATGGGCCACCGCCCGCGTGCCAAGGGCGGTTACTTCCCCGTCGCGCCGGTCGACAGCGCGGTGGATATCCGTGCCGAGATGGTTTCGACCATGCTCGAAATGGGCCTGCCCTGCGACAAGCACCACCACGAAGTCGCCGCCGCCCAGCACGAACTGGGCCTGACCTTCGGCACGCTGGTGCAGACCGCCGACCGCATGCAGATCTACAAGTATGTGGTGCACCAGGTCGCCCATGCCTACGGCAAGACCGCGACCTTCATGCCCAAGCCGATCAAGGCCGATAACGGTTCGGGGATGCACACCCACATCTCGATCTGGAAGGATGGCAAGCCGATGTTTGCCGGCAACGAATATGCCGGTCTGTCGGAAACCTGCCTCTATTTCATCGGCGGCGTGATCAAGCATGCCAAGGCGCTGAACGCCTTCACCAACCCGACCACCAACAGCTACAAGCGTCTGGTGCCGGGCTTTGAAGCGCCGGTGCTGCTGGCCTATTCGGCGCGCAACCGTTCGGCATCGTGCCGCATTCCCTACGGCAGCGGCGACAAGGCCAAGCGCGTGGAATTCCGCTTCCCCGATGCGATGGCCAACCCCTACCTGTGCTATTCGGCGCTGCTGATGGCGGGACTCGACGGGATCGAGAACAAGATCCACCCGGGCGAGGCGATGGACAAGAACCTCTATGATCTGCCGCCGGCCGAACTCGCCGAAGTGCCGACCGTGTGCGGTTCGCTCCGCGAGGCGCTGGATTCGCTGGCCGCCGATCACGAATTCCTGCTCAAGGGCGACGTGTTCACCAAGGACCAGATCGAAGCCTATGCCGAGCTGAAGTGGGAAGAGGTGATCCGCACCGAAACCACCCCGTGCCCGGTCGAATTCGACATGTATTACTCGATGTAATCGGGCTTACAGACCGACACCGAAGGGGGCGGGAGGAGCGATCCTCCCGCCCTTTTTTCGTTAACGCGAGGCGGCGGCCGGGTTGGCTGCGACCGTGCCCGTCAGGATCCGGTGGGCGGCCTCGGCGCCGTCGCGGCACACCTGATCGAGCAGCGCCGGATCGACGCGGTACTGGTAATTCGAGTAATCATAGGCCCGGCTCGGCCGGCCGGGCTGCGCGCCGCCGGGCTGGGTCCACCAGGCATTGCTGGCGGCATAGGAATTCCAGCGATCAACCTCCTCGCGGTTGTTGAAGCTGCCGGTCTTGATCATCTCGCCCGCCTGCCCCAGCGCCACCCGATCCTCCAGCCGCAGGTGCCCGATGTCGCCCGCCAGCGCGATCTTGGCATGGTAGAAGCCGAAGCTGGTGAGCACCGGAACCAGATACATGCCGGGCTGGATGCCGACCGAGGCCGTGCCGCCATAGACCTTGTGCCCGCTCCCGGTCAGCGCGGCGAAATCGAACACCACCCGCGGCAGCATCACCACCGACTTGGTCTCGACGCTCAGCGCGTTGACCGCGCGCCAGTTGCCGAGCGATGCCGGCCCCTGATCTGAAAGCGGCGCATCGATGTGCATGTTGATCAGCGGCTGGTATTCGGGCGTGACCACCGCAATCGTCCGCGCATCGGCAAACGGCTTCTTGACGAAGGGATCGGGCGTCACGGTGAATTTCTGCATGGCCTTGGCCGCCATCAGTTCGTCCCCGGCGATGACGGTGCGCCCGCTGGCCTGCAATTGCGCGACCAGATCGCGGAACATCCGGTCAGCAATCCCGCGCAGCATGGCGACATCCACCCCGACCAGATCGGCGGCAGCCTCCATCTGGACATTGCCCGCATCGCCGGTGGCGCTGATGCCGCTGCGCACCACCAGACCAAAGCGGTAGGAAGGGATCGCGATGCGATTGGTGCGGGCGAGCACCTTGGCCATCGCCGCATTGAAATTCTGCGAGCCCATCGCGCCCACGCCGATCATCTTCGGCGCTGCGCGGGCTGCGCCAGCCGCAAACCCGCCTGCCGCAAGGACGCCCATGGCCCCCAGGGCGGTATGCAGAACCGACCGCCGGTCCCACCCTGTATCGCGCATCCTGCCCCTCCCCCGTTGATGGCCCGCAGGCGAGCGTAACACCGCCCCTGCCCGCATGAATTGGCAGAATGCGACAGCGCTGTGCAGGAGCCGTGCGGCGCTGCTTCACCCCGCTGCGCCAAGCCGCTAAGGGTGTGCGCCATTGCCGTTGCGGAGCATCCCATGACCCAATCGATCCTGCTGGTGGCCGGAGGCCTCGTCCTGCTTGCGCTGGGCGGCGAATTGCTGGTGCGCGGCGCGGTGGGGATGGCCGCAAGGCTGGGCATCTCGCCGCTGCTGGCTGGCCTCACCATCGTCGGCTTCGGCACCTCGACGCCCGAACTGGCCACCAGCGTGCAGGCGGCGCTGGCGGGATCGCCGGGGATTGCGGTCGGCAATGTGGTGGGATCGAACATCGCCAACATCCTGCTGATCCTTGGCGTGTCGGCGCTGATCCTGCCGTTGGGGGTCAACCCTGCCTCGTTCAAGCGGGATTCGCTCGCGATGGGCGGTGCTGCGGTGCTGTGCACCGGCGCGGTGCTGCTGGGGGTGATCGGCGCGCTGACGGGCCTGGTGCTGCTGGCGAGCCTCGTCGGTTACGTCTGGTATGCCTACAAGTCCGAAAGCGCGACCCACGATGCCGAGGCGCAGCGCCACGAGCACGAAGCCGAAGACCGCCCGGTTCCGCCCGATACCGGGCCGGCGGTGCTTGGCGCGATGATCGTCGCCGGGCTCGCTGCGGCAATCTTCGGCGCGGGCTGGCTGGTTGACGGAGCCACCGTGCTGGCGAGCGCCGCGGGCGTTTCGGAAAGCGTGATCGGTCTCACCGTGGTCGCCGTCGGCACCAGCCTGCCCGAACTGATCGCCTGTGTCGTCGCGGTGATCCGCAAGCATGAAGACGTGGCGCTGGGCAATGTCGTGGGGTCGAACATCTATAACATCCTCGGCATTCTTGGCGGCACGGCGATCATTACCCCGATCGCGGTGCCGGCCGAAATCGCGCAGATCGATATCTGGGTCTTGCTCGGCGTGACGGCGCTGCTGATCGTGCAATTGCGCAGCGGCTGGCGGCTGTCGCGCATCGAAGGCGCGGTGCTGCTGGCGCTCTATTGCAGCTACACCGCTTTCCTCGCGATGCGGTGAGGCCTTTTCGCAACAAAATTTAACAAGCCGCCGATGTGGCGGTTTTTTCAATTGAGATAACGGGTTGGGTCGATAATCTCCGCGGTCCTGCTGGTCTTGCGCCAGCCCCCCTAAGTGAGAGGTTATCATGTTTGGCTCGAACGCTCCCCGTACCCGCCTGCTGGCGGGCAGTGCCCTTTGCGCCCTTTCGCTCGCAGTTGCCGCTGCGCCCGCGAACGCCGTGGTTCCCAACGAGACGCAGACCCCTGCCGACATCGTCGACACCAATGACGAATTTCGCGGCGTGGGCATGTTCTTCCGCGCTGACGGATTCGTCTGCTCGGGCACGCTGATCAACCCGCGCACCGTGCTGTTCGCGGCGCACTGCGTCAACGATGTCCCCGAAGAGGCCTATAACGCCGACGGCATCCCCGCCGCATGGTCGTTCAACGTCAACGCCCTGCCCGGTTTCCAGAACTGGTTCGCTAACAACTTCGCCAGCAACCCCAACCTCGGCGTGTTCAACGTCAACCGGATTTTCTGGGATGCCCGTTCGACCCAGGATGCGCTGGGACTGGGCTTCATCGAAGCCGACATCGCGCTTGCCAGCCTCGATACGCCGGCCGCCGGCATCCCGACCTGGGCGCTGCTGTTCAGCACCCTGCCCGCCCCCGATGCGATCGATCCGGTGACCGGCACCGGCTATCACGTCAACATCGTCGGCTATGGTGGCACCGGCAATGCCGCGCAGGGCGCGGTCAACGGGATCGACTGGCGCCGCCGTGCGGCCGAGAACATGCTGGGCGGGTTCTTCTCGCTGGATGATCGCGACAACATCATCTTCGGCCCCGACGTGCCGACCTTCCCGCAGAACCTCTACCAGCTCGATTTCGATTCGCAGAACCGCAACTTCGCGCGCGATATCAACATCTACCGCGACGATGCCCTGCCCAATGAAGGCACCACCGCAGGCGGGGATTCGGGCGGGCCGCTGATCCTTGATGCGGCCAACAACACGCTGACGAACGAGGATCTGGTGATCGGCGTGCTTTCGGGCGGGTCGCGCTTCTTCAACGGTCAGGCGTTCAGCTCGATCGGCACCACCAGCTTCTACCAGCCGCTGTCGCTCTACTGGCAGTACATCGTGGAGAACAACCCCTACCGCTATGTCGGCGCGCGCGCGGGCAACGGCAACTGGGAGGATGCGAGCCACTGGACCACGCTGCTCGATCCCAACTACCGCGTGATCAACGCACAGGGTCAGGTCGTGAACGGCCTGCCGACCACGCCGGAACTGGGGCCGAACGGCACCGAAGGCGATTTCGGCGCGATCTGCGTCGAGTTCGAAACGCCGAACGATTTCTGCGTCGATCTGGCCACCGGAGAGTTCGAGAACACCTCGGCTCCGGCGGCGGCCAGCCTGACCAACAGCCGCGCGCAGGTTTCGCTGGAGGATGTGACCGGCGCGGAAAATACCGCGCTGCCGGGCGAGATTGCCGCGCTTGAAGTCGGGCTGACCACGCCGGTGGAAGGCCGCTTTGTTCTGACCGCCGAACAGGCCCCGCAGAACGGCGCAGCGACCCTGCCCGCACCGACGCTCGCCAATGGCCTGCCGGGCGCGACCGGCTTTGTGCCGAACAATATCGATGCCGTCACCACCGACACGGTGCGCGTCGATCCGCGCTACTACGACGTGACCCTCAGCCAGAACGGCACCACCACGCTGAGCAGCGATGTCACCATCGACCGGCTGACCGTGCGCGGCAATGCCGGGCTGACCGTGGCGGCGGCGGGCGATCTCACCTCGCTGATCGACGTCAACCAGTTCGGCGGTCGGGTGAACGTCAATGGCGGGATCACCTCGGTCGGCGATTACACGCTGTTTGCAGGGATGCTCGAAGGCACCGGCACGGTCACCGCGCCGTTCCTGACCAGCATCACCGGCATCTTCAGCCCCGGCACGATGGGCACTACCGGCACGCTCAACATCGCCGGCAATCTGGTGATGTCCTCGGGCACCACCTTCATGGTCGATATCGGCAGCAACGGCGCGTCGGACCGGCTGGCGGTGGATGGTCTCGCCAATGTCGGCGGGATCGTGAATGTCGGCAGCGGCGTGACCCAGCAGGTCAACGGGCAGGGCCGGCAATACACCATCGTCAGCGCCACCGATGGCGTTTCGGGCACCTTCACCGCCCGTTCGCTGTCCTCGATCCTGCGCCAGTCGTTCACCTATCAGCAGAACGCGGTGCTGATGGAGATCCAGGCGGCCAGCTACAACACCGTGATCGATGCCAATGATCCGGTGCAGGCCGCCTATGCCCAGCTGTTCGACCAGAACCGTTCCAACGCGGCACTGGCAGGGCTGTACGGGCTCGATTTTGCCTCGGCCGATACGATCCGCAGCACCTTCACCGGGCTGGCACCGGTCAACGAACAGGCGGTGCGCTCGCTTTCGGGCCAGACCATCAACCTGCTCCAGAACTTCAACGATGCCCGCCTGCGCGAGGCGGACAAGAGCAAGGCGGGCGGCACCATTGCCGTGCGCGGCGCTCCGCTGAACGTGATGCAGGCGAGCCTTGCGCCGATGGGCCAGCCCTTGGGCAGCGAGCTGATGGCGTTGCAGGATGAGGGCGATGCCACCGTCACCCAGGCCAATCTGCCGGACAATGTCGCGATCTTCCTGTCGGGCGGCTATGTCACCGGCGATATTGGCGACCTGCCGGGCTTTGCCGAACGCCGCGATATGAACGGCCTGTTCGTGGCTGGCGGGATCGAGTTCTATCCGGGCGAGGCGACCATGGTCGGCGTGTCGGGCTATTACAGCGCGCTCGATGCCAACACGCCGCTGGGCCAGCGGGTGGACAGCGAAACCTTCGCCGCATCGCTCTATGCCCGCCACAAGTTCGAAGGCGGGCCGGTGATCGACGGGCAGTTCAGCATGGGCAGCATGGGCTTCGACACCCGCCGCACCGTGCAGTTCCTGGGTGCTGCGCAGACGCTCGAATCCGCATCGGACGATCTGCTGGTGTCGGGTGCGCTGGGCATTTCCTATGATCTGGAAAGCGGCATCGGCACCTTCTCGCCGGGGATCGAGGCACGCTATGCCAGCGTCGATCTGGGCACTGTGCGCGAGGATGGCGGGATCACCGCGCTCACCGTGGCGCGCGAGAAGTTCACCAGCACCCAGGCCCGCGTCGGCTTCGATTACGAAAAACAGGGCCAGATGGTGGCGATCAACGCCAATGCCCAGCTGGTGTGGGAGTTCGAGGACGGGCCGCAGCTGCTCGCCGCCAACTTCGCCAGCGGGATCGGCCCCAACGCCAACTTCGTGCTCGACAACGCGGACCACACCTGGGGCGAAGTGGGCGTGACCGCGACCTTCGGCACCGGCCCGTTCCAGATGAGCGCAGGCTTCGACACCACCATCGGCCGCGAAAACGCCGATGCGCAGGTGCTGCGCGCCACGGCGACCTATCGCTTCTGATCGCGCCGCAGGGCAAAAAACGGGGGCGCTCGCAGCGATGCGGGCGCCCCTCTTTTCTGGCCGAATACCGCAGCGTTTTCCTACTCGCCCGGATTGTGCCTAATCCGTTTGCCTCTCCCACTTTCCGTCACGAGGCCAACCGATGCTGCACCAACCCCCTTCCCCGCTCCTTGCCCTTGTCCGCCGCTTGATCGGCGGCGAAAGCGCCGCGCCCGCCCCCGCCCCCGCCCCCGCAACACCGCAGCGCCCTGTCCGCACCATCGGTAACGAGGGGATCGCGCTGATCAAGCGCTTCGAAGGCTGCGCCCGCCTGCGCCGCGACGGCCTGGTGGAAGCCTATCCCGATCCCGGCACCGGCGGCGAACCCTGGACCATCGGCTGGGGCGCGACCGGCCGCGATCATGTTGGCGGCGGCAGGATCGCGAAGGGCACCGTCTGGACTCAGGCGCAATGCGATGCGCGGCTTGAGAGCGATCTGGCGCGCTATGCCGCCGATGTGGCGAAGGCGCTGGGCGATGCGCCGACCACGCAGAGCCAGTTCGATGCCATGGTCAGCTTCCATTACAACACCGGCGCGATTGCGCGCGCCACGCTGATCGCGAAACACATCGCCGGCGACCATGCCGGTGCCGCGCGCGAATTTGCCCGCTGGAACCGCGCGGGCGGGCGGGTGCTCAAGGGCCTGATCCGCCGCC
This sequence comes from Erythrobacter sp. RANMB8, assembly GCF_056848235.1. NCBI lineage: Bacteria > Pseudomonadati > Pseudomonadota > Alphaproteobacteria > Sphingomonadales > Erythrobacteraceae > Erythrobacter > Erythrobacter sp. RANMB8. The sequence goes on from NZ_JBREHG010000001.1 coordinate 192,016, forward strand.
GCGCCGCCGAGGCCGCGCTTTACATGCGCGAAGGTTAGAGGGATGCGCTGCAACGGCGGCGCAAGCCGCCGCAAGCGCGAGGACACCGCAAGCCAAATGGCTTGCGCAAAGAAGCGTCAATAATCCCGGCTGACCTCGGCCAGCACGCTGTCTCGCCCGATGGTCGATACCGTGCCGAGCAGCGATAGCCAGCCGGTGATGCGGTATTCGACCTGCGTGGCGCTGTAACCGCGCCCGTCGGTCACCAGTTCGACATAGATCTTGCGGGTGATGTTCTTGCCGATGGCAATGCCGGTGCCGCGCCCGATCAGCGGGTCGGCGCTGATGATCCGCAGCTGATCGAGCCCGATCGAGCGGCGCAGTTCGCCGATCGGATCAAGCCCCCCGCCCCCGCCCTGCAAGGCCGCCAGCGCGGCTGCCAGCTGCACCGCATCGGTGGCCGACAGCGACGTCACAGATCCGCCGAACAGCAGCCGCGAGAGGATCTCCTCCTCCGGCAGTGCCGGGTCCGACGAGAAGGCAATCGCGGGCGACTGCGCATTGCCGGTGATCGCGATATCGACATTGGTGCCGTTGCGCGCCGTCTCGGCCAGAATGTCGAGCCGCGGGTCGATCGGCTCGCTGGCGTCGAACAGGATGCGCCCGCGGGTCAGTTCGAACCGCGTGCCGGCAAAGGTGTAATCGCCCCGCACCAACCGCGCCGTGCCGCCGATGCGCGGATCATTGACCGTGCCGCGCAAGGCGATGTCGATGCCCCATTCGCTGTCCAGCCCCATGCCCTCCACCGCCACGCGATTGGGCGCGGTGGCATTGACGAGGTAGCGCCACGCCGTGTCGCGGGCAGAGACCTGCGTGCGGCCACGGGCGGTCTCGCCGTTGATCTCGCGGGTGGCGATCTGCGGCAGGGCGAGGTCTTCTGCCGCGATCCCCAGCGCCCAGCGCGCCCGGTCCACCGTCACCCGCCCGGCAATCGTGCCGCCCATCCCGTTCGAGACAATCCGCAAGGGTCCGGTGATCGTCGCCTCCAGCCCGTTGGCATCGAGGATCCGCGCATCCTTCACCGCTGCCCGCAGATCGAGGCCCGGCCCGCGGGTCCCGCTCATCCCGCCAAGGTCGATGGTGCCGCTGCCCGACACCGTGCCGCCGCCCGGCGTTGCCCCGGCAAAGCGCGTCAGTTCGAGCCGCGATCCGGCAAACCGCCCGCGCGCGCTGATATTGTCGATCCGCGTGCCGGTGAGCGCGCTGGCAAGCCCCAGCTTGTCGCTCGCCACAGTGCCGGCAATGCGCGGCGCGGCGAGCGTGCCGGTGGCGCGGGCGGCAATGGCGACGGGGCCGGTGAGATCGAACGCCTCGATGGCGGCAAGCCGCCACAGCGTCTCCGCCGCACCGTCAAACGCCAGCCGCGCATCCAGCCGCCCGCGCATCAGCCGGTCGGCGAGCGCACCGTCTTCGGCCAGACCGGTGATCCGCAGCATCACATCGCCGCGCCGCGCATCGCCCTCGAGCAGGCGTCCGGCGGCCTTCAGCCCCTCTGCCGAAAGCTCGACCACACCCAGCACGTTGATCGGCTTTGACGACAGCACCAGTCCGGCGCGGCTGAAACGGTCGATCCGCACGCGGGCCGTAGCCGAAGGCGCGGCGCGGCCCTGCTGGCGATAGTCGATGGTGCCCGACAGACGCCCGCCAAGGCCAAGGTCTGCCCCCGCCAGATCGAGCACCCGCAAAGGCATCCGCGCCAGCTTGGCCGAAAGCACCGTCTCGCCCCCGCCCAAAGCGCCCTCGGCAATGGCATAGCCGCCGGCAAAGCCCACCTGCGTCGGGGCCAGCCGCCAGCCGCCATCCTCCTCGGCGGTCAGCACGGCGCGGCGCGGCATGGTGATCTCGGCCCCGGCATATTGCCCGCGCGCCACCGCCGCGATCCGGCCCGGCGCGACATCGGCATCGAAATTGAGCGCGAAGCGGTCGGCCCGCCGCCCCGCTATCGCCCCGTTGACCTTGCCGCGCCCGTCATCGATCGCCGCCTTGGCGGTCAGATTGGCGATGCTGAGGCCGCCATATTCGAAGCCGCTGGCGCTGATATCGGCATCGACCCGCGTCCGGCCATCGGCATAGCGCCCCGTGGCGGCGATATCGGCGCGGGTCAGGGTGATCGGGGTCGCTCCGCCAAAGCTGGCATTGCGGGCCGCCAGATCGACCGCAAAGCCGGTCGCCCCGCTGCCTTGCGGCTGGACATTCACTGTCCCGTCGATCCCGCCGCCCGCCAGCCGCAAATCGCCCGAAACCCCCGCCTCGCCCAGCACCACCGTGCCGGTGACATTGGTGCGATCAACCGTCAGCCGGTCAATCGCGATCCGGGTGGGCGCATTCTGGGGCAGAACCAGTTGCAGCGCGCCTTCGAACGGGCCGAGCAGCGATCCCCCCGCGACATCCAGACCGAACCCTTCGGTGGCCGGTGCCAGTGCCACCCGCACATCCTTCAGGCCCGCCGCCGGATAGGGATCGGCCAGCACCAGCACCGCACGCGGGCCGTCGGCGGCGAGTTCGGCATCGATGGTGAAGGGGCCATATTGCGCCTGCCGCCCGCTTCCGGCCAGCGATGTGCGGGTGCCGCCGGTGCCGGGCACCACCTTGCTATCCAGCCGCGCATCGAGCCGCGCCGACGAGATCACCGTATCGCGCAGCACAATCGGCTGCCCTGCCCCCATGCCGAGCGCGCCGTTGAAGCGGATCTGTTCGCCCGCAAGATTGACGATGGTGGCATTGCCGATCCGGCCCAACACCCCTGCAAGATTGGCGCGCAGGCTCCACGGCACGGCGGGGCCGAACTTGGCGAGGATCTTGGCCGTTGCCGTCACCTCTCCGGCCCCGTCGACCGCAAGGCGGCTGGCGGTGACCGGCCCGGCCAGCGCATAGGCCCCCGCGCCGATATCGCCGCGCAGCGCCAGCGTTGCGGCAAGGCCGGGGAAGGTCACCTGCGCCCGGTCCGCCGCGAGCCGCTGGCGGGCAAAATCATAGGTCAGCAGGCCGGTGAGACGGCCCTTCACCAGCCTTGGATCGGCCAGCGCAAGACCGGTCGTCACCCGCTCGGCCGTGACCGCCATCGGCAGCGACAGCACCGCGCCATCGAAACGGCCCGCGCCTTCCTGCACCAGTGCGCCCGCTTCCACCCCGTTGCTCGCCAGCCGCGCCACATCGATGCGGTGGCGGATCGCCAGATCGTCAAACGCCCCGCTGACATTGGCGGCAATCTTTGCGCCCTCCAGACGCAAGCCCGGCCCGAACAGGTCGGGATCGCGCAGGGTCAGCATCACGCGGGCGCCGTCCACCGCCTTGTCGGCCAGATCGACCACCCCGCCGCTGCGCCAGTCGAGCGCGCCCGTCACCACCGCCGCCCGCCCTTCGGCCACGCTGTCCTCAAGCGTGAAGCTGGCCGCAATCGCGGTCTTTTCGCCCAGCGCCCGCCCGGCAAGGCTCCCCTTGCCGAGCCCGGCGCGCAGATTTCCGAGCACGCCGTAGGTGCCCGCATCATTGCTGATCCTGAAGGCTGCCACCGGCGGGGCATCGGCACCGATCCGCCGCGCCACGCCGCTCCCGCGCCAGCGCGTCCAGGTGCCGTCGCCCGCAATCCTCGCAGTGTAGCCCGCGCTGAACCCTGCCAGCCCCGCCAGCACGCCGCCGGCAGGCGCGCGGTAATCGGCTTCCAGATCGAAGCGGTCGCCATCGGGCTCGGCATCGAGCAGCAGCGCGATCCGGTCCTGCGCGCCCAGCCGCGCCGTGGCATCGACCAGCGCGCGGCCCTGCCGGATATCGACCTTGGCCAACAGACTGGCGCGTTCGTCCTGCGCGGTGGCTACGCCCTTGGCGATCACCAGATTCTCCACCGCCAGCCGGTCGACCCGGATATCGAAATCGGGCAGCAGGGGCGCATCGGGATCGCCCGGCAAGAGTTCAGGCAGGCGGGTCAGCCGGCCGCGCCTTGCGGTGATCTCGCGGATATCGAGCCCGCTCCAGAGCCAGCTGAGCGGTCGCCAGTCGAGCTCGACTTCGGGGATGGTCAGGAACACGCCCCTGGGATCGCTTACCTCGACCGCGCGCAAAGTCGCCTTGCGGTAGATATCGCCCTCGATCCGGCCAACCTTGAAGCGCAGGCCCGATGCAGGCGCCACCGCAGCAATCTGGTCGGCAACCACGCGCTTGCCGATGGGGGTGGCAAGGAAGCCTGCAACCAGCACCAGCGGAGCCAGCAGCAAGGCCAGCGCCCAGCCCAGCCGCTTGCCCCAGCGGCGTCGGCGGGTGGCGGCATCGGGCGCGGCGGGAGAAACGGGCGCAGTGTCCATCAGAACGCCTGCCCGAGACTGACATAGACCACCACCGGGCTATCGAAGGCGGTGGGGTTGATCGGGGTTGCCACATCGACGCGGATGGGGCCGAAGGTGGTCTTGTAGCGGATGCCGACGCCTGCGCCCCAGCGGATATCGGCAAAATCCGGCGTCGATCCGCGCCCGACCGAGCCCGCATCGATAAACGGCACCACCTCCACCGCGCCGCCCATCAGCGGGGTTTCCACCCGCGCCTCCAGCGCGAATTCGACCAGCGAGGCCCCGCCTTCCGGATTGCCGACCGCATCGCGCGGGCCGACACCCTGAAAGCCGTAACCGCGCACCGATGCCCCGCCGCCGCCATAAAGCCTGCGCGAAGGGGCGATATCCGCCGCCGAAGCCCCCTGGATCGTCGCTGCCCTCAGCCTGCCCGCCAGCACAGTCGAACCGAACGACTGGTAGTAGCTCGCATCCGCCTGCGAGCGCAGGTAAAAGGTCTCTGCCCCCTGCGTGCGCGAGACTTCGGGCGCCATGAACAGCGTGGCGCGATAGCCCTGCGTGGGATCAAGCAGATCGTCGCTCTCATCCAGCGTGAGGCTGCCGAACAGCCCGCCGATGAGGAAGGCCTGACGCGGCACCGGCCCGCCGGGAGCAATGCGGACATTGCGATTGCGTTCGTCGGTGTAGAGCAGCTCGGCGCCGGTCTGCCAGCTGATCGGCTTCTGGAACAGGATGTTCGACACCTTCTCGAAGGTGGCGCGCAGGCCGAACCCGCGGGAATCGACCGCCTGCGTGGTAATGTCGCTGGCAAACAGATCGACATTGAGCACCTGATCGCGGCCGCGGAAATTGTTGCGCCGCACGCCCACGCTCGCCAGCGCCTCGCGGGTGCCGAGGATGCCGCGCAGCCGCAGCGCGCCTTCGGGCGGGAACAGGTTGCGATGTTCCCAGCGGGTTTCGAGCTTGAACCCGTCTTCCGTGCCGTAACCGATGGCGCCCGCAATGGTGCGCAGCGGCGCGCGTTCGAAGGCGACATCCATCGCCACCTCGCCCGGCTGGCCACCCTGGGGCGCACGGGTTTCGCGCGGGGTGACCGTGACGCTGGACACCAGCCCGGTGGCAATGATCGCACGGCGCAGATCGGTTTCGAGGCTTTGCCGGAAGATGTCGCCCTGATCGAAACGGGCAATGCGGGCGAGGTGCCGGCCGGACAGGAAGCGCGGATCGCTGCTGACGACCTCGCCGAACACATACTGGCCTCCGGGCTGCACATCGAGCGTCAGGTCGCCCTCGGCCCGCGCATGGTCGATCAGCAGTTCCGGATCGCCCAGCGCTGCGAAGGGATAGCCGCTTTCGCCCAGCGCCACGCGCAGTTCGATCTCGCGCTCGACGATGCGGTCGGCATAGAGCGGATCGCCCGGCTTGGTGCCGAAGGCGGCGATCAGGCGGCTGGCGTCAGGCTCAGGCAGATCGGGCAGCGCGCCCAGACCGATCCGTCCAAAGCGGTAGCGCGTGCCGGGGATGATATCGAACCGCACGCTGGGTTCTGCGGCAGCGTCGGACGTATCGCCATCATCGTCGTCCCGCGCCCGGCGCCCGCCCGAAAGCTGGCGCACCACATCGCCGCTGTAATAGCCATAGGTGCGCAGGATATCGCCGAGCAGCGCCTCGTCCGCCCGCGCCCGCGCTGCCACCTGCGGCGCGGATTCGCCCGCCTCGTCGAGCGCCCGCAGCGATGACAGCTCCCTGAAGCGGGCAACGAATTCCTCCTTTTCGGGGAAGGCGTCCGCAGCCACGGGCAAGGCCAGAACCAGCGCCGTGCCGACCTTCGTTTCGGCCAGTTCGGGCAGGTCTGCCAGCACCGGCGCTTCGATCGCAGCCAGCGCTTCCAGTTCGGGATCGGGCGGCAGGCGTTCGGGAATGTCGAGCGCGAAACCGGCGAAAAACGGATCGGAATCAATCGCCAGAGCGGGATCGGGGGCGAACAGACCAGGCTCTGCACCGGCATCGACGTCGGCAGGGGCCGGGGCCGGATCCGCGACACCCTGCCGCGCCCATTCCTCGGGATTGGCGACCGCTTCAGCCGGAATCAGTTCGTCGAGCGACTGCGGCACGGGCGCAGGGTCGGGCGCGGCATCGTCGGCAGGCGGTGCGTCCTGCACCGTCGCATCGGCCAGCACCTGCGCCGCCACCGGCGAGGCTCCCGGCAAACCCAATCCTGCGGCAATGGCGAGACCGAGCGTCAGAATGCGGCGCGGTTCAGCTTCCCGGAAACTTGACAGGCTGGCCATCCTTGCCCCGGGCGCCGGCCAGCGCCTTGTCCTGCGGCTGGCGCGGCGCGGTGGCCGCGGCGATCAGCCGGTGCTGTTCCTGCGGGTCCATCGCCTGCCAGCCTTCGCGGGTCAGCCGTTCGAGCGGGCGATAGCGCACCTTGTATTGCATCCGCGCACTGCCTTCGACCCAATAGCCGAGATAGACATAGGGCAGGCCTTCCTCGGCGGCGCGGCGGATGTGATCGAGGATGATGTAATTGCCCAGCCCCACGCGGCCCGCGCTGTCGGGTTCGTAGAAGGAATAGATCATCGACAACCCGTCACCCTGCCGGTCGGTCAGGCAGGCGCCGACCAGTCGGCCGGGACGTCCGCCGACGCCGGGTTCGCGATATTCGGTCACCACGCTGTTAACCGGCGTGTGTTCGATCATGTCGGCGTAATCGAGTTCGTCCATCGCCGACATCCCGCCATCGGGGTGCCGCGCGCCAAGATAGCGTGAGAGCAGCGCGAATTGTTCGTCGGTCGCCCACGGACGGCATTCGGTGACAACCAGATCGCCGTTGCGCTTCAGATCGCGCTTTTGCGTGCCCGAAGGCTGGAACTGGCCCGCCACCACCCGCACCGAGACACAGGCCTGACAATCGAGGCAGGACGGGCGATAGGCGACGGTCTGGCTGCGGCGGAACCCGATGCGGCCCAGCGCTTCGTTCAGCTGGTCGGCGTGCGGGCCCTTCAGTTCGGTGAACACCTTGCGTTCGCTGCGGCCCGGCAGATAGGGGCACGGCGCGGGGCTGGTCACGAAAAACCGGGGGAAGCGGATCGGTGCCGTCACGGGTGGGGCCTGTCCTTTTGCGCGCCTGAAGAAGCCGATGAATCGCGGGTGCGAAGCGTTAAGAAAATCTTATGCCTGCACTGGTGCGCCGGTAAAAGTCCCTTAACCATGAATTCTCGCGAATTATGCGCAAGGGAGCACGGCCTGCCGCACAAACGGCAGGCGCGCTGGCGCAAAGCGGGACGTTATACCAGCGCGCTAAGATGCTGACGCATCACGCGCTGGAAATGCTCAGACGCCGCACAGGCTTAACCAGAGGGCGATGAGACAAGCTCATCGCCCTCTGCCATTAGCGATAAGGTTGTGCGGTCAGCCCAGCTCGACCAGCTGCACCGTGTAGCCCTTGGCGCGCAGGCCCTCGACCAGCCGCTCGACCTGCTCGGCATCGCGGGCCTCGCATTCGATATCGGTGATCAGGCCCTTGGCCGGCAACGTGGTGAAAATGCGCTGGTGATAGATTTCGATGATGTTGACGTTGTGTTCGTCGAACAGGCGCATCACCTTGAACAGCGCGCCGGGGCGATCCTGCAAGGTGATCCGCAGGCGCGCCAGCCGGCCTTGCCGCGCCAGATCGCGCAGCAGCACGTTGGCGAGCAGGCGGGTGTCGATATTGCCGCCGCACAGCGCAAGGCCGATGCTCTTGCCCTTGAACCGCTTGGGGCTGCCCAGCACCGCCGCCAGCCCCGCCGCGCCCGCGCCTTCGACCACGGTCTTCTCGATCTGGAGCAGCAACGCCACCGCCTTCTCCAGCGCGGGTTCATCGACCAGCAGGATGTCGTCCACCTTCTCGGCGATCACCTTGGCGGTAAAATCGCCCGGAACCTTGACCGCGATGCCTTCTGCGAGGGTATCCCCGCCGCACGGCAGGCTACCGCCCTTGATCCGGTCGAACATCGAAGGGAACAGGCCCGCCTGCACACCGACGACTTCGATATCCGGATTGAGCGCCTTGGCCACGGTCGCCATGCCCGAAATCAGCCCGCCCCCGCCGATCGGGGTGACGATGCAATCGAGATCGGGCTTCACCTCCAGCATCTCGAGCGCGACGGTGCCCGCGCCGGCGGCGACATCGGGATCGTCGAAGGGGTGAACGAAGGTCAGCCCCAGCTCGATTTCCAGCTTGCGGGCATGGGCATAGGCTTCATCGAAAGTCTCGCCCTCCAGCACCACCTTGCCGCCGACGCTTTCGGTCTGCATCACCTTCACCGTGGGCGTGGTGCGCGGCATGACGATGGTGACCGGCACGCCGAGCCGCGTCCCGTGATAGCTCAAGCCCTGCGAATGGTTGCCGGCCGACGCCGCAATCACGCCGCGGCTGCGCTGTTCATCATTCAGCAGCAGCAGCGCGTTCAGCGCCCCGCGTTCCTTGTAGGCGGCGGTGAACTGGAGGTTTTCGAACTTCAGCCAGATATCCGCGCCGGTAATCTCCGACAGGGTGATCGAATGCATCATCGGGGTCTTGACCACCGCGCCTGCAATCCGCGCAGCAGCGGCGCGGACCGTGTCGAGGGTGAGATCGGCCGGGGTGGCGGCGGCGCCCTTGGGGCTGGGGGTTGCGACGTGCGATGCCATAATGCGGCGGCGGATAGAGCCTTGACGCCGTAAGGGCAATTTCTTTGCGCGCCGATTTCCTGCGCAGCGCCGATTGGCAAGCGCGCGGCAAGGCGATAGTCACCGCGCAACTTCCGATTTCCCCTCACCAAGGATGATCATGCTGCGCACCCTTTCGACTGCCCTTGCCGCTGCCTCGCTGCTGGCGCTGGCCGCCCCTGCCCTTGCCGATACGCTGATCGACAATGTCGATGGCGTGACGATCGACGAAAACGGCAAGGTCAAACGCTTCACCGGTCTGGTGGTGGGCGATGACGGCAAGGTCGCGGCGGTGCTCGAACGCGGGGACAAGCGTCCGCAGACCGATTTCCGGCTGGATGGCGAAGGGCAGGTGATGCTGCCGGGCATGATCGATGCCCATGTGCACGTGATGGACATCGGCTTTGCCGCGCTGACGCTCGATCTGTCGGACACCACCTCGCTTGAGGACGCGCTGGCGAAGATCAAGACCTTTGCCGAGGAAAATCCGGGCCGTCCGTGGATTCTGGGGCGCGGGTGGAATCAGGAAAAGTGGGGGCTGGGCCGCTTCCCGACCGCCGCCGAACTCGATGCCATCGTGCCCGATCGTCCGGTGTGGCTGGAACGCGCTGACAATCACGCCAACTGGGGCAACACCCTTGCCATCACCACCGCAGGCGTGACCGCCAAGACGCCGGACCCTGCGGGCGGCAAGATCATCCGCGATGCCAAGGGCGCGCCCGCCGGCGTGTTCGTGGACAATGCGGTGCAGCTGGTGGGCAAGGTTGTCCCCCCGCCCCGCCCCGAAGACCGCGATCTGGCCTTCAGCAAGGCGCAGGACGTGCTGCTGGCCAAGGGCGTGACAGCGGTGGCCGACATGGGCACCGAAATGGCCGACTGGGGCACCTTCCGCCGCGCCGGCGATGCCGGTCGGCTGACGATCCGCATCATGGCCTATGCCGATTCGTTCGAAACGCTGGAAGTCGTCGCCGGGCCGGAACCTTCGGGCTGGCTGTATGACGACCGCCTGCGGATGGGCGGGATCAAGCTCTATCTCGACGGCGCGCTGGGTTCGCGCGGGGCGGTGCTGAAGGCGCCCTATCACGACGATCCGGGCGCCAAGGGCCTGCCGCTGCTGACCCCGGCGCAGCTGCGCAACCTGATGAGCCGCGCCGCGATGGACAATTTCCAGACCGCCGTGCACGCCATCGGCGATGCCGCCAATGCCGAGGTGCTGGCCGCGATCGGCGAGCTTTCGGAAAGCTACAAGGGCGACCGGCGCTGGCGGATCGAGCACACCCAGATCGTCGATCCGGCCGATCTGCCGCTGCTGGGCCAGCACGGCATCATCGCCTCGATGCAACCGCTCCACCAGACGTCAGACCGGCTGATGGCCGAAGCGCGGCTGGGGCCGGACCGGCTGGACGGCGCCTATCCCTGGCGCAGCGTGATGACAGTGGGCGGCAGGCTCGCCTTCGGGTCGGACGCGCCGGTGGAGCCGGCCGATCCCTGGGCCGGGATCGCCGCCGCTGTCAGCCGCACCGATGCCAGCGGGCAGCCGTTCGGCGGGTGGTTTCCGGAAGAAACCGTCAGCCGCGAAGCCGCGCTGGCAGGCTTCACCTCGGACGCGGCCTTTGCCGGTTTTGCCGAGGGGCGCTTTGGCCGGCTGATCCCCGGCGAGCGCGCCGATTTCCTGCTGGTCGACCGCGACCCGCTGCTCGCCTCGCCCGACGAAATCCGCGCAACGCAGGTGAAGCAGGTGTGGATCGGCGGGGTAAAGGTAAGGGACGCGCAGTAGAGCGCTGCGAGGCTGCCTACTGCGCCGCTTCTTCCGCCGCGCGTGCGGCCTTGTCGGCCTCGACCGCCTTTTCCTGCAGGCGCATCAGCAGCAATGATGCCTCGAACAGCAGCAGCAACGGGATCGCAAGGATGATCTGCGATCCCGGATCGGGCGGCGTCACCACGGCGGCCAGCGCAAAAATCGCCACGATCACGTAACGCCGAGCGCCTGCCATCTGCGCACGCGTGATGATCCCTGCGCGGTGCAGCAGAAGCAGCAGCACCGGCAGCAGGAAGGTCATCCCGAAGGCGAGGATGAACTGCATCACCAGCCCCAGATATTCGCCCGCGCTCGGCAAGGCCTGCACCTGCAAGCCGCCCGCTTCCCCGCCATAGCCGAGGAAGAACACGAAAGCGGTCGGCATCACCACGAAATAGGCCAGCGCCGCCCCGCTCAGGAACAGCACGGGCGTGGCCAGCAGAAACGGCAGGAACGCCTTCTTTTCGCGGGCATAAAGTCCCGGCGCGACAAACGCCCACAGCTGGTTGGCGATCACCGGAAAGCTGACCATGAAGCCTGCAAACAGCGCGACCTTCAGCTCGACAAAGAACACCTCGGGCAGTTTGGTGAAGATCAGCTGCCCCTCGCCATCGGGAAAGGCCTGTTTCAGCGGCCAAACCAGAAAGCCGAGGATGTCGTCCGCGAAATAGAGGCACACGCCAAACCCCACCGCCAGCGCCAGCAGGGCGCGGATGATGCGGGTGCGCAGTTCGATCAGGTGATCGAGCAGCGGGGCGCGGGTTTCGTCGAGGTCGTCAACCTTGAACATTGTCGCTGCCCTTGGGGGGAGTTTCGGCGGGTGCGGCTTCGTCAGCGGCAGGGGGCGGCCCTGTCATCACTGCGGGCGCTTCGGCGGCGGCCTCATCGGTCAGCGCGGCGGAACGGCGCATGATTTCCTCGTTCTGCGCCTTCCACTTCTTTTCCATTTCCTCCAGCTCGGCCTCGCGCACCATGGTGTCGATCCCGCTGCGGAAATGGGCGGAAATGCGCCGCATCTTGCCGATCCAGCGGCCCGCCACGCGCATGGCAAGCGGCAGGTCTTTCGGCCCGATCACCACGACCGCGACGATGATGATGACCAGCAGTTCTGCGGCGCCGATATCGAACATTCTGGGTGCGGCCGCGCCGCCTCCTTCAGGCGCGGATCAGGCGCCGGTGCTGTCGGTCTTGTCGGCCGGCGCGGGGGTTTCCGCAGGCGCGGGGCCGGCAGCGGGCGGCTCGATCCGGGGCTTGGGCGCGGCAGGCTCGTCCGCTTCGTTCATGCCCTTCTTGAAGCTGGAGATGCCCTTGCCGAAATCGCCCATCATCTCCGAAATGCGCCCGCGCCCGAACAGCACAAGCACGACCAGTGCGACGATGAGGATTTGCCAGATACCGATATTCATGGGCGAGACTCGCGATAGGGGTGTGCGGGCTATATAGGGGCCTTGGCGCAAGGATGCCACCCGGCTGACACAGGGCATCAACGTGCGGTGTCTTCGTCCCCTTCGGCATCGCTGTCATCGGCGTCGTCTTGCCCGTCAGGCTCGAAATTCATCGCGGCCTCCATCGCCTCGTCGACCGGATCGAGCAGGCCTGCGGCGCGCAATTCGTCGATGCCGGGCAGATCGCGGCGGCTGGCGAGGCCGAAATGGTCGAGGAATTCGGGCGTGGTGGCATAGATCACCGGACGGCCCGGCACCTCGCGCCGCCCCGCCAGCCTGATCCAGCCCGCCTCCAGCAGCACATCGAGCGTCCCCGCGCTGGTCTGCACGCCGCGGATCGATTCGATTTCGGCACGGCTGACAGGTTCGTGATAGGCGATGATCGCCAGCACTTCGGTGGCGGCGCGGCTCAACCGGCGCACCTGCTCCTTCTCTCGGCGCAGCAGGTGCGCAAGATCGGGCGCGGTTTCGAAATGCCAGCGCTTGCCGCGTTCGACCAGATGCACCCCGCGCAGCGCATAGGCGGCAGACAGCGCCTCCAGCGCCCCGGCCACGTCGGCCGGTTCCAGCCCGCCGAGATGGGCGGCCAGCGCCTCGATGCTCATCGGCTCCTCGGCGGCGAACAGCGTCGCTTCGACCGCCCGTTCGAGCGTACCAGGTTCATCCTTCGCCGCTTCGCTCACGCAGCAACCTCGGCCTTGAGGCGGCGGATGCGCAGCGGAGCGAAGGCGCCATCCTGCTCCAGTTCGGCCCGCCCGCGCTTGGCCAGTTCAAGCGCCGCGACGAAGCTTGATGCGAGCGCCGAACGCTTCAGTTCGGGCGAGGCGTGGGGCGGCAGGAAATCGCGGATTTCCATCCATTCCAGCGTCACGCCAAGCATCGCCGAAACCCGCTCCAGCGCCGAATCGAGCGTCATCACCGGGCGGTTTGCCACATGATAGATGCGCGGGGCGGTGCGCGCCTTGACCTGTCCATAGGCCTGGATGAGGCTGAACATGTCGCTGCGCCACACGGTCTTGCGGTCGGTGCGCAGCCCTTCGGGGGCGCCGCGCAGGAACACATCGCGTCCGATCCGGTCGCGCCCCATCAACCGCGCCGCCGCCTCGCGCATCGCGCCCAGCCGTTGCAGCCGCAGTTGCAGGCGCAGGGCGAGTTCCTCTGGCGAGGGGTCTTCCTGCTCGGCCTTGGGCAGCAGCATCGCCGATTTAAGGTAAGCCAGCCACGCCGCCATCACCAGATAATCGGCGGCCAGTTCCAGCTTCAGCGCGCCCGCACACTCGATATAGGTGAGATACTGATCCACCAGCGCGAGGATCGAAATCTGCCGCAGGTCGACCTTCTGCCGCCGCGCCAGATCGAGCAGCAGGTCGAGCGGCCCTTCCCAGCCATCGAGTTCGAGATAGAGCGCATCCGCATCGGGCTTGCGCGGCTGCACCAGCGCCGCCTCTGCGGGGTTCATCTCGGCATCGGGGAACATGAAGGGCGCGTCGGTGCCGGTCATGCCGGAACCCCTTGGCGCGGGCCGGCCAGCGCCAGCAGCGCATCGCGCTTGGCCAGCAATTCAGCCTGTTCGGCAGCCATGGCAGGGGCAATGCGGGTGCCTGCCAGCGCCCGGTCGAGCCGTGCGGCGGTGGCATCGGGCATGGCAGGCAGCACATCGCAGATGCCCTGCATATCGTCCATCTTCGCCCAGCAATTGAGGATGATGTCGCACCCCGCCGCATGGGCACGGGCGGCGCGTTCGGGGATCGATCCGCCGAGCGCTTCCATGTCGATGTCGTCGGTCAAAAGCAGGCCGTCAAAGCCGATCTGGCCGCGGATCACGTCGCGGATCACGGTTTCCGAGAGGGTGGCAGGGTTTTCTGCATCCCATGCGGTGAACACCAGATGCCCGGTCATCCCGATCAGCGCGTGACCAAGCGTGCGGAAGGGGGCAAGATCGGCCTCCAGCTCCTGCGCCGAAGCGGTGACCGTGGGCAGCGCCTTGTGGGTATCGACGTCCGTCCGCCCGTGACCGGGCATGTGCTTGACGCAGCCGGTCACGCCGCCCGCCGCCAACCCTTCGAGCGTGGCGCGGCCGAGTGCTGCCACCTGCACCGGATCGCTGCCGAAAGCGCGGTCGCCGATCACATCATGCGCGCCGGGAACCCGCAGATCGAGCGGGGGATGGTAATCGACCGTGATCCCCATAGACGACAGCTCCAGCGCCATCGCGGTGGCATTGGCCCGCGCCGCCTCGATCGCGCTGGCCGGAGCAATCTGGTAGAGCGCATCGAAGGCCGCCCCGCTGGGGTATGGCGACCACAGCGGCGGGCGCAGCCGCGCCACCCGTCCGCCTTCCTGATCAATCGACACCAGCAAGTGCTCGCGCCCGTGGATAGATCGCAGGTCATCGGTCAGCGCGCGCAATTGCTGCGGATCGATGCAGTTGCGCCCGAACAGGATGTAGCCCGCCGGATCGGCATCGCGGAAAAAGGCGCGCTCGTCTGCGGTCAGCTGCGGGCCGCCAAGGCCGAAGATTGCGGGAATCATGCCGACAAATTCGCACTCTGGCGAGGGTCTAGCAAGGGCAAGGGGTCGTCTGGAGCGGGGAAAAGCCGCCCCGGCGCTTGCCTTACTTGATCTGGCAATCCAGCCCGTCACCCTTGAGCGCGGCGCACAGGCGTTCGGCCTCGGCGCGGCTGCCGGTGACGGCCTGCAGGCGATAGACCGTGCCGATATCGACCTTGCCCTCGACGATCCGGTATTTCACGCCCGCCAGCTTGTCGGTGCGGCGCGTGATGTCGCTCCACCCCTGTTCGGCGCGGGCGCGGGTGCCATAGGCGGCCAGCTGCACGCCGACGCCCGAAAGATCGGCAGCGGGAGCGGGAGCGGTGGCGGTTGCAGGGGTTGCAGCGGCAGGCGCCGGCTTGGCTGCGGGCAGCGGGGTTGCGGCAGGTGCGGGCGCTTCGGCCACCACCGCCGGGCGCGAACCGCCCTCGCCCACCACGGGCGCGACGTTGCCGGTGCCGGCAAATTCCTTGCCGCCGGGGTCTTCGGGGCGTTCCTTGATCGGGCCTGCGGGCGCTTCGATCACGCTGCCATCGGCCACGGCTTCGGGACCGGCGGCCTTGTTGGTGATGTACCACACCCCGCCCACGAAGGCGGCAAGCAGCGCCAGCAGGCCGAGGCCGAAACCGATGAACTGCGCAACATCGAAACCGCCCGCGTCCTCGTCGTCCTCGTCGGCTTCGAGCCAGGGCAGGCTGTCGGTGCTGGCCAGATCAAGCTCGTCACCCAGCTCGCCGGCACCGTCGTCCAGTTCCTCGTATTCGGCATCGATCATCGCGAACCCCCTGCGGGCAAATCACATCGTTTCGACAGCCTCGACGCCCAGCACGGCGAGACCGTTGCGGATCACTTGCCCGATTGCCGCCCCGAGGAAAAGCCTTGCCGCTGTCAGCTGCGCATCCTGTTCCACGATGAACCGCTTTTCGGGCCGGTCATTACCGAGGTTCCAGTAGGAATGGAGGTCTGCCGCCAGATCATAGAGATAGAAGGCGATCCGGTGCGGTTCGCGCGCGCGGGCCGCGGCCTCGATCTCGCGCGGGAACTGCGCGGCGCGGGCGACCAGCGCCAGCTCTTCGGTGCCGAGCCGGTCAAGCGCGGCATCGGACGGGGCGATCCCCGCCTCCGCCGCCTTGCGCAGCGTCGAACGGATCCGGGCGTGGGCGTATTGCACGTAGAACACCGGATTGTCCTTCGAGGCTTCGACCACCTTGTCGAAATCGAAATCCATCTGCGCATCGGGCTTGCGGGTGAGCATGGTGAAGCGCACCACATCCTTGCCCACCATCTCGACCACATCCGCCAGCGTGACGAAATTGCCCGCGCGCTTGGACATCTTGAACGGCTGCCCGCCCTTCATCAGCTGCACCATCTGGACCAGCTTGACTTCGAAAGGCTTGGGGGCAGCGCCATCCGCGCTAGTGAGCGCAGCGACCGCGGCCTTGATCCGCTTGACCGTCCCCGCATGGTCCGCACCCCAGATATCGACCAGCGCATCGGCGGATTGCGCCTTCTGGAAGTGGTAGGCGAGGTCGGCGCCGAAATAGGTCCATGCCCCGTTCGACTTCTTGATCGGGCGGTCCTGATCGTCGCCGAACTTGGTCGAGCGGAACAGCGGGAGCGAGACCGGCTCCCAGTCTTCCGGCGGGGCCTTGCCCTTGGGTGCTTCGAGCACGCCGTCGTAAACCAGATCATGGTCGCGCAGCCACTGCTCGGCGGCATCGACCTTGCCCGACGCCTGCAATTCCGCCTCGGAGGAGAACAGGTCGTGGGCAATGCCCAGCGTCGCGAGATCGGCGCGGATCATGTCCATCATCGCGGCAACGGCGCGGGTGCGGAACGTGATCAGCCAGTCCGCCTCGGGCGCGGCGGCATAGCGGTCGCCGAATTCGGCGGCGAGCGCCTGACCCACGGGAACGAGGTAATCGCCGGGATAAAGCCCCTCGGGGATAGTGATTTCTTGCCCCAGCGCCTCAAGGTAACGCATGTGCACCGAACGCGCGAGCACATCGACCTGCGCGCCGGCATCGTTGACGTAGTATTCCTTGATGACCTTGTGGCCCGCAAACTCCAGCAGGCCCGCGAGCGCATCGCCCACCACCGCGCCGCGGCAATGGCCCATGTGCATCGGGCCGGTGGGGTTGGCCGAGACATATTCGACATTGACGGTCGCGCCGCCGCCCATGCCCGAACGCCCGTAATCGCCGCCCAGCTGCGCAATCGCGGCAAGTTCCTCAAGCCACGCGACAGGCGCGAGCCGCAGGTTGATGAAGCCCGGCCCGGCAATGTCGGCGTTGGTGATCGCCGGATGCTGGCCGAGCTTTGCCGTGATGGCCTCGGCCAGCGCACGCGGGTTCATCCCCGCCCCCTTGGCCAGCACCATCGCGGCGTTGGTGGCAAGATCGCCGTGCGAGGGATCGCGCGGCGGTTCGAGCGTGACATTGGCGAAGGAGGTGCCCGCAGGCAGCACGCCTTCGGCGACCAGTCCGGTCAGCACGGTTTCGATCAGCGCAGTGTAGGCGGCGTAAAGGGTCTTGGGTGCGGTCATGGTTGTCTCGTGCGATCAGCGCGATTGTGCGCGCTTGCAAAGAAGGAAGCGGGGCCCCGGGTCAAGCCCGGGGCGGGGAAGAAAGGACACAAACGCCAAGCGGACGTAGCGCTGGAACGACGCCAACGGCGTCGCAAGGCCGACCGGCCGCCCGCAGCGACGCGGCCCTAAGGCCGCATGAGCGAGGATTTCGCACGCCGGAGGGCGTGCGGAACACCTACCTCGTCACGTTATACTTCAGCTGGTCCTCGGTCAGCTGGAAGCCGACCAGCATTTCGAAGCGGGTGCGGGCAATCGCCGCCTTCACTTCGGGATCGGCCAGCGGATCGAGCGCGGCCTCGGCATCGCCGGCGCGTCGTCGCTTGGTGATCTTCTGGCGGATATCCTCCGGCAGGGCCGCATCGGCGCGGTTGACGTAGGAGCCGACCTTCGCGCTGCCGCTCGCCCGCTCCTGCCCGTCGGCGAAGGTCAGCGTGACCTGCCCCACGCGCTTCGAAATCACCGCGCTGCCGCCGCGCAGGACCGTGACGAAATACGGGAGCTGCACCGTGCGGCTGCCGCGCGTATCGGTGCGGCGGGCGTGCACATCGAAGGTCGCTTCGGAATAGATCCTGTCGGTGGTGTCGTTGCAGGTCGGGCGCAGGTTGGTCATCGCCGCGCTGATATCGATCCCGGCCGCGGTCTGGTCTGCGGCGGAACGGAAGATGGTGACATCGCCGGTATAGTCGGGAATGCCGACCGCCGGGCACATCGACAGCACGCTGGAAATCCCGACGCCCTGATCGATCACCAGCTCGCCCTTCTGGCTGCAAGCCGAAAGGGCCGCCACCAGAGCCAAAGCCGAAACAGCGCGTGCGCGAAGCATCATCAAAACCCGTCCTCGAAAATTCCGATCCCGTGCGCCCTAGCGAGGACGCGCACAAAGCGCTAGGGGGGAGGACATGAACGCGCCCTTTCCCGCATCCGGTGCCACCACCGCCGAACGCCCGCCCCTCAACCTGCTGATCGCTGCCCCGCGCGGCTTTTGCGCCGGGGTCGACCGGGCGATCGAGATCGTCGAGAAGGCGCTCGAACGCTATGGCTCGCCGGTCTATGTCCGGCACGAGATCGTCCACAACAAATACGTGGTCGAAGGCCTGAGAGCCAAGGGCGCGGTGTTTGTCGAGGAACTGGACGAAGTGCCCGATGATGCGCCCGTCGTGTTCAGCGCCCACGGTGTGCCCAAGGCGGTCCCGGCAGAGGCGAAGCGGCGCAAGCTGCTCTATGTCGATGCCACCTGCCCGCTGGTCAGCAAGGTCCACCGTCAGGCCGAACGCCAGATCGAAAAGGGCCGCCACATCATCTTCATCGGCCACGAAGGCCACCCCGAGGTGATCGGCACCATGGGGCAGGTCGAGCCGGGCCAGATGACGCTGGTCGAGACGATCGAGGATGTCGACAAGCTGCCCTTCGATTCTGACGAGGAACTCGCCTACCTTACCCAGACCACCCTGTCGGTGGATGATACCCGCGAGGTGATCCAGGCGCTTGAATGGCGGTATCCGAACATCTCCGGCCCGCGCGCCGAGGACATCTGCTACGCCACGTCCAACCGGCAGGCGGCGGTCAAGGAACTGGCGCAGGATTGCGATCTGGTGCTGGTGATCGGCTCGCCCAATTCCTCCAACGCGCTGCGGCTGGTGGAGGTCGCCGAACGGCTCGGCACGCCGGCCAAGCTGATCCAGCGCGCCACCGAGATCGATTTCGCCTGGCTCGACGGGGTGGAAACCCTGGGGTTGACCGCGGGTGCATCGGCGCCCGAAATCCTCGTGCGCGAAGTGGTCGATGCGCTGGCGGCCTATCGCCCGATCAGCGAAAAGACGATCACTGCGGCGGAAGAAAAGATGGTGTTCAAGCTGCCGCGCCAGCTGACCGAGTAGGCATCGGGGGGCTCAGGTGGCGGTTTACACCCATCTCGGGGCGGAAGACCTCGCCCGGCTGATCGCGCAATATGATGTGGGCGATCTGGTGATGGCCAAGGGCATTGCCGAGGGCGTGTCCAATTCCAACTGGCTGGTGGAAACGACCGGATCGGGCAAATCCGGCACCCGTTTCATCCTGACGCTGTATGAACGGCGGATCGACTATGCCGATCTGCCTTACTTCCTCGGCCTGCTCGATCATCTGGCAGAGCGCGGCTGCCCCGTGCCGCGCACCATCCATGACCGCAGCGGCGCTTCATGGCGGATGGAGCATGGCAAGGCGGCGGCGCTGATCGAATTCCTGCCCGGCGTCTCGCCCACCCTGCCCACGCCTGCGCAGGCGCGCAGTGTCGGCGCGGTGCTGGCGCAGCTGCACCTTGCCGCGAAGGATTTTCCGATGACCCGCGCCAACGCGATGGATTTCGCCGCGAGCGCCGCGATCCTCGATGCCTGCGGGGCAGACGCGCTGGCGACGATCCATGCCGATCTGCCCGCAATGCTCGGCCACGCCCGCACCGCCGCCGCGCTCGATCTGGAAGGCCTGCCGCAATCCCAGACCCACACCGATCTGTTTCCCGATAATGTGCTGATGCTGGGCGATGCGGTCACCGGCCTCATCGATTTCTACTTCGCCTGCACCGGGCCGATGGTGCTCGATCTGGCGGTGACCCATGCGGCGTGGTGCTTCGGGCGCGACAACCGCTTCCTGCCCGATCTGGGCGCGGCATTGATCGCGGGTTACGAAAGCGTGCGCCGCCTCGAACCGGCCGAGCGTGCGCTGTTCGCCGATGTTGCCAAGGGGGCCTGCCTCAGGTTCGTGGCGAGCCGCGCCGAAGACTGGCTCGACACCCCCGACGATGCTCTCGTCACCCGCAAGGACCCGATGCAATTCGCCCAACGCTGGCGGTTTTATGACGATAGCGGCGCAGGGCTGCTTGCAGGCTGAGGCCGCCCGGCCCATGGCAGGGCCGCAATGAAACAGGTCGATATCTTCACCGACGGCGCCTGCAAGGGCAACCCCGGCCCCGGCGGCTGGGCCGCGATCCTGCGCAGCGGCGGGCACGAGAAGGAACTGGTCGGCGGAGAGCCGGAAACCACCAACAACCGCATGGAAATGACCGCGATCCTGCGCGGGCTTTCGGCGCTGAAGGAACCCTGCAAGGTCACCGTCCACACCGACAGCCGCTATGTCATCGACGGCATGACCCAGTGGATTTTCGGCTGGCAGAAGCGCGGCTGGGTCAACGCGGCGAAAAAGCCGGTCGCCAACGAGGATCTGTGGCGCGAACTGATCGCCGCGGCGCGCCCGCACACAGTCTCATGGGAATGGGTCAAGGGCCACGCCGGGCATCCGGAGAACGAACGCTGCGATGCGCTGGCAAGCGAGGAGGCGGTGCGGCAGGCCGATCCGAAATCACGCTTTCCGCATTAGGCCATTCCCGTCATTGCGAGCCGAAGGCGAAGCAATCCATGGTCTGATGTTCCCGCGTGTGGCGCGGTTCTGCCATGGATTGCTTCGCTACGCTCGCAATGACGAGCAATATGATCAGCTGTTGTCTTCAACCTCGGCATCGGGGCCGTTCTTCTTGATCGAATCGATCGCGTTCTGCGCGCTCGCCTTGCTCGAATAGCCCTGGGTCGAGAACATCACTTCCGAATTGTACTTGAACCGCACGCGGAACTCGCCGGCATTGTCCTTGTAGATTTCAAACTTGTGGGCCATCGGATTTCCCCTTCCCTTTGTGGTTGATAGGCCTTGCAAACCTGCCAGATCGTGCAGGCATTGGCTAGAGCGTTAACGCCTCGGCCGCCACCCTGAACCGGGCGGGCGCATAGGCCGCAGCATCGATCCGCGTCGTCATGGCATCGGCGCTTTGGCCCAGCAGCAATTGCGCGCCCAGCCGTGCGGCGGCAGGCGCGGTCTGGATGCCGAAGCCGCCCTGCCCTGCAAACCAGAAGAAGGCTTGGGCGCGGGCATCGAAGCCATAGACCGGCAGGCGATCGGGCGCAAAGCTGCGCAAGCCCGCCCAACGCCGCTCGACCGCGGCGATCCGCCAGTCGGTGACAGCCATGAAGCGGTCGATGGCGATGGCAACGTCGATCTCCTCGGGCGCGGCATCGCAGGGGGCCGAGGGGATTTCGTCATGCGGGGACAGCCACAGACGTCCGGCATCGGGCTTGAAATAGAAGCCCCCGTTGATGTCGAGCACCAGCGGCAGATCGGCTGGGGCCTGCGGTTCGACCCGCAGCACCGCGACCGTGCGGCGGAAGGGGGCGATGCCGATGGGTGCGACACCGGCAAGCGCCGCGACCTGATCGGCCCAGGCACCCGCCGCGTTGACGAGGGTTGCCGCCTGCCATGTCTCGCCGCGTTCGCTGGTGATCGTCCACACACCGCCCGCACGGCTTACCGCCGCCACCCGCGCGCGGCAGGCGATGGTGACGCCGTGCCGCCTTGCGGTGCCAAGGTAATGCTGGTGCAGCCCTGCCACATCGATATCGGCGCAGGCGGGCTGGTGCAGCGCCTCGCTCCATTCGGGGCGGATCTGCGGCACCATGGCGGCGAGCGCGTCGGGGGAGAGGCGCCGGGTGACCACGCCCGTTCCGGCGAAAGTGGCCACATGCGCGTCCATCGCCGCACGGTCTTCCCCCCGCCCGACAAACAGCGCGCCGCGCGGGGTGAGAAAGCCGTGTTCGGCAAGATAGGCGCCCGAAGCCAGCGTCAGCGGCACCACGCCGGGGCCGCCATAGGTTTCCTCCCAGAAGGCGGCGGAACGCCCGGTGGAATGATATCCCGGCGCGTCCTCGGCCTCGATCACCACCACGCTCGCATGGGGGGCGAGTTCAGCCGCAAGGCTCGCGCCGGCCATCCCGGCGCCGATGATGGCGATATCGTGGATCATGGCGTCAGAGTTTCGGGCGGCGCGGCCTTGTCGAGGAAGGCGGCAATCGCGTCCATCGCACGATCACGCACCGCATCGACCTCGCGCAGGATTTCGTGGTGCGCCTCGCCGCCGAAGGCGACCATCTCGCCGTGCGGCAGGCGGGCGGCGGCGCGCAGGTTGGCCGGGTGGCTCACCAGCTTGTCGGCAGCGGTGGAAAGGAACAGCACCGGCGTAGCGACGCTTTCAAGCGCGCCCGCCTGTTCCAGCCGCCGCCACGAGGCATAGGCCCGCTCGACCCAGCGCCAGCTTGCCGGGCCCATCACCAGCTGCGGGCGGTGTTCGCGCCACCACACCTCGTCGGCATAGCGGTTGGCATCGTGGGTCAGCAGCGTGGCGCGGCCCGAGGGCAGCTCGCCCGGCTTCTCGCTCCATTTCCATGCCTGCCGCAGCGGATCGCCGATGGTGCACATCAGTTTGGCAACGGTATGGAGCACAGGTAGCGGCAGCGGCGGGCCGTTCATGCCGGTCATCGGCGCGCTCAGCACCACCGCATCGGGGGCAAGGCGGGCATCGGCCAGAGCGCGCAGGATGATGTGCCCGCCCATCGAATGGCCCGCCAGCACGTGCGGCCCCGGAGTTTCGGCGATCCACTGCGTCCAGAAATGCGCCAGATCATCGGTCCAGACGGTGAAATCGGGGATGTGCCCCGTCACCGCATCCCCGCCGAGCCGCCCGGAACCCGCCTGCCCGCGCCAGTCTGCCGCTGTCACCCGCCAGCCGGCGCGGTGCCACTGTTCCAGCGTTTCGAGATATTTCTCGTAGAAATCGCCGCGTCCCGGGAAAAACAGGATCGATCCGCGCGCAGCATCCCCCGCGCCCGGCCAGTCGATCCGGCGGATCGCGTGCCCGTCGGCAGCCTGCCATACGCTCTCGCGCGCATGCGGCGGGATCGCCCGGCGGTCGATCACCGCGCCTGTCACCGTATCGTGAATCGCAAGCCTCCGGGTTTGGTTACTTTTTGGTAAGTCATAGCCTGTAGCACTGTCCCGAAGTTGGACTGGCCGCGCCTCCCGGCACGGCACCTTCGGGGGCTTAAAGTCGATGAGTTTCATTTCCTACGGTCTGCTGATCGCCTTGGCAATCGCACTGGTGGTGGCCGCTTTCACCGATATCCGCCGCCGCCAGATCGACAACTGGCTGAACGGCGCGATCGCGCTCGGCGCGCCGCTGTTCTGGTGGGCGAGCGGGCTGGACCTGTGGCCGGGCGTGGCGCTGCAACTGGGGGTCGCGCTGCTGGCCTTTGCCGCCTTTGCGGCGATGTTCGCGCTCAAGGTGATGGGCGGCGGCGATGTGAAGCTGCTGACGGCGCTGGCGCTGTGGATCCCGTGGGACGAATTCCTGCAGATGCTGTTCGTGATGGCGCTGGCGGGCGGCGTGCTGACCTTTGTGATGGTGCTCTGGCACACGGCGCGCCGGCAGAAGGACCGGCTGGCGATCCCCTATGGCGTGGCGATCGCCTTTGCCGGGCTTTTCGTGCTGCTGCCGAAACTTGCGCCGCAAGCAGCGCAGCTCGCCTCTTCGGCAGCATAACCCGATTTTAACCAGTCAGGACTTACGCACTGCAACCATACCTGCCCGCTGACCAAACCAAGGGCGATTACGAGGGGGCTTTTTAGCCATGGATAGGAAGAAACTGGTTCTGCTGCTCGGCGCGCTGATCATCGCGATCGGGACGGCCTTTGCCGCACGGAGCATGTTCACCGGAGGCGCTGCCCCCGAAGCCGAAGCTGCCGCCCAACCCACCGGCCCGCGCGTGCTGGTGGCCAAGCGGGCGCTGACCGCCGGCACCATCATCACCGCCGATGCGCTGGGCTTCCAGCCCTGGCCCAAGGAACTGGTGCAGGACGCCTATTTCATCGACGGCGAGGCCGACATGAACAAGCTGATCGGCACCGTGGTGCGTTACCCGATCACCGCCGGTGAACCCGTGACCCAGGGCTCGCTCGTCAGCCCCGGCGACCGCGGCTTCCTTGCCGCAGCGCTCGGGCCGGGCATGCGCGCCGTGACGGTGCCGGTGTCGGCGATGACGGGGGTTGCGGGCTTCGTGTTCCCGGGTGACCGCGTCGATCTGGTGCTGACCCAGGAGGTCAAGGGCGAAGGCGACGGCGCCCCGCTCAAGACCGCCGAGACCGTGCTGCGCAACCTGCGCGTGCTCGCCACCGACCAGACCACCGAACAGACCACCGACGAAAACGGCAAGACCGTGGTGACCGAGTTCCGCACCGTCACGCTCGAAGTGACGCCCAAGATCGCGGAAAAGGTCGCCGTGGCCCAGACCGTCGGCACGCTCAGCCTGGTGCTGCGCTCGATCGCCGACAGCCAGTCGGAACTGGAACGGGCGATTGCCTCGGGCGATGTCCAGCTGCCTGCCAACGCCACGCCGGAACAGGAAGAAAAGCTGCTCAAGGCGGCCATGGCCCGTCCGATCGACAAGGGCACCACCTTCACCACCGGCGGCGATGTGTCGCGCTTCCAGCGCACCAGCGTGCCGGCCAAGGCCCCGCCCGCGCCCTCGCCGAACTATGCTCCGGCACCGGCACAGAGCGGCCCGTCGATGGGCAACCCGGCTCCGGCCTACACCGGCCCGAGCGTGCGGGTGACCCGCGGCAAGGAGACCGAGGAAACCCCGGTGAGCGCCAAGGCCAACAGCACCGCGATCATTTCCAGCCAGTCGCGCGGCACCCGCCGCACCGGGGGAGCCTTCCCCGCGACCGGCACGGTCGTGACGAACTGACCGGAAGGACCAACCCATGCCGATCACCATTCTGCGCCAGCCGCATCCGACCCAGGGGGGCAAACCCATGAAACGCAACTTCAAGACCAAGCTGATGGTAGCGGCCCTTGCGGCCGTGCCGATGGCGGCGATGCCTGCCACCACCGCCATCGCCCAGCAGGTCGTCAGCCCGTCGCAGGAAATCGTCCTGTCGATCGGCAAGGGCGAACTGGTGACGGTGCCCGGCACCATGGCCGATGTGTTCGTCGCCAATGACGAGATCGCCGATGTGCAGGTGAAGTCGCAGCGCCAGCTGTATGTGTTCGGCAAGGCGGGCGGGGAAACCACCGTCTATGCCAGCAACGAACGCGGCGATGTGATCTTTTCGGCCAACATCCGCGTCGGATCGAACATCGGCAGCATCGACCAGATGCTGGCGCTGGCGATGCCCGATGCCAAGGTGAGCGTGGCGACCATGGGTTCCAACACCGTGCTGCTGACCGGCACCGTGAGCGCGCCCGAAGATGCGGCCGAGGCCGAACGTCTGGTGCAGGCCTTCCTTGGCGAAGAAGCCAATGTGATCAGCCGCCTCAAGACCGCGACCCCGTTGCAGGTCAGCCTGCACGTGAAGTTTGCCGAAGTCAGCCGCTCGCTGCTGCGCGAAATCGGCGGCAATGTGCAGACCTTCGATGCGGGCACCGGCGGTTTCCGCGGCGGGATCGGCACGGGCCGCGCCTTCACTGCGCCCGAAACCAATTTCGGCGGCCCGCTGGCTGCCGGCAACGGGGCGGCCCAGCCGTTCCTGCGCCGCCGTGTTCCGGTGCTGCGTCCCGACGGTTCGATCGCCACCGATCCGACCACCGGCGCGGCCCTGTTCGAACAGATCGACATCCCCGGCATCGGCATCAACAGCAACGGCAACAACACGCTGTCGGGCATTGGCCGCCTGTTCGGGGTCGATGTGCTCGGCGCGCTCGATCTGTCGGAACGCCTTGGCCTCGTCACCACGCTGACCGAGCCCAACCTCACCGCGCTTTCGGGCGAAACCGCCACCTTCCTGGCGGGCGGTGAATTCCCGATCCCGATCGCACAGGGTCTGGGGCAGGTGACGGTGCAGTTCCGCCAGTTCGGCGTGAGCCTGGCCTACACCCCGACGGTGCTTTCGAACGGCCGCATTTCGATGCGCGTGCGTCCGGAAGTGTCGGAGCTTTCGAGCCAGGGCTCGATCACGCTCAACGGCTTTCAGGTCCCGGCGCTGACCACGCGCCGCACCGAAACCACGATCGAGCTGGGTTCGGGCCAGAGCTTCATGATCGCCGGCCTGATGAGCGCCAATTCGCAGAACGTGCTCGACAAGGCACCGGGGCTTGGCGACGTGCCGATCCTTGGCAACCTGTTCCGCAGCCGCGAGTTCCGCAAGGGCGAGACCGAGTTGGTGATCGTGGTCACCCCCTATCTGGTCAATCCGGTGGACGCCAAGGACATCAAGCTGCCGACCGACGGGTTCCGTTCGGCTGACGAGTTCCAGCAGCTGCTCGGCTATCAGGCCCATGCCGGTGTGACGGGCGAAGAGCGCCCCGGCCCGACATCCTCGCAGCCCGAAGCGCCCGCGCCCAAGGTGAGCGAGGCCGATCCCGCCGCCATCGTCCCGAGCAGCGGCGAAAAGCCGCGCCGCGCCGACAAGAAGAACCGCAAGAAAGAACGCGAGGCCAGCGCAGCGGCCCCGGGCTTCAGCCTCTAAGCCGAGAAAGGTGAACACGATGCTTTTCGCACGACACAAATCGCTGGCCAAAACGATGGGCCGCACACCGGCCCTCGCCCTTGCGCTGTCGCTCGGCTTCGGCCTGACCGCCTGCGGCGGGATGCCGACCAACACCTCGCTTTACAGCACCAAGCAGCCGGTGGTGGAACGCACCAACTTCACGCTCGATGTGAAGACCGGCGCTTCGGGCCTGCCGATTTCGGAACAGCAGCGCCTGAACGGCTGGTTCGAGACGATGGACCTGCGTTACGGGGATCGCATCGCGATCGAAAACCCCGGCCAGAACCCGGCGGTGACCAATGCGATCCGCGATCTGGCGGGGCGTTACGGCCTGATGATCAGCGATACCGCGCCGGTCACCAGCGGCTTTATCGAACCGGGTTCGGCGCGGGTGGTGATCACCCGTTCGACCGCTTCGGTGCCGGGCTGCCCCGACTGGTCGGCCAAGTCCGACATGAATTACACCCACGGCCTCAGCCCCAATTACGGGTGCGCGGTGAACAGCAATCTCGCCGCAATGGTGGCCGATCCGCAGGATCTGCTGGAAGGCAAGAAGGGGGCGAGCGAAACCGTGATCGCCACCTCGAACAAGGCAATTTCGACCTATCGCGACACTGAACCGACCGGTGCGGCCGGGCTGATGAATGCATCGGCTGGCGGCGGCAACGGCGGCGGCGGTGGCGGCGGTGGCGGCGGCGGCGGTGGAGGTAACTAAGCCATGAATGCTCCCTGGAAATCGGGCTTGCCCGGCAATCGCGATCCCTTTGCGGCCTATATCTGCGATGACAACGCGCTGGATGTGATCCGCCCCGTGGTGATCGAACTCGGCTGGCAGCCGGAAAAGTGCAACAAGGGCGGCCTGCGCAACGCGGTGCAATCGCTCTCGGTCAGTGCCTCGCCGGCGATCCTGCTGGTCGACCTGTCGGAAAGCGGCGATCCGCTGAACGACATCAACGCGCTGGCCGAAGTGTGCGAACCGGGCACGGTGGTGATCGCCATCGGGCAGGTCAACGACGTGCGGCTTTACCGCGACCTCCTGTCGAGCGGGATTCATGACTATCTGCTCAAGCCGCTTTCGGCCCAGGCGGTGCATGATGCGCTCAATCAGGCGCTGGCGGTGTTCATGTCGCCCAAGGCGGGCGATGCGGATGGGGCCAAGCGTCACATCTCGACCGCTGTCGTGGGCACCCGCGGCGGGGTTGGCGCCTCGACGCTGGCGACCTCGCTGGCGTGGCTGTTTTCCGAACAGCACAAGGCCCCCACCGCGCTGCTCGATCTCGACGTGCATTTCGGCACCGGCGCGCTGGCGCTCGATCTCGAACCGGGCCGCGGCCTGACCGACGCGATCGAGAACCCCAGCCGTATCGACCCGCTGTTCATCGAACGCGCCATGGTGCGCGCGGGGGACAACCTGTCGATCCTGTCGGCGGAAGCCCCGATCAACCAGCCGCTGATGACCGATGGTTCGGCCTTCGTGCAGCTGGAGGATGAATTCCGCCAGGCGTTCGAGATGACGGTGATCGATCTGCCGCGCAACATGCTCATCAACTTCCCGCAGCTGCTCGCTGACGTGAATCTGGTGGTGCTGACCTGCGAGCTGACGCTGGCTTCGGCGCGCGACACGATCCGCATCCTGTCGTGGCTCAAGACCAATGCCAGCCACGCCCACCCGATGGTGGTGGCGAACAAGGTGCAGCCGAGCCTCGCCGAAATCAGCAAGGCCGATTTCGAAGCCTCGATCGAACGCAAGGTCGATTTCGTCGTGCCTTACGACATCAAGGCGGCCTCCAACGCGGCCAAGCTGGGTCAGGTGTTCGTCGACGCCAACCGGTCGAGCAAGGCCAGCGCGGCGATCCGCCAGATTGCCGAGCGCGTGATGGGTGTCAGCGCCGACGATCTGTCGTCGGTCAGCGGCGAGAAGAAGTCGCTGCTCGGCGGGTTCGATCTCAAGGCGCTGCTGGCCAAGAAACCCAAGGCCGAAGCCGAAGTGACCGAATAAGCCCGCGGCGCCGGGGGGCTATCGGCCACCCCGGCGCGCGGCACAGAACCAAGCCCGCCGGTATGCGGCGGAACAGGCAGGAAGCGTAGCCATGGACTTTTTCCAAACCCTGCTGATCACGCTGGTGATCTTCGCCGTGCTGGTCATGGGCTATCTGCTGGTGTCCGGATCGGGGGTCGCCAAGGCGCAGAAGCGCCGCATGGAAGCGCTGCGCTACCGCCATTCGGAAAGCCTTGAAGCCAAGGTCGACGCGCAGTTCAAGCGCGCCATCGCCGCCCGCAAGCCCAAGACCTACAAGGTCAAGGGCGCCGGTTCGCGCACCGAGGCGCTCGCCGCCCGGCTCGACCGCACCGGCAAGGGCTGGACGGTCTCGCAATATCTCTACACCACCATCGGCCTGGTGCTGGCGATCGCGGTGGTGATCTTCGTGATGAGCCGCGCGCCGATGCTGTCGCTGGGCGTTGGTCTGGTGATCGGCGCGGGCCTGCCGCATCTGGTTGTCAACTACCTGATCGGCAAGCG
This sequence comes from Erythrobacter sp. RANMB8, assembly GCF_056848235.1. NCBI lineage: Bacteria > Pseudomonadati > Pseudomonadota > Alphaproteobacteria > Sphingomonadales > Erythrobacteraceae > Erythrobacter > Erythrobacter sp. RANMB8. The sequence goes on from NZ_JBREHG010000001.1 coordinate 221,270, forward strand.
CACCAATGCCTTCATCACCAAGTTCCCCGACGGGATCGAACTGCTGGTGCGCGGCCTGCGTTCGGGCCTGCCGGTCACCGAAACGCTGGGCATCGTGGCGCAGGAAGTGCCCGGCCCGGTCGGCCTCGAATTCAAGGGCGTGATCGACCGCATCAAGGTCGGCAAGACCATGGAAGACGCGCTGCAGGACACCGCAGACCGGCTCGCCATCCCCGAATTCAACTTCTTCACGATCACGCTGGCGATCCAGCGCGAGACCGGGGGCAACCTTGCCGAAACCCTGTCGAACCTCGCCGACGTGCTGCGCAAGCGCGCCCAGATGAAGCTGAAGATCCGCGCGATGAGCTCGGAATCCAAGGCCTCGGCCTATATCGTCGGCGCCCTGCCCTTCATCGTCTTCGGCCTGATCTTCTACATCAACCCCGATTACATGGGCGGGTTCTTCAGCGATGAGCGCCTGATCGTCGCCGGGCTCGGCGCGATGGGGTGGATGAGCATCGGCGTGTTCATCATGGCCAAGATGGTCAATTTCGAAATCTGATCCGAAGGGCAGCAGACCATGATTGACCAACCCGCCGGCCCGACGCTTCTCGGCTTCGATGTCATCCTTGTCGGCACCATGCTGGCCGCCGTTGCCGCCTTTGCGGTGATGCTGGCGATCTATGCCGCGGTCACCATCCGCGATCCGATGGCCAAGCGCGTGCGCGCACTGGAGGCGCGGCGCGAACAGCTGAAGGCGGGGATCGTCACCTCGTCATCGAAAAAGCGCGCCAGCCTCGTTCGCCGCACCGACACCACCGACAAGGTGAAGGACGGCCTTGGCAAGCTCAACGTGCTGCAGGAAAGCCAGCTGAAGGCGGTGCAGCAGAAACTGGCCCACGCCGGCTATCGCAACAAGGAACTGGCGGTCATCATCATCGGCCTGCGCGCGATCATGCCGATCGTGCTGGGCGGGCTGGCCGCGCTGCTGATCTACGGGGTGGAACTGTGGCCCGACATGGGCCCGTTCAAGCGGCTGGCCGCCTTCGCGGGCACGCTGTTCCTCAGCTACAAGGGGCCGGAACTCTACATCAGCAACCAGGCGACCAAGCGCACCAAGGAAATCCAGAAGGGCCTGCCCGATGCGCTCGATCTGCTGGTGATCTGCGCCGAAGCCGGTCTGACCGTGGACGCCGCCTTCAACCGCGTCGCCAAGGAACTGGGCCGCGCCTATCCCGAACTGGGCGAGGAATTCGCCCTGACCGCGATCGAACTGTCGTTCCTCAACGAACGCAAGCACGCCTTCAACAACCTCGCCTACCGCGTCGATCTGGAAGCGGTGAAGGGCGTGGTGACCACCATGATCCAGACCGAACGTTACGGCACCCCGCTGGCATCCGCGCTGCGCGTGCTTTCAGCCGAATTCCGTAACGAGCGCATGATGCGCGCCGAGGAAAAGGCCGCGCGTCTGCCCGCGATCATGACCATCCCGCTGATCATGTTCATTCTGCCGACGCTGTTCGTCGTCATTCTTGGCCCGGCGGCCTGTTCGATCTCGGACAACCTCGTCGGAAAGTAATCGCCAAAAGGTCTGTCTATACAGAAACCGTGCGGGCCAGCCGGTCTGCGCGGTTTCGCATATCTGCCAGCAGGCGGCGCAGCAGGGCTTCTTCGGCCGGATCCAGCCCATCGAGCAGCTCGCGTTCGGTCGCGCGGGCCAGCGGCATGACCTCGGCATGGATCGCCCTGCCCTCGCCCGTCAGTTCGAGCAGGTGGGAACGGCCATCGACCGGATTGGGCACCCGCCCCACCAGCCCGCGATCCTCCAGCACCTTGACCGCACGGTTGACCGCGACCTTGTCCATCACGGTCGCCGCGGTCAGATCGCGCTGGGTCATGGTGCCCGCATCGCCGAGCACCGCCATCACCCGCCATTCGGGGATTTTCAGCCCGAACCGCTTGCGATAGCGTTCGGCAATCAGCCCGCTGACCGCGTTGGATGCGACCGACAGCTGATAGGGCAGGAAACCCGCAAGTTCGCCGCCGCCGTCACTCATAAGGGCGCGCATCCCACCAGGGGTAGAAATCGGGCATGTCGGCGCTGACCTTGCCGGGATACATGGCGCGGCGCTTTTCGAGGAAGCTGGCGATGCCTTCCTTCGCATCGACCCCGCGGGACAGGCGATAGATGGCGCGGCTGTCGATCTTGTGCGCTTCCATCGGGTGATCGGCCGCCGCCAGCCGCCACATCATCGCCCGCGTCATGGCGACCGAAATGGCCGAGGTGTTGTCGGCAATTTCCCGTGCGAGGCCTTGCGCGGCGTGGATCAGGTCTTCCGGCGCGTGAACCGATCGCACCAGCCCGCCCGCCTTGGCCTCTTCGGCATCGAAGACGCGGCCGGTGTAGCACCATTCGAGCGCTTGGCTGATCCCGACGATGCGCGGCAGGAACCAGCTCGATGCGGCCTCGGGCACGATCCCGCGCCGGGCGAAGACGAAGCCGTAACGCGCCGTGGAGCTGGCAAGGCGGATGTCCATCGCCAGCTGCATCGTCGCGCCCACGCCCACCGCCACGCCATTGCAGGCGGAAATCAGCGGCTTTTTGCTTTCGAACAGCCGCAGCGTCAGCAGGCCGCCGCCGTCGCGCACTTTGGGATCGGACAGGCTTTCCACCTCGGTCGGATCGGAAAACACATGGCCCCCGCCTTCAGGCGTCAGGTCCGCGCCCGCGCAGAAGGCACGTTCTCCGCTGCCGGTGAAGATCACGGCGCGCACCGCATCATCGGCGTCGATATCGTCCATCGCCGCCATGATCTCCTCGCCCATGGTGCGGGTGTAGGCGTTCATCTTGTCGGGGCGATTGAGGGTGATGGTGGCAATGCCATCGGCCTTGGTGGCGATGATCTGGGTGTAGGTGGTCATGCGAAGTCTCTCTCCTGTGTTGGAACAGTGATGCCATGGCGCACGCAAAAGAAAACCCCCGCAAAAGCGAGGGCTTTCCTTGCCGGGTTTCGACGGGAGAATGGCGGGGTTTAGGTCGCCCTAGACCCCCTCTAGACCCCTTCTAGACCCCTTCTAGGCCTGTTTTGCGCAATGTTTCACGTGAAACATTGGCGGGCTTCGCCTTAGCGCAGGGCCATGCGGCCACCCCTCGCGGTCAGCGTGGGGCCATGCGAATGCCGCCGTCGAGGCGCACGTCCTCGCCGTTGAAATAGCCGGTCTCGATCATGGTCATGGCGAGCTTGGCATATTCCACCGGCATCCCCAGACGCTTGGGGAACGGCACCGAAGCAGCCAGCGCATCGCGCACGTTCTGCGGCGCGGCGGCGAGCAGCGGGGTGTCGAAAATGCCCGGCAGGATGGTGTTGACGCGGATGCCCTCGTTCATGAGGTCGCGCGCGATGGGCAGGGTCATGCCGATCACACCGGCCTTCGAGGCCGAGTAGGCTGCCTGGCCGATCTGGCCGTCTTCGCCGGCCACCGAAGCCGTGTTGACGATCGCCCCGCGCTCGCCGAACTCGTCGATCGGATCGAGGGTCATCATGCCCGCCGCCGACTTGGCGATGCAGCGGAAGGTGCCGATCAGGTTCACCTGAATGACGAAATCGAAGGCCGAGATCGGGAAGTGCTTGATCGAGCCGTCTTCCTTGCTGCGGCTGGCGGTCTTGATCGCGTTGCCGATCCCGGCGCAGTTCACAAGGATGCGCTCCTGCCCGTGGGCGGCGCGGGCCTTGGCGAAGCCGGCATCGACGTCTTCATCGCTGGTCACGTTGACCTTGCAGAAGATGCCGCCGATTTCGGCAGCGAGGGCCTCGCCCTTTTCCTCGTTCATGTCGAAGATCGCGACCTTGGCGCCCTTGGCGGCCAGCGCGCGGGCGGTCGCCGCGCCGAGGCCCGATGCGCCGCCGGTGACGACGGCGGGGGTATTGGCTGAAACTTCCATGTTCGTCTTTCCTCTCAGATCAAAATCAAAGGCTTTCGATGATGGTCACGTTGGCGACACCGCCGCCTTCGCACATCGTCTGCAGACCGTACTTCTTGCCGTGGCGCTTCAGCGCGTGAACCAGCGTCGCCATCAGCTTCGTGCCCGAAGCGCCAAGCGGGTGGCCCAAGGCAATCGCGCCGCCATGGACGTTGAGGCGCTCCGGGTCAGCGCCGGTGTGCTTGAGCCAGGCGAGCGGCACCGAGGCAAAGGCCTCGTTGACCTCGTAAAGGTCGATGTCGTCGATGGTCAGGCCTGCGCGCTGCAGGGCGCGGTCGGTGGCGAACAGCGGCTCTTCAAGCATGATCACCGGATCGCCCGCGGTGACGGTGAGGTTGTGGATGCGCGCCAGCGGGGTCAGTCCATGGGCCTTCAATGCCGCTTCGCTGACCACCAGCACCGCCGAGGAACCGTCGCAAATCTGGCTCGACGAGGCCGCGGTGATCGCGCCATCGGGCGACAGCAGCTTGACGCCCGCAATGCCTTCGAGCGTCGCATCGAAGCGGATCCCTTCGTCAACCGTGTGCAGCTGGGTGCCTTCGGGTGTCTCGACTTCCACCGGCACGATCTCGCGCTCGAAGGCGCCTGCCTTGGTCGCGGCAATCGCACGCTCGTGGCTGGTAAGCGCAAAGCGGTCGAGATCGTCCTTGGTGAAGCCGTGCTTCTTCACGATCATCTCGGCGCCCATGAACTGGCTGAACTGGATGCCGGGATACTTCGCCTGCAGCTCGGGCGACATGTAGTGGCCGAGGCCTTCCTTCATGTGGAAGGTCGCGTTCGAGCCCATCGGCACGCGGCTCATGCTTTCCACGCCGCTGGCGATCACCACGTCCTGCACGCCGCTCATCACAGCCTGCGCGGCAAACTGGATCGCCTGCTGGGACGAACCGCACTGGCGGTCGATAGTGACGGCAGGGGTCGATTGCGGGAGCAGCTTCGACGCCAGCACGCCCATGCGTCCGACCTGCATCGCCTGTTCGCCCGCCTGGGTCACGCAGCCGGTCACCACATCGTCGATCGCCTTGGGGTCGATGCCCGACCGCTCGACAATTGCATCCAGCGACTTCGCCAGCAGATCGACCGGGTGCACTCCGGCCAGACGCCCGCCACGACGGCCGCCCGCGGTGCGCACGGCTTCGACAATGTAAGCTGTGGTCATCTCTCTCTCCTTGTTTCCGGCCCGCCAACGGGCGGCGTGCGGCGGCAATCAGTTTCGCTTCGCCACTCGCTTGCCCTCCGCCTATTGAAGGCCCGCCCCCAAATCAAGCGATCAAAATGATCGGTCATTCATCGCAGGATTTGCACGGATCACCTGCCAAGTGTTGCAGATATGCTACGCCGACTGCGCAAGCGCCTGATCCGGATCATATTGCGTTTGCACTGTATCTGGGGTTGGCCGAAGGAGCAGGCTCGGAGGGGGATATGTGACGTTTGCCGCATGCCCTTGACGTTTGAAGTGTCAATTGACCTGGTCAAACCTAGAGGAGGAAGACCACCATGAAGAAGCACTCGCTTCTGAAGGCCGGTGCGGCAACCGCCGTCATCGCGCTGACCGTGGGCGCCCCTGCCTTTGCGCAGGATGCCGACGTAACCACCGAAACCGCAGCCGAAACCGAAACCGCTGGCCAAGCCATCGTCGTTACCGGCACCCGTCTGCGTTCGCCGAACCTCGAGTCGGCCAGCCCGGTCACTGTGATCGGTGCAGAAGAATTCGCCATCACCGGCACCACCCGCGTGGAAGACCTGGTGAACTCGCTCCCGCAGGTCTTCGCCGGACAGGGCGGCAGCATTTCGAACGGTGCCACCGGGACCGCGACGCTGAACCTGCGCGGCCTGGGTGCCGAGCGCACCCTGGTGCTGGTCAACGGCCGCCGCATGATGCCCGGCACGCCGAGCACCTCGGCTGCTGACATCAACGCCATCCCCGCCGCTCTGATCGAGCGTGTCGACGTGCTGACGGGCGGTGCATCGTCGGTGTACGGTGCCGACGCTGTGGCCGGCGTTGTGAACTTCGTTCTCGATACCGATTTCGAAGGCTTCAAGATCAACGCCAACTACGGTTTCTACAACCACAACAACCGCGCGTCGAACGACGTGCGCGGTGCGCTTGACGCGCGCGGCTTCGGCTATCCGACCGGTTCGGTCACCGATGGCGGCAGCTTCGACGGCACCATCGCCTTCGGCAGCAGCTTCGACGATGGCCGCGGCCGCGTGACGGCCTATGCCGGCTACCGCAAGATCGATCCGGTGCTGCAGGCCCGTCGCGACTACTCGGCGTGCGCCCTTTCGGCCAACTCGCTGGCGTCGGTGACTGCCGGCGGCCGCCAGTACAACTGCGGCGGCTCGGCCACCTCGGCCACCGGCACGGTGTTCTACTTCGACGATTTCGACAATCTGACCGATGCGAACGGCGACGGCGTTGCCGACTCGCTGACCTCGACCATCGCGCAGTTCGGCCCGAACCGCACGCTGCTGGGCGGCTTCACGCCGTTCAACTTCGGTCCGCTGAACTACTTCCAGCGTCCGGACGAGCGTTACACCGCCGGCCTCTTTGCCGATTACGAAATCTCGCCGGCGATCAAGCCGTACATGGAGTTCATGTTCATGGACAACCGTACGGTTGCCCAGATCGCTCCGTCGGGTAACTTCGGCAACACCCTGTCGATCAACTGCGACAACCCGCTGCTTGGCGCTGGCCAGCGTGCGGCCATCTGCGACGACGAAAACCTGCTCGTCAGCCCGCTGCCGGGTGATGCGTTCACGGTTGTCGGCAACGTGGCTGCCGAAAACGCTGCACGTGCCGCACGCGGCCTGGGCGAACCCCAGCTGCCGACCACGCCGTTCAACTTCATCGATCCGCTGACCGGCAACAGCTACAACCGTGCGTTCCTGCAGCCGCTGCGTCGTAACGTCGAAGGTGGCGCGCGTCAGGACGATCTCCAGCACGTCAGCTATCGCGCCGTCATCGGTGTGAAGGGCGATCTGTCGCCGGCATGGTCGTATGATGCGTTCTACCAGTATGGTCGCAACAACTACTCGCAGACCTACCTGAACGACTTCTCGATCGCGCGTCTTGGCCGCGCCCTCGACGTCGTGACCGGCCCCGGCGGCACCCCCGTCTGCCGTTCGACGCTCGACGGTTCGGATCCGAACTGCGTGCCGTGGGACATCTTCTCGCCGGGCACTGTCACCCCGAGCGCCGCTTCGGTTGCCTACCTTTCGACCCCGGGCTTCTCGCGCGGCGTCGTGAGCCAGCAGGTCGCCAACGCGTTCCTTTCGGGCTCGCTGGGTGAATATGGCCTCAAGACCCCCTGGGCCGACCAGGGCGTCGATATCGTGTTCGGGACCGAGTACCGCAAGGAAAAGCTCGAGTTCTTCTCGGACACCGCGTTCAGCACCGGCGACCTTGCCGGTCAGGGCGCGCCGACCCTGCCGGTTTCGGGCAGCTTCGACGTGACGGAATTCTTCACCGAAGTCCGTATCCCGATCGCGCAGGACAGCTGGGTGCATAACTTCACCGTCACCGGTGGTTATCGCTACTCCGACTACAGCACCGGCGCGAACACCGACACCTACAAGATCGAAGGTGAATTCGCACCGATCCGCGACATCGCTTTCCGTGGCGGTTACAACCGGGCCGTTCGTGCACCGACCGTGCAGGATCTGTTCGCACCCAACCGGGTTGCTCTGGACGGCTCGACCGATCCGTGCGCCGGTTTCGTGATCACCGCAGCCGATCTCGGCTGTCGTGCCCAGGGTCTGAACGTCGGCCAGTTCGTCGCTCCCAACCCGGCCGAACAGTATAACGGCTTTGTTGGCGGCAACATCAACCTGCAGCCGGAAGTGGCCGACACCTACACCGCCGGTGTGGTGCTGACCCCGACCTTCCTGCCGGGCTTCAGCGCGACCATCGATTACTTCAACATCGAAGTGAACGGTGCGATCCAGGGCATCGGCGCCGACCTGATCGTGCAGCAGTGCACCGACACGGCGGATCCGTTCTTCTGCGGTCTGGTGAATCGTGACGGTTCGGGCTCGCTGTGGCGTTCGAACGCCGGCTTCGTGGTCAACCTGCCGCAGAACATCGGCTCGCTGAAGACCTCGGGTGTCGACATCAACGCGACCTACCGCACCGAAATCGGTGACCTCGGCACGCTGAACTTCAACTTCATCGGGACCTACCTCGATGAGCTGAGCTCGAATGCCGGTGTCCCCGGTTCGCCGGACGTCGAGTGCGTTGGCCTCTACGGCAACCTCTGCGGCACGCCGAACCCCGAATGGCGCCACCAGGCCCGCCTTGGCTTCGATTTCCGCAACGGGATCGGCACCTCGGTGCGCTGGCGCTACTTCGACGCGGTCGTGTTCGATGGTCTCAATGCCAATACCCAGCCGGGTATCCGTGGCTTTGACGCCGTCAACTACTTCGACCTGGCGCTGACCTTCGATGCGGGAGACAACTTCAACTTCCGTCTCGGTGCGAACAACGTGTTCGACAAGGCGCCGCCGGTCACCGGCTCGCAGGCCTGCCCTGCCGGTCCGTGTAACGGTAACGTGTTCGCCCAGGTGTATGACGCACTTGGCCGCTACATCTACGCCGGTGTGACGCTTGATTTCTAAGCGTCCCAATCGCTAGACAACGAATGGCGGGCCGCAAGGCCCGCCATTTTCGTTTGGGGAACCCGTCAGCTTGCAGCACGCCGAAGCCCTCGCCCGGATTGCGCAATTTCCGCTGGCAGACCCCGCCGCCGCGCTGGGTCAGGGACTGGCGCTGATCAATGGCGGCTATCCCGAATTGCTGCTGCCACACGCGCGCAAGCTGGCAGAGCGGCACCCTGCCAGCGCTCAGGCCCGGCAATTGCTCGGCCTTGCCGCCCGCGCCTGCGGCGAAAGCGTCGAGGCCTTCTTGGCGTTTCAAGCCGCCGCGCGCCTCGCTCCGCGCGATCCGCTGATCGCCCATTCCCAAGCCCGCACCGCGCTCGAAGCCGGATACCCGGCCGCGTCGCTGTTCGCCGCCGCAGCCCCGCTTGCCCCGCAGGACGGGGGCATCCTGACCGGCCATGCGGCGGCCCTGTTGCAGGAGGGGCGCCCGGCCGAAGGGATTGCGCTGCTTGAACGCATCCTCGCGGCCAACCCCTTGTGGGTGGACGGGCACCGCAGCCTTGCAGGCATTCGCGGTCAGGTGGGCGAAGATCCCCTTGCCAGTGTGGCGCAGGCGCTGTCGCGCCACCCCAAGGCGCCGGAACTGCACCACCTCGCCATTTCGCTCGCCCTGCAAGCCCGCGACCTCGACCGCGCGGGCATAGCCGTAGCAACCGCCCGCGCCGCGATCGGCACGCCGGCATGGCTCACCCGGCTCGCCGCCCACATCGCCTCCGAAAGCGGCGCGCTGGACGCGGCCGACGCACACTTTGCGACCGCAGGAAAAGTCAAAGCTTGCGACGAGGCATGGCCCCTCGCCCGCCACCTGATCCGCAAGCGCCAACCCGCAGATGCCGCCGCGCTGTGCGAGGCATGGCTCGGCCAGCCGGGCGACCACGTGCTGTGGCCCTATCTTGCGCTCGCGTGGCGGATGACCGGCGACCCGCGCCATGCCTGGCTCGAAGGCGACCCCCGGCTGGTTGGCGCCTATGACATCGGCCTCGCTCCTGCCGAACTCGCGGCGCTCGCCGATCACTTGCGCGCCCTCCACACCGCCACCACCGCCCCGCTCGACCAGTCGGTGCGCGGCGGCACCCAGACCGATGGCAACCTGCTGCTGCGTGCCGAGGCGCCGATCCGCGATCTCAGGGCGCGGCTGCTCGCCACCGTGGAGCGGCACGTCGCCCAGCTTCCTTCACCGCAGCCCGGCCACCCCACCCTGCTCCAAGGCCGCGCCCCGCTCAGGATCGCCGGATCATGGTCCGTCCGGTTGCAGGACGCGGGCTTCCACACTGATCACGTCCACCCGCAAGGCTGGTTCAGTTCCGCGCTCTATGTCGCACTGCCCGAGACGCTGGGGCATGGCGAGGCGAACCACGCCGGCTGGCTTTCGCTTGGCGAGGAACGCGACCTTGTCCCCGATCTTGCCCCCGTGCGACTGGTCGAACCTAAACCGGGACGGCTGGTGCTGTTCCCCTCGACCATGTGGCATGGTACGCGCCCCTTCCCCGCGGGCGAGCGGCTAACGGTCGCTTTCGATATTGCCCGCCCCCGACAGGAATGATGCCATGACCGATACCACCCTTTCCCCTGCGCTGGCCGAAGCGATCCGGCTGCGGCAGGAGGGCGATGCCCGCGGGGCGCTGTTGTTGGCCGAGGCGCGCAGCACCGATCCTGTGGATGGCCCTGCGTTCCTCGCCATTGCCGGGCTGGCAGCGCTCGAAATGGGCGATCCGGCGCGGGCGGTGCTGCACTTCCAGCGGCTGGCCGCACTGTTCCCCGATGACACCGAAATCCGCGCCGATCTGGCCCGCGCGCTGCTGGAGGCTGGCCGCGATGACGAGGCGCTGGGCCTCGCCATGGGTTCACCGCTTCCCGCCCTTGCCCGGATCGAGGCATGGGTAATGCAAAAGCGCGGCGCAGACCGGCAGGCGGTCGCCGCCTATGCCCGCGTGTTGCAGGCCGAACCGGGCGATGCGGCCAGCTGGAACAACCTTGGCAATATCCACGCCAAGGTCGGCAACATCGACCGCGCCATTGCCGCCTTCGAATATGCCATCACCCATGATCCGTCCGAACCGGGCATGTATCTCAACCTTGCCGATGTGCTGCGCCGGGCGGATCGCGGCGCCGCGCGCCTTAAGGTGGCCCGCGATGCCGCCGCCATTGCGCCCGATAACCGCGCCGTGCAGACCGAACTGGCGCTGGCGCTCGCCCATGTCGAGGAGCTGGACGAGGCCATAGCCGTGCTGGAAACAGCGGTGAAACGCTGGCCGGAATTCGGCGAATCCCATCTCGAACTCGGGCGGCTTTACGAGGCGACCAATCGCACCGAGGAGCTGGCGGCCTTCCTTGCCGGGCTTGACCCTGCCGATTGCCCGCCGGAGGTGTCGTTCCTCCACGCCTGGCTCGCCCAGCGCGAAGGCCGCTTCGAGGAGGCGGCGGCCCATGCCGAGGCCATCCCGCCGACAATCCATCCGATGCGGCGCGAGGCGCTGATCGGCAACATCGCTGAACGCATGGGGGACACCGCCCGTGCCTTCGCCGCCTTCGAACGGATGAACGCCGCCGCGCTGGCCGATGCGCCGCCGCAACGCGGGGCCACCTTCCGCCAGACCATCGTGGCCACCATGGACGGATGGAGCGAAGCATGGGCGGCGAGCTGGTCGCCCGCGCTCGCGCCCGATCCGGCGCGGCGCGATCCGGTGTTTCTCGTCGGCTTCCCGCGTTCGGGCACGACCCTGCTCGATACGATGCTGATGGGCCTGCCCGAATTGTGCGTGCTGGAAGAACGCCCGATGATCGCCGAATTGCTGGCCGCAGTGGGCGGCGAGGATCTCGCCATGCTGGGCGAAAGCCGTCTGGCCGAACTGCGCGATGCCTATTTCGCCTCTGCCGTCAGCCATGGCTGGCAGGAGGGGCGCTGGCTGGTCGACAAGCACCCGCTCAACATGGCGCGCGCGGTGCAAATCCACCGCCTGTTTCCGGAGGCGCGCTTCATCATGGCCGAACGCCATCCGGCCGATGCGGTGCTGAGCTGTTTCATGGCCAATTTCCAGCTGAACCACGCGATGCGCAGCTTCACCGATCTGGCCGAGGCGGCGCACACCTATGACACTGCCTTCACCGCCTGGCACCGGGCGAAGGCGCTGTTTCCGATTGCCTCGCACGCAGTGCGGTACGAACGGCTGGTCGAGGATCCGAGGGCCGAGCTGGAGCCGCTGGTCAGCTGGCTCGGGCTGGAATGGAACGACCGCCTGCTCGCGCACGAGGAAACCGCCCGAAACCGCACCCGCGTGCGTACCGCCAGCTATGCCCAGATCGGGGAAAAGCTCTACACCCGCGCCGCTGGCCGCTGGCGTCGTTATGCCGATCATCTTGCCCCGGTGATGCCGGTGCTGGCGGCGTGGATCGAACGGATGGGGTATGACAGCTGACAGCCGAGGATGTTTGCCTTGGCACAGGCGCGGCGGTAATCAGGACGACAGGGACCGGGCCTGAAGGGCCATTCGGGGAGAGGATGATCGTGACCCACTACCGCGCTGCCACCACAGCCGCCTTTGCCATTGCCGCAAGCGCGCTGGCTTTCGCAGCACCGCTCGCCGCGCAGAACGACAAGGGCGAAAGCAGCTATGTCGCCGCGCTGCGCGCCTGCCAGCCCAAGACCGATCCGGCCGAACGCCTCGCCTGCTACGACGCTGCCGTTGCTGCGATCGTATCGGCCAGCAGCGAAGGCGATGTGCGCGTGGTCGACCGCGAGGAAGTGCGCCAGACCCGCCGCAAGCTGTTCGGCTTTGCGCTCCCCGATCTCGGCATCTTCGGCAAGAGCGACAAGGACGATGCCAAGCAGGCCGAGGAGTTCGTGGCGCTCGAAACCACCATCACCGGCGTGCGGGCGGTGAATGGCACCTATATCCTGATCACCGAAGAAGGCGCGGAATGGCAGCTGGATGAAGTGCCCAATCGCCTGATGCGACCCAAGCCCGGGCATTCGCTGGAGATCCGCAGCGGCGCTTTCAGCAGCTATTTCCTGCGGATCGACGGGCAGAAGGGCGTCAAGGGACGCCGGATCCGATAGGCGCACCGCGATTGCCATGAAAACGCTGTTCGAACTCAACCCCGCGCTTGATGTGCCCGCACTCGCGGCGCGGTTTGCAGCGACAGGGCGCGTGCAGGTGCGCGATGTGCTGACGCCGGAAAGCGCGCGCGAATTGCTGCTGGTCCTGACACGGGGCACCGATTGGGGCATGGCGATCGGCGCAGGCTCAGGGCGTCCGGAGAGCTTCCGCGGCGTGCAGACCCGCACACCGCAAGGCCAGCAAGCCGTGCAGCAGGCCGCCCGCACCGCCGAACAGCACAGCGCCCGCGGCGAATACGGTTTCCGCTTTGCCCATTACCCGATCCTTGAAGCGCTTAAGGAAGGCTGGGATCCGGACGGCCCGCACGAGGTGCTGATCGAGCATCTCAATGCCGAACCCTTCCTCGATCTGGCGCGGGCGGTGACCGGGCTGGACAGCCTGTTCAAGGCCGACGCACAGGCAACCCTGTTTGCGCCGAACCACTATCTCGGCCGGCACAATGACAGCCACGTCGCCGAGGGGTGGGAGGTTGCCTATGTCCTCAATCTCGCCCGCGAAGACTGGCATCCCGACTGGGGCGGTTATCTGCTGTTCCTCGACGGGGATGGCGATGTGGTGGAAGGCTTCCGCCCGCGGTTCAACGCATTGAACCTGTTCCGCGTGCCGCAATCGCACCTTGTCACCTATGTCCCGCCCTTCGCGCCGCTGGGGCGGCTGGCGGTGACGGGGTGGCTGCGCAGCAAGTAAGCGCCGATGGCGGACAGCGCGCAATCACTTGCCCTTGCGGCCAGCCAATTGGCGGCGCAGGGGCGGGATGCCGAAGCCGGCGCTCTGTTTGCGCGGGCGCTGGCCGATTTTCCGCAGGACGCGCGGCTCGTCAACAGTGCGGGCAATTTCCACTTCAAGGCGGGACGGGCAGAGCAGGCGCTGGCCCTGTTCGAACGGGCGCTGGCGCTGGCACCCGGCCTGGTTGAGGCAGGCATCAACGCCGCCATCGCCTGCGGGCGCCTCGATCGGCCCGGACAGGCCGTTGCCATACTCGCTCCGCTGGAACAGGCCGCTGGCGGGCAGGCGAATTACTGGCGTATCCGGGCCGATAGCGAGCGGCAGGCCAAGCGCTTTGCTGCTGCCAGTGCGAGCATGGCAAGAGCGCTCGCGCTCGCCCCTGCCGATCCGCGCACCGCCCGCAGCCGTGCCCGCCTGTCGCTCGAACGCAGCGATCCCGAAGCACTGGGCCACATCGAGCAGGCACTGACCCTCAACCGCGGCGACCCCAATCTGCTGTTCGATTACGCGCAAGCCCTCGCCGTGGCAGGGCGGATGGCCGAGGCGCTGGAGTGCACCACCACGCTGGTCACGCATCTGCCGGGATGGACCGACGGGCTGAAGCTTCACGCCGAACTGCGCTGGGCCGCGGGCGAGACCGAAAGGTTCGCCGATCATTTCGAGACGGTGAGCGCCATGCCGCAGGCCGGGCCGGCGATCTATCTGGCATGGTGCGATGTGCTGGACGGGGTCGACCGCCCGCAGGAAAGCGCCGCGATCCTTGCCCGCGCACGGCAGAGCTGGCCCGAGAATCCCGATCTCGCGCTGGCGCAGGCGATTGCCTTGGGTGAAGCCGGAGAGGCGGCCGAAGCGCAGCGCGTGCTCGAAGCATTTGCTGCGATCGATACGCCGGAATGGGCCACGGCGCGGGGTCGCAACCTGCTGCGGATGGGCGCGCTCGCCGAGGCCGGGCGGGAACTCGCCAAGGTGCTTGCCGCGCGGCCCGGCGATGTCGTTGGCTGGGCGCTGACCGACCTGTGCTGGCGGCTCGGCGCCGATCCCCGGCATGAATGGCTGCATGGACAACAGGGGCTGGTGCGTCAGATCGCGCTGCCGCTTGATCATGGCGAACGCGCCACCATCACAGCGCTGCTGCGCGAACTGCACCGCCATTCGGCCATGCCGATCGGGCAATCGGTCAAGCAGGGATCGCAGACCAAGGGCGCGCTGTTTGCCCGGATGGAGCCCGAACTGGCGCGGCTGCAACAGGCGCTGGAAGCGGCGATGGCGGAGTATCGGGCCGGCCTGCCCGCCCGCGACACGGCCCACCCCCTGCTTTCGCGGAGGGATGATCCGTGGACGATCACCGGCAGCTGGTCGATCCTGCTGGATGGTCAGGGGCACCATGCCGCGCATATCCATCCGCGCGGGGTGCTGTCATCGGCGAGCTACTGGCTGGTTCCGGGCGAAGTCGACGCACCGGGGCAGCCGGGTTGGCTTGAGCTGGGCAATCCGCCGCCGGGTCTGGCCGACGGGCTCGGCAGCCTCCACACGGTTCGCCCTCAGGCAGGCACGCTCGTGCTGTTTCCCAGCACGCTCTATCACGGCACCCGCCCGATCACGCAGGGCACCCGCATGACCGTGGCCTTCGACGTGACCGCCAGCGTCTGACACAGCGTTCCTGCAGACAAAGGAAAGGGGCGGCGGATCGCCTGATCCGCCGCCCCTTCCTGATTTTCAGCTCTGATCAGGATCAGAAGCGGAAGTTCACACCCACGAAGAAGTCGCGGCCGAGGACGTCGAAGAAGCTCGGCAGGGTATTCGCCTGTTCGGCCTGCGCACCCAGAACCGGGGGCTGCTTGTCGAACAGGTTGTTGACGCCCGCGTTGATCGTCATGCGCTCGTCGATATCGAAGCTGGCTGCCAGATCGATATAGTTCCAGGCGCCGATCGAACGCAGCGGCAGAGTGTTGTTTTCAACGCGATCGTTACCGCTGAAGGTGTTCTGCACGCGGAAGTCTTCCGTCGGGCCTTCATGACGCCAGCGGACCGAGAACAGCGCCGGACCCTGCGTGTAGGTAACACGCATGTTGTGGCGGTATTCCGGCAGCCCGTAGGTGCCTTCGACAATGTTCTCGCGCAGCGGCAGCAGGGCCACCGGGGTGTTGCGGAACTTGTCGAGATAGGTGGCGAGGAAGAACAGGCCGAGCTCACCCTTGAACAGCGGCATGCTGTAATCGACCTGGAAGTCGATACCGGAGGTTTCCAGCTTGCCGACGTTGTCCTGCACCAGAATGGGGTTCTGCCCGCCCGAGTTCAGACCCAGCGCGCCGGTGCCGGTGTTACGACGACCGACGAAAGCCGAACAGGTGGGATCCTGCAGGTTCTGCACGGTGTTGAAGCACAGCGACAGCGCGGTGGCGAGACCGCCCAGACGGGTGTTGATGGTGTCTTCGACGGTGATGTTGAAGTAATCGACCGTGACGTTCAGGCCGGGCACGAAGCTCGGCTGGAACACAACACCGACGGTGTAGGTGTCGGAAGTTTCTTCCGCCACGTTCGGGTTGCCGCCGAAGTCCGACTGGATCTGCGCGTTGGGCTGGACCCCGCGGGTGAACACGGCAGCAGCCGGCACGCCCGAAGCGATACAGAAATCACGCAGCGCCTGGGTGCGTTCCGCTGCCGGACCACGATCCGAGCAGGGATCGGTCGCCGCCGGGAAGCCTGTCGATGCACCGCCGAACAGGTCCTGCACGTTCGGTGCACGCACCGCCCGCGAGTACTGGCCACGGAAACGCAGACCTTCGACCGGAGCGAATTCGCCGCCGAAGTTGTAGGTCCAGTTGCCGCCGACGCGATCAAGCGAGTAATCCGAATAACGGAACGCGCCGTTGAGTTCGAGCGCGTGGATGAAGCCTTCCTCGATGATCGGAACGCGGACTTCGCCGAACACTTCCTTGACGTCATATCCGCCGCTGGTCGGCTGACCGGCGTTGAAGCCGAGCACGTCGCCCGAAGCGAGGAAAGTGTCAGGGATGAAGTTCGAGTTCATCTTGCGGTATTCGACACCGGCCGCGAAGCCGACATCATCCGCACCCGTGCCGAGGTTGAACAGCGTGCCGCTGACCGAAGCCACCGCGTTGGTCAGTTCGGATTCGGTGATGTTGGTGGCGTTGATCGACAGGTAGTTCAACGCACCCTGGCTGGCGAGGCCCGTCCCGAACACGTTGAGCGGCACACAGCCCGCAGCCCGCGCGGCAGCGTCACGACAACGCTGTTCGGTGGTGCTGCCCGGCACGAACTCGGTGGTCAGCGCGTTGATGAAACGGCTGCGCGAGATGTTGCCACGCTGGATGTTGGTGTTGGTCGTGCGCGAGTACGAGTAATACGCATCGAAGTTGATGTTGTCGGTGATCCCGCCGCGAACACCGCCGAGGATGCGGAACGCCTCACGTGCGAACGACGAGTTACGGCTGCCGATGTCGTTGAAGCGGAAGTTGACCTGCGTGTTGCGGTAATCGGCACCGAGCGTCGCGTTCGCCGGGTTCTGCAGCAGCAGAGCGCGGGTCTGGTCGTTGAAGAACGGGCTGTTCACGAACAGCGGCGCGTTCACGCCGGCCGGGGTCGGGGCCAGTTCCTGGTCAACGTCGTTACGGACGAACGAGAGTTCCGAATAGGCTTCGATGCCGTCGGTAAACTCATAGTGGCCGTAGGCACCGATCAGGTAACGTTCCTGCGGCAGTTGCAGGTAGTTGTCGGGCGCGAAGTTATAGAGATCCTGCGGATCCTGGAACAGACGCGAGCCGCCACCGGTATCGTTGAAGATATAGGTGGACTGCGCACCCGTCGGACCAGCCACGAAGGTGCCGGTCGGCGTGGTGGCCGAACCCTGGGGAACGAAGCCGAGCTGGCCGCCTGAACGCGCGCCAGTTCCGCAAAGCACGAAGTTGGGGTTGGCCGCAGTGCCAAGGTTTGCGTTCGGCGAAATGCCTCCCGGCCCGGAGAATGGCGTACCGATGCCACCGCGGCCGGTGGTGCCGGCATTGATACAACCGTCACCGGCTGCACGCTCGGCGAACACGCGGGCGTCCTGGAACAGCGGATCGCGGCGGGTGTAGTTGGCGAACATGGTCACAGCGCCGCGACCATCGTCGAACGCCGAGCCGATGGCTGCGTTCACCTGGTAGCGGGCCGCATCGCCACGATCGGTGACCGAGTAGCTGCCGCCCAGTTCGAGGCCCTCGATGTCGCGCAGCTTGAAGTTGACGACGCCGGCAACCGCATCCGAACCGTAAACGGCCGAAGCACCGCCGGTCACGACTTCGACGCCGCCCAGCAGGAACTGCGGGATGGTGTTGAGGTCGACGATCTGGTTGGTATCGTAGAACATCCAGCGGCGGCCGTTGACCAGCACCAGGGTGCGGGTCGCGCCGAGGTTACGCAGGTTCAGCGTAACCGCGCCGTTGCCGGGGTTGTTCGAGAAGCCGGTAACGCCGGGAAGCACCTGCGGCAGGGTGTTGAGCACCTGCTCGACGTTGACCGCACCGGTCAGACGGAATTCTTCGGGCGAGACAACTGCGACCGGGCTGGTCGAGTTGAGGTCGGTGCGCTGAATACGCGAACCGGTCACGAGAATGGCGTTGGTTTCGTTCGCCTGTGCGTTGGTCGAAACGTCAGCCGCCTCGTCCTGTGCGTAAGCGGGCGTGGCGATCATGGCACCGGCCATGATGGTGCCCGCCAGCAGCGAAGCCTTGTTAAAGCGTTGCATATGCGGTTCCCCTTGTAGTGGGCGCGCGGCGATCCGCAGCGCGGCCATGAGAAGCGCGTTACGTTATCTCCCCCGACTGCGGCAATCCGGCCTGTGGAAGCGACGAGCGGTTGCAAGCGCCTTGTTGCATTATGGTGACACCTGTTGCGCCACAGGCTTTCACACCTTGCGCGTTCCACTTAAAGGAGGGGCAAGCGGCATGGCGCGAGAGGGACGGGAGATGAAAACTACAATGGACAAGGCAGTCAAGACAGGCAGCTGGAAAAGGCAGCGCATCACCCTCACCACGATGGCGCTCGGCCTTGGAGCGGCAGGCGGACTGGCGGCGCTGGCACAGTCCACTCCGACACCCTCGGCAACCCACATCGCCGATCTCAAGGCCTGCCGCGCCTTGGCCGGGGAAATCGAGCGGGTGCGCTGCTATGATGCCAAGGTCGGTGCGTTGCTCGGCGCGTTCGAGGCAGGCGATGTGCGGCTGGTTGACCGGGCCGAAGTGCGCAAGACCAAACGCCAGCTGTTCGGCCTCACCATGCCCGAAATCGACATCCTCAAGGGCGATGAAAAGGACGAACAGGAATTGTCCGACCTGTTCGAGACCACCATCACCGAAGGACGCCAGACGGGCCCGGCCAGCTGGCGCTTCACCACTGCCGAAGGTGCGGTGTGGGAAATCAACAACCCGCCCCGCAAGATCGCGCCGATCAGGCCGGGCGACAAGGTGGTCTTCAAGAAGGCCTCGCTCGGCTATTACTTCATCCGCATCAACGGGCAGATCGGCGTGAAGGGACGGCGTGTGTCCTGAAGGCTTTGACCAATGAAAAAGCCCGGCGATCGCGCGCCGGGCTTTTCCGTTTCAGCACCGCTGGCAGAGCCTATAGCCCGCCGGGACCGCAATCATTGGCAAGGTAATCGAGCATCTTGGTATAGAACTGCTGCTGATGCGTATACATCAGCGTGGGGTAGAAGTGGTCCGCGTTTTCAAGCGTGACGAACTCCCCTGTCTTGCCCGCAGCTTCGAACTTCTTCTTGTAGTCCTTGAAGTGGTAATACAGCACGCGGCGGTCGTCCTCGCCGTGGACCATCAGCACCGGGATGTTGACCTTGTCGACTTCGTTGATCGGGTTGATGCCGATCGTACCGCGACGCTTTGACCATTCATCCAGCGCCTTGAGATCGGGGTTGCGGCGGCCGAGATACTGCTTTTCTGCATCGGCCACAGCGGCGCCGGCGATGACGCATTGGTAGATTTGCGGATCACGGCTGGCAGCGACAAGCGCCGCATAACCGCCATAGGACCAACCGAACATCGCCATCCTGTTCGGATCGACGAGACCCTGTTCGACGAGGTAAAGCGCCCCGTCGTCCTTGTCGTCCTGCATCTTGCCGCCATGTTCGCCATAGGCCGAGTCGAAGTGGTCCTGCCCCCAGCCCACCGACATCCGGTATTGCGGCTGAAGCACCATGTAGCCTGCGTTGGCGAGCAGTTGGCCCCATTCATCGAAGGTGATGATTTCGTTCACCTGCGGCCCGCCGTGGGGCAGGACGATCAGCGGGAACGGCCCCTTGCCCTTGGGGATCGTGACATAGGCCGGGATGACCCGGCCATCACGCGCCTTGTAGCGGATGTATTCGACATCGGCGAGCTGCTCGGGATTGAGCAGCGGATTGCGGCTGCCCAGCTTGGCAAGCTTGCCATCCTTGACCAGCCAGAACGAACCCGGATCACGCGGGCCGCGGTTGGTCACGATCATCGATGAGCCATCAAATGATCGGCTGGTGATGCTGATCTGGTAGGAATAGGGGATCTGCTGCTGCAACGCCTCGTAGAGCGCCTTTTCTTCCTCGTCGAACCAATGGCGCTCCATTGTCTTGCCCGAATAGCGGGCCGCCACCAGCTTGTTGTTGCCGGGGATCGAATGCAGCTGGATACCCATCACATCGGCGTCTTCGGCCTGGAACAGCTTCTTGCCGATCTGGCCGGTGGTGAAGTCGAACTCGTAGAGCCCGGCCTTGTCCTCACCGTTCGGATTTTCGATCAGATAGCCGATATTGGGGTTGTTCGGATCGAACCCGGCAATCCCGTGGAACCCGCCAAGAATGCGGTAGAGGTTCTTGGGATCATTGAGATCGAATTCCTGAAACTTCTTCCACTGGCTGTCACCTGGCAGGCGATAATATGACGTCACCATGCCCGTTGCGACGTCCTGAACCTGCGTGAAGCGCGGATTGCCTTCGTTGTCCCAGCGATCGACCACCGGGAACTTGCCCCCGCCGCGCAGCACCAGCTCGCGCGCACCGGTCTTCAGGTTGAACTTGTAGTAGGACCGCGGACGGAAGGCTGCAAACGGATCGACCCCGGTGCCGTCCCCGACCGTGGTTCCGGTGCTGACAAGCACGGTGTCGGGATCGCCGGGCAGCAGGTTGACGATGCCGAAATTGCCGTCGACGCTGGTGAACTTGTTGGCCGAAAGGCTGTAGGAATAGGTCTTGTAATCGCGGACGTCCTGCTCCGGACCCTTCACCGTGGCGCGGTTGACCTGCCATGCGGTGCCAAAAATCACATCATTGCTGACCCACTGCGCGGCGATGATCTCCATCGGATCGGCATTGAGACGGCGCAGCGGTTTCGACAGGTCGGAGGTGCTGTAGATTTCGAGGATGTAATCACCCTCGCGGCTTTCCACCTTGTGGACCAGCAGGTGCTTGCCATCGGGCGAAATCTGCACCTGATCGACGACATCGCGCAGCGCCCAGACGTCGACCGGGATCGTGGATTGCGCCAGCGTCGGCGCGGGCGCGGCCATCACGAGGCCAATAGCGGAAGCGCCGATCAGTGCGGCGGTAAGCGAGGCTTTGAGCAGTTTCATGATCCGTGCTTTCCAGGGTCTCACAAAGGAGGGGGCTGATGATGAGCGCCTGTCGAACAGCCCGCCCATCGTGAAACGAAAAATGCGGCCTCCTGGCATTTGCCGGGAGGCCGCATTGTTTCAGGTATTCAGATCATTCGTCAATCAGAAGCGATACAGCAGCTGACCGAAGAACTCGCGGCCTTCCAGATCGTAACCGTTCCCGATCGGGGTGTTCGAGATCTGCAGCACGCCCGAGCGCGACGAGACCTGCGGCGGCGCGGTGTTGAAGATGTTCCGGACACCGAGGATCAGACGCAGCTTGTCACTGTCGAAACGCACCGAAGCGGTGTGCTCGAAGTACTCGTCAGCCGTACCGACCGGGCGACAGAAGACGCCGTCACCGGCAACCACACCGTTGGCCGAACCGCGACCAAGGCAGGTCGGCGAGAAGGCCGGCACGCCGCCCACCGGACCGCGCGAGAAGGCATCACCAAAGGTGATACGGTCACGCCAGCCCACGCCGTCCACCGAGTTCCCGATCGCGTCGATGTAACGCACCTGGTAGGTGAACAGGAAATCGTCCCAACGCGCACCGAAAGTCGCACGGCCCGTCCAGTCGGGGAAACCGAAGCGGTCGGTGAAGTCCGTGGTCACGAAGGTGTCAACGCCGGTGCGCTGGATGTTGGAACGCTCCAGCAGCTTGTTGGCCACGACATTCAGCGACAGGTCGATGGTTTCCTGACCGATCTGCAACGGATAGCCGAAGGTGGTGTTGAGGTCGATCCCGCGCACCGCTTCGACGTCGCGGTTGAGGAAGCCTGCACGCACACCGCGGATCAGCTGACGATCGGTGTTGTTGACGATGATACGGTCGCAGAATTCGCTGCGGGCCGTGTCTTCACGCAGATAGCAGTCGTTGACGATGAACGCCCCGGTTGCTTCGACGATCGCACCCTTCACCTTGATGTCGTAGTAGTTGAAGTTGAAGGCGAAACGGAAACCGCTGGCCCAATCTTCCTCGAACGCAAAGCCCGTGGTGATCGAACGCGAGGTTTCTGCACGAATGTCGAGCGAACCACCGGTCGAGACTTCCGCGCTCACCAGCTGCTGCGTGTTGAGGTTCTGACCGTCAATCCCGACACGGGTCGGATCACGGCCTTCACGACGGCAATTGGCAAGAATGAACGGCTCACGCTGGTCAAGCGAAGGATCATACTGGAAGTTGACGAACGCCGCAGTGGGAACCGCGCAGGGGTCGGCAATCTGGGCGAAGCCAGACTGCGCCCGCAGGAAGTTCTCGCGCAGGTTCGGCGCACGGAACGAGGTGCCGTAGCTAAACTTGAGCAGCAGCGGAGCCACCGGACGCCAGCCACCCTTGAGGGCGAAGGTGCCGTTGGTGCCGTAGAACTCTTCGTCGGTCAGACGGCCCGAGATGTTGACGTTCAGCTCTTCAACCAGCGTCTCGCCCGCCATCAGCGGAAGATCGAGTTCGCCGAAGAGTTCGCGGATCCACTTCGAACCATTGGCGCCGCCGTCAGCGAAGAAGCCCCAGAACAGACCGTTCGAAGCCACGAAGCTGGGCTGCGAATCGATCTTGTCCTCGCGCCATTCGCCGCCGAGCACGATGCCGACCGGACCGGCCGGCAGCTCGAACAGATCGCCGGTGACGTAGGCCGACAGCATCTTCTGTTCGTAGATCGTGTTGAAGTCACGGCTGCCGAACAGGTAGTCACGCTCGGCCTGGGTGGCGAAATCGCCCACGGCGCCGGTCAGCACGCTCGGTGCGAACAGGTTGACGGGGACGCAGCCCGCGACGAGGTCGGGAGCAGCAAGACCGGGGTTGCGAAGGCCAGCCGCGTTACATTCACCGATGTAGAGCGGGTTGCCGACGCCGACCTGAAGGCCGTTGTTGTAATCGTCGGCAATGCCGTCACGGTCGTTGTCGACCACGCCGTCGCCGTTGTAGTCGCCCGTCGGGTCGAGACCCAGAGCAAGCGCAAGACGGTCTTCACGGATACCGAGGCGCGAGGACTTGCCTTCCGAACGCGAATAGCTGCCCGCGACTTCGAAGGTCCACGACGAACCGATGAAGGGCAGGTCGCCGCGCACACCGAGCACGCCGCGGTACTGTTCCTGCAGAACTTCGAAGTTGTTACGGTCACCGACGATCGAAACGATCGGCTGCACCGCAGTGCGCTGACCGGTCGAAAGGGCCGGAGCAACACCATTGGTCAGCCCGTTGATCGCGTTGTCGACCGAGCGGCAGTCAACGCCGTTCGGGTTGGTGACAAAGTTACAGGGGTTGAAGATGTTCTGCGCCGGAACGAACGGGAACAGCTGCGGGTTGCCCGCGCCGGTGTTGGTGATTTCCGAACGGGTGTACTGCGCTTCGAAGAAGGGCGTGATGTTCGCTTCGCCCGGGAAGGTGTATTCCCCGTAGGCAAAGACGTTGATCAGGTCTTCACCCGAAACGATCGTGCGGTTCAGTTCCTCGACGCTGCCGTTGATGTTGACGTTCTGGAAGTCGACATCGTTGATGCCGTCGTTGTTGACGTCGAGGTCGACACCGAAGGCGTTGGCGTTGTCACCGAAGTTGAACGGACGACCGGTGATCGGATCATTCGGGAAGTTCCGGATGTTGCCGTTGGCCGGGAAATAGATCGAACCGGCGCGCATGTTCGGCACGAACACGCGGCCCGAGATGCCCGAAACGATACATTCGCTTTCCGACGCACCGACGCGGTTGTTGGTGCGCGAACGGATCAGCTGGTTGTCCGAGATGCCGAGGCGATAGATGTTGCCATCGGCGTCTTCTTCAAGGTTGGTGGTACAGCCGCGCAGGAAGTCGCGATCGCGGGTCTTCCACTCTTCACGCTTCCGATATTCGGCAGCGATACCGAACACGGCGCGGTCGGTGTTGAAACCCCACGCACCGCTGACCGAGAAGTCTTCGCCCTGGCCCTGCTGGTTGATGTCACCATTGGCCTGCAGTTCGAGACCGTCGAAGTCCTTGCGAAGGATGACGTTGATCACGCCCGCAACCGCGTCCGAACCGTAAACCGACGAGGCGCCGTCGGTCAGGATGTCGTAACGGTCGACGATGGTGGCCGGAATCAGGTTGATCGACACGCTGGTCGGCGCGCCTTCCACACCGGCAGGCGCAAGACGGCGGCCGTTGGCGAGCACCAGCGTACGGTTGGCGCCGACGCCGCGCAGGTTGATGGTCTGCGAACCCGGACCGTTGTTGAGCACGAAGCCCTGGAAGGTGGCGTCGATCTGGGTACCGGCAGCAGCTTCCGAACGCTGAAGGATCTGCGCGGGGTCGAACGCGCCGACCGCCTGCTGGTTCTCGGTGGTCAGCACCTGAAGCGGCGAAATCGACGAGTAGGTGTCGCGAACGATACGCGAACCGGTCACCGTGATGTTGCCACCCTGGGTACGGCCCTTGGCGTCAGTCGAGACGTCAACCTGCTCTTCCTCTTCGTCCTGCGCGGGCGCTTCGGCGTCTTGCGCATAGACGGGACCGGCGACTGCAAACGCAATCGCCGAAGCGGAAAAGGCCAGCGCCTTGATCGAATTGCTCTGTGATTTCTTCATGGTCACTCCAGTTGCCCAACCGGAGAATGACGAACAGCCTTCACGCCGGTCACATAATTGCCCCATGTGACAGGCGTACGTTCAGATGGTTGCCCGCGCAGTCCCCGCAGTGACCGTTTTGTGCAATAGCGAAAGTTTGATGTCAAAGCGCCCTGCCGCAGGGCCGAAGTTTTCCGGGGGGTGTTGCGTTAATCCCACATTCAGCCGGAGCGCAGCGTTCGTTCGGCAATTTTGTTACTTCATGCCTTTGCAGATATGAAAAGAAAGGGCGGTTTGCACGCAACAAACCGCCCCCGTTGTCAGATCAAACGAATTCCGGAAACTTTATTGCCCGGCACTTCGCAGCGCGCTTTTCGCCTGCCTCAGCGAATCGTCATGCTCAGCTTTCCGTCGCCCTCATCGATGGCGAGCGTGCTTCCGCCGGGCAATTTGCCCTCAAGCAGCATCTCGGCAAGCGGATCCTGCAGATAGCGCTGCACCGCACGCTTGAGCGGGCGCGCGCCATAGACCGGATCATAGCCCACCCGCCCGAGCCAGCGCAGTGCAGCATCGGAAAGGTCCAGCGTGATCTTGCGGTCGGCGAGCAGCTTCTGCACCCGTCCCACCTGGATCTGCACGATCGGCGCCATGTGTTCCTGCCCCAGTCGGTGGAACAGGATGATCTCGTCCAGGCGGTTCAGGAACTCGGGCCGGAAATGCCCGCGCACCACATCCATCACGTCCTTCTCGACGGTCGCAACATCGGCGCCATCGGGAAGGTTGGCGAGATACTGGCTGCCAAGGTTCGAGGTGAGGATGATCAGCGTGTTGCTGAAATCCACCACCCGGCCCTGCCCGTCGGTCAGGCGGCCATCATCCAGCACCTGGAGCAGCACGTTGAACACATCCGAATGCGCCTTCTCGACCTCGTCGAACAGCACCACCTGATAGGGGCGGCGACGAACGGCCTCGGTCAGCACCCCGCCCTCTTCATAACCGACATAGCCCGGAGGCGCCCCGATCAGGCGGGCAACCGCGTGCTTCTCCATGAATTCGCTCATGTCGATGCGCACCATCGCGCTGTCATCGTCGAACAGGAACCCGGCGAGCGCCTTGGTCAGCTCGGTCTTACCGACACCCGTGGGGCCGAGGAACAGGAAGGAGCCGAGCGGACGGCCCGGATCCTGCAGCCCCGCCCGCGCGCGACGGACGGCCTTGGAGACCGCCTCGATCGCTTGGCTCTGGCCGATCACCCGCTTGCCAAGGATATTCTCCATGTCGAGCAGCTTCTCGCGCTCGCCCTCCATCATCTTGTCCACCGGCACGCCGGTCCAGCGGCTCACGACCGAGGCGATATCCTCTTCGGTCACCTCTTCGCGCAGCATGGCGTTGGCAGCCTGTCCCTGCGCTTCGGCGAGTTGTTTTTCGAGTTCGGGGATACGCCCGTAGGACAGCTCGCCCGCCTTGGCGAGGTCGCCCTCGCGCTGGGCCTGCTCCAGCTCCAGCCGTGCAGCATCGAGCGCTTCCTTGATCTTGCCTTCGGCCTCGATCTTGTCGCGCTCGTTCTGCCAGCGGGTGGTGAGTTCCGCGCTCTGCTGTTCAAGGTTCGCCAGTTCTTCGCGCAGGGCGACCAGACGATCCTTGGAATTCTGGTCGGTCTCTTTCTGGAGCGCCTGTTCCTCGATCTTGAGCTGGATGATCCGCCGGTCGAGCGCCTCGATCTCCTCGGGTTTGGACTCCACCTCCATGCGGATGCGGCTCGCCGCTTCGTCCATCAGGTCGATGGCCTTGTCGGGCAGGAAGCGGTTCTGGATGTAACGGTCCGACAGCTTCGCCGCGGCGACAATCGCGCCGTCGGTGATACGCACGCCGTGGTGGAGCTCGTACTTGTCCTTGATCCCGCGCAGGATCGAGATCGTGTCCTCGACCGTCGGTTCGGCAATGAACACCGGCTGGAACCGCCGCTGGAGCGCGGGGTCCTTTTCGACGTATTTCTGGTATTCGTCGAGCGTGGTCGCGCCGATGCAGTGCAGTTCCCCGCGCGACAGGGCAGGCTTCAACAGGTTGGAGGCATCCATCGAGCCTTCCGATGCGCCCGCACCGATCAGGGTGTGCATCTCGTCGATGAACAGGATGATCTGGCCTTCGGCTGCCTTGACCTCGTCGAGCACGGACTTCAGCCGCTCCTCGAACTCGCCACGATACTTCGCGCCCGCGATCAGCGCGCCCATGTCGAGCGACATGAGCGTGCGGCCCTTGAGGCTGTCAGGCACGTCGCCATTGGCGATGCGTAGCGCGAGGCCTTCGGCAATCGCGGTCTTGCCGGTGCCGGGCTCGCCGATCAGGGCGGGGTTGTTCTTGGTGCGGCGGGCGAGGATCTGGATCGTGCGGCGGATTTCCTCGTCGCGGCCGATCACGGGATCGAGCTTGCCGTCGCGCGCAGCCTTGGTCAGGTCGCGGGCGAATTTCTCCATGGCGTCGTAATTGGCCTCGGCATTGGCGCTGTCGGCCCGCTTGCCGCCGCGCAGCGCCTCGATTGCCGCGTTCAGTCCCTGCGGGGTGATGCTGGCGGCCTTCAGAGCCTCGCCTGCGGCCGTCTGGGACAGGGCAAGCGCGACCAGAAGGCGCTCTACGGTGACGTAGGAATCGCCCGCCTTGTCGGCAATCTGCTCCGCCTGGTCGAGCACCCGCACCGCATCATTATCAAGCCCCGGGGTGGCCTGCGCCCCGCTGCCGGTGACCGCCGGGATCTTCGCAAGCCCGGCATCGACTGCACCCACGGCCAGTGCCGGCGTGCCGCCGGCCCGCTGGATCAGGCCCGATGCCATGCCCTCGCTGTCTTCCAGCAGCGCCTTCAGGATGTGCAGCGGCGTGATGCGCTGGTGGTTCATGCGGATCGCGACCGTCTGCGCCGCTTGCAGAAAGCCCTTGGCCCGATCGGTGAACTTTTCGAGATTCATATTGCCTAACCCCTCCAAAGGTTACCGTCGCAAGATAGTGTTGCATATTGGCAACACAAGCCCCGCGCTGCAAATTTCGCAAACAGGTGTGTTACCCGACTAGGTGGGTCGGCCTGCCCGCTTCGACAAGGGGTGCGTTGCCTTGACCTGATGGCGGTGCCAAGCGATGGAGGCGCGGGCGGTTTTTGGGAGAGACAGCGCGATGAATTGGGTGAAAGGCGCGGTGATCGCGCTGGGCGGACTTTCGGCTGTGGCGGTCGCGGGTCTCGCCACGTGGGAACCGTTCTTTGCCAGTGCAGCCAATGCTACGGCAAGCCAGCAGACCTATTCGGCCGAGATCATCCGCGACAGCTTCGGCGTGCCGCACATCTACGGCAAGACCGACGCCGATGCCGCCTTCGGGGTCGCCATTGCCCATGCCGAGGATGATTTCTTCACCCTGCAGGATGTGATCGCGATGAGCCGCGGGCGGTATGGCGCGATTGCCGGCGAGGAAGGGGCGAAGGTCGATTACGTCTATCACCTGATCGACGCGCGCGGCACGGCCGAGCGGCAATACCCGCAGCTTCCCGCCGATACCCGCGCCCTGTTCGAAGCCTATGCCGCGGGCCTCAACCACTATGCCCAAACCCATCCGCAGGAAATCAAGCTGGCGAACCTGTTTCCCGTCAGCGGAATGGATGTGGCCGCCGGTTTCGCGCTGCGCCAGCCGTTCTTCTTCGGGCTCGATGGCGTGATCGGACCGCTGGTGGCAGGCGAGGAATTGCGCCGCGAACATGGCCCCGACATCCCCGGCTTCCCGCGCCCGCCCTTACCGGGTGCATCCCCTGCCGAGGCTGCCGCAACGCGGCAGCAGGCCCGCACACTGGTCTTGCCGCTGGGCGAGGATGGCGAGCACCTCGGCTCCAACGCCTTTGCGGTGGCGCCGGAAAAATCGGGCGGGCCGACCACTCTGGTCTCCAACTCGCACCAGCCCCTGCGCGGCGGGGTGGCGTGGTATGAACTGGTGGTCGAAAGCGGCGAAGGCTGGCACTTTGCGGGCGCGAACTTCCCCGGATCGCCCTTCCCCTTCCTCGGCCACAACGAACATCTGGGCTGGACCAACACGGTCAACACGCCCGACATGATCGACATCTACCAGCTTGAACTGGACGAGACCGGCACCCGCTACAGGCTCGATGGAGAATGGTGGTATCTGGAAAGCGAATGGGTAACGCTGCCGGTCAAGGTCGGCCCCGCCGTCCTGCCGATCCGGCGCGAAGTGCTGCGCAGTGTGCACGGCCCTGTGATCCGCAACGACAAGGGGGCCTTCGCCATCCGTTACGGCGGGATCGGCGAGCTGCAACAGCTCGATGCCTATTACCGCATCAACAAGGCCACCAGCTTTGCCGAATGGGAAGCGCAGATTGCCCGGATGGCAATCCCTTCGACCAATTTCATCTATGCCGACAAGGACGGCACCATCGCCTATGTCTACAATGCGGCAATCCCGAACCGGCCCGAAGGGGTGAAAGCCGACTGGCGCAATATCCTGCCGGGCGATCGCAAGGACCTGATCTGGCAGGGCGCGGTCGATTATGCCGCCCTGCCCAAGATCGTGAACCCGGCCAGCGGGTGGATCTACAATGCCAACAACGAACCCTTTACCGCAGCCGGTGCCGGGAGCGATCTGTCGCCTGATGCGTTCTCGCCGGTAATGGGCATCGAACGCAAACAGACCAACCGCTCGCGCCGGGCCTACAAGCTGCTGTCGGAAGCGAGCGTGCTTGACCGGGCGACGCTGGAGCGGATCAAGTACGACACCGGCTATGAACGCGAAGGCTATGTCGCGCGGCTGTTCGATGCGCTGGCGGCGATGAAGGCCGAAGGCGAGCTGGCAAAGGCCCGCGATCTGCTGCTGTCGTGGGATTTCACCGCTGATGGCAAAGGCGAGGCCGATGCCATCGCACTGCTGATGATCCGCGACTTCATGTCGGCCGATTACAACAACAAGCCCTTCCCCGATGTGGCCGCGAAACTGCAAGCTGCCGCCGATCACCTGACAACCCATTTCGGGCGGCTCGATCCGCCGATGGCCGATCTGCTGCGCCTCAGGCAGGGCGGGCTCGATCTGCCGCTCGATGGCGGATCGGATACGCTGCGCGCCTCGACCACCTGGGACGTGGACGAGGATGGCCGCCTCAGCCTCAAGCACGGGGACAGCTTCATCATGTGGATCGAATGGCAGCCGGGACAAAGGGTTGCCTCGCGTTCCGTCCAGCCCTTCGGCGCGGCAACGACCCGCCCGAAGAGTCCGCATTACACCGACCAGATGCGGCTGTTCGTCGATCACAAGCTGAAACCGGTCTATTTCTGGCGCGATGATTTGCTGGCGAATGCCAGCAACCGGCGCGTGGTTTCCAATGCGCGCTGACCGGCGCAATTCCTGACGTCCTTCCTTTCAACGGAGCCTTCACTGATGACCCATCGTTTTGCTGCCGCCAGCCTTTCGGCGCTCGCCCTTGCGCTCGCCGCGCCGTTCTCTCCGGCGCTGGCCGACAATCACAAGGCTGCCGCAGCCGCGCCGCAGGCGACCGCCGATCTGCCCGCGCTGGTGGCGCAGGTGCAGATCCCCTACGAGAAATTCCAGCTCGACAACGGGCTGACAGTGATCGTCCATGAAGACCGCAAGGCCCCCGTTGTGGGCGTCGCCGTGTGGTACAATGTCGGATCGAAGGACGAACCCAAGGGCAAGACCGGCTTTGCCCACCTGTTCGAACACCTGATGTTCAACGGATCGGAAAACGCGCCGCAGGATTACTTCCAGTACCTCGCCGAAATGGGCGCGACCGATTACAACGGCACCACCAATTTCGATCGCACCAATTATTTCCAGACCGTGCCCCGCCCCGCGCTGGAACGCGCGCTGTGGCTGGAAAGCGACCGCATGGGCTATCTGCTCGGCGCGGTGACGCAGGAGAAGCTCGATAACCAGCGCGGCGTGGTGCAGAACGAAAAGCGTCAGGGCGACAACCAGCCCGGCGGTCTGGTGTTCTACGAACTGCTGGCAACGATCTTCCCCGAAGGCCACCCCTATCACCACTCGGTGATCGGCTCGATGGCGGACCTTGATGCCGCGTCGATGGACGATGTGCGCCAGTGGTTCACCGACAAGTACGGCCCCAACAACGCGACGCTGGTGATGGCGGGCGATGTCTCTGCCGCCGAGGCAAAGGTGCTGGCCGAAAAGTATTTCGGCAGCATCAAGCGCGGCCCGGTCAACACCCCCGCCGCAGCCGAAGTGCCGACCCTCGCGCAGGATGTGCGCAAGGTGATGAAGGATCAGGTCGCCGCAACCAGCATCACCCGTTACTGGCCGGGGCCGGGCATCACCGATGCCGATCTGACCGCGCTGAATGTCGGCGCGGCGATCCTCGGCGGGCTGGCGTCGAGCCGTCTTGATGAAGTGCTGGTGCGCGACGAGCAGCTGGCGGTCGGCGTGTCGGCCAACAGCAGCAATTTCCAGCGCGTCGGCCTGCTTTCGGTGAACGCCACCGCCAAGCCGGGCGTCGATCTGGCCGTGCTCGAAAAGCGGCTGGATGAACTGGTGGCCAAGTTCATCGCCGAAGGTCCGACCGAAGACGAAGTGCGCCGGGCCGCAACCAGCAGCCTTGCGCGCACCGTGCGCGGTCTGGAACAGGTCGGCGGGTTCGGCGGCAAGGCCGTGACGCTGGCCAATGGCGAAGTGCTGGCGGGCGATGCCTCGTTCTACGCCACCCAGCTCGAGCAGCTGGCCAAGGTCACCCCGGCCGACGTCAAGGCCGCGATGGCCAAATGGATGACCCGCCCCGCCTTCACGCTGGTGCTGGAACCGGGCGAGCGCGATGCGACCTATCAGGAAGCCGCCTCGGTCGGCGGCGGAGCCAATGCCAGCGAGCGCGACCGTGCTGCGGAAACGCTGACCGTAACCATGGAGCGGCCCAAGCCGGCGATCGACACCACGGCTGAACTCGATTTCCCCGATATCGAGCGCGCCACGCTCAAGAACGGCATGAAGGTCACTTATGCCCGCCGCACTGCGGTTCCGGCGACCTATGTCGCGATGAGCTTCAACGCGGGCAGCGCCGCCGATCCGGCGGGCAAGGCCGGGCTGGAAGGCCTGACCATGAACCTGTTCACCGAAGGCACCGCCAATCTGACCGGCCAGCAGATCGCCGAAGCGAGCGAGCGTCTGGGCGTCAGCATCAATGCCGGCGGCGGCGATGACCGTTCGACCTTCACCATGTCGGCCCTGACCGCCAACCTCGCACCGTCGCTCGACCTGATGCGCCAGATCATGCGCGAGCCTGCCTTCAACCAGGCCGACCTCGAACGCGTGCGCACCCAGACGGTCACCGGCATCCGTCAGGCGATGAAGTCGCCGCAGGGCATCGCCCAGCGCACGATCGCGCCCGAACTGTTCGGGGCAGACAGCGCCTATGGCGGGGTCAACACCATCGCCAGCGTCAGCAGCATCACCCGCGATGATCTGATCGCCTTCAAGGACAGCTGGATCCGCCCCGACAATGGCGAGGTGTTCGTGATTTCGGATCGCCCGCTGGCCGAGATCGTCAAGGCGCTCGATGCCAGCTTCGGCGACTGGAAGGCACCCAAGACGCCCAAGGGCGCCAAGCAGGTCACCGCCGCGCAGAAGGGCGAAGGCAACCGGATCATCCTCGTCAACCGGCCCAACTCGCCGCAGAGCTTCATCCTCGGCGCGCAGGTCACGCCGCTGGACGCCGGCGATCCGGCCTTCATCGCCTTCAACAGCGCCAACAACTCGCTGGGCGGCAACTTCCTTGCCCGCCTCAACATGAACCTGCGCGAGACCAAGGGCTGGAGCTATGGCGTGCGCGGCGGGACGCAGGCGCGCGAAAACGCGGTGGTCTATGCCATCTCGGGCGGCGTGCAGGCTGACCGTACCGGGGATTCGCTGGCAGAAATGCTGCGCGAGACGAAGGAGTTCCTGACCGAAAAGGGCGTGACCGCAGACGAACTGGCGCGCAACATCGCCAGCGAAGTCGGCGCGCTGCCGGGCCGGTTTGAAACCTCCCCCGCAGTGCTCGGCGCGATGCAGAGCAACGCCCTGTTCGGCCGCCCCGACAATTATCAGGAAACGCTCGCCAGCGTCTATCGCGCGCAGACTGCCGAAGCGCTCGATGCCGTCGCCCGCTCGGCCATCGACACCGACAAGTTCGTGTGGGTCGTGGTCGGCGATGCCACCAAGGTCCGCGCCCAGCTCGAACCGCTTGGCCTGCCGATCGAACAGCGCGAGATGGAAGGCGAATAAGGAGTTGCCGGTGCGCTTCGGCCCGAAGCGGGTTGAAGCGCACTGACATAAGTGTAAATAGCGTGACCTGACATCACGGCCCGGCGCACCGCGGGGCCTAGCGAGGGAGTGGAATTATGTCTGTTGCTGGAACCTACAAGACCACCGTCAAGAGCCCGATGGGCGACCAGACCGGCACCCTCACCGTGGTCCCCGATGGCGACACCTTTTCGGGTTCGCTGATCGGCAGCCTCGGTTCGATGGACATTGCCGGCGGCACCATCGAAGGCAACACCATCAAGTGGAAGATGAACATGGTCGTGCCGATGCCGATGACGCTCGATTGCGAAGCGACCATCGATGGCGACACGCTGACCGGTTCGGTCAATGCCGGTGCCTTCGGCGCCATGCCGCTGTCGGGCACCCGCGAAGCCTGATCGCTTCGGCCATACCAGGGCACACAAAGGCCGCCGGAGTTCGCGCTCCGGCGGCTTTTTCGTGGCGCCGGGCCAGTCCGGATTGGCCGCCGGTTTGCGTCTGTTCAGGAAAGCGGGTGCATAGCCCGCCCTGCACCAACGGAGACCCGCCGATGAAGCCCTTTGCCGCTGCCCTCGCCCCGCTCGCCGCCGCCGTCGCGCTGGCCGGCTGCGTGACCCTGCCGGACACCCACCCCCTGACCGGGACCGACTGGCAACTGGTCGCGATCGACACATCGGGCAGCACCACCACGCTCACCCCGGCACTCCAGCGGCAGCACACGCTGGCCTTTGTCGACGGCGGCGAGGTGCAGTTGCAGCTCGATTGCAACCGCGGGCGTTCCACCTGGACGGCGGGGCAACCCGCCAATGGCGCAGGCACCATCAGCTTCGGACCGGTCGCCAGCACCAGAATGCTCTGCCCCCAGCCCAGCTTCGGCGACCAGCTGGCGGGCGGAATGGAAGGCGCGCAGCGTTTCCTCACCACGCTCGACGGACGCCAGCTGGTGATCGAGACGCCGGACTTGCGGTTCACCTTCGAAGCCATCGAGTAACGCCAGCAACGTCGTCCCATGCGACCAAGGTCTAGCTTTCGCGCAGCGGCGCAAAGCGCGACCATGCAATCCTCGACATAGAGCGGCCCCGTGGGCTGCCGGGGGATCGAGCGCACAAGCGGGAGACGGACAATGGCGACGACTTATGAAAGCGCCCTGCCCAAGCACCACGAGGTTACAGGGACGGAAAAGCGCGTCATCCTGGCCTCGTCGCTGGGCACGGTGTTCGAATGGTATGATTTCTACCTCTACGGCCTTCTGGCGACGATCATTTCGGCGCAATTCTTTTCCGGGGTGAACGAGACCACCGGGTTCATCTTCGCACTGGGCGCCTTTGCCGCGGGCTTTGCGGTGCGTCCGTTCGGCGCGCTGGTGTTCGGGCGGCTCGGCGATCTCGTGGGCCGCAAATACACCTTCCTGGTGACGATGGGCCTGATGGGCTTTGCCACCTTCACTGTGGGCGTGCTGCCGTCCTATGCCAGCATCGGGGTGGCTGCCCCGATCATGCTGGTGGTGCTGCGCCTGCTCCAGGGCCTTGCGCTGGGCGGGGAATATGGCGGGGCGGCGACCTATGTTGCCGAACACGCGCCGAACAACAAGCGCGGGCTGTACACCAGCTTCATCCAGACCACCGCAACGCTCGGCCTGTTCGCCGCGCTGCTGGTGGTGATCGGCACCCGCACGGCCATCGGCGAAGAAGCTTTCAAGGACTGGGGCTGGCGCGTGCCGTTCCTGATTTCGGTGCTGCTGCTGGGCGTGTCGCTGTGGATCCGCATGCAGTTGCAGGAAAGCCCTGTCTTCCAGAAGATGAAAGAGGAAGGCACCAATTCCAAGGCCCCGATTTCGGAAGCCTTCGGCAACTGGAAGAACGGCAAGTGGGCGCTTATCGCACTGCTGGGCGCGGTCGCGGGCCAGGCGGTGGTGTGGTACACCGGCCAGTTCTACGCGCTGTTCTTCCTCGAGAAGATCCTGATGGTTGACGGCGCGACGACCAATATCCTGATCGCGGTCGCGCTGGCCATCGGCACGCCGTTCTTCATCTTCTTCGGCTGGCTGTCGGACAAGATCGGGCGCAAGAAGATCATCCTCACCGGCTGCGCGCTGGCGGCGGTGACGTTCTTCCCCGCTTTCCACGCTCTGACCGAGGCGGCCAATCCGGCGCTGGCACAGGCGCAGGCGAGCGCACCGGTGAGCGTGATCGTCAACAATGACGATTGTTCGGTGCAGTTCGACCCGATCGGCAAGAACAAGTTCGACAGCAAGAGCTGCGACATCGCCAAATCCTTCCTCGCCAAGAGCGGTGTGAGCTACACCAAGGTCGAGGCAGAGGCGGGCACGATCGCGCAGGTCAAGATCGGCGGGACAACCTTCACCGCGCCCGATCCGGCCAAGGTGACGGGCGATGAACGCAAGGCCGCAATCACCGCCTATCAGGACGAGGTGAAGGCCGCACTGGTCGCTGCGGGCTATCCTGCCAAGGCCGATCCGGATGCGATCAATACCCCGGTGGTGATCGCGATCCTTACCTACCTCGTGCTGCTGGTGACGATGGTTTACGGCCCGATCGCAGCGCTGCTGGTGGAACTGTTCCCCACCCGCATCCGCTACACCGCGATGAGCCTGCCCTATCACATCGGCAACGGCTGGTTCGGCGGCTTCCTGCCGACCACCGCCTTCGCGATGGTGGCGGCCACGGGCAACATCTACTTCGGCCTGTGGTATCCGGTGGCGATCTGCGCCGCGACCGTGGTGATCGGGCTGTTGTTCCTGCCCGAAACCTTCCGGCGCAATATCGACGAATAATCCGTCCCCAACGGGTCGCAAGCAAAGGGCGGTGCCGCAAGGTGCCGCCCTTTCGCTTTGTGCGGGCGCGCTTGCACATTTGCCTGATTGCGGTAGCTTTTCACCCGAGGGAGAGGGCGGGATCATGATGCTGGGCGCGGCGCTTGCTGCCGCTGCAATCTATCTGGGCGCATTGTTCTGGCTGGCGGCCCATCGTGACAGGGTGGAGCGCGATCGCGCAGGTGGCGGCGGGGCGCTGCAACGCCATGCAGGCACGATCTACGGGCTCAGCCTCGCGGTGTACTGCACCAGCTGGACGTTTTTCGGAGGGGTCGGCACGGCGGCGAGCGCCGGGCTGGATTACCTGCCGATCTACCTCGGCCCGATCCTGGTCTTCGCGCTCGGCTTCGGCCTCGTGCGCAAGATCCTCGCGCAGGCGCAGGCGCAGCATTCCACCTCGATCGCGGATTTCCTCTCGGCCCGCTATGGCAAGAGCGCGAGCCTTGCGGCGCTGGTCACCGTGATCGCCGCCTGCGGCACCCTGCCGTACATGGCCTTGCAGCTGGAATCGGTGGGCGCGTCGATCCTGACGCTCGATCCCACCTTGCGCGCACAGGTCGCGGCAGACGAGCTGGTGCTGATCGTTGCGGCGCTGATGGGGCTGTTCGCCATCCTGTTCGGTTCGCGCCGGGCAGACCGGGCAGGCGACAATGCCGGGCTGGTGCTGACCATCGCGGTGGAGGCCGTGGTCAAGCTTGCCGCACTGCTGGCGGTGGGTGCGCTGGCGCTGTGGCTGCTGCTGTCGGGCGAGGCTCCCGCACCTGCCGCCCCTGCCCTGTTTGCTGCAGACCAGATCGATGCGCGCTTTGCCACCCTGACCCTGATCGCCGCTGCTGCCGTGCTGTGCCTGCCGCGCCAGTTCCACATGAGCTTCATCGAAGCCCCCGGCGAACGCACCACGCGCGCGATGCAGTGGGTGTTCCCGGCCTATCTCGTTCTCACCGCAGCGGTGATCGTGCCGCTGGTGCTGGCGGGGCTGGCGGTGCTGCCCGCAGGCACCGATCCCGACACCATCGTGCTCGCCCTGCCGCTGGCGACCGACAATGCGGCGTTGGCGGTGCTGGTGTTCCTCGGCGGATTCTCGGCGTCGGCAGGGATGATCGTGGTGGCGAGTGTGGCGCTGTCGATCATGATCACCAATGATCTGATCGCCCCGCTGCTGCTGCGCCGTGCACTGGCGGGCAAGGGCGATCGCAGCCGCGTGCCCGCGCGCCTGCTGCTGATCCGGCGGGTGGTGATCGCCGCGCTGCTGGCGGCTGCCTATGCCTTCTATCGCGGCTTTGCGGGGATCACTAATCTGGCGGGCCTCGGCACGCTTGCCTTTGCCGCCGCCGCGCAGTTTGCCCCGGGGCTGGTGCTGGGGATGGTGAGCCAGCACGGCAACCGCGCCGGGATGCTGGCAGGGCTGGCGAGCGGCTTTGGCCTGTGGCTGGCGCTGCTGATCGCCCCTGCAGCAACCGGCACCGTGCCCTTCATCAGCATCCATCCCGATCCGCTGGTGTCGGGCGTGGCGATCAGCCTTGGCGTCAATCTGCTGCTTTACTGGTTCGGCTCGGCGCTGGCGATCCCCTCGCTGCTCGATCAGGCGCAGGCGGCGGCGTTTGTCGGCACTCCGATGCCGGGCAGCCCGCCGCGCCGCGCCACGGCCAAGCGGGTGGGCGATGTGCGGGTGCTGCTCGCCCAGTTCGTCGGGCGCGAGCGGGCCGATGCCGCGCTCGCCGCGCAGCCGCTGCGCAACGGCGATCCCGCCGATCCGGCGGTGCTGGAACTGGCCGAGCGGGTCATTTCAGGCGTGATCGGCACATCATCGGCACGGATGCTGGTGGGATCGTGGGCAGGCGGCGATCCGATCCCCCTGCCCGAAGTGGTCGCCATGTTCGGCGAGACCGGCCGCCGCCTCAGCTTTTCCGGAGAACTGCTCCAAACTGCGATCGAGAGCATCGATCAGGGCGTGGCACTGGTGGATGGCGACATGCGCCTGGTAGCGTGGAACAGCCGTTACCAGCAGATTTTCGACCTGCCCGACACGCTGGTGCAGGTCGGCACGCCGATTGCCGATCTGATCCGGTTCAACCTTGAACGCGGACGCCTGCCCGAGGCCGAGATTGCCGAACAGGTCGCCCGCCGCCTCGCCTATATGCGGGCCGGGACCGAGCACCGGATCGAGCGCGAGCAGCACGATGGCCGCGTGCTGCGGATCGTCGGCGCGCCCACGCCCGGCGGCGGCTACACCACATCGTACACCGATATCACCGCCGACCGGCGGGCCGAACAGGCGCTGGAGGAGAAGGTCGCCGAACGCACCCGCCAATTGAGCGCCGCCAATGAGGCGCTCGCGCAGGCGACCCGCTCGAAGACCCGCTTCCTCGCCGCGGCTAGCCACGATCTGATCCAGCCGCTGAACGCTGCACGCCTGTTCGCCTCGGCCTTGGGAGAGGAGGTCGCCGGCAGGCCGCAGCTGGAAAAGCTGGTCGCCGACCTCGATGGTTCGATCATCTCGGCCGACCGGCTGATCCGTGCGCTGCTCGATATCTCAAAGCTCGACAGCGGCGGGGTGGTGCCCGTGCCCGAACCGGTCGCGCTCGACCAGCTGTTCGAGGATGTGGCGCGCGAATTCGCGTTGCAGGCGCAGGCCAAGGGGCTGCGGCTGCGGCGGGTGCGGACGAGCGCATGGGTGATGGCCGACCGTGCGCTGCTCACCAGCGTGCTGCGCAATCTGGTCAGCAATGCCGTGCGCTACACCGAACGCGGGGGCGTGCTGATCGGGGTGCGGCGGCGGGGCGAGCGCCTGCTGGTCTGCGTGGCTGATACCGGGCGCGGGATCGCGCCGGAGGACAGCGAGCGCATTTTCGGCGAGTTCGAGCGCGGCACCTCGACCGACCGCGAAGGGCTTGGGCTCGGGCTTGCGATCGTGCGGCGGGCGGCGCGGTTGCTGGAATTCGAGATCGAGACCCGCTCGGCTGTCGGGCGCGGCAGCAGTTTTGCCTTTGCCATGCCGGTGCTGCGGCGCGAGGCGGCTGCGGCAGCCCCGATGCCCACCCCCCGCCGCCAGTCCGGCCAGCTCGGCGATGCGCGGGTGCTGGTGGTGGAGAACGATCCCGCCGCGCTCGCCGCGCTGGCGACACTGCTCGGCAAATGGGGCCTGCAGGTGACGGCTGCGGGCAATCTGGCAGAGGCGCTCGCCCTGACGCCGGACGCGCCCGACATGGCGATCATGGATTACCGCCTCGACGGGGACGAGCGCGGGGATGCCGCCTATGCCGCGCTGTGCGAGGTGTGGGGCACGCGCCCGCCGGTGATCCTGCTGACCGCCGAAAGCGCCGAGGAGACCGAGGCGGCCGCTGCCCGCATGGGCGCCAACCGCATGCTCAAGCCCGCTGCCCCGGCCGCGCTGCGCGCCCTTATCGCCAATGCCCTTGCGCAGGGCCGGGCCGGCAAGGCGGATCAGGCTTTCGCCGAATCCGCCACCGGCTGATCGACATCGAGCTTGGCTGCCAGCAGCACCGCCTGGGTGCGGCTATTGACCCCCAGCTTGCGCAGGATCGCGGTGATATGGGCCTTCACCGTCGCTTCGCTGATCGCCAGTTCGTAGGCGATCTGCTTGTTGAGCAGGCCTTGCCTGATCGCTGCGAGAATACGCCGCTGGGCCGGCGTCAGGCTGGCGATGCGGGCCAGATCATCATCCTCGCCCTCGCCCGTATCGGGGAACCAGCCATCGCCATCGCGCACCGCCGCCAGCCCTTCGCGCATGGCATCGAGGCTTGAGGACTTGGGGATGAACCCCGCCGCCCCCAGCTGCGCCGCCGCCGCCGCGACCCGCGGCTCCTCGCTGGCAGAGACAATCACGATCGGCAGCGCGGGGTAATCCTGCCGCAGGTCCATCAGCACCGACAGGCCGCTGGAATCCGCCATGTGCAGGTCGAGCAGCAAGGCTTCGGCAGCGCCTTCGGCCAGTGCGGCCCGCGCCTCGGCAGCGCTGCTTGCCTCGATGATCGCCGCGCTGTCCCACACCTTGCCGACCGCATGGGCCAGCGCGCTGCGGAACAGCGGGTGATCATCGGCAATGACGACGCGGCCGGTCATGCGCGCCTCAGCGGTTCTGCCTGCCTTCGATCAGCCGGTCCACCAGCGAAGGATCGGCCAGCGTCGAGGTATCGCCCAGCGCGCCGAAATCGTTCTCGGCGATCTTGCGCAGGATGCGGCGCATGATCTTGCCCGAACGGGTCTTGGGCAGGCCATCGGTGAAGTGGATCACATCGGGCGTGGCGACCGGGCCGATTTCCTTGCGCACCTGTGCCTTCAGATCGGCCAGCAGCGCGTCGGTCCCTTCCTCGCCCACGTTCAGGGTGACGTAGCAATAGATGCCCTGCCCCTTGATATCGTGGGGATAGCCCACCACCGCCGCCTCTGCCACCTTGGCGTGGAGCACCAGCGCGCTTTCGACCTCTGCGGTGCCCATGCGGTGGCCGGAGACGTTGATCACATCGTCCACGCGGCCCGTGATCCAGTAATACCCGTCCGCGTCGCGCTTGCACCCATCGCCGGTGAAATACTTGCCCGCATAGGTGCTGAAATAGGTCTGCACGAAGCGGTCATGATCGCCATAGACCGTGCGCGCCTGCCCCGGCCAGCTGTGGGTGATGCACAGGTTGCCCTCGGTGGCGCCCTCCAGAACGTGCCCCTCGTTATCGACCAGTTGCGGACGGATGCCGAAGAACGGCAGGCCTGCGCTGCCCGGCTTCATGTCGTGCGCGCCGGGGAGCGTGGTGATCATGCAGCCGCCGGTTTCGGTCTGCCACCAGGTGTCGATCACCGGGCAGCGGCCCTCGCCCACCACATCGAAATACCAGCGCCATGCTTCGGGATTGATCGGCTCGCCGACGCTCCCCAGCAGGCGCAGCGAGGCGCGGCTGCGGCTCGTTACGTGGTGATCACCCTCGCGCATCAGCGCGCGGATCGCGGTGGGGGCGGTGTAGATGATGTTGACCTGATGCTTGTCGACCACGTCCCAGAACCGCCCGTGATCGGGATAGTTCGGCACGCCTTCGAACACCACCGCGGTCGCCGCGTTGAACAGCGGGCCATAGACGACGTAGCTGTGCCCCGTCACCCAGCCGATATCGGCGGTGCACCAGAACACCTCCCCCGGCTGGTAATCGAAGATGTAGTGGAAGGTCGTCGCCGTCCACACGCCGTAGCCGCCGGTGGTGTGGAGCACGCCCTTGGGCTTGCCCGTCGATCCGGAGGTGTAGAGGATGAACAGCGGGTCTTCCGCATCCATCACCTCGCAGGGGCAATCCTCATCGCTGGCGAGGCTTTCGAGCCAGTGGTCGCGGCCGCCCTGCATCGCGATGTCGCCGCCGGTGTGGCGGATCACCAGAACGCCTTCGACCGGCGTGGCGTGCGCGGCAAGGTTCAGCGCGGCATCGACATTGGCCTTCAGCGGAATGTGCTTGCCCCCGCGCAGGCCCTCGTCTGCCGTGATGACAAAGCGGCTGCCGCAATCCTCGATCCGGCCCGCCAACGCCTCGGGAGAAAAGCCGCCGAACACCACCGAATGCACCGCGCCAAGGCGGGCGCAGGCGAGCATGGCGATGACCCCTTCGAGGATCATCGGCATGTAGATCGTCACCCGGTCGCCCTTGGCAACGCCCAGCTTTTTCAGCGCATTGGCCATGCGAACCACTTCCTTGTGGAGCGCGCCATAGGTGAGGCTGCGGCTTTCCTCGGCCGGATCGTCGGGTTCGAAAATCAGCGCGACCGTTTCGGCATGGGTGGCAAGGTGCCGGTCAACCGCGTTGTGGCACAGGTTCAGCTGCCCGTCCTCGAACCACCTGATCGCCACCGGATCATAGGACCAGTCGCCGCCGATGGTGGGCTGCCTGACCCAGTCGAGCCGCTGCGCCTGTTCCAGCCAGAAGGCATCGGGCGTCTCGACCGATGCGGCATA
The DNA here is from genome assembly GCF_056848235.1 of Erythrobacter sp. RANMB8. Lineage (NCBI taxonomy): Bacteria > Pseudomonadati > Pseudomonadota > Alphaproteobacteria > Sphingomonadales > Erythrobacteraceae > Erythrobacter > Erythrobacter sp. RANMB8. The sequence continues at coordinate 262,975 of NZ_JBREHG010000001.1, forward strand.
CATCGCGGCATATTGTTCGGGCGTGCAATGGGTGGGCGTGTGGGCCTGGGGCCGCTCGACGGCGTGGATCATCTCGACTCTCCCTTTTCTGACCCCGTATTACAACAGGCTACCAGCCCCGCGCCCTCAGACAAAGGTCTTACGACCATCGGCTAGCTGTCGCGCATAGCGGCCCTGCTGCATTCTCGCCGCCATAAGAGAGGATGGGAGGGTCTTATGGTTCACACACGCACGGGGCGCGCGCTCCGGCTGGCCTTGCTGGCGGCCACCGCGCTGTCGGCCACGCCGGCGCTGGCGCAGGAGGCGAGCGTTGATCAGCGCCTCGACCGGCTGGAGCGGCTGGTCGAAGGGCTGATTGCGCGGCTCGACAAGGAAGCGGGGGACACCCAGCAGCAGACCGAGGCGATTGCCGCGATCCGCGCCGAAACGGGGGCGCTGCGGGCCGAGCAGCAGGCTCTGCAAGCCAACGCCGCTGCCACGCAGGAAACCACCCGCACACTCGCCGCGCGTCAGGCCGAGATGTCGGACAAGCTGATCGATTTCGCCATCCCCTCGGGCGAAGGCTTCCGGATGGGCAAGACACGGGTCACCTATGGCGGCTATGTCAAACTCGATGCGACCAGCCAGCGCACCAGCGGCGGGCAGTTGGCAGGCAATTCGATCCTGCGCGATTTCCTGTTCCCCTCGTCGATCCCGGTGGGCGGCAATCCCAGCGGGTTCGACACCGATTTCTCCGCTCGCCAGACGCGGTTCCTGTTCAAGACCGAGACTGACGTTGGCACCGATCACAAGCTTTCGAGCCTGATCGAGCTTGATTTCAACGTCACCGAAGGCGGCAACGAACGGGTGACGAACAGCTTTGTGCCGCGCATCCGCCATGCCCTGATCAATTACGACAACTGGACCTTCGGGCAGGGCTGGTCGACCTTCCAGAATGTCGGTGCGCTGCCGGATTCGCTTGATTTCATTGGCGTAACGCCAGGCACGGTGTTCGATCGCCAGCCGCTGATCCGCTACACCAAGGGCGGGCTGCAACTTGCGGTCGAACAGCCCGAAACCGTGGTCACCGCCCAGAACGGCGCGATGGTCACGCCCGGCGACGACCAGATTCCCGACATTGTCGGCCGGTACAACTGGAGCGGCGACTGGGGCAGTTTCACCGCCGCCGGGATCCTGCGCCAGCTGCACGTTTCGACCGACGATCTGATGGGGGTGGACGATGCCGCATGGGGATACGGCCTCAGCCTGTCGGGCAAGCTCAAGGTGGGCGAGAAGGATGACCTCAGGTTCATGGCCACGGCGGGCGACGGGCTGGGCCGCTATATCGGGCTGAACATCGTCAACGATGCCGCGATCAAGCTCGACGGGACGCTCGATCCGATCTTCACCTGGTCGGGCTTTGCCGCCTATCGCCATGTCTGGTCGGACCGGGTGCGCTCCAACCTCGGGGGGGCCTATTTCAAGGCGGACAACCCCGTGCGGCTCACCACCAATCAGGTGACCGATGAAAGCTGGAACGCCTTTGCCAACCTGATCTGGAACCCGGTCGGCCCGCTCAATGTCGGGGTCGAACTGATGTATGCCAGCCGCACGCTGGAAGACGGGCGCAGCGGCAATCTGCAACGGGTGCAGTTTTCCACCCAGTACAATTTCTGACCCGCCGCAGCCGATAACCGATATGGCAATGTTTCACGTGAAACATTGCCATTTTGGCACCCGAAACAGGCCTAGAAGGGGTCTAGAGGGGGTCTAGAACGACCTAGACGGGGTCTGAACCCCCACAAAAAACCCCGCCGGAGCGCTTCCGGCGGGGTTTTTGCAGGTCAGGCCGATGCCTCTCAGAAGCGGTAGGCAAGCCCGGCGCTGATCACCCAGGGATCCAGCTTGTGTTCGGTCTCGATCGCCAGCGTGTTGCCGACAAACCAGCGCGCGGTGGTGTCGATGAAATAGCGCTTCACATCGACGCTGATGCCGAGCCCCTTGTCGTTCACCGGCACATCGAAGCCGGCCTGCAGCGCCACGCCGAATTCGTTCGACAGGTTGGTTTCGGTCACCCCCAGCGGCAGGGTTGCCGCACCCGGCTTGTCACCCACCCACAGGAAGTAGGACGGCCCCGCCCCGACATAGGGCTTCACCCCGCCCAGATCGAAGTGCAGCTTGGCCGTGACAGTCGCCGGAATCAGCTTGGCGTTGGACACCAGTTCCGCGCCCACCGGCAGGCCTGCCGAGGCATCGACATCGTGCTGGGTCATGCCCGCGATGGTTTCGATCGAGACATTGTCGGTGACGAAATATTCGATCGCGATGGTCGGCGTGACGTTGTCGTTGGCCTTGGTCTGCGTGGTAGCAGGCAGGCCCGGCAGGTTCACGTTGATATCGGTGATCTTGCCATCGGGCAGCACAGCGGTGCCCAGCACCTTGAACTGGATCTCGCCCGCACGGTCATCGTCCTGCGCCATCGCAGGCGTCGCGGCGAGCGCCAAAGTCGCACCGGCAAGCATCAGAAGAGTCTTCATTTCATCCATCCTTCGCGGCAGCAGTGGCCACCCTCCGTGGCCCAGGATTGTTGCTGCCTGTGGCCGCCCGATAGCCCGCAGAATGCGCGATGCTCATTGATCAGGATCAAAGACCATTGCGCGTGCCTGCGCCAGAAGCACACCATCATGGCGACAATCAGCACATCATTCGGGCAGGAATGCATGGAGGCTTTCCGTGACGCGCTGCCGCCCGGCACGGGCGATGCGCTGACGGCGGACCGCCTGTGCGAAATCGGCTATTGCCTGCATCTGGCCAAGGGCGGAGAACTGCCGCCCGATCCTTATGAAGACCGGCTGGTGTTCCTCGCCCGCGGTTCGGCCAAGCTGGCCGCCCAGACCGGCGGCGGCGCGGCGCCTTCGGGGCAGGTGCTGGCCTTCCATTTCGCCGGCGACGTGATTTCGGTGCTGCGCCAGAGCGACGGGGATTTCCGCCTGATCGGCCTCACCGATTGCGATCTGGTGGTGTTTCCCGCCGACCGTTTTCTCGACATTGCCCAGGGCGATCCGGCGGTGCTGCGTTCGGTGCTGACCCGCTCTCTTCAGGCGCTGCACCGCAGCCGCACGCGGATGATGCAGATGGGGCACAAGTCCGCAGGCGCGCGAATCGCCGATTTCCTCGTCTCGATGGCAGAGCGGCTGGCGGATTGTTCCTCCGGCCCCTGTGCCTTCTCGCTGCCGATGAGCCGCCGCGACATCGGCGACAGTCTGGGCCTCACCATCGAGACGGTCAGCCGCCAGCTGACCGAGCTGCGCGAGGCCGGTCTGGTGACGACCGAGGGCCGGTCAAAGGTCTGCCTTTCGGACGTTTCCGCGCTGGCGAAGATCGCCGGACGGCAGGCCGGACACAGCGGAACATCATCCAAAAACTGAGTGAAATTTGATCTGGATCAATAACCGGAAGACCGGGGCAAGCTAAACAGCGGGCCGACGGAAGGGATAAATCAACATGGAAGCAGTCGTGAAACGGCTGGGGGTCTGGGCTATCGTCCTGCTCGCAGCCATTGCCGCTATCGCGCTGACCCCGGACAGCGGGTTTGCCATCCACATGGGGATCGTCGGCCTTGTTGCCGTGATCCTGATCTTTGCCACGCTGGGCAGCTACGACCCGCTGGCCAAGGCCCAGAGCATTTTCAGGATGCCTCCCGGGCCGAGCCGCTACGACGATGATGTCGTGCGCTGGGGCGTGATTGCCACCATGTTCTGGGGCCTGGCGGGATTGCTGGCGGGCGTGTTCATCGCGCTGCAGCTGGCTTTTCCCGATCTCAACCTCGAACCTTACCTGAACTTCGGCCGCGTCCGCCCGCTGCACACCAGTGCGGTGATCTTTGCCTTTGGCGGCAACGCGCTGCTGGCGACGAGCTTCTACGTGGTGCAGCGCACCTGCCGCACCACGCTCGCCTTCCCCGGCATGGCCCGTTTCGTGTTCTGGGGATACCAGCTGTTCATCGTGCTGGCCGCGACCGGATACCTGCTCGGCATCACCCAGTCGAAGGAATATGCCGAACCGGAATGGTATGTCGATCTGTGGCTCACCATCGTGTGGCTGGCCTATCTGGCGGTGTTCGTCGGCACGCTGCTGCGCCGCCATGAACCGCATATCTATGTGGCCAACTGGTTCTACCTCGCCTTCATCATCACCATTGCCATGCTGCACGTGGTCAACAATCTGGCGATCCCCGTCAGCCTGCTGGGCACGAAGAGCTACAGCGCCTTTGCCGGTGTGCAGGATGCGCTGACGCAGTGGTGGTATGGCCACAATGCGGTGGGTTTCTTCCTCACCGCCGGCTTCCTGGCGATGATGTATTACTTCGTGCCCAAGCAGGCCGGGCGGCCGGTCTATTCCTACCGCCTGTCGATCATCCACTTCTGGTCGCTGATCTTCCTCTACATCTGGGCAGGTCCGCACCACTTGCACTACACCGCGCTGCCCGACTGGGCGCAGACGCTGGGCATGGTGTTCTCGATCATGCTGTGGATGCCCAGCTGGGGCGGGATGATCAACGGTCTGATGACGCTGAACGGCGCATGGGACAAGGTCCGCACCGATCCGATCATCCGCATGATGGTGCTGGCGCTCGCCTTCTACGGGATGAGCACCTTCGAAGGCCCGATGCTGTCGATCAAGGCGGTGAACTCTCTGAGCCACTACACCGACTGGACGATCGGCCACGTGCACTCCGGCGCGCTGGGGTGGAACGGGATGATCACCTTCGCCTGCGTCTATTACCTCGTGCCGCGCCTGTGGAAGAAGGAACGCCTCTACAGCCTGCGGATGATCAACTGGCACTTCTGGCTCGCGACGCTGGGGATCGTTTTCTACGCCTCGTCGATGTGGGTTGCCGGGATCACGCAGGGCCTGATGTGGCGCGAATACGGGTCTGACGGTTATCTGGTGAACAGCTTCGTCGATACCGTCGCGGCGCTCCACCCGATGTACATCCTGCGCGCCGTGGGCGGGCTGATGTACCTCGCCGGTGCGGTGATCATGGCCTGGAACATCTGGATGACCATCGCCGGTCACCTGCGCGACGAAGCCCCGCTGGGCGACACCGCGCACGATGAGGCCAATGACCGCCCGATCCTCCCCGAACCGCAGGCCCAGCCCGCCGAATAAGCGGCCACGCCAAGGAACGCGAACATGACTGATACACAACGCAAGGAACCCTTCGAGGGCCACAAGCGCCTCGAAAAGAACGTCACCCTGCTTTCGGTCGCCACGCTGCTGGTGGTGGCGATCGGCGGGATCGTGGAAATCGCGCCGCTGTTCTGGATCGACAACACGATCGAGAAGGTGGAGGGGATGCGCCCCTACACCCCGCTGGAGCAGGCGGGCCGCGATATCTATATCCGCGAAGGCTGCTACACCTGCCACAGCCAGATGATCCGCCCCTTCCGGGACGAGGTCGAACGCTATGGCCATTACAGCCTGGCGGCCGAGAGCATGTATGATCACCCCTTCCAGTGGGGCAGCAAGCGCACCGGGCCGGATCTGGCGCGGGTGGGCGGGCGCTATTCGGATGAATGGCACGTCCAGCACCTCAAGGCCCCGCGTTCGGTGGTGCCGGAAAGCATCATGCCCAATTACAGCTTCCTTGCCGAAGCCGATCTGAAGGTGCCCGATCCGGCGGCCAACCTCACCGCACTGCGGCGGGTGGGCGTGCCCTATTCGGATGCCGATATCGCCGCAGCAGAGGCCGATCTGATGGCGCAGGCCAATCCCGATGCCGATGCGGGCGATCTCGCTACGCGCTATCCCAAGGCGCAGATCCGCGATTTCGACGGGGATCCGAAGCGCGTGACCGAAATGGATGCGCTGGTGGCCTATCTCCAGATGCTCGGCACGCTGGTCGATGTGAACAGCGCCGCCGCGCAGGAAGCGCTGACCAGGGAGAAGGGCCGGTGAGCTTCTATGAAACCCTGCGCCACTTTGCCGACAGCTACGGGCTGGCGGTGATCGTCGCGCTCTATCTCACGCTGTGCCTGTGGCACTTCCGCCCCGGCGCGAAGCCCCATGTGGCCGCTGCCAAGCACTCGATTTTCAAGGATCAGGACGATGGCGAATAAACGTATCGACCAACCCACCGGCACCGAGACTGTCGGCCATGAATGGGACGGGATCGAGGAACTCAACACCCCCCTGCCGCGCTGGTGGCTGTGGACCTTTTACGCCACCATCGCCTTTTCGGCGGTCTATGTGGTGCTCTACCCCGCCTGGCCGATGATCGAGAAGGCGACCGATGGCACGCTGGGCTGGTCCAGCCGCGGCGATCTGGCCAAGGAAATGAGCGCCGCCGAAGCCGCCCGTCAGGGCGTGGTCGCGCAAATCGCCGCGACCGATATCGAGGCGCTGCCCGCCAATCCCGATCTGATGCAGGCGGCGGTCGCAGGCGGCGCGGCGGCGTTCAAGGTCAACTGCGTGCAGTGCCACGGCGCGGGGGCTGCGGGATCGAAGGGCTACCCCAACCTCAATGATGACGACTGGATCTGGGGCGGCACGCTGACCGATATCGAATACACCCTCAACCACGGCATCCGCTGGGCCGGGGCCGACCAGACGCGGGTCAATTACATGCCGGGCTTCGACGGGATGTTCCAGCCTGCGCAGGTGAACGCTCTGACCGGCCATGTCCTGTCGCTGTCGGGCAAGGCCAGGCCGAACGCGGCCGGCGCGACCCTGTTCGCGGAAAACTGCGCTGCCTGCCACGGGCCTGCGGGTGCAGGCATGCCGGAAATGGGCGCGCCTGCATTGAATGACGCGATCTGGCTGTTCGGCGGGACCGAGGCCGAAGTGCGCCAGCAGATCCTCAAGCCCCGCCACGGCGTCATGCCCGCGTGGAAGGACCGGCTCGATCCGGTGACGATCAAGATGCTGGCGGCCTATGTCCACTCGCGCGGCGGCGGCCAGCAAGCGGCGACGCCTGCCGCCCCCGCTACCCCCGAAGCACCCGCCGGCGATGTCGCCAGCACCACCAAGGCCGAAAACGATGGCTGATCCCACGGAACACGAGCGCAGCAACCAGCAGCAGGGCCAGCCCCGCGACTGGGCGGCTGCGCTCGGTTCCACCCCCGCACCCGCCGCCACCCCTGCCGCCTCTGCCGCTCCGGCAGAGGTCGGTTTCATGGGCAGCACGCTCTATGAAAAGGGCAAGACCGTCCACAACAAGCGGATCGACGGCCCCTTCCGCCGGTTCAAGTGGCTGGTGATGCTGGTGACGCTGGCGATTTACTACATCACCCCGTGGATCCGCTGGGATCGCGGGCCTTACGCGCCCGATCAGGCGGTGCTGGTCGATCTCGCCCACCGCCGTTTCTACATGTTCGACATCGAAATCTGGCCGCACGAATTCTACTTCGTCGCCGGGCTGTTGATCATGGCGGGGATCGGCCTGTTCCTCGTCACCAGCGCCGTGGGCCGCGCATGGTGCGGCTATGCCTGCCCGCAGACGGTGTGGACCGATGTGTTCCAGCACGTCGACCGCTTCTTCGACGGGGATCGCAACGCAAGGATGCGCCTCGACAAGGCGCCGTGGACCGCATCCAAGATCGCCCGCCGCCTTGCCAAGTGGACGGTCTACGCGGCCATCGCCTTCTGGACCGGCGGGGCGTGGATCATGTATTTCGCCGACGCGCCCACCCTCACCCGCGACTTCTGGACCGGCAACGCCGCGCCGGTTGCCTATGCCACGGTCGCGATCCTCACTGGCACGACCTTCTGGCTCGGCGGGTTCATGCGCGAGCAGGTGTGCATCTACATGTGCCCCTGGCCGCGCATCCAGACCGCGATGCTCGACGAGAAGTCGCTGATCGTCACCTACAAGGACTGGCGCGGCGAACAGCGCGGCAGCCTCAAGAAGGCGGCGAAGAACCCCGACCAGTTTGGCGACTGCATCGACTGCAACATGTGCGTGGCGGTGTGCCCCACCGGGGTCGACATCCGCGAAGGCCAGCAGATCGGCTGCATCACCTGCGGGCTGTGCATCGACGCCTGCGACCGCGTGATGAAGGACATCGGCCGCCCGCGGGGCCTGATCGATTACGCCACGCTTGACCAGTGCAAGGCCGAAGCTGCGGGCGCGCCTGCCACCCCTGCGTGGAAGGCGCTGCTGCGCCCGCGGGTGTTCATCTATTTCGGCGTCTGGGCGGCGATCGGCGCTGCGCTGCTGTTCGCGCTCGGCACCCGCACCCACACCGATCTCACCGTCTCGCCCGATCGCAACCCGCCCTTCATGCTGCTGAAGGATGGTTCGGTGCGCAACGCCTACACCCTGCGCCTGCGCAACATGGAAGCCCGCCCGCGTGACATGGAAGTGGCGCTGACCGGCCTGCCCAAGGGCGCGGTGATGTGGACCGACGCGGTCAGCATGGAAAACGCCGCACCGCTTCAGGTGATCACGGTCAACGCCAACGAGACCAAAGTCGTGCGCGCCTATGTCATGCTGCCTGCGGGCGAGCAGGCCCAGAATTTCACCTTCCGCCTCACCAGCATCGACGAACAGCGCGAGACCGATCTGGCGGACACAACCTTTGCCATGCCGGGGAACGAATAATGGCCAGCAAAAGCAGTTTCACCGGCAAGCACATGGCCGCCGTGTTCGTCGGCGGGTTCGGCATCGTGATCGCGGTCAATCTGGTGATGGCGAGCTTCGCGGTCGGCAGTTTCCACGGCACGGTGGTCGATAATTCCTACGTCGCCAGCCAGAAGTATAACGGCTGGCTGGACAAGGCCGCCCATTCGAAGGCGCTGGGCTGGCAGGCGGCGGCGCAGCGGCGGGCGGACGGGCGCGTGGTGCTGGAAACGCTTGGCGTGCCTGCGGGCGCGACTGTCACCGCCACCGCCGAACGCCCGCTGGGCGCGCGCGATACCGCCACCCTCGGTTTTGCCGATCAGGGCGGCGGGCGCTGGGTTTCGGACAAGCCGCTGGATGGCGGGCGCTGGAAACTGCGCATGGCGATCCGTGCCGGCGCGCAGGAATGGGCCGGAGAAAGCGAAATCCGATGAACGCCCCTGCCCCCGTCCTGCCTGCCGAAGGCCAGCCATTCGTCACCACCCGCTTTACCGTGCCGGGGATGAAGTGCGCAGGCTGCATCGGCAAGATCGAACGCGAGCTGCCCAAGCTGGACGGGATCGGCTCGGCCCGCGCCAATTTCTCGGCCAAGCGTGTCGCGATCAGCCACGATCCGGGGCTGGATGAAGGCGCGCTCACCGCCGCGCTGCTGGCGCTGGGGTTTGAAGCGCAGCCGGTGGCCGACAATCCCCTCGGTGTCGAGGCGAAGGAACGCAAGGCGCTGAACCGTGCGGTCGGCGTCGCGGGCTTCGGCATGATGAATGTCATGCTGCTGTCGGTCAGCATATGGTCGGGCGCGGACGGGGCGACGCGCGAACTGTTCCACTGGCTTTCGGCGCTGATCGCCCTGCCGGTGATCGCCTATTCGGGCCGACCGTTTTTCGCCAGCGCATGGATGGCGCTCTCTCACAGGCGCACCAATATGGATGTGCCGATCAGCATCGGGGTGATCCTCGCCACCGGGCTTTCGATCTACGAGACGGTCACCGGCGGCGGGCATGCCTATTTCGAAAGCGCGGTGATGCTGCTGTTCTTCCTGCTGGCGGGCCGCGCGCTCGACGCGGAGATGCGCACGCGCACGCGGGCCGGCATCGGCGCGCTGCTGGGGCGGATGGGCAAGAGCGCATCCGTGATCGCCCCCGATGGCACCACCCGGCGGGTGGCGGCGAACAAGCTCGAACCGGGGATGCTGGTGCTGGTCGCTGCCGGAGAGGCGCTCGCCGCCGATGGTGACATCGTGGAAGGCACCAGCGCGATCGACAACGCCATGCTCACCGGCGAAAGCGCGCCCGAACCCGTCGGGCCGGGCAGCATCGTGCACGCGGGCGCGATCAACCTGTCCGCGCCCCTGCGCATCCGCCTGACCCGCGTGGCAGAGGATACCGCGATTGCCGAAATCGCCCGCCTGATGGACGAGGCGGGGCAATCGCGCAGCACCTATGTCCGCATCGCCGACCGCGCCAGCCGCCTTTACGCGCCGGTGGTGCATTTGCTTGCCGCGCTGGCCTTTGCCGGATGGATGATCGCAGGCGCAGGCGTGCACCAGTCGCTCACCATCGCGATTGCGGTGCTGATCATCACCTGCCCCTGCGCCATGGGCCTTGCCGTGCCAGCCGCGCAGGTGGTGGCGAGCGGCGCGTTGCTGCGGCGCGGCCTGCTGGTCAAGGACGGGAGCGCGCTGGAACGCCTCGCCGAATGCGACATCGCGCTGCTCGACAAGACCGGCACGCTCACGCTCGGCACCCCGCGGGCCGATATCGCCGCGCTGGACGCCGAGGCGCGTTCGGTCGCGCTGGCGCTGGCCCAGACCAGCCGCCACCCATTGAGCCGTGGCCTTGCCGCCGCGTGCTTGCGTGAAGGCGCGGTGCCCGCTGCTGTCACCGATGTGCGCGAGGCAAGCGGCGCGGGGCTGACCGGGCGCTGGCGGGGGCTCGATGTGGCGCTGGAGCGGCCCGACGACGGCGCGCAGGCACTCGCCACGCGCCTCAGGATCGGGGCGCAGGCGCAGACCATCACCTTTGCCGATCCGCTGCGCGCCGATGCCGCTGCGACCCTCGCCGCGCTGCGCGATCAGGGCATTACCGCCAGCATCCTGTCGGGCGACCGCGCCGCGCCGGTCGCCGCGCTCGCGCAGGAACTGGGGCTGGAGGCCACCGCCGAGGCCAGCCCGCAGGCCAAACTCGCCGCGCTGGAGGCTCTGAAGGCCGAGGGCCGCCGCCCGCTGATGGTGGGCGATGGCCTCAATGATGGCCCCGCGCTCGCCGCCGCCCACGCCTCGATCGCGCCCGGCACCGCGTCCGACGCGAGCCAGCAGGCCGCCGACGCGGTGTTCATCGGCGATGGCCTGATGCCGGTCGCGCTGGCGGTGCGGGTGGCGAAGGCCACCATGCGGATCGTGCGCGAGAACTTCGCCTTCTCGATTGGCTATAACGTGCTGGCGGTGCCGCTGGCGCTGATGGGGATGGTCACGCCGCTGATCGCCGCGATTGCCATGTCGGTCAGCTCGCTGGTGGTGGTCGCCAATTCGCTGCGGCTGGCACGGGCGGCGCGCGCATGACCGGCCTTGCTTTCCTCATACCCATCGCGCTCGGCATGGGGCTTCTGGGCCTTGTCGCCTTCCTGTGGTCGATGCGCGACGGGCAGTATGACGACATGGACGGCGCGGCCAACCGCATCCTGATCGACGACGAGGAACCTGGGGAGGACGAGGCATGAAGCCCCCGCTCGCCTTCGCGCTGGCCGCGCTGGTGCCGGTGATGGTCGGGCCTTTGCCCGCGCAGGCCGAAACGATCACGGCCAGGCTGTGTAACGGCGGCACGATCACCATCCCGCTGGGCGATGATGCGCCCGCGCAGGATGAAAACTGCCACCCCAAGGGCTGCCATGCGGGCAGTTGCCGCGAGGATAAGCTGGGCAAATTGATCTCGCGCAAAGACGGGTAGCCACGCAGGCGCTCTAAGCGCACTCATGTGGCAATATCATCCAGAACTTCTCGCAACGCCGGTGCCGCGTTACACCAGCTATCCCACCGCCGCCGATTTCGGCCCGCTGGAGGCTGGCGCGATCGAAAGCGCGATTGCGGCGGCGGATGGCGATGTCTCGCTCTATCTCCACATCCCGTTCTGCGAGCAGATCTGCTATTACTGCGGCTGCAACACCGGCGCATCGGGCAAGCGGGCGCGGGTGGAGAGCTATCTCGCCGCGCTGCATCAGGAAATCGCCACCGTGGCGAGCCTGCTGCCCGCCACCGCCCGCGTGCGGCGCATCGCCTTTGGCGGGGGCAGCCCCAACGCGATCCTGCCGGGCGAGTTCATGGCGCTGGTCGATAGCCTCCACGCGCACTTCCCGCTGTTCGCCCCGCAGTGGTCGATCGAGCTCGATCCGCGCAGCCTCACGCCGGAATGGAGCCGCGTGGTCGGCGCGGTCGGCATCACGCGGGCGAGCATGGGGGTGCAGACCTTCGCGCTGCATTGCCAGAAGGCGATCGGCCGCGAACAGCCCACCGCGATGATCTGCCGCAGCGTCGACTGGCTGCGGTCGGGCGGCGTCACCTCGATGAATTTCGATCTGATGTATGGCCTGCCGCACCAGACCACCGCCGATCTGGTCGAAAGCCTCGAAATGACCGCAAAGCTTGGCGCGGACCGGGTGGCGGTGTTCGGCTATGCCCATGTGCCGCACATGGTGCCGCGCCAGACGATGATCCCGGAAAGCGCTCTGCCCGGCGCCGAAGCGCGCTTTGCCATGGCGGCAGAAGCGTTCGGCTACCTGACCGCCCATGGCTATGACGCGGTCGGCTTCGATCACTTTGCCCTGCCCCACGATCCGATGGCGCGGGCGGTGCGGACCCGCACGCTGCGGCGCAATTTCCAGGGCTTCACCGATGATCCGGCAGAGGTGCTGATCGGCATGGGATCGACCGCAATCAGCGGCTTTCCCGCGCTGCTGGCCCAGAACGACAAGCACAATGGCCGCTATCGCCAGCTGTCGGGCGAAGGGCGGCTTTCGGCCAGCCATGGCATCGCCCGCAGCCCGCAGGACATGCTGCGCGGCGGCGTGATCGAGGCGCTGCTGTGCCGCAACGAGGCGACCCTGTCGCCCTGCCTGCTGGCGGGCGTGGAAGACCGGCTGGAACCGTTCATCGCGGCGGGCCTCGCCAGCCTTGCGGGCAACACCCTGCGCATTGCGCCCGGCGGCCTGCCCTATGCCCGCGTGATCGCATCGCTGTTCGATTCCTACCGTGCGGTCACCCAGCGCAAGTTCTCCTCGGCGATCTGACCGCATCCGGCGCGCCGCCCGGCGCGCGGGGCGCGCACTTTGCCGCAATTCGACAATCACCCCGCCCCCGACGTGCCTATGCTCGCCGTGGAGGGGGGAATCATCATGGCAGTCACCGATCACGTCGACCTCAATGGCTTCATGGAGGGCGTGAAGAAGCGCAATCCGCACCAGCCGGAATTCGTGCAGGCCGTGCAGGAAGTGGCCGAAGACATCTTCGATTTCATCGCGGACAAGGAGGAATACCACGCCCAGCAGATCCTGCGCCGCATCGCCGAGCCGGACCGCGTGGTATCCTTCCGCGTGTGCTGGGAGGACGACAAGGGCAATATCCGCGTGCAGCGCGGCTGGCGCGTGCAGAACAACAACGCCATCGGCCCCTACAAGGGCGGCATCCGCTTCCACCCCAGCGTGAACGAAAGCGTGCTGAAGTTCCTCGCCTTCGAACAGACCTTCAAGAACGCGCTCACCGGCCTGCCGATGGGCGGCGGCAAGGGCGGATCGAACTTCAATCCGAAGGGCAAGAGCGTGCGCGAGATCATGCGCTTCTGCCAGTCCTTCATGACCGAGCTTTACCGCCACATCGGCGCCGACATCGACGTTCCGGCAGGCGATATCGGCGTCGGCGGGCGCGAGATCGGCTTCATGTTCGGCCAGTACAAGCGCATCACCAACAACTTCACCGGGGTGCTGACCGGCAAGGGGCTGGAATGGGGCGGCAGCCTGATCCGCACCGAAGCGACCGGATACGGCGCGGTCTATTTCCTTGAAAACATGCTGGCGACACGGGGCGAGAGCCTTGAGGGCAAGACCGCCGTGATCTCCGGTTCCGGCAACGTGGCGACGCACGCGGCGGAAAAGATCGTCCAGCTGGGCGGCACAGTGCTGACCCTGTCCGACAGCGGCGGGTTCATCCACGATCCCGACGGCATCGGTCAGGACAAGATCGACTGGGTGAAGACCCACAAGACCCATCGCCGCGGGCGGATCGAGGAATATGTCGAGGCCTTCCCCACGGCGACTTTCCACGCGGGCAAGACCCCGTGGGGCGTGCCCTGCGATGTCGCCCTGCCCTGCGCCACCCAGAACGAATTGCTGGGCGAGGACGCCAGGACGCTGGTCGCCAACGGCTGCATGGCGGTGTCCGAAGGCGCGAACATGCCGACCGACCTTGCTGGCGTGCACATCTTCAAGGACGCCAAAATCCTCTACGCGCCGGGCAAGGCCTCGAACGCGGGCGGGGTTGCGGTGTCGGGCCTCGAAATGAGCCAGAACTCCGAACGCCGTTCGTGGAAGGAGGAGGAATTGCAGCAGATGCTGACGGACATCATGACCGGCATCCACGACCGCTGCATCCGCTATGGCGATCAGGGGGCCAAAGGAGGCGAACGCTATATCGACTATGTGAAGGGCGCGAACATCGCGGGCTTCAAGAAGGTCGCCGATGCGATGCTGGCCTTCGGGGTGGTGTAAGCTGCGGAGCAGGCGGGCCCTGCCCGTTTCTGCGGGCAGCGGATTTGCTTTGGCAGTCGGTCATTTTTCCGTCATGTGAGGGTCGCGGCGGCTCCGGCCCCTGATCTGTTGCCGGTTCCCCCGGCGCCACCTCACATGAAGCGCAATCGTCCATGAATGTCACCTCCGCGATTGCCTTGAACCCGCCGGAGGTTTCCGACGAGCCGCTGCGCGCCAGGCTGCTGGTTTACGCGCCCCTGCCCGAATTGCTGCTGGCGCTGATTTTCCTGTCGATCGGCCTCGCGCTGTCATGGGGGCTGGAGATCGAATTCTCGCTTCCGGCCAGCAATGCGCTCGAATTCACCGGCATGAGCTATGCCGTGCCGCTGTCGCTGATTGCGTTCCTCGGCCTGTTGCTGGTGCTGGCAAAGCAGACCATGCGGCTGCTCTATTACACGGCTGCCGGGATCGCCTATGGCATGATCCTCGTCACCCATTTCAACATCAAGCTGTGGATGAGCGTGATCAATCCCGTGCTGTGGGACGGGTTCTACTGGCAGACCGACCAGATGGTGCGCCCGCTGGTCGAGGCTGCCTTTCAGGTGCATCATGCCACCGACTGGGTGATGCCCGCGGGCAACCACCTTTACCTCTTCGCCTTTCTGGCGATGTTCGCCGGCAGCATCATCGTCCATTCGATGCAGGCCTTCATCGTGTTCCGCAAAGTCATCTTCAGCGCGATGCTGGTGCATGTGCTGGGGGCGCTGGCCTATCTGGTGATGCCCGCTGTCGGCCCGTTCCTTTATGAACCCGGCGTCAATGCGCTCGAAACGGCGCGGCAGGTGCATATGTTCGGCGGCTATCAGGCGCTGGCAACCGGCGGCAGGCCGTGGATCGCGATCGAGGGCAGCGCGTTCATGTTCGCCGCCGTGGCAGCTATGCCTTCGCTCCACGTCGCATCATCGGCGGTGTTCGTCCATTACGCCTGGCATCACGCCCGCTGGCTCGGGGTGATCTATCTGCCGCTGTTCGTGTTCATCATGTTCGAAGCCGTGGCGACCCGCTGGCATTACTGGATCGATGTGGTGGCCGGGCTGGCGCTGACGGCGCTGGCCATCGCCATCACGTCTGCGGTTTTCCGCCCGATCGAGGCTTACGGGAAGACACGGCAGCCCGCCGCCAGCGACTGACCCCTATTCCACCCCCAGCGCCGCCGCCTGCGAGCGCAACTGGGCCGCAGCACCGGGGTTGGCCTTCACCGCCGCTTCAAGCGCGGCTTTGGCCTTCGCCGGTTCGCCCAGCGTCATGCGGCTGCGGATCAGCATCACCCAGCCATCGATGTTCTTCGGTTCGCCCTGAAGCCGCGCTTCGAGCTGGGCGACCATGCCTTCGGCCATCTGGCGCTGCTCGGAAGGCTTCATGCCGCTCGCCGCTGCGACATCCGCCGCGCTCGGCCCGCGCACATCGGGGCTGGCGGCATCACCCGCGACGCTGCCCGATCCCGGCGCGATCAGCGCTGGCTTGCGCGCCGCCTGCGCCTCGGCGATCCGGCTGGCGACCGCGATGCTGTTCATCTGCCCGACCTGTTCGATAGTGCGCACCAGATCGGCCTCCCACGGCGCGCCTTGCGGGCTGTCGGCCAGCAGATCGAGCCATGCGGCAATCGCGCCTTCGTGATCCTTGTCGATATCCTTCTTGGCGGCGAGGAAATAGCGCGCGCGCGGATCGCTGGCATCCAGCGCCAGCGCCTTTTCAAAGGCCGCCAGCGCTTCGGGCGGCAGGGGATCGCGCTTGCTGGCCAGCACCAGCGCCTCGCCCAGCGCCGACCACAGCACCGCCTCATCGGGGGCGATCGCAATCGCGCGGCGCCAGGCATCGGCCGCCCCGGCATAGTCGCGCTGCTGGAACAGGGCGAAGGCAAGGTCGCTCCACGGCCCGGCATCATCCTGCGATGCTTCCGCCGCGGCGCGCAATTGCTCGATCGAAAGCGGCGCGCCCTCCGCAGGCGCAGGGACGGCATCGCCCGATCCCTGATAGACGTTGTAGCCGATCGATCCCGCCGCCAGCAGCAGCGCCCCGCCGAGCAGAACCCAGCCCGCTTTCGATGTTCCGCCCGCAGGCGCCTGTCCGTCCGAAACCATGCCAGGTGCGCTAGCATCCCCTGCGAAATCGGGCAATTCGCTCTGGCATCAGGGGCGCTTTTCACTATGGTGAGCGCTTGCGTGCAACCTATCCGATAGGGGGAGGATAGTTGGCCGGGACTTACGCCGTCGCCATTGTCGGATCGGGGCCAGCCGGCCTCAGCGCGGCTGCGCGGGCGGCGGCGCTGGGCATGAGCCACGTGCTGCTGGAAAAGACCGATCACCTCTCGGACACGATCTTCAAATACCAGAAGGGCAAGCACGTGATGGCAACGCCATCCAATCTCGTGCTGCGCAGCGATATCGACTTCGAAGCGGGCAAGCGCGAGACGATCCTCGGCCTGTGGGACGAACAGATCGCCGGTCATAAAGTCAACGTGAAATACCACGCCGAAGTGGCTAAGATCGAAGGCGAAAAGGGCGCCTTCGCCATCCATCTGCGCAATGGCGAGGTGGTGGCGGCGGCTGCAGTGGTGCTCGCGATCGGCACGCAGGGCAACCCCAACAAACTGCGCTGCCCCGGCGCGGATTCGCCGCTGATCCAGTACCAGCTCGACGATCCCGGCGAATATTACGATGAACACATCACCGTGATCGGATCGGGCGATGCGGGGATCGAGAACGCGCTGGGCCTCGCCGCCGATCCGGCGCAGCGCAATGTCGTCACCATCCTCAACCGCTCCGCCGATTTCGCCCGCGCCAAGCCCGCCAACGTCGCCCTGCTTGAGGAAGCCGAGCGCGAGGGCCGCCTGATCGTGCGGCGCGAGACCGAGCCGGCGGAAGTGAAGGACGGCGAGCTGCTGCTCAACACCCGTGACGGGCAGGAAGCGATCCGCTGCGACCGGATCATCGCGCGCACCGGATCGCAGCCCCCGCGCGGCTTTGTGGAAAGCATGGGGATCGAGTTTTCCAGCCCGGAACCCGGTGCCTTCCCGAAACTCTCCCCCGTGTTCGAAACGACCAAGCCCGGCATCCATGTGATCGGCGCGCTGGCGGGCTATCCGCTGATCAAGCACTGCATGAACCAGGGCTATGACGTGATCGAGTTCCTGAACGGGAACACCGGTCTCAAACCCGCCGACGAACCGATCCTCGCCGAGAAATTCGGCGCCCTGCCGGGAGGCCGCAGCGTGGAGGAATGGCTGGCGGTGTTCGGGCAGAACATTGCGATCCTGCAGGACCTCTCGACCCTCCAGCTGCGCGAACTGATGCTGGACAGCGCGTGCCACGCCTATGAACCGGGCGATGTGATCTTCCGCCGCAACGATCCGGGTTCCTCGATGTTCGCGATTGCCAAAGGTTCGGTCGCGGTGGAGATCAATCCTGCCGATCCCTCGGTCACGGTGGGGATCGAACAGGGTTCGATCTTTGGCGAGGTCGGCCTGATTTCGGGCCGCCGCCGCGGGGCGACCGTGCGCGCGGCGGAACCGGTGATCGCGCTCGAACTGTCGCGCACGGCGGCGCTCAAACTGCTCGCCACCTCGCCCGGCGCGGCGCGGGCGGTGAACGCGATTTCGATCGAGCGGCAATTGCTCCAGATGTTCGGATCGGGGCTGACACGCGCGGATGTTGCCCCGCTGGTCGCCAGTGCCGAGGTGGTGCAGGCGCGGGCCGGACAGGTGATCGTGCAGGAAGGCGCGGACGACAAGGACGTGTTCATCATCCGCCGCGGGTCGATGATCGTCGAAAAACGGATCGGGGATCGTCCGGTGTTCCTCTCCTACCTGCCCGCCGGTTCCTATTTCGGCGAAATGGCGGTGATCGACGGGAGCGCACGCACCGCCACGGTGAAGGCGGCGATCAAGTCCGAGGTGATCCGCCTGCCGGGCGAAGGCTTTCTCGCGCTGCTGGATGCCAACCCCGCGCTGCGCGAGAAAGCTCTCAAGGACATGGCGGGCCGCCGCGCCACCAATGCCTTCATCGAAAGCCGCAAGGACAGCTTCGGCGGCGCGGTCGATCTCTATTCGCAGACCGCGCAATTCCTGGTCGATAACGGCATCGGCGAGGCGACCGATGTGCTGCTGATCGACGAGAAGCTCTGCATCGGCTGCGACAATTGCGAGAAAGCCTGCGCCGACAGCCACGACGGCCTCTCGCGCCTCGACCGCGAGGCGGGGCGCACCTACGCCCACTTGCACGTGCCGACATCCTGCCGCCATTGCGAACACCCGCATTGCATGGCCGATTGCCCGCCCAATGCAATCAAGCGCGGACCGGATGGCGAGGTGTTCATCGATGAAACCTGCATCGGCTGCGGCAATTGCCAGCGCAACTGCCCCTATGGCGTGATCCGCATGGACGCCAAGCCGCCGAAAAAGCCGTCGCTGCTCCAGTGGATGCTGTTCGGCACCGGCCCCGGCCCGGGCGAGGCCCCCTATAGCTGGCGCAAGAAAGCCGCCGAAAAGGAAGGCGCAGCCAAGCCCAAGCAGGCGATCAAGTGCGACATGTGTTCCGGCATCGATGGCGGCCCCGCCTGCGTGCGCGCCTGCCCCACGGGCGCCGCCATCCGCGTTGCGCCTGACAAGTTCCTGACCTTCACCAAACTGGCCGAGGACGCCGGATAGTGGCCCCGGCAGCGAACAACCGGTTCTCGCAGGACGAAAAGCGGCGCGATTCCGATCACGTCAGCTTTCTGCGGCACAGGGGTTTCCGCTGGCTGTGGGTGGCGCTGGCGCTGTGCGCGGTCAGCATCGCGGGCTATGCCCTGATCGACCAGCAGCCGCGTCCCAATGGCGGAAGCTGGTATGGCTATACCCTCGGCACCATCGGGCTGGTGCTGATCGTCTGGCTGTCGCTGCTCGGGGTGAGGAAGCGGCGGATCAATCCGGGCGCGTGGAGCCTCAAGGCGTGGACATCCGCGCATGTCTATCTCGGCCTGTCGCTGGTGGTGGTGGGCACGCTGCACACCGGCTTCCAGATCGGCTGGAATGTCCACACGCTGGCCTATGTGCTGATGCTGCTGGTGATCGCGACGGGGATTTACGGCGTGGTGGTCTATGACACCCTGCCGGCCAGCCTTTCGGCCAACCGCCGCGAAATGACCCGCGCCCAGATGCTCGACGCGCTGACCGCGATCGACCGCCAGCTGGAAAGCGCCGCGCAGCCGCTGGAGCGGGCCGGGGCCGATCTGGTGATCGCTGCGCTGGCGCAGGACACCTTCCACGGCGGCGCGCTGGCGCGGCTGACGGGTCGCTATCCGCGCTGCGCCACTGCGCGCGCCATCGCGGGCATCGGCGGCGCATCCGAGGCGGCGGTGCGGGTTGCCGCGCTGCTCGAAAAGCGCCGCGACCAGCTGGCGCAAATCCGCGAGGCGCTGCGCATCCGCGCCCTGCTGGAAGTGTGGCTGTTCATCCACATCCCGCTCACCATCGCCCTGATCGCCGCGCTCGCCGCGCATGTGATCAGCGTGTTCTATTACTGGTGAGGGCGGCGCGATGACCTTCCTGATCCGCACCATCGATTTCACCGCCGCCGGGCGCGAGATCATCCGCGACCGCGTGGTGGAGCAGGCGAGCCTGACGGTCGGGCGGGCGGCGGAGAATGACATCCACCTGCCCGATCTGGCGGTGGAACAGCGCCACGTGCGGATCGACCTGAAAGCGGACGGCACGCTGACAGTGGCAGCGCTCGGCACGCTGGGCTTCGGGCTTGACGGGCGCAGTGTCACCGAAGGCGAAATCGACCCGCGCACCGGCGGCGAAATCGCGCTGGGCGCGGCGCGGCTGGCCGTGGCGCAGGACGGCGAAGCGGTGCTCGTCACCATCCGGCAGGCAGTCGCCGATGAAGGCGCGGGCGATGCCCTGCGGGGCTTTGCGCTCGCCAGCGTGCTCCCGTCCAAACGCGCGGCAAGCTGGGTGCTGGCGGGCGCGATCCTGCTGCTGTTGCTGATGGTGCCGGTGGCAAGCCACCTGATGCGCACGCCGGTGAAGAACGATCCGACGGGCAAGACGCCGGGGCAGGTGGTGCTGGACGCCGCGTGGACCACCGGAACGCTCTCGCTCAAGCATCACAGCCTCGAAGACAATTGCGAAAGCTGCCACGTTGCCGCCTTTGAAAGCGTGCAGGACACCACGTGCCTTTCCTGCCACGCCGACACCGGCGATCATGCCGCTATGCCCCGCCTTGCCGCCGGGATGCCGCCGCTTTCCCCCGGCGATGCGATCCAGTGGCGGATCGGCACGGCGCTGGGCAAGGAAGGGCCGCTGGGCTGCGTTGCCTGCCATTCAGAACACGAAGGGCCGGTGCGCACGCCTGCGGGCGGCGAGGCCTTCTGTTCGGATTGCCACGACAGCCTCGACACCCGCCTCACTGACACCGCGCTCGGCAATGCGCATGATTTCGGCAAGGGCCACCCGCAATTCCGCCCGGTCTATTTCGCCAGCTTCGGTGCGGCGAGGCCAGTGCGCGCTGCGGCGGGGAGCACGCCGGTGGAACGCTCCGGCCTCAAATTCCCGCATGATGTCCACATGGATGCCAAGGGCGGTGCAGCGCGCATGGCGGTGAGCCTGCCGCAATATCGCGCACCGCTCGAATGCAAGGACTGCCACACCCCCGAAGACAGCCGGATCGGGTTCACGCCCGTGAAAATGGAGGACGCCTGCGAGAGCTGCCACAGCCTCGTGTCCGGCCGCACGGCGGCAGGCGGGTTCAGCAAGCTGCGCCACGGCGATGTGAAGGATCTGGCCGAGGATCTCGCCCGCATTGCCTCCGGCCCGCGCCCGCCGCCCGTTGCCCCCGCCCGCCAGCGCCCCGGACAGCTTGGCACCTACCGCGCCGATTTCGGACGGCCCGTGCGCGCCTATATCGGGCTGTCGAATGCGCTCTCTGCCGGCGGCGTGTGCACCGAATGCCACCTGCCCGCCCGCGGCCCGACGGGGCGGGCCGATCTGGTGCCGGTCAACCTGCCCGACCGCTTCCTTGCCAGCGGCTTCTTCAGCCACGAAGCCCACAAGAAGGAAGAATGCACCGATTGCCACGCGGCGGACACCTCGAGGGCGGCGAGCGATCTGCTGATCCCCGATCTCAAGTCCTGCCGCGATTGCCACCTTGGTGCGAGCGCGGTGAAGACGAAGAAAATCGTGCCGTCCGATTGCGCGATGTGCCACGCCTATCACCTGCCCGCCGGGCAATGGCAGCCCGAAGGCAAGGGCAAGCCGCCCCACTACAAACCGCCGCCTGCGCCGGCTGCAAAAACCACAGTTGCGGCGGTTTCCGGTGCGGCTAGGAGATAGCGATGAACCGGGTCGCTCCATCTGCAACAGACGCCGTGCTGATTGCGCAGCTGACCGATATCCATGTCGGCTTTGCCCCCGGTGACGGGCCGGACGAGCTGAACCTTGTCCGCCTGCGCGCCGTGCTTGACCGGTTGATGCACGGCCCCAACCGCCCCGATTGGCTGGTGCTGAGCGGGGACATCACCGATCGCGGCGATGCAGAGAGCTTTGCCAAGGCCGCAGCGCTGGTGGCGCAATGCGAGTGCCCGGTGCTGCCGCTGGTCGGCAACCACGATAGCCGCGCCGCGCTGCAGGGCGCCTTCCCGCAGGTGACACCTGCCGAGGGCGGCTTTCTGCACTATGTCGTCGAGGCTCCGCTGGGTCTCAGGATCATCTGCCTCGATACGCTGGAGGATGGCCGCCACGGCGGGGCCTTCTGCGATGCCCGCGCCCGCTGGCTGGCCGCACGGCTGGCCGAGGCGCCCGATGCCCCGACGCTGGTGTTCATGCATCACCCGCCGATCATCGCCGGGATCGACTGGATGGACCCCGCGCCCGGCGAGGCATGGATCACCCGGCTGCGCGACGTGCTGGAGGGTCAATCGCAGGTGCAGGCCATCCATTGCGGGCACCTGCACCGCCCGATCACCACCCGCTTTGCCGGGCTGCCGCTGGGGGTCACCCCCTCGGTCGCGCCGCAGGTGGCGATGGCGCTTTCGCCGATCGACAAGGATGCGCCCGACAACCGCGAACTGATCACCGCAGAACCACCGGCCTATGCCCTGCACCGCTGGGACGGGCAGAACCTTGTCACCCATTACGAAAGCGTGGGCGACTGGCCGGTGCTGGCGCGGTTTCATGCCGGCCTGCAACCGATGATCGAAGGCATGTTTGCCGAGCGGGCGTGAAGCTCTACTTCCGCGCCGCCCTTTGCGCGCCCGCCGGTGCCACCCCGACCCAGCGGTTCATGTCGACATCGTCGCTGACCTTCCACGGCACCCCGCTGCGGGTCATGAACAGGCGCTCCATCTCGGCCCGCGTGAAGGGGCGTGAACCCAGCCTGCCGAACACCGCCATCTGCCCGCCGGTCTCGTCCACTGCACGATCACGGTCGAGGCCTTTGGACAGCGCAATCGCGGGCGTCGGGGTTTTCGCCCAGGCGATCAGTTCGGGCACGGGTGCGGGGGAAAAGCCGTAGAAATTGCGCTGGCTGTCGGGGCTGGTGAGTTGCAGCACCTTCATGCCGTTGCGCCCGTCCGCCACGTAGGCGAACAGCGAGGCATTGGTGGTGGCGACGATCACATCCTCGGCATCGTCAAGCGCCCCGTCCAGCGTCACCTTGCTGAAGACCCTGGGGCTGCGCGGGTTCTTCACATCAAGGATCACCAGCCCTTCGGCCTTGGCCGCGACATAGGCATAGGTGCGCGCGATATAGATGCGCCGGGCATCGGCGAGCGGCACTGTGGCTTCGGGCACGGCGACCGGATCGCGCAGGGCGGTGATATCGAACAGCTTCACCCCGTCCGCGTCCGAAACCCACAGGTAACGGAACTGCACCGCGCTCGCCCGCGCATCGCGCAAGGGTCGCACCGCCGCCAGCCGGGGCGTGTCGGGATCGGCCAGATCGACCACCACAAGCCCCTTGTCGGCGGTGATATAGGCGACCTCGCCCGCCAGCGTGATGTGCCGCGCGCCGGCCAGCACGCCATCGGGGTTCCACGCTGTGCGCCCGTCGACAAAGGTCTTGCGGCGCAGCTGGTTGTTGCGGAATTCGCCATCGGCCAGCGTGTTGACGTTGACGAGGATCAGGCCCTCCACCGCATCGGTCACCACCGCATAGTTGTAGATCGGCAGGAAGGCCTGTTCCTGATTGGCGGCGCGCATCGCCTCGGTGTTGCGGTGCGGCGCGATCGGCTGGTTGGTGGCCAGCGCCATGCAGGTCGCGTTGCTGGTCTTGACCTGCGTATCATGGCCGAGCGCGGAGAACGGCCCCTTCAGGATCCGCTCCGAAGTGCCCTTGTTGGCGATGCTGGCAACGTCATAGGCAACGAAACCGCCCTTGCCCGTGGCCGCAAACATGTATTCGCCGCGCAGTTGCAGACACCCGACGCGCCCGCTGGTGCCTTCGTGGATGTTGACGAATTCCTCAAGCGGCTGGGTCTCGCCCGAAAGGTTCTTGTCGAAGGTCTTGCCCCGCACCCAGTTCTTCAGCTCGCGCCCGTTCTGCTCGACATGCAGCCCCCAGTAATCTGGGTAGGCATAGCGGTGGAGGTAGGACCCGATCACCGCCTGCGGTTCATCATATTCGGTCACGCGGGTGGCCTGAAACCCGCCTTCAAGGCCCGTCCATGCGTTGAGCCCGACGAAATTGACGTAATTGGTCCCCAGCAACAGCAGCTGCGCCATGATCGCGTTGTTATCCTCGGCGGCGGACAGGTGGCAATCGGTGCAGGTCTTGGTTTCGGTCAGTCGCACCGTATGGGGGAAATGCGGCGCGAAAGCCTGTGACGAGAAGCCGATCGCCGAAATCGGCGGCTGCTGCACATAGATCCGCTCGCGGTTGATGTTGGTGGAAGACAGCACCAGCGCCGAGGACGAACGCACCGGGGCGACCTGATTGCCCTTGGTGGTCTGGTGCTTGCCGAGCTGGAACATCTCGTCACGCGCGACCTGCGGGTTGTAGGTGGCGAAATTGCGCGTCTCCCCGCCTTCGTAGCGGTGGCTCTTGGTCTTCCAGTTGGCCTCGATCGGCAGGTGGCACCCGCCGCAGCTGGTGGTCCATGAAAGGTGGCAGGTGAAGCACGCCATGTCCGGATCGCGGTGGGCGCGGTCGCTTTCGGCAATGCCGGTGCCGAATTCGAAATTGCCCGTTTCCGCGCCATAGCGGCTGACCAGCTTGGCGCGCGCGGCCTTGGCGTTGAAGGCGGGGGTGGCGGGATCGACCGAGTCCCTGACGAGGCTCATCTCCCATTCGAGATCGGGGTCGATGATCGAACGCTGCACCAGCTTGCGGCGGCCATCCGCGCCCTCCAGCCATTCGAACCGGCGCTTGCCATCCGGGTTGCGCAGCAGGGCGAGGTTGTGGCCTTCGGGCGGCGCGGCGGGGCCGCTGGTGCGCAGGGTGGGATAGGCATCGGGGGTGCCGTGGCAATCCTTGCAGGTGATCTCGATGGCATTGGCGACCTCGCCATAGATCAACCCGTTGCCGTGGCTGTCCTGCTCGAAATGGCAATCGGCGCATTGCATCCCCTTTTCGGCGTGTATGTCCATCATGTGGACCGCCTTGCCGGGGTTGGTGCCTGCGGGGACGAACTTGCCCTCGCCCTGCTTGCGCCATTTTTCCGGATCGTCGGGATCGACGATCTTGCCTTGTGCATCGAGCAGATTGCCCTCGCGGTCACGCTTGAAGATCGCGCGGAAGTTCCAGCCGTGGCCATGATAATCGGCGAACTGGGTGTCCTTCAGCTTGGGGTTCAGATCATAGACATTGCGCAGGAAATCGACATCGGCCCACTTGCCCTTGGGCGCCGCGCCTTCGGGGTTGCGGTCGGTGACGGCGCGGACTTCGGCGGCGGTGGGGTATTTCTGCTTTTCGGGCCACATGTGCGGCGCGTCGCTCTCGTAATCCCACATGGTGTAGCCGAGGAAGGAATTCAGGAAGATGTTGGGCTGGTGCATGTGGCAGTTCATGCACTGGCTGGTGGGAATGGCGCGGGTGAACACGTGCTGGAGCGGGTGGCCCTTTTCCTTGACCTTGCCATCAGCCGTCAGCAGCGCGCCATCGGCGTCTTTGGCTGCGCTACCGCTTCGCTGCTTGAGCGCGTCGCCGTGATCGGCATGGCCCGGTTCCTTGACCGCACCATGCTTCTTACCCGCATAGCCCGCCGCGTGCTCGATCTTCTCCGCAATCGTCGGATCGACCGTGATCGTCTGCCCGTCGCGACCATATTGCGCATAGGTCAGCGAATGGCGCGGTTCGCGGTCGTTGGCATAGACCACATGGCAGCTCGCGCAGCCCGAATGGCGGTAATCACCTGGCTGGTCGTTCGTCCCCATGAACCACGTAAAGGGATCATTGAGGCGGGTCTTGTGGATGTTGAGCGCGGGGATCGCCACGCGCAGGCCGGTGCCGGGGCCGCGGTTGGATTGCTTGAGATCGGGCCGCCCCGGCTCCTCCAGCCGCTGGATCGCGCCTGACGGGTTGGGCAGGCCGATTTCAGGGAACTGCGAATTGATCGTGCGCCCGCCGCGTTCGAACACGCGGAACACATCGCCCGGCGGGATCACGTGCCAGGTGGGCAGCGGATACATCTCGGCCAGCACGCCGCGGGCCACCTGATCCTCCGACAGCTTGCCCCCCGGCCCGGCGCCGGGCGAGGTGATCTTCGCGGGCAGCCCCTCGCGGGTATAGGCCTCGCCCAGCAGGTAGTTCTTGTAGGGCAGGATCCCGTTATTGTAGCTCGCCCCGCCCCACAGCATCGCGCCCGATGCCATGATCGAACGCTCCGCCGCCTCGATCGCGCCGATGTGGCACGCCCCGCAGGCATCGCGGGCTACGCGGTAGTCCGAAGGGTTCACGAACTTGATGAACTCCGGCGCTTCCTTGTTGAGCAAGGCGTAAGACCGTTTGGGATTGGCGGACGAGGGGAAATGCCAGCTGTCGGGATATTTGGGCAGCACGTGGGCGGTGTCGCGGGCGGCGATGTAATCGGGGTGATCGTGCGGCAGCTGCGCATTGCCGCGCACCTTGGGATTGCCTCCGTGGCAATCGGTGCAGCCCAGCCGCACGGCGGGCGAGAGGTGCATGGTCGGCGCGTCGGACTTCGTATGGCAGGTGAGGCAGCCTTCGGACTTGGCGTCCATCTCCGCCATCGATTGCCGCTGCGGCGCGGGAGCTGCGAAAACGGCGGAGTAATCCCGCTTCACCGGCTTTTCCTTGTCCGCGGCCTGCGTGTCGCGGGCGAACATCAGCGCGGCCAGCACCAGCGCCGCCAGCAGCAGCGCAATGTGGCGGGTCAGGGGGCGGATCAGCGCGGCCATCAGTAGGTCAGCAACACATTGGCGAGGATCGAGACGAACTCCCGCCCGCCGCCGCGTGCGGTGAACAGGTCGCGGAAGCCGTCCCCCGCCAGCAGCGTGGCGGCGGACAGGCGAAAGACGAGGTTCTGGTTGGCCTTGGGCCGCCAGATCGCTGCGGCGGACAGGTCAAATCCGATCTCCTTCGGGATCGATCCTTCGTTGCGCAGCGCCTGCAAGGTCGCGGTATTTGCGAACCACAGGTGGTTGGCATTGGCCGAGAGGCGGAATTGCGGGGTAAGGTCGAAATCCGCGCCGACACCCAGCAGCATCAGCCCCGGATTGTTGAAGTTGCTCTGCCCCTGCTCCTTCGAGCTACGCAGCGAATTGAGGATGCCGTTGCGCCCGTTGACCGCAATCGCACGCCCGCCGCCGGCGAAGGGAATGGTCTGGCGGATCCAGTAGGAAGTGTCGGCCCCTGCAAACACCGGGTTTTCGAAGATCGCATCGAACCCGCCTTCGGTATCGTCATAGGGATCCTCGTCCCCGCTGGCATAGGCGGCGGAGAGGCGGAAGCGCATCCAGTCGCGATCGTAGCTCGCTTCGACCGCCGCGAACTGAGCGTTGATATCGGCCGGGCGGTCGGTGAAAAAGCTGTTCCGGTCCTCGCCCAGCGCCCAGTAGAAGCTGCCCGTCAGGTTGACCCGCCCGATCCGCCCGTCGGCATTGTAGCCAAGGTAGACCACATCATACTCCCGCCCCCTGAGCGTGCCGAGCAGCGCGGGGCGCACCGGGAAGCCGTTGGTGTCGATCTGGATGTCGTCAGCCTCGCGGTTCATGTTGTAGACCACGGTGATCTGGCTGGTCAGCGCCGGGATCAGGAAATCCTGCCGGTAGGCATTGGCGACGAACACGAAATCATCGCGCAGCGGGCGCAGGATCGCGTTGAGGCCCGAATTGGTGTCTTTCTCCAGCCGCCAGAACGCGCCGAGGTTGAACTGGAAGCGGTTGTTGTCACGCGATCCGAACAGGCGCACGCCCAGCTGCTGGTCGTTGAACAGGAACCCGCGGAAGTCCGACTGGAACGGCTGGATGCCTGCCCGGATCGAGATGAAGTCGAACCGGTCATTGTCGAACTGGCTGAAGTGGTAATCGACGAAGGCTTCCTGCACGCCAAGGAACTGGTCGAGCCGGTGCGAGGGGCGCGATGGTTCGACAAACAGCACGCGCCGTTCGGGCACATCGACATAATTGACGTTGTAGGCCAGCGTGACACGGTATTCGACCGTCGGCGGCTTGAAGGTGGTCGATCCTTTCAGCAGCGCGAAACCGGCGATGAAGGTCTGGCTGAACACCTGCGAGAAATCATTGCCGAACACATCATTGCGGTCGGGGTCTTCGGTGGTCTGCACCCCCACAGGAATGGGGAAGGTGCGCGGTTCGTAGACGCTGTCGGAGATCAGGTTGGCGACGAAGAACCAGTCGTCGCCCGTGATCGGCAGCCACGGCACCTTGGCGCGGTTGATCGGGCGGTCGCCCTTGTAGGTGTTCTGGTTATAGGGATCGAACAGGTTCTCCTTAACGAGGCCCAGGCTTTCGATCAGGCGCCAGCGATCGGGGATCGGCAGCTGGTCGGTCGGGAAGGCCTGCGGCGGCGGTGCGCGGACCGCGCCTTCGTTGGTCTGCTCGATCCGCTCCGGCAGGGGCGCGGTATAGCCGGGGCGCTGGCGGCCTTCGATGATGCCGGGATCGACGGGGGGAATGTCCTGTTCCCAGTCGTTCGGCGGCGGAGCCTCGCCCGGCGGGGCTGGCGGCGGCTGCACCTCCTCCGGCGGCGGCGCGGCCTGTAGCAGCAGCAGCGCGGGGAGCAGCGGGCCCATCTACAGCCCCTCGCACACGTTCTGCGCCGCGCTGTCCAAGAACGGCGCGAAGGGGCAATTGACATAGCGCAGCCGCACCTGCCGGCTGCCGACCTGCACCACGATCCTGTCGGCGCGGCGATCGGCCGGGGCATTGCCGATGCCGCCGCCTGTGCGCCCTGCGGCATTGCCGAGGCCGAGGAAGCTGATCATGTCGTCCTGATCGATCCCGTCGCCCGAAACCCCGATGCCGCCGACCAGTTGGCCATTGCGGTAGATGGGCACCGATCCGGGAAAGATCTGGATGCCGTTGTCCAGCCGCGTCGCGCCCGGCGTCACCTGAGGCAGGCCGGTGCAGTTCCTCGGCGTGTCGGTGCTGCTCGCGCCGGTGACGAAGTTCAGATGCTGCGCCAGATTGCCCACCACCAGCGCGCTTTGCAGCCCGGTGGAGAAGGGGTTGAACTGCCCGATGGGGCGCGACAACGGCCCGTTTGGCTGCCCCACCTCGCCATCGGGGAAATAGGGGCGCGACAGATTGCCACCCGCCCTGTCCGAGAACGCGAAGGTCCCCGTCAGCGCCGCCGGATCGCCCAGAAAGCTGCGCGTGCGGGCTACGAATTGCGGCACTTCTCCGCCGGTTGCCAGCAGATCGCTGGCAGCAAAGGCACCGGAGAAGAAATTGGCGGTGCGCGCCTTTTGCAGGGAGACATCGATGCCGAAGATCGGCGCATCGGGCGATCGCACGATCCCCAGCACGCTCCCGCGCGTATCGACCAGGCTGATCGTCACCTGCGCGCGGCTGTCCAGCGGCTGGCGGATCTGGGCGCGGGCGCGGCTCATCACGGTGAAGGCTTCTTCAAGGATCACCCGCGCCTCTGCCGCGGTGATCGGCGCGGCCACATCGCCCGCATCGGTCCCGCCGCGCACCGGATAGCGGTTCACCCCCGCGCCGTTGGTCAGCACGAAGGCATCGCGGTTGGCGAATTCGGCCGCCGTCGCGGCACGCACGCCCGAAGCCTCGGTGCCATAGGCCGCGCCAGCCAGCAGCGCGGTGCCCATGTAATAGCCCGTCACCGGCACCAGCGCCCCTGCGGTGGCGGCAAAGCTCGCGCCGCCCACGGCGCTCAGTTGCGGATATTCGATATCGGTGTAGCGCAGCGAGGTGCCATCGGCCGTGATCCGGTCGGCGCGGATCGCCACGGGAGCCTCGAACCCGACGGTGCCGGCCAGCGCAATCGCCTCGTCGAGATCATTGTCGCGGTCGAGCACGTTGGGGTCGAAGCCATAGACCCCGTCGGCAATCACCCCCACCCCGCCGATGACCACGCCATTGCGATAGAGCGGGAAGCCCCCCGCATCCGCCGCAAGGCCCAGTGGCGAACGCTTGGGGCCGATGAAGCCGTCACTGGCGCGGGCGGCAAGGTCGCTGCATGGCAGCTGGCTGAACTGCACCCCGAACAGCGGGCCGCTTTCCAGCCCTGCCGTGGTCGGCGCCTTGGGGAAATGCTCCTGCACGATGAAGCTCGCCGTGCGGGTGGAGAAGGCATTGCCCCCGCTCGACAGGTAAGCGCCGGTGATCGCCTTGGCGATGGCGGCACCTGCGGCGGGGATGGTCAGGCCCTGCGCATCGCTGTTGCTGCCATCTGGGGCCGAGGGAATCCGCGCCGTCGCCCCTGCCCCCGGCATGGCGAACACGCCCAGCACATTGCCCACGCGGTCGGTCACCGCAATCGTCGCCGCCGCGCCCCGCGCCCGCGCCTCGGCAGCGGCCTGCGCGATGATGGTGCCGACTTCGGCGCTGGAGAGGCTGACAGCGGGCGGAACCGAATAGAGATTGCCCGCAGGCGGCGGCGGTGGCGGGGTGGTGCCGCCGCCGGTCGCGCCGCCATTGCTGGTCGGGCTGTCGCCGCCCCCGCAGGCGGCAAGCAGCAGCGCGCCGGTCGTCACCCAGAATGTGGCCCGCGATGTCGACTTTTGGCGCATCGCTATTGCAGCCGCCCGATCGCGCCCGCCGCCGATTTCAGCGCGGCGCGGAAATCCGCCGGGCGATAGGCGTTGGGCTCGTCCACCGCCTTGTAGGCGCGGGCGATATCGGCGCGGATGCCTGCCGCCGCGCCCTGCGTCACCCGCCCTTCGCGCACCAGCGCATTGAGCAGCGTATCGACCGCCATCACCGCCTGCACCGATCCGGCATAATCGGTAAA
This sequence comes from Erythrobacter sp. RANMB8, assembly GCF_056848235.1. Lineage (NCBI taxonomy): Bacteria > Pseudomonadati > Pseudomonadota > Alphaproteobacteria > Sphingomonadales > Erythrobacteraceae > Erythrobacter > Erythrobacter sp. RANMB8. Next base: position 293,740 of record NZ_JBREHG010000001.1, read on the forward strand.
GCGTGGGCTCGTCGCCTCGCCCGCAATCGTCGCGATCACGCGGAAGGCATCGGCACCGCTATAGCTGCGGGCCGCAAGCGCATCCGACAGCGCGCCTGCGCGGGTGGACAGCGCCTGTGCGGCGGCCCGCGCCTCGCCCGGCCCGGCGCCCATCGCCTTGTGAAAATCGCGCGCGGCCGCCTGGAACGCTCCGGCCTCGCCCGGCACCAGTGCGCCTGCGACAGCCGAGAGCATGATGATGTTCTCGTCATTGAAGGGCGGGTTGCCGAAGGGAATCGGGCGGCCCGGATTGGGCTCGAAGGTGAGCTTCCTCTGCGGCCCGTCGGTGATGGTGCGGTGGCACGAATGGCAGTCGTAGAAATAGAATTGCGGGAAGGCGCCTTCCATCGCGAATTTGGGCTGGGCGAACAGGGTGGTCGCCCGCCGCACCGCCTCGGCCTGACCCACCGCCCACAGGCGCAGGCCATCGGGCGCGGCTTTGCGCGCCGTGTAATCGCCATCGACTGTGTGATGCTGCTGGAGCGCGCTGAACAGATCGAGCTCGAACGACACCCGCGGATGGCCTGCCGCCATCATCGCATGGGTGACGAACTGCCCCTGCTTCGATGAGCCATAATGGCAATCGAGGCACACATTCGCCCGCGCCTTGGGGTTATCGAGCGGGGTCAGCCCTGCCGCCACGTTCGAGGCATGGGTGGCGGGCAGCGCGTAGTGCTCCGCCAGCCACCGGCCGCCGGACGCGCCGTGGCAGCTTTCGCACCCCACCCCGTCGGTCAGCGTGAACTTCGCCCCGCGCTGGCCTGCGGGTGCAAAAGTGGAATGGCAGCCGAGGCAGGCGGGCGCGCTTTGCGCATTGCCGAGCCCGAGGCTGGCGGCGATCTGCTGCCCGCGCCGCCCGCCGAGCACGGCATAGGCGCGGGAATGCGCGCCCGAAAGCGAGGACGGTTCCTGCCAGGTGGCGATTTCGTCCTGCCGCACCACCGCACCATTGCCCTCGGCGCGGCCATGACAGGTCGATCCGGCGCAGCTGGCGACCCCTTCGAAGGTGCCGCTGCCGAACGCGGTAGAGACGGGATAGAGCGCGGCAAGGCCGATCACGGCGATCACGCGGACAGCCTGCGGCCTGCGGGCCAGACCGCCGATCCATCCTGTCCAGAATACCGTCATCCCATCCCCCCCGAGATGCCCGAATGTGCCCGCCGAGTCCCCCGCAGGCCGGCTGCGGCTGTTGTCCCAAGCCTGACCCCGCGATGCAACAGCCAATCCGCCGAAACGGGGCAAATCAGCCGTCAGAACCTTCCGCCGAGGCTTCCAGACTGCTCGCCAGCTGTTCAAGCTGCACCGTGCAGCCCTTGGCGATCAGCGCCTCGGCCAGGGCATCGGGTGCCTCATAGTCCTCGCCCAGCAGGGCAAAGCTGATCTGCGCGCTGGCAGCGTTGTCCGGCCCGGTGATGGTGTAGGGCGCGCCCTCGACAATCGGCAGGCGGGCCGGATCGAGCGCGGCGATCATCACCGCCTCGTCGAAGGTGACATCGACCGCGGCGCCGGTTTCGCGGTTGAACATGCGGTAGGTGCTGGTGCCTTTGGTCCCCGGACGCCACAGGCGCACGGTGGCAAGGTCATACAGGCAGACCGTGCCCGAGCGGGTGACATCGACATACCACAGGCTGGGATTGGTCACCGCCTCGTCATTCACGTCGCGCACGGCCCCGGTGCGCACGCGGGTGGCGGCGCGCTTGCGGGTCAGCGAGGCGAAGCGGTCGGCAGCGACCTGCGGCCGGTCGCCCACGCGGAACGTGCCCGCCCCCTTGATCACCCGCGTGCCATCGGATGTCAGCACCGTGATCACATCGCCCGCCTTCAGGGTGATCGAGGCATTGTCATCGATCTTCTTGCCGACCGGATAGGCGGACGCCGAAGGCCCGGTCGATTTCACCACCACCCCTGCCATGGCGGCAGCGGGCAGCACCATCGCCGCGCCTGCCAGCGCCAGCGCCGAAAGCCGTATCCTGAAGCTATCCGAGAACATAGGTCCCTCCCTCGTCGAGATTATCGATGCGCCGGACGAGATTGCCCAGCGCTGAATCATCCGGATGGCGATCAGCCACGGTCTGCGCCAGCCGCACCGCTGCGGCGCGATCAATGGTCGCCATCGCCAGCGCCTGCACCAGCAGGGCCTTGTCTTCCGCAGGAAAACCGGGCGCAGGCTCGCACAGATCGACCGGACGGGCGCGGCCGCGCAGACGCACCCGGCCCATCGGCCGCCACCAGTCCAGCCCCGACCTTTCGGCGAATTCGCTGCTCGCCATCACCGCCGAATCGAGCGCCTTGTTGGCCGCTTCGAGCCGCGCGGCGGTGTTCATCGAATCGCCCAGCGCCGTGTACTGGATGCGCGTGGCCCCGCCGAAATTGCCGATCACCGCCTCGCCATAATGCAGGCCCACGCGGGTCTTGCCGATTGCGGGAAGGCTGGCGTCCATCGCCGCCACCTCGCGCCGGAACGCCTCGCCCGCCTGCCACAGGGCATAGCCTGCCCGCGCCGCCCGCGTCCCGTCATCCTCCCGCGCAATCGGCGCGCCCCAGAAGGCCACCACCGCATCGCCCACGAACTTGTCGATCACCCCGCCATGATCGAGCACCACCTGGCTCAGCATGTCGAGATAGCGATTGAGCAGCTTTGCCACCATTTCCGGCGGGATCGCGTGGCTCATCTTGGTGAAGCCCTCAAGGTCGCTGAACAGCACGAAAATGCTGCGCTTTTCCCCGCCGAGGTTGAGCAGTTCGGGCCTGTCGATGATCGCCTGCGCAATGTCGCGGGGGATGTATTTGCCCAGCGCCCCGGTGGCGAAATTGCGCTGCACCGCGCCCGATGCGCGCATGGTCGAGGTGACCGCACCGAAGACAATGATCCAGCCGACCAGCCCGCCGACCGCCGGCAGGCCATAGGTGTCGAAGTTCTGCACCTGCAACACGAACGGCATGCCCTGAAAGAACGCCCCTTGCGCGATGCCGAACAGCGCCAGCTTGCGCGCGGGCCATTCGAGCAGCGCGGTGACGATCCCGGCAAGGATCGCCAGCACCGCCATTGCCCAGATCACCCAGTCCGGGATCGGGGTCAGCACGCGGTTATCGAGCATCTGGGCGATGATCTCGGCATGGACGTTGATCCCGGCGGGCACTTCGCCATTGATCGAGGTGAAGGTCGTCTCGACCCGGTCGTAATCGACGATATCCCCGCCGATCAGGATATACTTGCCGGCATATTGCTCCTTGAGGAACGGCAGGATCTCCGGATCGGGATCGACGAAGAGGTCGATCTGGGCCGGGGGAAACAGCACCGAATCCTGATATTTGGGCCGCCGGTAATCAATCGCGCCCTCGTAGGCGGCAAAGGCCTTGGGCTGTTCGCCCGCCTGCTCCAGCATCACCCGCCCGAGCAGCGGCGGCAGGCCTTCGCGGATGTCGGGCCACAGCCGGGTCGCGCCGAAGGTGTTGTCGAGCCGGATGCTGGCGGGGCGCGCCCCGCTGCCCTCCAGCCGCGCCATGAAGGCTTCGAGGAACTGCTGCTGTTCGTATTCGATATCGTCGGGGTTGGTCGCCTTGGCGGCATAGGCGACCGCGACCGGGGTCTTCATCCCCCGCAGCGTGGCGACCAGTTCATCATCCTCGTCCTGCGGCTGATCGAACAGGATGTCGATGCCGATCGCCTTGGGCTCGAAGGTGTCGAGCGTGCGCAGGGTCTCGGCGAGCAACCCGCGGTCGAGCGGCGAGCGTTTGCGCGCCTTGATCAGCGTCTGGTCGGTATAGACCACCAGCACGACCCGCTTGTCCTCCTCGACCAGATCGGCGGAGTAATAGGCCCTGAGATCATAGAAGGCGCGCTCGGCCTCGCTGGTCAGCGGGGTGGGCACCTCGCCATCGGGCAGCACCCAGCTGTAGCGGGCGATGAACAGCGCCACGCATATCAGGAAGACGGTCAGGGCCAACTGGGCGTTGCCCGCCTCGCGCAGATTGCGCCAGCCGCGCCGCAGCCAGCCGAACAGGGGTGCGCGGGGCGCGGCCTCGGTCATCGCTGCGGTCAGCGCGAAAGGCCTGCCGCGCCGTCGCCCACCACCGCAAAGGCCGACCAGTAGAACGGGTGCGAGGTCTGGGCATCGTCCATCAGCGCCTGTTGCGAGGTCTGGAGCGCCGCCGCCGTGGCCGTGCCGTCAGCGGCGAACAGCCCGCCGATCAGGCGGCCGGTGGCGTTGAAATCGTCCGGCACCGGCCAGTGGCTCGCCAGCACGGTGCGCCCGCCCGCGCCCACAAAGGCGCGCACCAGCCCGTCGAGCGCGAATTCGCCGCCGCTGGTCACCCCCGCCTCGCGGGTAGCGCCGATCGTGGCGCTGCCCGCCGTGTCGCAGGCCGAAAGGATCACGAGATCGGCGTCGATCCTGAGGCCGAAAATCTCGGCAAAGCTCAGCAGGCCATCCGATCCCTCGCCCGCATCGAAACTGGTCAGCAGCGCGGGGCGCGGCGGGCATTCGGGCTGGGGCGCGGTGACCAGCCCGTGGGTGGCGAAGTGCAGGATGCGAAATTCGGCCAGATCGGGCAGGCTTGCAATCGCGCTGTCGGTGAAGTCCGCGCCGGTCAGCACCTGCGCGGTGCCGCCAAAGCGGGTGGCAGCCTGTCGCAACTCGTCCGCCTTGATCGGGTTGGCCCAGATGTTGGGTGACCACTGGCACCTCTCGCCCGCCTCCAGCGCTGCCCGCGTGCGCGCAGCACCGGGAGAACCGGTGCCGACCGGCGCATTCTCGCCAAGGCCGAGATAGGCGCGCTTGCCATCCGAAGGCCGCGCCGCGCGCACATCGCGGAACGCCGCTGCCGCCACCGAGGTGCTGATCCGCGTGCTGCGCCCCAGCCATGCGGTGCCGCGGAAGTCATATTCATCGGCATCCTTGCCCGCCATCCGCGCCTGATAGGCGGCAACGCTGGCATCGTCGGTGACGAGCAGGTTGATCGGCAGCTTCAGCAAGGCGCCATCGGGTTCGAACACGATATGCGTGGCGCCCGGCAGCTGATCCGCCACCGGCGCGAACAGGCGCACGTAAAGCTCCCGCGCACGGACGATGTCGAAGGGATAGGTCAGCACCTGCCCGCCTTCGACCACGGCGATGCTCTCGCGGATCTGGCTCACGAGGCTCTCGAGCTGCTTCGGCGTCGCATCGGCGCGCCATGCCTTCGCCGCATCGCGGGTGGCGTAAACGACATAGGCATCCCGGTCGAGCGTCACCAGCTTCACATAGGCCTCGCCCTCGCCAAGGATCGCCTGCAATTCGCCGAGCGTGATCGCATCGCCCGATACCGCACGATAGCGCGGAAAGGCCGCCAGCCGGTCGAGCACCTCGGCCTGTTGCAGCTGCAACTGTTCCAGCTGCGTGCGGCGTTCTTCGAGCATCGCGGCCATGCGGCTGTCCGCCGCTGCAGCGCCTTCCAGTTCGAGCAGGGCGAGCCGCTGCTGTTCGATCCCGCGCCCGAGATTGGTGGCGGTGCGGAACAGCTGCGCCGCCTCGTCGCTCCCGCCGGAAAGTTCGCGGGCGAGCACGGCCTGCGTCTGGGCCAGGCCGGGGCGGCTGAGCAGCTGGCTGGCGGCGAACAGATCGGCAGCTGCTGTGTCGCCTGCGCCTTCGGTGAGCAGCGCGAAGTAGGGCGTCAGCAGCCCCCGCAGCGACGGCAGCGGCCGTCCGCCTGCATCGGCGATGATGTCGCGATACAGCGCCAGTGCCGCGTCGCGCTGGCCATCGCGGGCGTAAAAGCCTGCCAGCTGCGCCCGGGCGCTGCCGAGCGCGGGCGAGCCGGGATAGGTCACCTCCAGCAAGGCAATCGCATCGCCGTGCAGCCCGGCGGCGCGGGCCTTGTCGCCCGCCCGCTCGGCCGCTTCGGCCAGTTCGCCCAGCACCTGTGCCCGCAGCCATGCCACCGACACCACCCGCCCGCCGCGCACGTCGCCAAAGGCCGCTTCGGCGGATTGCAGCAGACCGGTCGCCTCGGCAGAGCGGCCCAGCTGGCGCAGCGCGGTGGCCTTGAGATAGGCGTGCTGGCCGTCAAGCAGCCGCGCGCGTTCGAGCGGGGTCAGGCTGAGCGAATATTCGCCCGTGATCCGCCCGCTTTCGCTCGCCAGCTGGCCCGCCAGCGCGGGGCCGATCTGCAGGCTGCGGATCGCATCGCCATCGGCAAACTCGCTCGCCAAAGGCGCATCGAGGATCGCCAGCGCACGATCGGGCTTGCGCTGGTTGAGCGCGTCCATCGCCTCGTAATTGCGTTGCAGGCGGGCCAGCACCGGGCTGGTCGCCCCCGCATTCCGGCTTTCGCCAAACAGGCGCCGCGCCTCGTTGAAATTGCCGAGATTGGATTGCAGCAGCGCCTCGTTGAGCCGCGCTTCGGCGGCGCCCTTGCCTGCCAGCGCGGCAGACGAGGCCGCGAAGAACTCTGCCGCCTCGGCGAAATTGCCCGCGTTGCTGCGGCGATAGGCCTCGATCAGCGCCTGATCGGCAGCGATCGCTTCAGCCTGCTGGCGGGCAAAGGCGAGAGCATCGGTCGCGCTGGTGATCGGGATTTCGACCTTGCCGGGCACCACCGCATCGCTGGCGAGCGAGGCGATCCCCAGTTCCAGCGCCTTGCCATAGGCAGCCAGCCCGCTTGCGGCATAGGTGCGCCCGCCGCGGCTGCCGATCAGCACATCGGTGCGCAGCACGCTGTCGGACCGCGCGCAGGCAAGCCGCTGCGCGGTGCCGAGGCCCGGCAACTCGCCCGTGCCCTGCGCGCTGCCCGAACAATTCGCCCCCGCCCCGGCAAAGCGCGCCGGAGCGGCCTTTTCGCCCCCCTCGCCCTTGATCACCCACAGCGTGCCGACCGGCGCGGCAGCATCGCGGCAGATGACCGAATAGCGCCGGTCGAACAGCCCTGCCCCCGGTTCGGGCGCAAGGATCTGCGCCTCGCACAAGCCGTTGCTGCCGATCGGAAAGGTATCGCGCAGGCTGAGGCTGGTGCCCTGCCCGGTCTGCGCGGTGACAGTGGTTGCGCACAGCACCGCAGCGGCAGCGACCGCGGCGGCGAGGCGGGCATGGCGTTGGCGCATCGTCATCTCACTTGCCTCCCGCAGGCGGCACGGCGCTGCTGCCGTAGAGCGAGGCATCGCCGCCGCTGGTCACCGGATCATCGAGCAGCGGGTCTTCGGAAATCAGTGGAGCCTCGGGCCGTTCGGGGAAGTCGATGCCGAACCGGTCATCATCCTCGCCCGCCACAGCCGGTGGATCGCCGCCGATCACCAGGGGCGGCTCGAACAGGGTGGGGTTGTTGATTTCGGGCGGTGCCACCACCGGCGGTTCGGGCGGCGGGGGCGGCTGCGGACATTCGCCGGTGTTGATGATGCAATCGTTGAAGGCGCTCGCCGCCAGATAGGTGCTGGTGCCCGGGGCGACGCGGTTGAAATTGACCTCGTCGAAGAACGCCTCGCCCACCACGAACACGCCCGGCGCGGTCTGGCGGCGGCCATAGGCGAACACATCCAGCCCGCCGCCGGGCGATTGCTGGCCGCTGGCGGCGATCGAAAGTCCCCCGCCCCCGACCAGAATGCCGCCGCCCGCAAGCGCCACGCCGGTGTTGCGCACCAGCAAACTGTCGGCTGCGGTGATGCTTACGCCGCCGGCACGGATGTAGCCGAGCGGATCGTCGCTCCCGCTCGCTGCCACAGCCAGCTGCGCGTCACGCCCGGCAAAGCTGCGGTCCTGCTGCAATTGGGTGATCGTGGCTGCGTCCGCTGCCCAGATATCCCTTGCCGTCAGCCGCAGGTTGCCGCCGGGCGCATTGTCCGTGCCCTCAACCCGGATGCTGCCGGGCGTGACAAGCTCGATCCGCCCCGCCTCGATCTGCAAGACATCGGCAGTGGCGGCGCTGATCAAGGCAAGGTTGCCTTCGATCCGCATGACGCCCGATGGAATGTCGCTGCCGACGCGCAGGCGCACCGCGGCAAAGCCGTTGTTGCCCGATCCGGTCAGCGACAGGTCGCGCACCAGCACCGATGGCGGCACGGGCGTGGTGGTCACGTTGATCTGGGGCAGGTTGATATCCAGCTCGCGCGCGCTGATCCGGCCCAGTTCGTCGCCGGTCAGACTGAACCCGTCGCCCTCGCTCGTGCCGCCGAGGATCGCGGTCGCTCCGCGTTCGAGCGAGGTCAGGATCACCCGGTCGGCGCCGATGCGGGCGCCCTGCGCAATGTCGATGTCCCGCGCCGAAAGCCGCACGACATTGCCGCCCAGACCGACGGCGGCGTTGTTGTCGCCTTCGACGATGATCACGCCATCGGAGATGATGTCGACGCTGGTGGTGGTCGCCGCCGCACGCGGCCCGCCGATAATGCCGCCCTGCCCGGTGCGCACGAGGATATCGCCGAAGGCCGAGGCCGAAAGTTCATTGGCGACATTGAGATTGCCGCCGGAAGCGACCAGTTCGGACGCTGACGGATCGCCATCAATCGTATCGCCGGTGGCGCGGGCGGTCAGAGTGCCGAGATTGACGTTCCCGCCGCCGATATTGACGAAGAACTGCCCCGCCGCGTTGTCCCGCGCCGCCGCATCGGCCCCCAGAGCATCGGCGAACAGGCCGAGGCTGGCGATATCGGCCACAGCCGCGCTGCCCGATGCAACCTGGAAGGACGCGGTGCCGCCGAAGCTCGCCCCGCCGGTCGATGTTATCGCGCTGGCGTCAATCTCGACCAGAGCGGCGTCGATCGTGGAGGCGCCGGACAACGTGACCAGCCCCTGCCCGCCCCGCGCCGATCCGCCGGTCTGCCCCGCGCTGCGCGCAGCGGCAAAGGCACGGGCATCGAGCAGGATATCATCGGCATCGAGCGACGATCCCGCAAGGCTCAGGAATGTCCGGCCGCTGGTGGCATTGCCGGTTGTCGCCCCCCCACCGGCGCGGGCCTGCGCCACAAGGCGCAGATTGCGAGCGCCCGTCTGCCCCGCCGCCACCGTCAGGCTGGCATCGTCGAGCAGCATGTCGATCACGCCGCTGGTCGCATTGCCGCCGCGACCGCCGCTGCCGTCCCCGCCATCGCCGCCTTCGGCATTGGCAGTGATCAGCGTCTCACCCGCCAGCGCGACCGTCGATCCGGTGATCGCGATATTGACCGCGCCCGCCGTGGCATTGCCGCCCTGCCCCGCGCTAGCCGCTGCAACACCGCCCTGTGCCAGCGGATCGATCCGCAGGAAACCGCCCGACAGATCGGTATTGTCGAGCCTGAAGGAAACCCGCGCAGCCGTGGCATTGCCGCCGCTCGCGGTGCCTGCCCCGCCTGCAAAGGTGCCGCCGATGGCAATCCCTGTCTCGCCCTGCGCCGAAGGGATGAAGTTGACGGTGGAATCGGTCGCGAGGAACGCCAACCCGCTGCCCTCGCCGCCACCGAAGACATCGCCGCCCGCTGCGCCGTTGCCGCCGGCAGACTGGTCGTTGATGGTCAGCACCCCGACGATATTGAGCGTGCCGTCGATCAGTTCGACCACATTGCTGCCCGCCGTGGCATCGCCGCCATCGGCGCCGCCGGTGGCATTGCCGCCCTGTGCGCCCGAAACACCGCCGATCAGTTCAAGCGTCGCCGCCCCGCCGTTCAGCACGCGGATGCGACGCACCCCGCCAATGGCATTGCCACCAGCCGTGTTGTTGGCCGAGACCACACCCGATCCGCCCTGCGCAAACACCGAGAAGATCGCCGCGCCCATGATGATGGACGAGCCATCGCCATCGACCTCGATCGTGCCGGTCCCCCCGCGGCTGAACCCGCCCGCACCGCCCGCGACGGTGGAATCGCCGCCGAAGCCGCGTGCCAGCAGGCGGATTTCGCCCACGCCATTGGGATCGGCAAGCGGATCGACCGGCAGGGCAATGCTGCCCCCGCCCTGCGCCAGCAAGGTGATCCCGCCGCCAGAGCCGTTGCCGCCAATGCCGGCGCCGCCCGTGGTAACCCCGCCGAAGCCGTTGGCGGCGAGGATCGCGCCGAGGTTCATGTCATCGGCAAAATCGGTCGGCGTGTTGCGCTCGACAATCAGGCGGCTGCCCGTGCCCGCAGAAAAGATCCGCGCATTGCCGCCGCTGGCATCTCCGCCGACAAAGGCTTGCGTTTCCGCGACACCGCCGCGCGCGCTGGCCGTGACCTGCAACGATCCGGCCTGCACCAGCCCGCCCGCCTGCACCTCGACCGAAGCCTCGCCGCCCGCGCCGTCTCCGCCAAAGCCGGACGTGGCGATATCGGCAGGCCCGCCGAAGCCGTTGGCGACGACCGCGGCATTACCGGCGATCGTGCCGGTGCCGGAAACCGGCCCGAGCACGCCAAGCCGGACAATGCCGCCAAAGCCGTCACCCCCGTTGCCATTTTCCGCGCCGCCGCCAAAACCGCTCGCCTCGGCACGCACATCGCCATTGACGGTGACATCCAGCCCCTGAAAATCGAAATCTACCGCGCCGCCGCGCCCCGTTCCGCCGCTGATGCCGATGCCCGATCCGCCGAACCCGTCGGCCCGCAGTTCGATCGTGTCGAGCGTCAGCGTGCCGCCCTGTCCGCCAAAGGCTGCGGCCGTGCCGCCAACCGCTGCGCCGCCGCTGCGTCCCAGCCCGCCGAACGCGAAGGCGATGATTTCGGCAGAGGCGGCCGTGACGTCGCCGGCCCGAACCGTCAGCACCGATACGCCGCCGGTGGCATTGCCGCCATTGCCGGTCAGATCGGGATCGGGCGCATCGCCCGCATCGCCCGCGAAAGCGTCGCTCTGCGCCAGCACATCGCCAAACTGCGCCGACCCCAGCCCGACCGAGCCGTTCTGGCCGAGCAGCGCAAGGCCGACCTGCGCCAGACCGCCGGTGGCATTGCCGCCATCGCCGCTGCCGGTTCCGCTGCCGCCAATGCCCCCGCGCCCGCCCACCGCGCTGGCCACCGCCACCGCCTCGCCGCTGACAGTGATCGTGCCGTTGTCACCGCCGGCAAGGATAAAGGCACCGCTGCCGGAAGCCGGATCAGCCTGATTGGGCACTGCGAACTGCCCGCCAAAACCGTCTCCGCCGCGCCCGCCTGCGATCTGGCTGTCACCCGCGCCGCCATTCCCGCCCACGCCTTGGGCAAAGGCAATCGCATCGCCGCCGATGGTAAGCAGGGCTGTTTCGGTGAGCGTGCCGTCCGCCTGGAAGAAGGAATTGCCGCCCCGGCCAAGCCCGCCATTGCCGCCATTGCCAAAGGTAGCGCTGCCGCCCACCGCTTCGCTGCCGGCAAAGGCGCGTCCGGCGATGGTGATCTCGCCGATAACGGCATTGGCCCCGGCGATCCCGCCAAAGGCATCGCCGCCGGTCTGGCCGTTGCCGCCCTGCGCCAGCGTATCGGCATCGAACCGCCCGCCGATCGCGATCCGCCCGCCGCTGAAGGTGGTGGCCGAAGCCCGCCCGCCCAGCGCCAGCCCGCCGGTGCCCCCGGCATTGGTGCCGCCGCTCGCTTCGGCATCGAGCCTGAGCTGTCCGGTGATGGTGATGTTGCCCGGCCCGGTGATCGAGGCCACCGCCTCCCCCGCATCGGCCAGCGATCCCGCGCCAGCGGTATTGGCGGTTCCGCCGCGTGCATTGGCGCTGGCTTGCGCAAACCCGCCGACATTCACTGTGCCGCCGCCGCCGAAAACCGTGATCAGCGCCTGCCCGCCAAAAGCGTCCGACGCGGTCGAGGGGCCGAACAGCGATCCGTTGGCGCCAATTGCATCGGCGCTGATGATCAGGTTCTGCCCGATGCTGGCGCTGCCGCCCAGCGTGGCAAACACCTCCGCGATCCCGCCGCGCGCCTCGGCCCCGGTCTGGATATCGGGCAAGGTCGTGCCGAGCCCGCGGGCGCTCACCGTCGCCGCGCCATCGATGATGACCTGCCCCCCGCGCGCGCCGATCAGCGCCGATCCGCCGCGTGCCGTGCCGGCAATGCGGTTGAGATCCTCTGCCCCGCCGAAGGCATCGGCAGTCACCAGCGCGTTGCCGCCCACTCTGATCACCGCGCCTTGCGAGGCATCCACCACCGCCACGCCGCCCTGCGCATTGATCGCATCGAGCGTTTGCAGGCTGGAACTGACCACGCCGAAATCGCGCGCATCGACCAACAGGTCGCCGGTGACGCTGAAATTCTGCCCGCCGCTCGCGAACACCTCGGCATTTTCACGCCCGACCAGCAGCAGATTGCCCCGCACGGTGCTGGCGGAGTTGACCGCGATGGCCTGCACCCGGTGCGAACCGATCGCCAGCAGGCTGCTGGTGGCGGTGAAATCCTGAATGAAGATATCGGCGCGCACCGCGGAAAGCGCGGAATTGGCCCCGAAGGTGGCATTGATCCCGTCAGCGATCGAACTGCCATCGACGCTGCGGCCGAACACGTTGTGATTGGCCGACAGGATGATCTCGCCATTGACCACATCCGCGCCCTGCGCCGGATCGAAGCCGAGATTGCCGCGAAACAGCATGGAAATCGGGTCGTTCTGCGCGACCGCGACGCCATAGATCATGTGATTGTCGCCCGCGCCGGTGCTGGCAGGACCGCCGACCGTGCCGTCAACCGTCACCACCTCGCCCGCAGCCGCGGTGCCGACCGGCACGGATATGTCGAACAGCCCGTTCGAAAAGCGCAGGTTCACCACCTCGCCCGCGACATAGGCGTGGCTGCCGTTGACCCGCGCAATCCCGCGCATCTCGACATCGGCGGCAACCACCGCGAAGAACGAATTTTCCGCCAGCGCAGAAATCTGCGCGCCGGGGCTGATGCTGATCCGGGCCGTCGATCCCTGCTGCCCCGCCAGCGTCAGGAAGCCCCCATTGGCAAAATTGTCGAAGTTGTCGGGCGAGGTGTCGAGCGTCGTCAGCAGCAGCCGCCCGACATCGAAGGTGGCATTGCTGCCGACCAGAATGCCGGTGGGCGAATAGAAGGCGACAAAACCGCCCGTTTCGGGAAGCCCGGCGGGGCCGAAAATCTGCGAGATCACCGCGCCATCGATCACCGCAATATTGCCATTGGCGGTGGGCAGGATGCGGTTGAGCACCGCGAAATCGGGAAACTGTCCGGCCTGGAAGATCGCGGTCGCGCCGGTCCGCAGGAAATCCAGCGCATCGCCGTTGTTGTCGACCTGCGGCGTCCAGTCGATCACCACCGTGGGCGAGAAAATCTCGACCTGCGTGGTGGTGGCATCGACATTGAACACCTCGGCCGAACCGAACGTCACATCGGGGCTGGCCTGAATGCCTTGCGCGCTGGCCTGCTCTGGGGCGAGCATCAGCGCGAGAGCCATCGCCGCGCTGCCGCATCCGGCCATCAGCCGCGATCGCTTGCCCATGACGTCTCGGTTCCGGTGCGGGTGGGTCATGTCAGTATCTCCACGGGAACAGGCGGGCGGTCAGCGTGAACAGGAAACGCACATCGCCTCTGGTGGCGGCCAGATCGGGCCGTTCGAGCGGCACGGCGACAAGGAAATCGCCTTGCAGCCCCGGCCCCCACGCCATCCTCAGGCCGCCGCCTGCCGACCACAGCCGGTCGGGATTGGCGGGCCTGCGGCTGGGGTCCTCGTTCCACATCACGGCGACATCGGTGAACAGGTAAGGCTGCCATGCCACGCCGGAGAGGCCCGGCGGCGTAAGCGAGCCGTAACGCATCTCGAAGGCGCCCATGATCCCGCTGTCACCCAGCACCGCGCCCGGATCATACCCGCGCCCGATCGAGAAACTGCCCGCCGCCAGTTCCTCGAAGGCGGGCAGGGCATCGCCGGTGATCTGCGCCCGCGTGTCGAGCGCGAAGGTCAGCAGCGGATCGGGGCGGTATTCGATCCCGGCATCGATCCGCGCCAGCAGCGGGGTGGGATCGGCCTCGATCCGGCTTGGCGGCGCGATCCCGCCGATCACGCAGCCGAGCAGGTTGGCCCGGCAATCGGGACTGGCACCGAACACATCCAGGCCCTGCCGCGCCTCGATCGCGTAACGCAGGCGGACCTTCGGCTCGAACGGTGAATAGCCGCCGCCGCGCAACACCGATTGCCGGTCGATCCGCTCGCCCGCCAGCCGCGCATAGACCATGCGCACGCGGTCTTCGGTCAGGCCGACAGTGTTGATCGTCACATCCTGATCGACATAATCGAAGCCCGCGCTGGCAAACAGGCTGTGCGCACGGCTGCGCACCAGCGGGTAGCTGGCATTGAGCCCGGCAAACACCGTCTCCGCCTCGACATCGAAGCCCGCCAGCCCGACCGAGGGGTTCGCCGTGCTGTAGGTAAACTGCCCGCCGATCCGCAGCCCTTCGCTGCCAACGCGGAAATCGTGGCCGATCTGGAATGTGTGCTGTTCGGCGAAATCGAGCGTGCTGAACAGGGCCACCGAGGTGCGGTCGCCAAGTCCGGTGAGATCATAGATCTCGCCGCGCAGCACGCCCCCGAACCGCCCGATCGATTCCGATCCGAGGTTCTGGACGTTGAGGTCGATCATGCCTTTCTGGCGCAGCACCGCAATCTCGCCGACCAGATCGCCCGGCGCCCCACCCGCGGCAGGGCGCAGCGACAGGCGCACATCCAGCCCCGGCAGGTCATCGGCCAGCAGCAGGTAACGTTCGGCCGTGTTGGTGTTGAACACCGCCTGCGTCGTCAGCTTCTGCAGATAGCCTTCCACCAGCCGTTCCGAAGGCCCCGCCTCGCCGCGCACCCGCACCGCGGTGAGCCGTCCGAACACCACGGCGAAATCGGGAATGCCGTCCGCCAGCGACTGTTCGGGGATTTCGACCGTAGCGAGATAGCCTTGCCGCCGCAGGATCGCGTTGGCATCGGCGCGTATGTCGCACAGCACCGAAACCGGCAGTTCGCGGCCCTGATAGGCGCTCCATGCCGCATCGAGCGACAGGCCCGGCACCCGGTCCAGCCCGGCAAACTGCGCGCCCTTCACGGTGAAACGGATATCGGCAAACTGCGGCTGGTCGAGTGCGCATGGCGCGCGTTCGAAATCGCCGTCAACCGTCAGCGTGACGGCGCGATCATCGCGGCGCTGGTCGGGCGGGATCAGATCGCTGCGGTTGGGCGGGGTGATGGCAAGCTGCTGCGCCTGTGCAACATCTGCATGGCCCGCCAGCGCTGCGGCCAGCGCCGCGGCGCAGATCAACCGGCGCGGCTTGGCACCGCGCAGCACGTGCAGGCTGGATAATACGTGCGGCAAGGCTTTCCCCCGAAGCTGCCACGCCCGCACCACCATGTCAGGCAGCGCGGCGCGATGTGCCTTTCCCCAAGGCTCTGCTGCATTGTCTGCAACAGCGCCCGCGACCCCTCGTCGCCGCAAAGACTACTCCCGCACCGCGCAAACACAAGCGCGCAGGCGGCTTTGCCCGCGCCTGCGGGTCACTTTGTCGCGTTTGCACAAATGGCAACCGGGATCAGCTGCCCGATCGTGCCAGGGTGGGGGTTGGCGAGATCAGCCCGCCGCGGCCAGCATCACCTTGGACGAAGCCGCAGACAGCGCACCCGGTTCAACCGGCAGCTTGGCCGGGCGGGTCGCGGCCGGGTAGGCCTGCTTCAGCACGCCGAGCGCTTCCACGATCCGCGCATGGGCGGCGGGGTTTTCCGCCTTGATCGCCGCGCCCGAGGTCGCAAAGGCGCTCTCGGCCACCCTGGCAAAGCCATAGCCGTCGAGATAGGGTTCGTAGCGGTCGTCTTTCGCGATCATGCGATACATCGCGCTGGCACGCTCGATCTGGTCGACGATCACGCCCATCGCGACCTTGGCCTCTGATGCATCGCTCGCCGGTGCCTTGCCCGCCGCACCGCGCAGCGCAGCGATGATCTTGTCATAGGCCTTGCCGACGTCCGCCACGCTCTTGCCTTCGGATGCGGCGACCGAGGCTTCGGTCAGCAGCGGCTTGAAATCGGCCACGCCCAGCTTGGCGAACACCGGGTCCATCTCCACCAGCACTTCGGCCGCCGGGTGCGCGAACATTTCCGCAGCCGCGTCCTTCTTGCCCGCCGCATAGGCATCGCGCGCGGCGACGACGTGGGCCTCGGTCACGGCAAGGGCAATGCCATAGGCAACCGGATCGGTGGCTGCATCGGCGACCGCAACGCCGCCCTCGCCCTCGCCGCCGGCAGCCTCGCCGCCAGCCCCTTCGCCGCCGGCGCCGCCTTCGCCCTCACCGGCAACCGCCGCGCTTTCGCCGCCGGCTTCGCCGCCAGCCGCGCCCTCACCCCCCGCCTCACCGCCGCAAGCGGCAAGCAGCCCGCCCGCAAGCGCGGTGCCGAGGCCAAGCTGGGTCCAGAGTTTGAGCGTGCTGTTCATGGGAGGCGGAATCCTTTGCGGGTGAAGCGATCAGGCCGACGCAATGGCCGAACTGATAATCATTCGCAAGATGCTTTTGCGCCCCCTGCCTTGCACAACCCCGCACATCGGCATATCGGTATGTTACAACGTTACACATTTCCGAGGCCGATGCTTCCGATGACCGACCTGTTGACCCGCTCCGCCCGCTGCGCCGCGACGCCCGCCGTGCTGGCCGCAATCCGCGACGAGGCATGCAATCTCGCGATCTGGCAGCGCGCACCCTTTGCCGATTTCACTCCGCTGACCGAAGGCGATCCGCAGGACCTGCGGTTCGAAAGCGGGCTGGACGATCTGCCCGCGACGCTGCGGCGCGCCCTTCGGGACAACGGCTTTGCCGGGACGGGGCTGCACGAGACCCTGATCGCCGATGCCGCGATCCTTGCGCGCCTGTTCTGCGAGGCGATGGATCTCGCCCGGTTCGAGCTGCGGCTGGAGGTGGTGCGCACCGATTCCTGCCGCAAGTTCCACGCCGATTACGTCACCGCCCGCCTGATCACCACCTATGCCGGCGAAGGCACCGACTGGCTCGACGATGCCGATGCCGCACGGGTCGCCGCCGGGCAGGAACCGCGCCGGATCAACCGCCTCTCGGCCTTCGATGTCGGACTGTTCAAGGGCAAGCTCGCGACTGCGCGGCCTGCCATCCACCGTTCCCCGCCGATTGCCGCAAGCGAGGGAATCAGGCTGCTGATGGTGCTCAACCCTGCCAGTCGGTCGTTCGTCGATGGGCCGGATTCGGCCCTTTCGCCGGTCGTCCAACTGTCTTAAACGCCGCGCCATGCGCCCGCGCGGGCGCGGTACGGACATGACCGCCGCCCGATCCCGGGCCGCCGGTCTTTTGCATGAGGTTGCCGCCAATGAAGAAGTTCCTGCTCGCCGGGGCCAGTGCCCTGATGGTTGCCGCACCTGCCGCAGTGCAGGCCGATGAAGGCATGTGGCTGCCGAGCCAGACCGGCGCTCTGGCCGAACAGCTCAAGGCCGCAGGGCTCGAACTCGATCCGGCCACGCTGGGCGATCTGAACCGCCCGCCGCTGACTGCCATCGCCTCGCTCGGCGGCTGTTCGGCAGCGTTCCTGTCGCCCGAAGGTCTGGTTGCCACCAACCACCACTGCGTGGTCGGCTCGCTGCAATACAATTCCTCGCCCGAGGCCGATTACCTCACCGACGGCTTCCTCGCCAAGACGCTGGCCGATGAACTCCCCGCCGCCCCCGGCAGCCGCATCTACGTGATCGAGGACCTGCGCGATGTGTCCGCCGCGATGCTCAAGGGCACCGAAAAGCTCGAAGGCCGCGCCCGGTATGACCGGTTGCAGGCCAACCGCCAGGCGCTGATCGAGGCGTGCGAGAAGCAGGCCAACCGCCGCTGCGATGTGCGTGCCTATTTCGGCGGCGCGCAGTACTGGTTGCAACAGCAGCTGGAGATCAAGGACGTGCGCCTCGCCTATGCCCCGGCCGCGGGCGTGGGCAATTTCGGCGGCGAGAAGGATAACTGGATTTGGCCGCGCCACACCGGCGATTTCGCCTTCTACCGTGCTTACGTGGCCCCCGACGGCTCTTCGGCGCCCTTCAGCAAGGACAACGTGCCGTTCAAGCCCAAGGCCTTCCTGCCGATCGCCAAGACCGGCGTGAAGGACGGCGATTTCATCATGGTCGCCGGTTTCCCCGGCACCACCGAACGCCTGCGCACCGCCGAGGAAGCGCGTTTCTATTACGAAGAGCTCTACCCCTACCAGCAGCGCATGCTGGCCGAATATGGCGACCTGATCGAAGCCCAGACCGCGGGCAATCAGGCCGCCGTGATCGCCTATGCCGCAACGCTTCAGGGCGTGGAGAATTACGAAAAGAAGATCGCCGGACAGATGGCCGGGGCCGATGCCATCTCGCTGGTGGAAAAGAAGCAGGCCGAGGAAGCCGGCTTCCGCGCATGGATCGCGGCCGATCCCAAGCGTCAGGCGCAATATGGTGCGGCGCTGGCCGAATATGACCGGCTGGTGGCCGAAAGCAACGCCGAGGCGCTGGCCGATGCCAAGCGCGGGATGCTGGGCCGCGGGCAGCTCTACGGTGCCGCCCGCCAGCTTTACCGCTGGGCCAACGAACAGGCCAAGCCCGCAAAGGACCGCGAACCCGGCTATCAGGAACGCGACCGCGCCTTCATGACGCAGGGCATGCAGCGCATCGAGCGGCGCTTTGTCGCCGAAATCGACAAGGCCCTGTGGGAAGACGGCATCGCCGAATACCGCACCCTGCCCGCCGACGCCCGCAGCGCCAGCTTCGATGCCTTCATGGAAGGCCGCGATCTGGCAGCGATGTATGCCGCGACCGAACTCGGCAACACCGCCAAGCGGATGGAGTGGATGGGCAAGACCCCGGCCGACTTCAAGGCATCGAGCGATCCCTTCATCCAGCTCGCAGTGGCCACCTATGACGAGGCCATGGCGGACGAGGCGAAGGAAAAGGAGCGTTCGGGCATTGTCCAGAAAGCCCGTTCCAAGGTGATGGAAGCGCGCCTTGCCTATGCCGCCTCTCAGGGCAAGGCGATGTATCCCGATGCCAACGGCTCGCTGCGCTTCACCTATGGCAAGGTGACGGGCAAGGCGGTTGACGGGCAGATCTGGACGCCCTTCACCACCGCCGAAGGGATCGTCGCCAAGCACACCGGCCGCGGCGAGTTCGATGCGCCGGACAAGATGATCGAACTGATCAAGGCGAAGGATTACGGGCGCTATGCCGCACCCGAACTCGGCACGCTGCCGGTCGATTACCTTTCGACCGTGGACATCACCAACGGCAACTCCGGCTCCTCGACGCTCAATGCGCGCGGCGAGTTCGTGGGGCTGGCCTTCGACGGCACGATCGAAGGCGTGGTCAGCGACTGGATGTATGATCCCAAGATCAACCGCACCATCCACGTCGACAGCCGCTTCATGCTGTGGACCATGGAAAAGGTCGACGGCGCGGATCGCCTGCTCAGGGAAATGGGCGTCAGCGCCGAGTAAAATCTGAATAAGTATGCGGCGCGTGGGATTCCCGCGCGCCGCCTGCTAATGCTTGCCCCGTCAGAGGTGTCATCGGGGAGAGTGCAATGCAGGATGTGGTGGTGGTCGATATCGGCGGGACCCATGCCCGCTTCGCGATTGCCAGCATCGGCGCAGACGGGGCGATCAGCCTCGACGAGCCCGAAACGCTCCACACCGCCGATCACGCCAGCTTCCAGACCGCGTGGGAAGCCTTTCGTGCGCGCAAGGGCGGCACGCTGCCTGCGGCGGTCAGCATGGCGATTGCAGGGCCGGTGGGCAGCCCCGGCAACCCCAATCCGGTCATCCGTTTCACCAACAACCCGTGGATCATCCGCCCGGCGCTGATCAACGAGAAGCTGGAGGTGGAACGCTTCACCCTCGTCAATGATTTCGCCGCTGTCGCCCATGCCGTGGCGCGGGCGGATGACAGCCAGTTCCTGCACCTTGCCGGGCCGGACGAGCCGCTGGGCAGCGAAGGCACGATCAGCGTGATCGGCCCCGGCACCGGGCTTGGCGTGGCGCACCTCTATCGCTGCGCCGCCGGTTACCGCGTGCAGGCGACCGAGGGCGGGCATATCGACTTTGCCCCGCTCGATTCGATCGAGGACGCGATCCTCGCCCGACTGCGCAGCCGCCACAACCGCGTGTCGGTGGAACGGGTGGTGGCAGGCCCCGGCATTGTCGACATCTATCACGCGCTCGCCGCACTCGAAGGGCGTTCGGTGCCGGAACGTGACGCCATCGAAATCTGGAGCCTCGGCACCAGCGGCGAAGGCAGTCTGGCCGCCGCCGCGGTGGACCGGTTCTGCCTTTCGCTCGGCTCGGTCGCGGGGGATCTGGCGCTGGCACAGGGCGGGTTTGCAGGCGTGGTGATCGCCGGCGGGCTCGGCTACCGCATCCGCGATACGCTGCTGGCATCGGGCTTTGCCGCGCGCTTCCGCGCCAAGGGCCGGTTCGAAAGCCTGATGGCGAGCATCCCGGTCAAGCTGATCGTCCACCCCCAGCCCGGCCTGTTCGGCGCGGCAGCGGCCTTTGCCTCGGAACACGGAGGCGCGGCGTGAGGAGCATCGCCGCTCTCGAAGCGCGCCTCGGCGAATTGCACCAGCGCACGCGGGAAACCCCGCTGTTCAATCCGGTGTTCCAGCTTTCGCTCGATCTGTCGCGGGCGATCGAGGCGGGCGAACTGACGCTGGATGATGTCACCGCGCTGGTGGCCGAGCTGGAGTGCGACGGGCTGAAAGCACGGGCACAGCGCCTGCGCAGCCTGCTCAGCCCCCCGGCCGCGCCCGCTCCGCTGGTGGCAGAGGAGGAGGATTTCGAAGCCTTCCGCACTCGCTGGGAACGCCCGCAACTGCACGCGGTGTTCACCGCCCACCCGACCTTCCTGCTCGCCCCCGCGCAGGCCGAAGCGGTGGCGGCGGCGGCATCATCGCCCGATGCGATCGGCGATGCCGCCTGCGCCGTGACGGCAGAGCGCGCTGCCGTAACACTCGATCACGAACACCGCGCCGCGATGGCCGCCATGGCCCGTGCGCAGGACGCCCGCGACGTGATCGTCGCCCGCCTGCTCGAAGAAGCCCGCACCCGCTGGCCAGATCACTGGCGTGCCTTGCGCCTCCTGCCGTTCCGTTTCGCCAGCTGGGTCGGATACGACATGGACGGGCGCACCGATATCGGCTGGCACACCTCGATCGCCTTCCGCCTCGCCGAAAAGGCGGAGCGGCTGGCGCGCTATACCGCCGCGCTCGAAGCGATCGATCTCGCCCACCCGCTGCTCGGCACGCTGCGCCCCGCAACCGCCTTTGCCGCCGCGCGCGCTGCCGATTTCGCGGGCGATCTTTCGGGCGGGAGGGCGCTGGCCGATGCCGCCAACCGGCTGACCACGCACAGCCCCGACAACCTGCTCAGCCTCGCGCCGGTGATCGCCGGCCTCGAAGCCGAGGCCGAAACCGCTGCGCCCGAACGCGCCGTCGCGCTGCTGACGCTGGCCGCTGCGATGCGGGCCGACGGGCTGGGAATGGGCTGGATCCATTTCCGCGTGAACGCCAAGCAGCTGCACAACGCCATCCGCCGCCGCCTCGCCGATGATGCCGCCATCGACCTCGCCAGCAAGGGCGCCATCGCCACCTTGCGCACCATGGTCGACGAGGCCCGCCCGCTGCGCACCAATTTCGCCGCGCTCGCCACCGAAAGCTCGACCGCGATCCGCCAGTTCATCGCGATGGCGCAGATCCTCAAGCACATCGATGCGGATGCCCCGGTGCGGATGCTGGTGGCTGAATGCGAACAGCCCGCCACGGTGCTCGCCGCGCTCTATTTCGCCAAGCTGTTCGGGGTGGAGGACAAGGTCGATGTCTCGCCCCTGTTCGAGACCGAGACCGCACTGGAACACGGCGGCAGGTTCCTCGATGCGCTGCTGGCAGAGCCTGCCTACCGTGCCTATGCGCGGGCGCGGGGCCGGGTGGCGGTGCAGACCGGCTTTTCGGACGCCGGGCGGTTTGTCGGGCAGATCCCGGCGAGCCTCGCGATTGAACGCCTGCAAGGCCGCCTTGCCGAGGCGATGGCCGCCAACGGGCTTGGCGATGTGGCCGCGCTGGTGTTCAACACCCACGGCGAAAGCATGGGCCGCGGCGCGCACCCTGCAAGCTTCCGCGACCGGCTCGAATGGCCGCTTTCCCCCTGGGCACGGCGCAGGTTTGCCCGCGCCGGCATCCGGCTGGAGCCCGAGGTCAGCTTTCAGGGCGGCGACGGTTACCTGTTCTTCGCCACCCCCGAACTGGCACTGGCGACGCTTACCCGCATCGCCGAACTGCGTCCGGCCGAGACAGACCTCGCCGCGCCCGCCGATGCCTTCTACCACCGCACCGACATCAGCCTCGATTTCTATCGCGCCATCAAAGAACATCAGGGCGATCACCTCGCCAGCCGCACCTATGCGCGGGCGGTGACGGCCTTCGGCCTCGGCCTGCTCAACCCCACCGGCAGCCGCGTGTCGCGCCGCCAGAGCGACATCAACGCCGACCGCGAGATGAGCCTGAGGCAGATCCGCGCCATTCCGCACAACGCGATCCTCCAGCAGCTGGGCTACCCCGTCAACGTCATCGCCGGGATCGGCAGCGCGGCGGATACAAACCGCGAGGAAATCGCTGCGCTGCTGACCGACAGTCCGCGGGGGCGGCAGATCCTGCGGCTGGTGCGCGCTGCCAATGCGCTCGCCAGCATCAAGACCGTGGCGGCCTATGGCGAGCTGTTCAATTCCGCCTACTGGGCGAGCCGCACCTATCGCGGGACCGAGGATCACCTGGCGGGGGCCTGCGCCGCGCTGGCGGAGTATCTCGTCGGCGATGACCGCACCGGCGTGTTCCGCCGCCTCGCCTCGCGCCTCAGGATCGACGCGCTCAAGCTGCACCGCCTGACCGACCTCATCCCCGACGAAGCGCCCGATCCTTCACGCGAGCATGTGCGCCGCCGCATTGGCGTGTTGCAGGCGCTGCGGCTGGCGCTGCTCCAGCACATGTTCCTCAAGGCTGTCTCGGTCCCCGCCTTCAGCCGCGCCAACGACATCAGCCGCCGCGACGTGATCGACATGGTGATGACCTTGCGGGTGGACGAAGCCCTCGCCCAGCTGCGCCGCGCCTTCCCGGTGCGGGTGCCGGGGCCGCGCGATTTCCCGCTAGATGAACCCTCCGATTACCCCGATGGCGGCGAGGAAGGTTACGGCGCGATTGAGCGCGATTGCATCACCCCGATCGCCCGCGCCCACGCCCTGTCGCTCAGGATCACCACCGCCATCGCCAACGAATTCGGGGCGCATGGATAACACCGGAAGGCGATGAGATTGACTCATCGCCTTCCGGTTAAGCCCGTGCGGCGCCTGAGCATTTCCAGCGCGTGATGCGTGAGCATCTTAGCGCGCTGGAAGGGAGCAATGTTTCACGTGAAACATTGCGGAAACAGCACGGAAAACAGGCCTAAAAGGGGTCTAGAGGGGGTCTAGACGGACCTAGAAGGGGTCTAGCCGCTCCTGTCAGACCCGCGCCGTGCTGCCTCTTGCGATCAGGCTCACCGGCACCCGACTGCGCGCCTTGGAGCCGCCTTCGTCCAGCACCGCTTCGACCAGCGCGGCGCCTGCTTCTGCCGGATCGGGGGCAATCGTGGTCAGGGCCGGGCGGCTGAAACGGCCCGCGAGCAGATCGTCGAACCCCATCACGCCCATGTCGTGCGGCACGGCAAGGTCGGCCGAGGCAAAAGCCTCCATCGCGCCCAGTGCCATCGCATCGCAGGCGGCGAACACCGCATCGACATCCTCCCCGCGCTCGATCAACCGGCGCGCGGCGCGGCGGCCCTCCTCCTCGCGGGTTTCGGCGTTGACGGTGGGGGCAAGGCACGGCTCCAGCCCGGCAGCGCGCATCGCTTCGGCATAGCCTTCATAGCGTTCGGTGAACTGCACCTGCGGCGTACCCAGTGCACCCAGGAAGCACGGGCGGCGGTATCCGGCAGCCAGCAGATGTTCGACCGCGAGCCTTCCGGCAGCGCGGTTGTCTGACCGCACCCAGTCGAGATCGTCGAACGGCGATCCCCAATAGGCGACCTTGCGCCCTTCGCTTTCCAGCCCGCGGAAATATTCCCACGCATGGGTGTTGGTGGTGGTGCCGATCACCACCAGACCATCGGCGCGGCCCTGTTCCTGATAATGGCCGAAGAAGGCTTCGGGACGCGCCTGAAAACTGACCAGCGTTTCGAACCCGCGTTCCGACGCCGCCACACAGACCGAGCCGAGCAGCGCATAGGCAAAGGGATTGATGCTGGCCGCGCTGTCGCCTTCGCGGCAGATGACCACCACGGCGAGCGTGCCGGTGGAACCCCGGCGCAGGCGGGCGGCGCGTTCATCGACGAAATAGCCCAGCGCCTCGGCCGCCTCGATCACCTTGCGGCGGGTCGCCTCGGCAATCGCCGGGGAACCGGACAGCGCACGGCTGACGGTCGGCTGGCTGACGCCCGCCCGTTCCGCCACATCGAAGGATGTCGGCCGTCTTTTGGGTCCCCCGTTCATGGTGATCTGCTTCTAGGGCGGGAGAGCATCAGGGCGCAAGCTGATGCTGCATTGCTATTCGCAGTGGATTTGTGCGCAAGCCTCTTGCAAATCAGGGAGAGGCGGCGGATTGTGAACGTTAGCAAAAACGCCGGAGAGGGAGAGAACGGCAATGGCTATGGCACCGGGCGGCAGCGCGGCGGGGGATTTCGGGCACGCAGCAGGCGACAAGCCGCAGGTTGATGCACCGGGGCTCAACTATTTCGTTTTCGCGCTGTTCTTCATCTTCGGCGGGATCACGTCGCTGAACGATGTCATCATTCCCAAGCTCAAGGAGCTGTTCACGCTCAGCTTTTTCGAAGCCAGTCTGGTGCAGTTCTGGTTCTTCATCGCCTATGCCGTGGTCGGCATTCCGGGCGCGATGCTGGTCAAGAAGCTGGGCTACATGCGCGGGGCCGTGGCCGGTCTGACAACGATGATGGCGGGGTGCCTGTTGTTCATCCCGGCCAGCCAGACGGCGGCTTTCCCGATGTTCCTGTTCGCCTATTTCATCCTCGCCACCGGCGTGGTGCTGGTGCAGATCGTCGCCAATCCGCTGATCAGCCTGCTGGGGCCGGAACGCACCACCCACAGCCGACTGACCTTCGCGCAGGCGTTCAATTCGCTGGGGACGACGATCTTCCCCTATTTCGGCGCGATCCTGATCCTCGGCAGCCTTGCCAGTGTGACCGCCGCCGAATTGTCCGGCGCGGAGCTGGCTGCCTATCGCACCGCCGAAAGCCAGGCGATCGTCAACGGCTACCTCGGCCTAGCCGCCGCGCTGGCCGTGGTCGCGGGCGTGGTGTGGTTGTTCCGCAACCGGCTCAAGGGCGAAAAGCACGAACAGACCAGCCTTGCCGACGGGCTTGCCCTGCTGAAGCGCCCGCGCTTCGGTTACGGCGCGGCGTGCATCTTCCTCTATGTCGGTGCGGAAGTCGCGATTGGCACCTTCATCGTCAATTACCTGATGCAGGCCCATGTGCTGAACATTGCCGAACAGGATGCGGGCAAGCTGATCTCGCTCTACTGGGGCGGCGCGCTGGTGGGGCGGTTTATCGGCTCGGCTGTGCTGCGCGTCGTCAGCCCCGGTCTGACGCTGATGACCGTGGCGGCGGGCGCGATCACGCTGATTGCCATTTCGGCCAACACCACCGGCGTGGTGGCGGGCTACACCCTGCTTGCGGTCGGCCTGATGAACGCGATCATGTTCCCCACCATCTTCAGCCTCGCCTGCGAGAAGCTGGGGCCGCGTGCGGCGGACGGATCGGGGATCATCAACGTGGCGATCTGCGGCGGCGCAATCATCCCGCCGATGTATGGCGCGCTGGCCGATGCGACGAGCCTCGCCTTCGCGCTGGTGCTGCCTGCCGCGTGCTATGCGATTATCGCAGGGTTCGGGGTGTTCGCCAGAAAGCCTGCGTGATTTTGCAGCCACCTTCGGTGGCGCAGACGCTCCCGATCTCTGGCCGCCCCGCCTCCCCACCCGGCCACCAATGATACCATCAGACTATGGTGGCCGGGTGGGGAGGCGGGCGGGTGGTCTGCATCGCGCGAGAGCGCGATCCCGCTTGAATAAGTATGCGCCGGGGTGGCAGGCGGGGGCGTGCGCGACTAGGTAGAGCGCACGCCACAAAAGGGCCATTCCTGCATGAGCTTCACTGCTGACCGCCTGCTGCTGTTCGGAGCCACCGGCGACCTTGCCCAGCGCATGCTGCTGCCGAGCCTGTTCGCGCTCGATGCCGATGGCTTGCTGGCAAGCGGCCTCAAGATCATCGGCACCGCCCGCAGCGCGATGACCGACAGCGAATACCGCAACTTCGCCCGCGCCGCGCTGGAGAAGTATCTGCCCGCCGACCGGCGCGGGCGGATGGCGGATTTCCTCAACCGGCTGAGCTACCAGACCCTCGATGCCACCACGCTCGAAGGCTATGCCGATCTCGCCGCAAAGGTCGGCACGCCGAAGCACGGCCTCGCGATCTTCCTCTCGACCGCGCCGAGCCTGTTCGAACCCACCATCAAGGGGCTGCAATCGGCCGGGCTGACAGGCGACAATGTCCGCATGTGCCTTGAAAAGCCGTTGGGCACCGATCTCGCCTCCAGCCGCGAGATCAATGATGCGGTGGCGGGCGCTTTTCCCGAGAGCCGCATTTTCCGGATCGACCACTATCTCGGCAAGGAGACGGTGCAGAACCTGCTGGCGCTGCGCTTTGCCAACATCATGTTCGAACCGCTGTGGAACGCGGCGCATATCGACCATGTGCAGATCACCGTGGCGGAGACCGTCGGCCTCGAAGGGCGGGTCGCCTTCTACGACGATGCCGGCGCGATCCG
The DNA here is from genome assembly GCF_056848235.1 of Erythrobacter sp. RANMB8. NCBI lineage: Bacteria > Pseudomonadati > Pseudomonadota > Alphaproteobacteria > Sphingomonadales > Erythrobacteraceae > Erythrobacter > Erythrobacter sp. RANMB8. The sequence continues at coordinate 320,542 of NZ_JBREHG010000001.1, forward strand.
CGACATGGTGCAGAACCACATGCTCCAGCTGCTGGCGCTGGTGGCGATGGAGCCGCCTGCGCATTTCGATGCAACCGCGGTGCGCGATGAAAAGGTCAAGGTGCTGCGCGCGCTGCGCGGTGTCGATGCGGGCGAGACTGTCACCGGCCAATACCGCGCCGGGGCCATCAATGGCGCGGCGGTGCCCGGCTATGACGAGGAGCTGGGCAAGGAAAGCGGCACCGAAACCTTCGTCGCGATCAAGGCCCATGTCGATAACTGGCGCTGGAAGGGCGTGCCCTTCTACCTCAGAACCGGCAAGCGCATGCCAAAGCGCGTCACCGAAATCGTGATCCAGTTCCGCTGCGTGCCGCACTCGATCTTCGCCGGAAAGGGCGCGACGATGCAGCCCAACCGGCTGGTGATCGGCATCCAGCCGGAAGAGAACATCACCCTCTCGCTGATGGCCAAGGTGCCGGGGCTGGACCGTGAGGGCATCCGCCTGCGTCAGGTCCCGCTCAACATTGCCATGCCCGATGCCTTCACCGGCGCGGTGCGGCGCATCGCCTATGAACGCCTGCTGCTCGATCTGGTCGAAGGCGACCAGACGCTGTTCGTGCGGCGCGACGAGGTGGAAGCGCAGTGGGAATGGATCGACGCGATCCGTGGCCAGTGGGAGACGGAGGGGCTGACCCCCAAGACCTATACCGCCGGCAGCTGGGGGCCGAGCGCGGCCATCGCGCTGGCGGAACGCGACGGAGTAACCTGGCATGAATGACACCCTGCACAAGGTGACGCAGCGGGTGATCGAACGCTCGCGCCCCAGCCGCAGCGCCTATCTCGATCTGATCCGCCGCGAAGGCGACACCATGGGCGAGCGCAGCGCGGTATCGTGCTCGAACCTCGCCCACGCCTATGCCGGCGCGCTGGAGGATCAGGCCGCGCTGGTGGCGGGCAGAGGCGCGAACATCGGCATTGTCACCAGCTACAACGACATGCTTTCGGCCCATCAGCCCTATGGCCGCTATCCCGACCGCCTCAAGATCTACGCCCGCGAGATCGGTGCCACCGCGCAGGTGGCCGGCGCCACGCCCGCGATGTGCGACGGGGTGACACAGGGCGAAACGGGGATGGAGCTGTCGCTGTTCAGCCGCGATGTGATCGCGCTGTCGGCCGCCGTGGCGCTGTCCCACGCGATGTATGACGGCGCGCTGATGCTCGGCATCTGCGACAAGATCGTGCCGGGCCTGCTGATGGGGGCGCTGCGCTTCGGCCACCTGCCTGCGATCTTCGTGCCATCAGGCCCGATGCCCACCGGCATTCCCAACAAGGAAAAGCAGCGCGTCCGCCAGCTTTACGCCGAAGGCAAGGCGACCCGCGCCGAATTGCTGGCGAGCGAGATGGCGTCCTACCACTCGCCCGGCACCTGCACCTTCTTCGGCACGGCCAATTCCAACCAGATGATGATGGAGATGATGGGGCTGCACATTCCCGGCAGCGCCTTCATCCAGCCCGGCACGCAGCTGCGGCAGGCCCTGGACCGCGAGGCGGTGCACCGCGTTGCCGCACTGGGCCGCAAGGGCGATGATTACCGCCCGCTGGGGCTTTGTGTTGACGAAAAGGCGATCATCAACGCCGCCGTCGGCCTGCTGGCAACCGGCGGATCGACCAACCACGCGATCCACCTGCCCGCCATGGCGCGCGCGGCGGGCGTGATCTTCGACTGGGACGATCTGTCGGAGCTGTCGGGCGCGGTGCCGCTGATCGCGCAAGTCTATCCCAACGGATCGGGCGATGTGAACCAGTTCCACGCCGCGGGCGGCATGGGTTACGTGATCGGCGAGCTGCTTGCCGCTGGCCTCGCCCACGCCGACATCCTGACCGTCGGGCGCGGCGACTTCAGCGACTACGCCCGCGAACCCGGCCTCGATGGCGAACAACTGGTGTGGCGCGAGGTTGGCCCCAGCATGGACGACACCATGCTCCGCCCGGTCACCAATCCGTTCAAGCCCGATGGCGGGATGCGGCTGGTCGCGGGCAATCTCGGCCGCGCCTGCTTCAAGACCTCGGCGGTCGATGAAAGCCGCTGGACGATTGAAGCGCCGGCCCGCGTGTTCGAGGATCAGGCCAGCGTCAACGCCGCCTTCAAGGCGGGCGAGCTTGATCGCGATGTGGTGGTGGTCGTGCGTTTCCAGGGCCCGCGCGCCAACGGGATGCCCGAACTCCACAAGCTGACCCCGGCCCTGGGCGTGTTGCAGGATCGCGGCCACAAGGTCGCGCTGGTCACTGATGGCCGCATGTCGGGCGCGAGCGGCAAGGTGCCCGCCGCGATCCACTGCACGCCCGAAGCGCTCGGTGGCGGCCCGCTGGCGCGCCTGCGCGATGGTGACATGGTGCGCCTGTGCGCCAAAACCGGCACGCTGTTCACCGACGCCGATCTTGACTCCCGCACCCCTGCCCCCGATCCGCTGCCGGACAGCGGCACGGGCCGCGAAATCTTTGCCATGATGCGCCGTTTCGCCGATGGGGCGGAACAGGGCGCAAGCGCCATGCTGGCCACCGGAGGGTTGTGACAATGAATATCGACGCCATCATGCGCACCGCGCCGGTCATTCCGGTGATCGTGATCGAGGATGTCGCCCACGCTGTCCCGCTCGCCGAGGCGCTGGTGGCAGGGGGGCTGCGGGTGCTCGAAGTCACCCTGCGCACCCCCGCCGCGCTGGATGCGATCCGTGCGATGAAGCAGGTCGAAGGCGCGATTGTCGGCGCGGGCACTGTCACCAACCCCCGCGATCTGGACGCGGCGCTGGCAGCGGGGAGCGAGTTCATCGTCTCCCCCGGCCTCACCGAAAATCTCGGGCGTGCGGCCGTGGCGGCGGGGGTGCCGTTCCTGCCGGGCATCGCCAATGCGGGCGACATCATGCGCGGGCTGGACCTTGGCCTTGATCGCTTCAAGTTCTTCCCCGCCATGGCAGCAGGCGGCCTGCCCGCGCTGAAGGCGCTCGCCGCACCCTTCGGCAACGTGCGTTTCTGCCCCACAGGCGGCATCAGTCTGGAAAACGCGCCCGAATGGCTGGCGTTCGATCCGGTGCTGTGCGTCGGCGGCAGCTGGGTCTCGCCCAAGGGCGCGCCGGACAAGGCCGTGGTGGAGAAGCTGGCGAGAGAGGCTTTCGGTTTGCGTAAATAGCCCGCTGTCATCCCAGCGAAAGCTGGGACCTAGGGCGGCAAGCGATGCACTTCGAAGCCCTGGACCCCAGCTTTCGCTGGGGTGACGATGAACTCAATCCTTCGCCAGCAGCCACCCGAAAATCTCGGGCAACCTTGCTGCCCAGGCGTTTTCCTCGTGCTCGGCGCCGTCATAGACGCGGCTTTCCCAGTCACGGCCCTTCTGCCAGCCGGCGGCGGCAAACCGCGCATCGACCACCTGCTGATAGGGCGCGTAATACTGGTCGAGCGTTGCGGTGCCGTGGTCCAGCCACACGCGGCGGCCATCGGGCGCACCCAGCCTTGCAGCAAACCACCCGTCCCACAGCGCCTTGACCGCCGCGCTCTCGCCTTCGACCACCCGCGGATCGACCGCGGGCCAGTGCGACGAGACGCAGCCCGTCCGCCCGAACACCTGCGGCGCTTCGAGGAAGGCATAGCAGCTCATCAACCCGCCCATGCTCGACCCGACAATCGCGGTATCGTCGCGCCCCGGACGGGTGCGGAAGCTCGCATCCACCCATGATTTCAGCGGGCCGGTGATCCATGCGAGATAGCGGTCGGATACCACCGCGCCGCCATTCGCCATGGCATCCATCTGCGCCCGCAGCCCGCCGCCCGCCGCGTCATAGGCGCTGCGGGGCAGGTATTGGCGATAGCGGTCCGGCCCCGGCGCCCAGATGCCGATGATGATATGCGGCTCCACCCTGCCGGTCTCCATCGCCGCCAGCATTGCCTTGTCGGCGGCCCAGATCTTGTTGAAATTGCTGTTCTTCAGCTCGAACAGATTGTGCCCGTCATGCATGTAGAGCACCGGATAGCGCTGCGCGGAGCCGTCATAGCCGGGGGGCAGCCAGATCGTCAGGCGCTGGTCGGGCAGGCCTGCGGCGGCAATGCGTTCATATTCGATCAGGCGTCCGCTATCGGCGGCCGACAGCGGGGCGGACAGACCCAGCAGCGCCAGCAGCGCGGCAAGCACACGGAACATCGGCGACCCTCCTCCTTCTCCCCGCAACCTTATCGCGGGAAGCGGCAGGCGGCTCAAGCCCCGGCTGCCCTTTCGGCCAGCATCAGCGCGCCGGTGATCCCCGCATCCCCGCCGCAGCGCGGGCGGATGATGGCGTGGCGCTTGCCGCCGGGCAGGTAGCCATTGTCGAGCGCGCGCGCGCGGTTCTGCACCTTTTCGGCCAGACCCGGCGTGTTGGCGACCCCGCCGCCGATCACGATCTGCTCCACCGCCAGCGAAGCGAACAGCATGTGGCAGGCCTGCGCGATGTAATCGGCGATGATGGTGTGGCCGGGGTGATCGGCGGGCAGCTGCGACAGCGACATGCCCCAGCGGGCGATGATCGCAGGCCCGCAGGCAAGCCCTTCAAGGCAATCGCCGTGGGCGGGGCAGATGCCGGCAAAGTCAGTGTCAAGCGGATGGCGGCGCGGGTAGATATGGCCCATTTCCGGATGGGCCGCGCCGTGCACCGGCTGGCCATCCAGCACCATGCCGCCGCCGATCCCGGTGCCGATCGTGAGATAGGCGAGCGAGCGGCACGCGCCCCCTGCTGCGGCATATTCGGCGAGGGCCGCGGCGTTGACATCGGTATCGAACCCCACCGGCGCGCCGAACCTGCGGGCAAAATAGCCTGCGATGTCGCAATCGGCCCAGCCGGGTTTGGGGGTGTTGGTGATGAAGCCCCAGCGCGGGGATGCGCGGTCAAGCTCCACCGGGCCGAAGCTGCCGATGCCCAGCGCGCCGATGGCCCCTTGCGCAGCGAACCAGTCTGCCGCTTCGCCCAGTGTGGTGTGCGGATCGCGGGTGGGGATGGTGTGGCGGGCGGTGATCGCACCGGGCGCGTTCCCCACGGCCAGGACGAATTTGGTCCCCCCCGCCTCGATCCCGCCCAGCAGCATCAGGCCGCGCTTTCGGCGTGCAGGCTGCGCAGGCTGGCCCGCGCGCCATCAAGCTCCAGCTGCATCAGCGGGGCCGGCACCCCGCCGAAACTGCCATCAGGCAGCACATCGACAAAGCTGCACACGGTCAGCGCGGCGTCGACAAACCAGCTATAGGTCTGCTGCGGACGGTCAGCCGGATTGGCAAGGACGAGCCCGGTGCCGTTCAGCGGCTCCCACGGCCCCGCCATGCTGTCTGCCACCATGCCGTAAAGCCCCCCCGGTGCGTGGCGCAGTCCGGGCGCGAAGGTCGCGGTCTGGGTCGACCAGAAGGCGTAGTAATGCCCGCCGTGATGCACCAGATGGGCGCGCTCCAGCTCGTTGTTGACCCCGGCCGCGGTAAAGCACGGCGGTTGCAGCACCCAGCCCGACGCGGTCAGGCGGGCGATGCCGAAGGCTCCGTTGAAGGGATCGTCAGTGTCCGCCAGCGAGGCGGTGAAGGCGAGGTATTCCGCACCGTCGGCGGGATCGCGGAACCAGGCCGGATCGCGGAACGCCTTGATGGTGCCGGGCGCACCCTCGTGGGCATCGGCGGCCATGTAATGCGGGCCATAGCCCTTCACCAGCGGCGCAGGCGGCGACCATGCGCCGGGCATCCCGTCAGCGCCGACAGGGGCCTGCGATTGCCACAATTCCTGCTGGTATCCGCCCGCCCTGTCAGCGGTTCCGGCGGCGGTGAAGAACAGCGTCAGCACGCCCTTGTCGAGCAGCGCGGAGCCGGCCCATTCGCGTTCATAGGCAACCGCAAAGTCGGGCAGCACCGGCCCGCAATCGATCCATGCGCCGTCCTTGCGCTCGATCCAGCGGATCTTCGCTTCGAAATGGCGCAGCGCGGGATCGCCGCGGTCGGGCGCGGTCAGCGCCATCCACAGCTCGCGCCCGGCGAGCCTTGCGCGGTGGCCCTGCGCATCCTGCACCGGCCACATATCCCAGTAATAGCGCGCCGGGTCGAGCCGCGAGCGATCAGGGGTGACCACTGCGGCAATCTGCCCGCCTGCATCCGGCGCGATCCGGCGCACGTGTTCCGCAGTCCAGCTGCTGGTCATGGCTTCGCCTTTCGCGATCCTGAAATCTTCAAAAAAGGGGGCTGGCCGCCTTGGGGGGAGAGATGGCGGCCAGCCCTTGTGCTTGCGCTGCGTCCGTCAGAAGTCGAACCGCACCGACGCGAGCACAGTGCGCCCTGCGATCGAACGTGCACGCACGATCCGGTTGGCGGGGATCGAACCTTCTTCCGCCTCGGTAAACCCGGTGGCGTTGAAGAGGTTCTGGGCGTTCAGCCCGATTTCGACACGGTCGATCGGACGCACCGCAACAAAGGCGTTCACCTGCGCGAAGGCCGGCAGGACGAGGTCGTTGTTGTCCTGCGTGAAGCTTTCGGTGGTGCCGACGATGTTGGCGCCCAGCGTGAACATGTCGCTGTCGTATTGCGCGGTCGCCTGATAGACGAGATCGGCCTGACGACGCGGCTTGTTGCCGATGGTGGCGGCGTTGAGCGCGTCCTTGATTTCGGCATCGGTCCAGGTCGCACCTGCCGTCAGCGTGAACGGACCGGTGCGATAGGCGCCTTCCAGTTCGATCCCGAAGGCTTCGTAGGTGGTATCGAACAGCACCAGCGGCGCGATGTCGACGTTGGTTTCAGCCGTCTTGGCGAAGAAGCCGGTGGCGAACAGCGACACGCCGTTGCCCTGATACTTCAGGCCCGCTTCCAGCTGATCGACCTGCGCGACCACGCCCGCATCGCCGCCCGGCAGTCCGCCGGTGGTGGTGCTGACAGCGGGCGAGAACAGGCTGCGGTCAGCCGTGTGGCGGCCGCCCTGGCTGTAACGTGCAAACACGCCCAGATCATCGGTCAGCAGGTAGTTCGCACCCAGCGAGAAGCTGAAGTAATCGAACTCGTAATTGACCGGACGCGCATTGCCGAGCGGCAGCACCGCGGTCAGCTGTTCGGCCGGGCTGATCGTGCCGTTGCGGTTGATGTCGACCGAAGCAATCCCCGCACCAAAGCCCGAATCCGATCCGGTGATCGTGCCGCTGGCATCGCCATAGTCATAGCGGATGCTGGCATCGATGGTCAGGCGGTCGAGTTCCAGCGAGAGCGATGCGAAGGGCGCATAGGTGCTGTAATCGACATCGTAGTTCCGGCGGCAGCAATTGCCGAAGAAGCTGGCGCTGTAACCGACCGTGCCGTTCTGGGTGACCAGCTGGCCGCCGGCATTGCGGATATCGACCAGCACGGCCTGCCCGTCGCCCTGCACCGTCTGGACGTGGCTGGTCCACAGCCAGTCGGTATCGATGGTCTGGCGCGAAAGGTAGAAGCCGGTGGTGAAATTGGCCGAACCGCCACCGAAATCGAATTCCTTGTTCACGCGGAAATCGTTGGTGACATTGTCGAGGCTGTTGAGGCGGGTGTTGAACACCACCACGTTGGTCAGCAGGCCGTTGCCGCCGATGGTCGCGGCATTGGCGGTCTGCCCGGCATTCGGCCCGCTGGCGAACACGATGCTGGAACCCGCGCCGCCGATGCTGTTGGCCACCGCCTGCGCGCTGTCGGCGCCCGCCGGGAAGGGCGACATGAAGCTGCCCGAATTGTCGGCAAAGCGGAACCGGTTGGTCAGCGTCCACCCGCCGCCCACGTCGATTTCGCTTTCGATCCCGAAGGCGAGGCTCTTGACCGACAGGCCATCGCGGAAATCATAGCTGGCGATGTTGTTGGCACCGTCCAGCGACACCGCCGGGGTCAGGAACGGGCTGTAGAGCGAATCGGTGCGCGGATCGAAGCCGGCAATCGCCTGATAATCGGGGTTGCTGCCCGTGCCGCCCACCAGCACCGGCTGGGGCAGGATGGTCGGGGTGCGATCATCCAGATACTTGGCGGAAAAGCGCACATAGCCGCCATCGAATTCCTTGGTGATGTTGGCCTTGATCTGGCCGCCGTCATAGCCGTTGTAGCCGATGTCGCGCGGGCCTTCGCCGGTGCGGTAGAAACCGCCGACATGGAAATAGAGATCATCGGCAAGCGGCGCGCCGTAATCGAAATCGAGGCGGTAGCTTTCGAAATCGAGGCCGACCGAACCCTGGATCGCGCCGCCTTCCTGTTCGCCGGTCTTGGAGATGAAGTTGATCACGGCGCCCGGCGCGTTCGAGGCGAAGGTCGAGGCCGAACCGCCGCGCACCGCTTCGACGCGGGCGACCGAGCGGTCGGCGCGCAGGAAGTTGTCGGCGTTGCCGAAGATGATGTCGCCGAATTCGAGGATCGGCAGGCCATCTTCCTGAAGCTGGATGTAGCGCGCACCGCCGGTCGAAACCGGGATACCGCGCACAGCGATGTTGGCATTGCCTTCACCGCCCGAAGCTTCCGAACGGATGCCGGGGATCTGGCGGATGAGGTCGGCCGAAGACGGCGCGGCGAGATTGGTCAGGGTGTCGGCGCCGATGGTGCTGACCGAGACCGAGCTTTCGATCCGGTTCTGCCCGCGGGCGACCGCGGTGACGATGATTTCATTGCCTTCTGCTTCGGCAACATCACCGGCCACTTCGTCCTGGGCGAAGGCCGGGGTGCCAAAGGCGCAAAGGGCCACACTTGCGCAAAGCGCGGTACGCAATTTCATGGTAAATCTCCTCTCGAATTCGCGCTTCTCTGGCGACGACGATGCGATGCCTAGCCAAATTGCAAACGATTGCAACCGGAATCTTGCAATCGTTTGCAATCAGGTTCGATTCGTGTCACTTCCATGCCACAGCACGGCGCAGACACGTGCATATACAGAGGATCGGAACAGGCGCACATGACGGAAAAGCCCCGCCTTTCGCTGCTGCGAATCATCGAGATGAACATCGGCTTCTTCGGCCTGCAGTTCAGCTTCGGCCTGCAACAGGCCAATATGGGGCCGATCTACGGCTTCCTCGGCGCGGACGAGGCAACCATGCCGCTGTTGTGGCTGGCCGGCCCCATGACCGGGCTGATCATCCAGCCGATCGTCGGCGCGATGAGCGATCGCACCAACACCCGGCTGGGTCGCCGCACGCCCTATTTCCTGATCGGCGCGGTGATCTGTACCCTCAGCCTGTTCGCCATGCCCTATTCCAGCGCATTGTGGATGGCGGCCAGCCTGCTGTGGATCCTCGATGCCGGCAACAACATCACCATGGAACCCTACCGCGCCTATGTCGCCGACCGGCTGGCGGCGAGCCAGCGATCGGTCGGGTTCCTGACCCAGAGCGCCTTCACCGGCCTTGCCCAGACGCTGTCCTATCTGGCCCCCTCGCTGCTGACCGCCTTCGTGGCGCGCGATGTGCTGGATGCCAACGGCATTCCGGTGATCGTGCGGATCGCCTTCGTGATCGGCGCGATCCTCTCGATCTCGACGATCGTGTGGTCGGTGCTGCGGGTGCCCGAACTGCCGCTGGATGCCGCCGAGCAGGCCGAACTCGAGGCCAAGCCGCTGACGGTGCGGGCCACCTTCGCCGAAATCGCCGATGCGATCCGCGAAATGCCGCGCCCGATGCGCCAGCTGGCAGGGGCGATGCTGTGCCAGTGGTATGCGATGTTCGCTTACTGGCAGTATATCACCTTTGCCGTGGGCCGCAGCATCTATGGCACCAGCGATCCGGCCAGCGCGCTGTTCCGCGAAGCGACGCTGACCACCCAGCAGGCGGGTGCGCTCTACAACTTCATCGCCTTTGCCGGCGCGCTGGCGCTGATCCCGGTGGTGGCGCGGTTCGGCGCACGGCATGTCCACGCCGTCTGCCTTGCCGCATCGGGCGCGGCGATGCTGATGATCCCCGGCGTATCGACCCCTGCCGCGCTGTTCGCGCTGATGCTGGGCATCGGCATCGGCTGGGCGGGGATGATGGGCAACACCTATGTCATGCTGGCTGATTGCATCCCGCCGCAGCGCAACGGCATCTACATGGGCATTTTCAACCTGTTCATCGTCATTCCGATGCTGATCCAGACACTTACCATGCCGCTGATCTACCGCCCGCTGCTGGGCGGCGATCCGCGCAATGTGCTGATGCTTGGCGGAGCCTTGATGCTGGCGGGTGCAGTGGCTACGTTGCTGGTGGATGCCGGGCATCGCAGACCCCGCGAACAGGAATTGGCCACACATTAGGAACAGTCATGCCGGATCGGGATACCAAGGGCGCGGTTCGCACCATCACCGATCTGGCGCGATTGGCCGGGGTGTCGGCCGGCACGGTCAGCAGGGCGCTGGCGGGCAAGAGCCTCGTCAATGCCAAGACCCGCGAGAAAATCGTCGCCATCGCGCGCGAACACGGCTTTCGCCCCAACCAGATGGCGAGCGGCCTGCGGCGCCAGAAAACCGGCGTGATCGGCGTGGTGATCCCGCTGGGCCATGACACCCGCCAGCAGATTTCCGACACCTTCTTCATGACCCTGCTAGGCTTTCTGGCCGACGAACTGACGCAGCATGGCTATGACCTGATGCTGCGCCGCGTGGTGCCCGATACCGACCCCGACTGGCTCGACCGTTTCATCGGCTGCGGCATGATCGACGGGGTGATCGTGATCGGCCAGTCCGACCAGTTCGACCGGATCGAGGATGTCGCCGATGGCTATGGCCCGATGGTGGTATGGGGCAACCACACAGAGGGGCAGATGCATTGCGTGGTCGGCACCGACAACCGGCTGGGCGGCCGGCAGGCGGCCGAACGCCTGATCGCGGCAGGCGCGACGCGGATTGCCTTTGTCGGCGATACCACCGCGATCGAATTCGCCGCCCGTTTCGCAGGCGCGCAGGATGTGGCGCAGCGCATGGGCCTGCCGCCGGTCATCGCGCTGCCCACCCATGTCTCGCCCGAGCGCGCCGGTGTCGAAATCGCGGCGCACCTTGCGGCCCATGCCGGCAATATCGACGGCATTTTCGCCGCAACCGACACGCTCGCCGCGCTGTGCCTGACAGAGCTGCGCCATCTGGGCATCGCGGTGCCCGATGCCGTCAAGCTGGTCGGGTTCGACGACCTGCCGATCGCCCGCCAGACAGTGCCGCCGCTGACCACCATCCGGCAGGATATCGCCGCAGGCGCGCGCGCCCTTGTCGATCTGCTGCTGCGGCGGCTGGCGGGAGAGAGCACCGAAAGCCTCGTCATGCCGCCCGAACTGGTGATCCGCGAAACCGCCTGACACCGGCGGCACATTGGCGCGGCACGCTGGCAGACAGTTGTCCTTTAACCACTTTGCGCTAGGTTCCCGCAAATGGGCGCAATGCCGGTGGGGTCGCGTTGGTGTTTCATCTGTTCAGGGCCATTGCCGGTGACACGCTGTCGGTGCGCTTCAACGCCAGCCGCGAATACCGCGTGTGGATTGTCGAGCGGCCCGGCGCGACCCTGCCTGCCGATGCACTCGCGAGCCTCAAGCAACAATGCGAGGCTGTGGTGCGCGCCTGCCTTGGCGGAGAGCTGCTCGATTACGGACTGTTCGCCGCTGGCAGCAGTGCGTGGGATCGCAGCGTCATCACCCTCGTCACCCGCACCGCCGATGGCGCGCCGGTGGCCTTCAACGCCATGCCGCTGCTCGATGTCATCCGCGGCGGCGGGCGCGAGGCGGTGCTGCACCTTGGCCTCGTGATGGTCGATCCGGCAGAGCGCAGCGGGGGGCTGAGCTGGATTCTCTATGGTCTCACCTGCTTTGCGCTGTTCCTGCGGCAGGGAATGCGCCCCTTGTGGATCAGCAGCGTCACGCAGGTGCCCGCCGTGGTCGGGATGGTGGCCGAGACTTTCAGCAACATCTATCCCGCGCAAGAATCGACCGCGCAATCCTTCACCCACCGCCACATCGCGCACCAGATCATGCGCCATCACCGCGCAGCCTTTGGCGTGGGCGAGGATGCGGGCTTCGATGCCGACCGGCAGGTGATCACCAACGCCTATACCGGCGGGTCGGACAACCTCAAAAAGACCTTCGACATCGCCGCCAAGCATCGGCACGCGGCCTACAACGCCTTCTGCGAGGCCGAGCTGGATTACGCACGCGGCGATGATGTGTTGCAGATCGGCACGCTCGATCTGGCCGCCGGTGGCCGCTTCCTGTCGCGCAGCGTGCCGCGCAGCGCCCTGCCGCAACTGGCGGTGCAGGGCCTGCTGCTGCTGACCGGCGCATTGCTGGTGCCGCTGATCCAGTGGCTCGATCCCGCCCGTCCCTATGGCCGCCTGAGAGCACTAACGCGAGGTCGCACATGACCGCATTCACCTATGCCGAAATGACCACCCGCAACCGCGGCTTCGTGACCGAGGCGGAGCAGGCGCGCCTGAGGGAGGCCTGCGTGTTCATCCCCGGCGTCGGCGGCATGGGCGGCGCGGCCTTCATGGCGCTGGTGCGGGCGGGCGTGGGACGCTTCATCATCGCCGATATCGACGTGTTCGAGGTGTCGAACCTCAACCGCCAGCTGTTCGCGCGCGCCGACACGATCGGCGAACTGAAGGCGCAGGCCGCCGCCCGGCTGGCGCTGGAGATCAATCCCGAAGCGCAGATCGAGGTGCTGGGCGCCGAATGGACGCAGGCCCTGCCCGGCATTCTCCCCCGTGCCGATGTGGCGATCAACGGCACCGATGATGCGGCGGCAGGCGCGGAATATTACCGCCAGTGCCGCGCCCATGGCGTGACGCTGATCGATGCCTATGCCTCGCCCCTGCCGTCTGTCACCGTGGTGCGCCCGCAAGACCCGCGGCTGGAGGAACGGCTGGGCTATCCCACCATCGGCGTGCCCTGGCAGGCGATCACGAAGGATATGGGCGTGGAATGCCTGATGCGCGAGATCGAATATGTGCTCGTCCATTCGTCCAGCCACAAATATGTCGATCTCGATGTCGCGGGCGAGGTGGCGGCGGGCAAGCGGTCGCGCTTCAGCTTCTCGACCATGGTGACGATGGCGGGCACGATGATGGCGGAAGAGGCGATCCGCGTGATCCTCAAGCGCCCCGGCGGCACCGATTATCGCGGCTATTTCTTCAACGCCCATGCCATGAAGGCCGAACGCCCGCTGCCGGCCCCGCTGGCGGCGGCGAAGCGCGTGATCGTGCGCCGCTTCATGGCAAAGCTGCTGGCCGGATGACCGCGACCGGCGCCCTGCTGACAGCCATCGGCATGCTCGCCGCGCTGGTGGCGCGGGCGGGCGTGGCGGCGGCAGCGCGCAGCGGCGGAGTGGCAGGGCATCTGCGGCGGCTGCTGACCCTGATCGCGCTGCTGCTGGGGCTGCGGCTGCTGAACAGTGCCCTGCCCTCGCCCGTGTTTGTCGCCTGCACCATGGTGGTCGCCGCGTGGCTGCCGCTCGCCACGCTGCGCCTTGCCGAGGAACTGGTGCGCCGCCACGCCGCGCGCTGGCTCAAGCTGACGGCATTGGCCGGCGCGGGGGCCTTTTCGGTGCTGGCGGTCACCTTCGGGCTGGTGTGGACCGGCCCTGCGGTGATCGCGCTGGCGGTGTTTCAGGCGGTGGTGATGGCGGCGGTGCTGCTGCACCTGCTGGCAGAGCGCGCCACTGTGTCGCTGGCAGAGCGGCGCGCGGCGGATATGCTGGCGCTGGCGTTTGCGCTCGCCGTGCCGCTGCTCGCCACCGATTTCGAGCGGCTGTTCCCCGGCCTGCCGTTTCGCGGCGGGCCGTTTGCGGCGCTGGTCTTCGTGCTCGCCTGTTCGCGGCTGGCGGGCGCGGCGAGCCGTCCCTTGCGGCTGCTGGGCGATATCGCCATTGCGGGCGGCGCAGGCGGGATCGTGGCGATGGGGGCATGGCTGATGGCCGCGCCTGCACCGCTCGCGCTGGCCTTGACCGCGACCGCCGCCGCTGCCGCCGCGCTGGCGCTGCTCGCGGAACGCTTCGCCGATCCCGCCAGCCGCGATGACGGCCTGCTGCGACAGGTCAGCCGCGCCGCGCCCGAAGAAGCCGCGATCCTTGCCGCGCACCCGCTGCTTGCCAGCGGCGTGCCGCTGACCGCCGCAGCCCTCGCCGATCTGCCCGATGATCTGGTCGGCGCGCTGGCGCTTCAGCCGGTGGTCTGCGCCAACGGGGCAACGGGCAACGCCACGCTCGACGGGGCGGCCCGCGAATTGCTGGGGCGCTACGGGGCGAGCCACCTGCTGCGCCTGTCGCAAAGCCCGCCGCGCTTCCTCGCCGTATCGGGCGGCGCGCTCGACACCGATCGCCTGACGGGCGACCTTGCCATCATTGCCCGCCTGCTGGAGCGTGCCCCATGACTTTGACCTTGCGCGAGGGCGACGTGCGCGCCTTTTTCGACGTCCCGTTCAACGCCTATCCCGACAGCGTCGGCTATGTCTCGCCATTGAAGGGCGATATCGAAAAGATGCTCGACCCGGCGAAAAACCCGCTGTGGCTGGCGGGCAATCCCTATCGCTTCTGGACAGTGCACCGCGATCGCCGACCGGTGGGCCGGATCATCGCCCATATGCACCGCGCATCCAACGAGCGATGGGGCTGGAACCGGATGCAGTTCGGCTTTTTCGACTGTGCCGACGACCCCGAGGCAGGCCGGATGCTGCTGGAAGCGGCGGAAGGCTTTGCACGCGAACATGGCGCGGCAGAACTGGTCGGCAATTTCAACCTCACCGCGATGCAGCAATGCGGTGTGATGACCGGCGGCTTTGGCGAGCAGGCCTATACCGACATGATCGTCGGCGCGCCGTGGCTGCCCGATATGCTGGAGGCGGCAGGCTTTGCCCGCTTCTTCCCGATGACCACCTTCGAGGTCGATCTGACCCGCGCCAGCGTGCCGGTGCCCCCGCTCGATCCGGCGCGGTTCGAATTCGCGCCGGTCAAGACATCGACCTTTCCCGAACGGATGGAAGAAGCCCGCCTGCTGCTGAATGACGGGTTTTACGACAACCCGATGTTCGTGCCGCTGACGCCGGAGGAGTTCCAGTTTCAGGCAGGCGAGCTCAGCACCATTCTCGACCCGCGCCTGTCATCGGTGCTGAAACGCGATGGCGAACCGGTGGGGGTGATCATCGCCATTCCCGATTTGAACGGCTTTCTCAAGGCCACCCGTTCGCGCTTCGGCATCACCACGCCCTGGCATTTCCTGCGCTACCGGATGAACCGCAAGCGTGCGGTGCTGATCTTCTATTCGGTGGCGCGCGCGGCGCATAGTCAGGGGATCATGGGCGCGATGATCGCGCATACGCTGGTGCGGGTGAAGGCTGCCGGTTACGAAAGCGTGGGCGGCACGTGGATCGCGGACGAGAATCCCGCCAGCCTCAGGCAGGTCGAAAAGCTCGGCGGGCGCAGCCTGCACAAGCTCCACCTGTTCCGCAAGGAACTGGCATGACGGCGCCCGCTCTGCTGCGCCAGCTGGTCGCCGCTGCGCTCGCCTCGCCCAGTGTCCACAATGTCCAGCCGGCGCGCTGGCGGATCGAGGGGGAGACGCTGGTGCTGCTGGAGGATACGGCGCGGCGGCTGGCGGTGGGCGATCCGCACGGCCATGACGCCGCGATCAGCCTTGGCGCAGCCGCCGAAGGGCTGGCAATCGCCGCATCGGGCGAGGGGCTGGCAACCGCGATCGAACCGCTGTCGGGCGAGCATGAGGGGCTGCGCCTGGTTGCGCGTTTCCGCTTCACCCCCGGAGCCTCCCCCGATCCCTTGCTGCCGGTGCTGGCGACGCGGGCATCGTGGCGGGGCGGCTTCCTGCCTCCTTCCCCCGAAGATCACGCCAACGCCGCCGCGCTGGCGGGCGCGGACCGCACCATCATCACCGATCCCGCCGCCATTGCCGCCATCGCCGCCGCCTATGACCGGGCGAGCTTTGCGATCATGCGCGGCGGCGATTTTCGCGGCGAACTGACCCACTGGATGCGCCTCAAACCCGCGCACCCCGATTGGGCGCGGGACGGGCTGAATGCGGCGGCGATGCAGCTTTCGGGGCTGGAGGCGATGGCGGCGGGCGCGGTGCTCGGCCCGCTGTTCCGCCCGCTCGCCGCGGTCGGGCTTGCGCCTGCCCTGCTGGCCGAGGCGAAAGGCTTTGCGCAGGCTGCGGGCGTGGCGCTGTTCCATCGTGCCGCAGGCGAAGACCCGTTCGACAGCGGGCGCGCCTTCCACCGGCTGTGGCTGGAAGTGGATGCCGCAGGCTTCGGCGGCAACGTGCTTGCAGCGCTCGCCGATCACCGCGATACCGCCGCAGCGCTCGCCCGCGATCATCACATCGGCGAGGGACGGCGGCTGGTCAGCGCCTTGCGCATCGGGCGGCGCGACGGCAAGCCCTTCCCCCGCGCCCGTCTGCCGCTGGACGAGGTGCTGCTGCCCTAGGCCGCGACAGCTTCCGGTTCGCGCACCAGATCCGCCAGCGCGTCGGCAGTCAGCGGGCGGCCGACGAAGTATCCTTGCGCGTAATCGCAGCCGATGGTCTTGAGGAAGGCGAGGCAGTCGGCATCCTCGATCCCTTCGGCCACCACCTTGATCCCCAGCTCGTGCGCCAGCTGCACGGTCGATCGCACCAGCATCGCATCGCCGTGATCAATATGGGCGTGCTGCACGAAGCTGCGGTCGATCTTCAGCTCCGACACCGGCAGCGCCTTGAGGTAATTGAGCGTGGACTGGCCGGTGCCGTAATCGTCCATCGAGATATTGATGCCTGCCGCCCGGAAGGATTCGAGCATTGCGATGGCCTTGTCGATATCCTCGAACTGCGCGCTTTCGGTCACCTCGAAGGTCAGACGGTGGGCCGGTGCGCCGGCCCGCGCGACCAGCGCCAGCGCCTTGCTCGCAAAACTTTCCGAAGCGAGCAGCCCGGCGGAGATGTTCACCGCCACCCCGATCACCAGCCCCTGTTCGCACCAGCGGCGCATGTCGCGGATCGATTGGGCGAGCACGCCCAGCGTCAGATCCTCGATCCGTCCGGCTTCCTCGATCACCGGGATGAAGCAATCGGGCGGCAGCATCCCGCGCGACCGGTGCTGCCAGCGCACCAGCGCCTCGACCGAATCGATGGTGCCGGTCGCAAGGTTGACCTTGGGCTGGTAATGCACGCGGATATCGCCTTCGCGCAGCGCATCGTCGAGTTCGCCCAGCAGCGAGAATTGCTGCGCGGCGGTTTCGCCCTCGCCATCGGAATGGAGCCGCCACGCCTTGCCCGAACGCTTGGCCTGGCTGGCGGCATGGGCGGCATTGGCGGCAGCATCGGACGCATCGGCCCCCGCCACCCCGAAAGTCAGCGACACGCCAAGGCGGCGGCCAGCCACTTCGAACGGGCTGCGCATGATCGCCCTGAGGCCCGCCATCAGCGGCTCCAGCTCGCTGATTTCCAGCGGGGTCAGCCACACCAGCGTGCGGTCTTCGGTGCGGTAGATCGTGTTGGCGCCAGTCGCCACGGTAAGCCGTTCAACCAGACGGCGCAGCAGTTCGCCGGTGTGATCGCCGCCGACCGCCAGCTTGAGCGAATCGAAATCGTCGATCTGCGCCGCGATCACATAGCGTCCCTCGGCCTCCTTGCGGCCCGCATCGAAAGCAAGACGGTTGGGCAAGCCGCTTTCGGCATCGATCCGCTGCCGCAGCACCTGCGCCCGGTGGGTCAGGATAACCAGCCGCAAGGCCGCCGCAGCCGCGAGCAGCGCCAGCGCCGGCATGAATTCGAGCCAGACCGATGCGGTCATCCGCACCCCCAGCCAGACCGCGACCAGCAGCAAGGCGCCTGCCGCGCTGCGCTGGACGACGAACAGGCGCCGCCGCGCCGCACCCGCGAGCAGTGCAAACACCGTCGCCAGCCCCAGCAGCACGCCCCAGCCGCCGCGCGAGGGCACGGTATCGATCAGCGTTTCGGCAGCCAGAGCCTGCACGATCACGCCGGGGATCACGCCATGGCGCGGCACGTTGTAGCGGTCGCCCATCTCGATCGCGGTCGCGCCGACGATCACATCCTTGCCCCGCAGCAGTTCCGGCCGGAACAGCCCGCGCTCGATCGCGATGAAGCTGTGGCGCGGGATGGTGGCCGGATCGACCGCGTAATCGATCGGAAAATCCTGCCCCGCCGCACCGGCGCGCCCGGCCACAAAGGTCGAGATCGAAGGGCGGGCGGTGTTGGCGGTCATCGTGCCGAGCGGCATCTGCCGCACCAGACCATCGCGGTCGGGCGCGACCGAGACCGATGCCAGCGCGGCATGTTCCCTGAGCGGCGCAATCGGCAGGGTATCGAGCAGGCGGGTCTCGTTGAACCCGGCCTTTTGCGCGAAGGTCGGCAGGGCGACCGGCGCCTCGGCCGCCGCAATCGCATCGGCAAAGGCCTGATCGCGCAGCGGATCGCCCGCGCCTGAAAAATCGACATCGAAGCTGATCGACCGCACGCCTGCGGCATCGAGCTGCTGCACAAGGCGCGCATAGTGATCGCGCGGCCAGGGCCAGCTCTGGATCGCGGCCATGCTGGCGGCGTCCATTTCAACCACGTGCACCCGCCCGGATGCGGGCCGTTCGAGCGCGGCGAAGGTCAGTTCTTCAAGCTTGTGCTCGACCGCGCGGAACGAGCCGGTCAGCGCGGCCAGCACCACCAGCAGGGCAAGCGCCAGCGTGCCTGCGGCTCTCAGCCACAGCGAATCCGGCAATTCCGGAAGAGAGGGGCGAAAGGTGCTCAAGACGCTATGCCGGATAATCCATCGGGGGGCTGGATGCGTGGCGGTGCCCGATCAGGGACGACCGCCACCACGCGGCGAACCACCGCCACCATTGCCGGAGCCGCCGCCGCCATCATTGCCGCCGCCGTTGCCAGCACCGCCACCACCGCCGCCGCCCGCGCCGCCGCCATCGTCCTGCCCGCCGCCGTTGCCAGCGCCGCCGCTACCTGCGCCCGCGCCGCCGCCATTGTCCTGACCGCCGCCGTTGCCAGCACCGCCGCTGCCTGCACCCGCACCGCCGCCATTGTCCTGACCGCCGCCGTTGCCAGCACCGCCATTGCCGTTGCCGTTGCCGTCATTGCCATTGCCGGAACCGCCGCCGTTGCCATTCCCGTTGCCGGAGCCGTCATTACCATTGCCGGAACCGCCACCGTTGCCGTTCCCGTTGCCGGAGCCGTCATTGCCGTTGCCGGAACCGCCGCCGTTGCCGTTCCCGTTGCCGGAGCCGTCATTGCCGTTGCCGGAACCGCCACCGTTGCCATTCCCGTTGCCGGAGCCGTCATTGCCGTTGCCGGAACCGCCACCGTTGCCGTTTCCGTTGCCGGAGCCGTCATTGCCGTTGCCGGAACCGCCACCGTTGCCGTTCCCGTTGCCGGAGCCGTCATTGCCGTTGCCGGAACCGCCACCGTTGCCGGATCCGTTGCCAGAGCCGTCATTGCCGTTCCCGGAACCGCCGCCGTTGCCGTTTCCGTTGCCGGAGCCGTCATTGCCGTTGCCGGAACCACCGCCGTTACCGGATCCGTTGCCAGAGCCGTCATTGCCGTTCCCGGAACCACCGCCGCTGCCGGAGCCGCTGCCGTTGCCTGTGGGATTGCCGTTGCTGTTGCCCGCACCGCCATTGGCATTACCATTGCCGCTTCCCACCGCATTGCCGCCGCCTGCCGTGCAGCTGCCCTGGAAGCACACGGTTCCGTCGCCGTTGCGGCCGCCATTGCTGCCGAAGGCGGGGGCCGATCCGCGATTGGTGTTTTCCGAAACCACCACCGCCGCGATCACCGACACTTCGCCCGAAGCAAAGCCACCGGTGTAGCTGCGGACATCGCCGGGGCTGCTGGTGATCACCTCATCGATGCGGTTGGCGCGGTTTTCCGTGGCCGCTGCGGGCTCGATCCGTGCCTGAACCGCGTTCGGTGCAGCCACAGTCGATCCAGAAGCCGGTGCCGCTGCCGCAGGCGCGCTGGCCGGACGTGCGGGCGAATCGATCACCTTGCGCCCCTCGCCCTCGACCACCAGTCGCATCGTATCGCCCGAAGCCACCATCGCCACCGCACCCGGCAGGATCAGATCGCGCGCGCCGCCATCGGGGGTCGACGCCTCGACCGCGCCTTCGGTGACTTGCAGGGTCGCTCCGTCAGAGCCGACCGTGATGACAAAGGTCGTGCCTTTCACAACGGCCGCAAGATAGGGCGTCTGCACGCCGAAATGCGGATCGGGCCGCTTGCCGATATTGAACAGCGCGCTGCCGTAATCCTGAATCACCTGCACCAGCGAGCGCTCTTTCGACGCCGCAGGAATGCGGATCTGCGCATTCTGGCGCAGCGTCACGAATTCGCGCCCGCGCACCAGCACTGCGGTCGATTTGGCTGCCGTGCGCACTGTTGCGCCCGGTGTCACCGCCACGCCGGCGGTCGCCGGACGTTCGCCGCGGGCGTCGATCACGATCACGCTGCCCTTGGCCTCGCTGATCGTCCAGCCGCCATCCTGCGCAAGCGCAGGCGCACCGCTGAACAGCAGCAAAACCATCGGCATGAAAAGGCGTAGCAGCAGGCGCATAGATAACTCCTTGCCTGCCCAATAGTTTAACAAGTCTGCCCTTCACGTTCACAGTCATGGTAAAGGAAAGGTTGCACGAAGTTTTGCTTAACCATTTGGCGCTAGGCCCGAAGCCGATTCTCGGGGAGTATGCGTCCTTTGCGCCGGATCGGGTTAACAGGATTGGGGCTGTTGCTGTTCGCCGGCTGTCCGCTGGCGGCGCAGGATGCGCTCGACCGCACCAATCCGGTGCAGCAGGTGGAACGCGAACGCCCGCTGGCCGAAGTGCAGCAGGGCATCCGGATCGAAGTGCAACCGGTGCTCGATGAGCCCGAAAGTGCCGGAACCGGCGGCTCGCTGGATGTCGGGTCGATCGTGATCGACGGGCTCGAAGCCATGAACCGCAGCGATTTCGCGGCCGTGATCGAACCCTACTTCGGCCGCAACCTCGATCGCGGGGAATTGCGCAGGCTGACCGATGCCATCGCAGAAGCGGCGCGGCAGCGCGGCTACATCCTCGCCACGGCCTGGATTCCCGAGCAGGCGCTGGTCGGCGGGATGCTGCGGGTGCGGGTCGATGAAGGCACGATCGATGCGGTGCGGGTCGAAGGGTCGGACGATCCGGCCATCCGCGCCCAGCTCGAACGGCTGGTCGGGATGCGCCCTGTCACCTCTGCCGCCTTGCAGCGCGAGGTGCTGCTGGCCGACGATCTGCCCGGCGTGTGGATCCGCTCCACCCGCTTTGAAAATGATGGCAACCGCCGCGTGTTGGTGGTGGATGCCCGGCGGCAGGATTTCGGCGGATCGGCGCTGGTGGCGACCGACGGCACCAAGCCGGTCGGCCCGATCCGGGCGCGCATCGATCTGGATGCCAACGGGTTGATCTCGCCCACAGACCGGGTCGATCTCAGCTACACCATGTCGCCGCTCGATCCTGACGAGCTGGCGTTTTTCAGCGCACGTTACAGCGTGATCGTGAACGGCGCGGGGACGCAGGTGAGCGCGTTCGGCAGTTATTCGCAGACCGAACCGGGCGCCTATCTCGCCAACCGCCAGCTCGAAGGCGAGGCCTGGGCGGGCGGCATCCGCCTGCGCCACCCGCTGATGCGCACCCAGAAGCGCAGCCTGTGGCTGGAAGCGAGCGGCGAATTGCAGGACCTGCGGCAGGACAGTTTCGGCACGCTCGCCCGGCATGACCGGATCGCGCTCGCCCGGGCAGGCTTCTACGCCTACGGCCCGCTCGCCGGCGGCACCTTGCAGGGCCGCGCCACGGTGAGCCGCGGGTTCGAAATTCTCGGCGCGACCCGTCCGGGCGATCCGCTGGCCTCGCGCAGCGATGCCTCCTCGCAGTTCACGACGCTGTCGTGGTGGATGAACTGGCGGCGCGGGCTGGCGAAGCGGGTCAGCCTGTCGCTGGCAGCGAGCGGGCAATTCTCCACCGATCCGCTGCTGATCGGCGAAAGCTTCGCGCTCGGCGGCAATGCCTTCCTGCGCGGTTACGACTTTGCCCAGCGCGTCGGCGATCAGGGCATCGCGGGCGTGGGCGAGCTGCGTTACGACTGGCCCGATGCGCTGGGTCTGGTGCGCAATGTGCAGCTTTACGCCTTTGCCGATGGCGGGACGGTATCGAACCTCGATGGCGGGCTGGGCGGCGGCACGCTGGCATCAAGCGGCGGCGGTTTCCGCGCCGATCTCACCCGCAATCTCGATCTCGATTTCGAAGTCGCGGTGCCGCTGACCGAAGACCGTTACGACACCGCGGACAAGACCCCGCGCCTCAACCTCAGGGTGGTGCAGTCGTTCTGAAGCGGCTAGGCCTGCGCCATGGACATGGCCGACCTTCTGCAACGCTATTTCGGAACCCGCGAGCTTGAAGGCATCGCGCCTGCCGCCCTGCCTGCCGGGATCGAGCGGATGCGGGTCGATTTCGGCATGACGCAGGACCGCGGCCCGCGCTTTGCGCTGTGGACGCTGCTGCTGGTGCTGGGCGATGCCCCCGATCTGGATGTCGCCTTCGAGCAAGAGGACGACCGCGAGGCCGCGCGCAATCTGATGGACCTGCTCGCCGCCGCGCCGCCTGAATAGCTATGGCGCAAGGCCACCCGATTTAATCGCAAGCCAAACACCGGCAAAGTGTGTATGGGGCGCCGGATGACGCGCTGTGCGAACGGGCTTGTTGCCTGCTCCGCGCCCCGCCGTTCCCCGTTTCCCCGCCCGCCCGCTGTGGCCGGCGCACCTGCCTGAAAGCCTTCTCCCCATGCCATTTCCCGATCTTCCCGCTGGCCTCGCCGAGGCCCTGACCGCACGCGGCTATGACGCGCTGACCCCGGTGCAGGCCGCCGTGCTGGAGCCTGAGGCGCAAGGGCGCGATCTGGTCGTCTCGGCGCAGACCGGTTCGGGCAAGACGGTCGCTTTCGGCCTCGCCTTTGCCGATCAGGTGCTCGCCGAAGATGGCCGCGTGCCGCGCCCCGGCGCACCGCTGGCGTTGGTGATCGCCCCGACCCGCGAACTGGCGCTGCAAGTCGCGCGCGAGCTGGACTGGCTCTACAAATCCGCCGGAGCGCGCATCGCCACCTGTGTCGGCGGCATGAACCCGCAGGCTGAACGCCGCACGCTGGCGGGCGGTGCGACCATCGTGGTCGGCACGCCCGGCCGCTTGCGCGACCACCTTGAACGCGGCGCGCTCGACCTGTCGGCGCTCGCGGTGGTGGTGCTTGATGAAGCCGACGAGATGCTCGACATGGGCTTCCGCGAAGAGCTGGAGGAAATCCTCGACGCAACGCCCGACAACCGCCGCGTGCTGATGTTCTCGGCCACCATGCCGCGCCCGATCGAGGCGCTGGCCCGCCGCTATCAGCGCGATTCGCTGCGGATCGAAACCGGCGGCACCGAACGCGGCCACGGCGATATTGCCTATCAGGCGGTCACCGTCTCGCCTTCGGAAATCGAGAACGCGGTGGTCAATCTGCTGCGCTTCCACGAAGCGGAAACCGCGATCCTGTTCTGCGCCACCCGCGACAATGTCCGCCACCTGCACGCGACCTTGCAGGAGCGCGGGTTCGGCGTCGTGGCGCTTTCCGGCGAGCATTCGCAGTCGGAACGCAATCAGGCGTTGCAGGCCCTGCGCGACCGCCGCGCCCGCGTTTGCGTGGCGACCGATGTGGCCGCACGCGGGATCGACCTGCCTTCGCTGAGCCTGGTGATCCACGTCGAAATCCCCCGCGATGCCGAAACGCTCCAGCACCGTTCGGGCCGCACGGGCCGTGCGGGCAAGAAGGGGATCGCCGCGATCATCGTCCCCTTCCCGCGCCGCAAACGGGTGGAATCGATGCTGCGCCACGCCCGGATCAACGCCGAGTGGATCAACGCCCCGGGCCGCGAAGACATTATCGCGCAGGACAAGGTGCGCCTGCTCGACAAGCTGATGCAGCCGGTCGAGGTGACCGATGCCGACCGCGAGCTGGCCGACAAGCTGCTCGAAACCCGCTCCCCGCAGGACATCGCCGCGATGCTGGTGCAGGCGCACCGCGCCGCGATGCCCGAGCCTGAAGAGCTGCTGGCGCAAAGCCACGAGGCCCAGCGCGAGGCGCACAAGGCGCGTCACCGCGAAGGGTTCGAGGATACGGTGTGGTTCCGGATGGATATCGGCCGCCGCCAGAACGCCGATCCGCGCTGGATCATGCCGCTGATCTGCCGCCGCGGGCATATCACCCGCAATGAAATCGGCGCGATCCGGATCGCCCATGCCGAAACCTATTTCCAGATCCCCCGCACCATCGCGGGCAAGTTCGCCGAAGCGGTCGCGGCGACAGCGGGCAGCGAGGAAAACGGCGGCTACATCGCCATCGAACATTCGCAGGAACCGCCGCGCATGGCCGCACGCGAGAACGCCCGGCGCGGCAAGCCCAATGATGGCCCTGCCCCGCAGCGCCCCTTCAAGCCAAAGCCGCAGGCCAGCGCCAAGCCCTATGCCGGCGCCAAGCCCAAGCCGTTCGTCAAGGGCAAGCCGAAACCCAAACCCAAGGGCCGCGGCTGACGCGGATCAGTAATTCCACTGGGCCTGAAGGCGCAGGATCTGCCCTTCGGCCTGCCCGAAGCGGCGCTCGTCGGCTTCCTTGCGCGAGGCAAAGCCGTAGGTCGCGGTCAGTTCCAGCGCGGGGGTCGGCAGGAATTCGAAGCCGAGTTCCAGCTCCTCGGTCTCAAGCCGCGGGGCATTGACCGCCGCCTTGAAGCCGCCGCGATAATACTGCCAGCGGGCAAAGGGATAGAACGGGCCGAGCGGGGATTCCTTGACGCGGCCCATCAGCTGGACATAGCCGCCGTTGAGCGGGCGTTCCTCGATGCGGCCCGTGGCGGGATCGAATTCCGGCCCGGTGCCCCAGTTCCATTCGGCCTGAACGCCGATGGGCTGCGGATAGAGCACGGCGTGCACGCCCACGCGGTTGTCCTTGTAGCTGATCGGGCTGACGCCGCCGGTGCGCACTTCGGGGTTGATGCGGTTGCGCATCACCGACCCGCCGATTTCGAACACCTGCCCGTCCAGGCCCAACCCGTCGAGTTCGAAGGGCGAAGTCACCATGCCCACCAGCATCAGGTTGTCGTTGGTCTCGGTCCGGTTGAGGCCTTGTCCGTTGAACACGCCCAGCCCGACAGCACCGTAACTGCCGAACAGCTTCTGCCCGTCAGCCGAAAGGCGGTCCCAGATCGTCTGCACCCGCGCCGGGGTGTAATAGGCGACGACGCCCATATCACGCTCGCCCGAGGCGGCGGAGTTGATGGCATCGGTACGGTCCAGCGCCAGACGGTTGGACGATGATTGCAGGTTCTCCCAGCCGAACGGCACCTTGGATTGCCCCAGCCGGATGCGGAAGCTCTTGTCGCCGGTGGGGAAGACATCGGCATACATGTCGCGCAGCGAAGCCGTGCCCTCGCGCCGCTCGCCGACCGACTGGTTGGACACCGAAGCGGCAAAATCGGGCTGGAAATAGACCGAGACATAGTCGTTCAGGTCGCCCTGAAGCACCAGACGCAGCCGCCGGAAGCTGACCCCGTTGTCGGCGCGCACATCGCCGTCGCCGATGGTGCGCAGGCGTGAAATGCCGGCGGGCGCGGTGGCATCGCCGTTGACGATGTGGTTCATCCGCATCTGGGTGTACCCGCGCAGCGACAGCTTGTCGTACCATGCCTTGCGCTTGGGCGGCGCAGCTGGTGCGGGCGGCGCGGTATCGGCCTGCGCCAGCGCCACCGGCTGCGGCCCTGTGGCCACTGCGGGCGCGACTGGCGGTGCCTGCTGCGGCTGGGGCATCGCCACCACCGCCGGAGCGGCCGGCGCGGGTTGCGCTGCCTTCAGCGCTTCGACCACCGCCTTCAGTTCGTCGATCTGGCGTTGCAGATCGGCGATGGTGCTCGCCTGATCCTCACCTGCCGATTGCGCGGCAACAGGGGCATGAAGCCCTGTTGCGGCAACGATGGCGACAAGGCTGACAGACAGGTGGCGGATTGCATGCGGCATTGATGCGGCCTTTGACCAGCGCCCGCGAAGATGCGCGGGCTCGGCGGGGCCACTATGTCTGTTTTGTGTCAGTCAGGTGACAAATGCGACCGCAACTTATCAACATGGACAAAAACCGGTCATACCCGAAACCGCGTCCGGAGCGGTGGATCGGCGGCCCGCAAGGTGCCATGCTGGGCGCATCACATGTCACCGGAGTGACCGCATGGACCGCATCTTCACCCTCGTCGCCTCGCGCACGGCTCTGGCAGCGGGGCAGCCCAAGGCCTTTATCCTCGCGGTGCTGATCATTGCCGGCTGGGGGTTGAGCGGCCCGCTGTTCGGCTGGTCGGACACCTGGCAGCTGGTGGTCAACACCGGCACCACCATCGCCACCTTCCTGATGGTGTTCCTGATCCAGAACTCCCAGAACCGCGATGCGGCAGCGATGCAGGCCAAGCTCGACGAGCTGATCCGCGCCGCACAGGACGCGCGCAACGAATTCGTCGGGATCGAACATCTCACCGACCGCGAGATCGAGGAAATCCGCGCCGCGCTGGAACGATCGGTCGCCGCGGTAGAGCCGGACGACGGCAGCCACGAAAGCATCCGCCGCCTGCTCGGGCGCAGGTGACCGGGTGGACATTCTCGGCTTTGCCCTTGCCGTCCTGCTGATCGAACTCACCCCCGGCCCGAACATGGCGTGGCTGGCGGGGCTGGCAGCTGTCGAAGGCCGCCGCGCCGGCATGGCGGCGACGGCAGGGGTGGCGATTGGCCTGCTGCTGAACGGGGTGTTCGCCGCGCTGGGGCTGGCGACGCTGCTCCAGACCATGCCGGGGCTGCTGACCGGCCTCAGGCTGGCTGGCGCGGCGATGATGGTGTTTCTGGCGGTGGAGACATGGCGGTCCGCCGGGCAGCCGGTGTTTGCCGCGAGGGCATCGGCCAGCAGCGCACAGCGTCCGTTCTATACCGGCGCGCTGATCAACCTGCTCAACCCCAAGGCCTATATCTTCTTTGTGGTGGTGGTGCCGCAGTTCCTCGGCACGGCTGCGCTCACCCTTGCCAATGCCGTGCTCTTGGCGCTGGTCAGCACGGTGATCGCGACGATCATCCACCTCGCCATCGTGCTTGCGGGGAGCAAGGCCCACGCCTGGCTTTCGGACCCGGCGCGCACCCGCGTGACCCGCCGGGCCTTTGCGCTGGTGATGCTGGGGGTCGCCGCCTCGTTCCTGCTCGCCGACCTCGGTTGAGAATCAAAAAGGGCGCGCCAACCGGTCACAACCGGCGGACGCGCCCCTTTCAGATTGGCGGCACGATCAGAAAGCGTAGCTTACCCGTGCATAGAGGAACCGGCCGTTGAACCCGAAGGGCGAGAAGCTGGAGAACGGCAGGAAGTAGTTGTTCGCCGAGTTGGTGCGGGGATTTCCGGTCGCCGGATCGGTGGTGATCCCGGTCGGGTTGGCGGTCGGATACTTGTCGAACAGGTTGTTCGAACCCACGGCCAGTTCCAGCCCGTCGAGCGGCTTCACCCGCACTTCGGCGTCGATCACCCATGCGGGCGCGATCGGCAGGTCAGTGAACAGATCGTTGCCCGGTGCCAGCACGCGGCCAAAGCGGTTGGCGCGCAGCGTCAGTTCGGCCCAGTCCTGCGAGTAATCGAGGCCGAGGTTCACGCGGTCGCGCGGCTGCCCCTTTTCGATCCGCAGCGATTCGAGCCGCCCGAACAGGTTGATCCCCGGCACCTGGTTAAGCGCGCCGGGCACATCGTTGCGACCGGTGATGCGGTTCTGCGTCCAGTTGTAGCCCGCGGTGAGGTTCAGCTTGCCCGAGCTGCCGACATCCATGCCGTAGGTGGCAATCGCGTCGATCCCGCGGGTGCGGGTGTCGATCCCGTTGATGAAGAACCGCGCTGCCGAAATGGTGTTGAACCCGGCATCGTTTAGGATCTGGGCAATCGCCCGCTGGGTGGCATTGCCGCTGGGGTTGCCGTTGGCATCGCGCGAGGCGGTGAGGTTCTCGGTCAGCACGATTCGGTCATCGATATCGACCTGGAACCAGTCCACCGTCACGTTGAGGCGCGGAACGGGGTTGAACACCGCGCCGACCGACCAGTTGACCGCGGTTTCGGGCTTGAGCGGCGAGGAGCCGAGCGCCTGTGCCACCGGGTTGCCCACCGGCAGCGTCACCGCATCCACCAGCACGCCCGCGACGTTGTTGGTCGCGGCGGCAGCGAAGAACTGCTGGGCCACGCCCGGTGCGCGGAAACCGGTCGACACCGCACCGCGCAGCGCCAGCCAGTCGGCCAGTTCGAAACGGGTGGCGATCTTGCCGTTAAGGTCGCTGCCGAAGTCGGAATAATCCTCGAAACGACCGGCCAGCTGGACATTCCAGCGTTCGATCACGTCGATATCGAGCTCGACATAGGCCGAGAAGTTCTCGCGCGCATTCACGCCGACGACCGAAACCCCGCCGATGGTCGGCTGGAAGCCGGGGAACACCTGCGATCCGGGCGCGGCGCCCGCGGTGCTGGTGTTGAGCGGGTTGTTCTGGTTCACACGCACGCCGCCGAAGCGGAAGCTGTCCGGCTCGCCCGGGCTGACCTGGAAGGTCTCGCGCCGGTATTCGAGGCCGAAGGCCAGCGTGGTGCGATCGAACAGGCCGTCAAGATCGCGGCTGACATCGAAATTGTTGACCCACTGGGTATAGGTCAGCCCGCCCGCCTCGAACTCGGTCGGGCTGGCCGCGCCGAGCGAAGCGTTGAGCGAATTGACGACGCGGTAATCGATGCTGTTCTGGCCGTATTGCGACGAAATGTCGAAATCCCAGCCGCCCAGCTCGCCGCGGATGCCGCCGGTGATCGCCCAGTCTTCCGACAGTGACGAGATCTGCGGCAGGAAGCCGTCAGGATAGATCGCCAGCACGTTGCGGGCGTCAGACGCGATGCGATAGAAGCCCGCCGAATTGCCGCGCCGCTCGCCATAGCCGCCGAAGGCGTAGAAATCGACCTGATCGTCCAGCGGGATGCCGACGTTGGCGAACAGCGAGAAATCCTCCGTGCGCGCATCGCCATAGCGGTGCGAGCGGCGGTCGAAGGTCGCCTCGCGCGCGTCGCGCAGGCCGCCGACAATGTTGTATTGCGTGCGCCGGTCATAGCCGGTGCGGTTGGTATCGTCGCGGTCGCGATATTCGGCGGTGAGGTTGATGAACCCGCCATCGCCGAGCGGCAGGCCGAAATTCGACGACAGCGTCAGCACGCCGCCATCGCTGACCTTCAGTTTCTTGCCCGTGTCGTTGACCGCCAGCGTGCCATCGGCGGCAAGGGTCGGCTGGCCGTTGGCACCGATCACCAGCCCGTCGATCTCGTTCACCCCGTCAATCGCGGTGACATAGCCGCCGTAGGTGGCCGAAAAGCGTGCGCCCTCGCTGGCATTGTTGAGCTGGAAGTTGATCACCCCCGCGATCGCATCCGAACCATATTGCGCCGCCGCGCCATCGCGCAGGACTTCGATCTGGCCGATCGCCGAGGCGGGGATGAAGTTGATGTCGACCGCCTGCGTGCCGCGACCGACCGAGCCGTTGATGTTGAGCAGCGCCGAGGCATGGCGGCGCTTGCCGTTGATCAGCACCAGCGTCTGGTCCGCGCCGAGGCCGCGCAGGGTCGCGGGGCGGATCACGTCGGTGCCATCGGTGATCGACGGCTGCGGGAAGTTGAGGCTCGGCACCAGATCGCGCAGCACGCGCGCGGTTTCGGTGAAGCCGGTGTTGTTGATCTGCTCGGCACCGATGACGTCGATCGGCACGGTGCTGTCGCCCACCGTTCGGTCGGCACGGCGCGAGCCGGTGACGATGATCGCCTGGCCGGTTTCCTCTACCGAGGTTTCCGCATCCTGCGCGAAGGCCGGAGTTGCGGGCATGACGAGGCTGGCAAGGAGAAGAGCGCGAAGTCGCATGGTGACCACCTTTTCTGGTTTATGCTGCGTTGCGCAATAAAACGCGCCAGCGTCAGAAAGGTGCAATAAAAATTCAATCTTCGCGGAATTGGCTGCGCTTATGTTGCGAAAGGGTCACACTATCACGCCGCAGCAGCAAGGGGGCTCGCCCGGCACTGCGCCGGGCGAGCCGCCGTATCATGACAGCGCGACGTGGCGCTTCAGGTGGTGATCGACATTGCCGAATTCCGAATCGAAGATCGTCAGCCGCTTGAAATAGTGACCGATGGCATATTCGTCGGTCACGCCGTTGCCGCCGTGGATCTGCACCGCTTCCTGCCCGATCAGGCGGGCCGCCTGCCCGACGCCGACCTTGGCGGCGGAAACCGCCTTCTTGCGCTCCACCTCGTCAGAGCCAAGGCGCAGCGTGGCAAGATAGGTCAGCGACAGCGCCTGTTCGTAGGCGGTGTACATGTCGACCATGCGGTGCTGGAGCACCTGGAAGCTGCCGATCGGCACGCCGAACTGCTTGCGCTGGCGGCTGTATTCGACCGTCATCGCGTGCGCGACCTTCATCGCACCGCATGCCTCTGCACACAGCGCGGCGATGGCTTCGTCGGTGACCAGCTCGATCAGCGCCAGCCCCTCGCCCTCGGCCCCGATCAGGGCTTCGGCGGGGAGCGCGACGTTCTCGAAATAGACTTCCGAGGCGCGGCGGCCATCGACAGTCACATAGTCGCGGGTGGTGACGCCTGCGGTGTCCTTGGCGAGCACGAAGACCGACACGCCGCTGCGATCCCGCCGCTCGCCGCCGGTGCGGGCGGTGACGATCAGGTGGCTGGCCCAGGGCGCACCGATCACGACCGCCTTGTGGCCATTGAGGACATAGCCCGCGCCGTCCTTTTTCGCGGTGGTTTCAAGGTCGGCATAGTCATAGCGCCCGCGCGGTTCGGCATAGGCAAAGGCGAACACCGCAGTCCCTGAAACGATCCCGCCGATATGCTCTTCCTTCTGCGCCGCGGTGCCGCCGTGCTTCAGGAAGCCGCCCGCGCAGACCACGGTGGGGACGAAAGGTTCGACCACCAGACCCTTGCCGAACTCTTGGCAGATCACCATCGCATCGACCGCGCCGCCGCCGAAACCGCCATCGGCTTCGGAGAAGGGCATGCCGAGGATGCCGAGTTCAGCGAGCTGCGCCCACACTTCCGGACGCCAGCCGGCTGCCGAAGCAATCGCCTTGCGCCGGGTTTCCCAGTCATACTGCTCACGAACGAGGCGCGAGAGGCCGTCGCGCACCATGTCCTGTTCTTCGGTGAAGTTGAAATCCACGTAATCTCTCCCGTCCCGAGTCTTAAAGACCGAGGATCATCTTGGTGATGATGTTGCGCTGGATCTCGTTCGATCCGCCATAGATGCTGGTCTTGCGCATGTTGAAATAGGTCGCCGCGGCATGCTGGGCATAGTCGGGGCCGACCGGATGTTCGTTCGAATTGTCGTTCGAAACCCCGCCCATGAAGGGCGCGCCATAGGTGCCGACCGCTTCCAGCGTCAGCTCCGTGAGGCGCTGCTGGATTTCGGTGCCCTTGATCTTGAGGATCGAGCTTTCCGGCCCCGGTCCCTTGCCCGCCTGCTCGCCCGCAAGCGTGCGCAGTTCGGTGATTTCCAGCGCGGCGAGATCGATTTCGAGCTGGCTGACCTTCTTGGCGAAGTCGAAATCCTTGATCAGCGGTTCGCCATAGGCGGTCTCGTTCGCGGCGATTTCACGCAGCTTTTCAATGCCGCGCTTGCTGCGCGCCACGCCGGCAATCCCGCTGCGTTCGTGGGCGAGCAGGAACTTGGCGTAGGTCCAGCCCTTGTTTTCCTGACCCACGAGATTTTCGACCGGCACGCGCACGTCGGTCAGCCAGGTTTCGTTGACCTCGTATCCGCCGTCGAGCAGCTTGATCGGCTTCACTTCCACACCGGGCGTCTTCATGTCGACGAGGATGAAGCTGATGCCTTCCTGCGCCTTGGCGGTGGGATCGGTGCGGCACAGAAAAAAGCCCCAGTCGGCGTGCTGGGCGAGCGTCGTCCAGGTCTTCTGGCCGTTGATCACGTAATGGTCGCCATCACGCACTGCGGTGGTCTTGAGGTTGGCAAGGTCAGAGCCCGCGCCCGGTTCCGAATAGCCCTGACACCACCACACTTCGCCGCTGCGGATGCCGGGCAGGTGGCGGGCCTTCTGCTCTTCGTTGCCGAAGGTGTAGATCACGGGTCCGACCATCGACACGCCGAAGGGCAGCGGCATCACAGTGCTGGCGCGGGCGTTTTCTTCCGACCAGATGTAGCGCTGGGTCGGGGTCCAGCCGGTGCCGCCATACTCCACCGGCCACGCGGGGACCGACCAGCCCTTCTTGCCGAGAATCTTGTGCCAGGCGAGAAAATCCTCGCGCTCCATATCCTCGCGCATGCCGAAATCGGCGAGATGCTTGGGATAGTTCTCGGCTATGAAGCTGCGCACTTCCTCGCGGAAGGCCTGTTCTTCGGGGGTGAACTCAAGGTTCATGGGTCTCTCCTGTCAAATCGGTTTCGATTTGCCATACGTCTTGTCACGGCGCGCGGACGCGGAAAAGAGGCTTTTGAACCACCTGCGCAAACGCCAGCCGCAAAGCCGCAGTGCAGTAACGGAATGTTTCACGTGAAACATCGGCTCTGCACCCCCAAAAGGGGGCTAGAGGGGGTCTAGAAGGGGTCTAAACGGACCTAGAGGGGGTCTAAACGGGGCAGATTCGGGCGCGGCGTGCCCTTCCGGCGTCACCCCAGCGAAAGCTGGGGTGACGAGATTGGCCTCACATCACCAGCGGGCCGTGCTGGATATGCGGCAGCACGTGGCGGGCGAACAGGTCGGCTTCCTGCGCATGGGGATAGCCCGACAGGATGAAGGCCTCGATCCCCTCGGCCTGATAGGCGCGCAGCTTGGCGAGCACCTGATCCGGCGTGCCGACGATCGCCGCCCCGCAGCCTGACCGCGCCCGGCCGATGCCGGTCCACAGGTTCTCTTCCACGAAGCCGTCACCATCAGCCGCGCCGCGCAATTCCTGCTGACGCTGCACGCCGTAATTCTTGGCATCGAGGCTCTTCTCGCGGATCGCCCGGCCTGCCTCGTCGTCGAGTTTGGAGAGCAGACGGTCGGCGTAGAGCCGCGCTTCCTCTTCCGTCTCGCGCACGATCACATGGACGCGGTAGCCGAACTTGAGGCTGCGGCCATATTTCGCGGCGCGTTCCTTGAGGTCGGCGATATTCTCGCGCACCTTGTCCATCGTGTCGGGCCACATCAGGTAAACGTCCGCCGCCTCTGCCGCGCATTCGCGGGCCTCGTGGCTGAGGCCGCCGAAATAGAACGGCGGGCACTTGCCCGACAGCGTGGTGATGCGCGGCGGATCGAGCTTCAGGTTGTAGAACTCGCCCTGAAAATCGAGGTGCTCGCCGTTCAGCAGCGTGCGCACGATCTTCATGATCTCGGTGCCGCGGCGATAGCGCGGGCCGCTCTCGATCTTCTCGCCCGGCATGTCGGACGAGATGATGTTGACGTTGAGCCGCCCCCCGGTGCCGGAAGCATTGGGGCCGAGGATGCGGTCGAGCGTCGCGATCCGGCGCGCCAGCTGCGGCGGCCAGTCTTCACCCATGCGGGTCGCCCACAGCAGCTTGATGCGCTTGACCTGCGTGGCGACGGCTGCGGCAAAGATCGTGGTATCGACGCCGAGCTGATAGCCCGAAGGCAGCAGGATATTGTCGAACCCGCCCTCTTCGGCCCGCAGCACGATGTTGCGGCAATGCTCCCAGCTGGATTGCAGATAGGGATCGGGGACGCCGAGGAATTCGTAATCGTCGTCACACAGCGCGGAAAACCACGCGATTTCGCATTGCTGGGTCATTGTTCCGGTTCCTCGTCCAAATCTCGTGTTCTGCTGCGGTGTCCGCTCAAGGCAAAGGCACGCCCCGCGCCGCGACCAGCACGGCGTACCAATCGGTCCGCGTCCAGCGCACCGAAAGCGCAGCCGCACCCTCGGCGATGCGCGCAGGATTCTGCGATCCGATGATCGGGATGATCCCCGCCGGGTGCGCCATCAGCCAGCTATAGGCCGCCACCGTGCGCGAGACGCCCTGCGCCTCGGCCACCGCATCCAGCGCGGCAGCCACGGCCTTGTCCCGCGCGGTTTCCGGCGCGGCGAGACGCCCGCCGCCCAGCGGCGACCATGCCAGCGGGGTGAGCCCCAGCATCATCGCCTGATCCAGTTCGCCATTCTCGAAGCAGTCGATCCGCAAGGGGCTGATTTCGGGCTGGGTGGTGACCAGCTTGTGCCCAAGGAAGTGGTTGAGCGCGGCGGTCTGATGGATCGTGAAGTTCGACACCCCCAGCGCCTTGATCTTGCCGCTCGCCACCGCATCATCAAGCACGCGGGCGACCTCTTGCGGGTGGGCGAGAATATCGGGGCGGTGGATCTGCCACAGATCGACGCTGTCCACCTTCAGCCGGGTGAGCGAGGCGTCGATCGCGGCGCGCAGGTAATCCGCGCTCTGGTCGTAAGGCAGCGGGGGCAGGATGCCGCCCTTGGTCGCCAGCACCATGCGGTCGCGCAAGGCAGGTTCGCCCGCCAGCACCTCGCCCAGCAGCGCCTCGGCATCGCCAAAGCCCTTGGCCCCGTCAAAGCCGTAGATGTCGGCGGTGTCGAGGAAGGTGATGCCGGCATCCAGCGCGGCGTGCACCAGCGTGGCCGCTTGCGCCACGGTGCGGCCGTCCTCGGCCAGCCGCCACATCCCCCAGGCAATAGGGGATACGGCAATGCCGCTCGCACCAAGCGTGCGGGTGGCGGGAGGCAGGGGCAGTTCGCTCATTGTCAGTTCCTCTTTGGCGGAGCGACCGAGGCGCGCTCCACAAGCGTATGGGGCAGGCGTTTGTGGGTGATGTC
This sequence comes from Erythrobacter sp. RANMB8, assembly GCF_056848235.1. Taxonomy (NCBI): domain Bacteria; kingdom Pseudomonadati; phylum Pseudomonadota; class Alphaproteobacteria; order Sphingomonadales; family Erythrobacteraceae; genus Erythrobacter; species Erythrobacter sp. RANMB8. The sequence continues at coordinate 355,411 of NZ_JBREHG010000001.1, forward strand.
CCCGCCTGCAATCAGGATTTGGGTGGCGGTGCGCGCCAGATCGGCCATCGGCTGGCTGATCGTGGTCAGCGGCGGCCAGACGGTGCGCGCCAGCGTGGTATCGTCGAAGCCCGCCACCGACAATTCGGCGGGCACATTGATCCCGCGATCATGCGCCACGGCGAGCACGCCTGCGGCCATATCATCGTTCGAAGCGAAGATCGCGGTGGGGCGTTCGGGCAGGTCGAGCAGCGCCTTGGCCCCCGCAACGCCGCTGTCGAAATCGAATTCGCCATCGACCACCAGCCCCGGCTCGAACGGGATGCCGACGCGGTCGAGCGCACGGCGGTATCCGAACAGGCGATCGTCCGAGGCCATGTGGTTCGAATGGCCCTTGATGAAGCCGATGCGGCGGTGTCCGGCGTTGATGAGGTGGGTGGTCATGTCGTCGGCGGCCTGCGCGTCGTCCATGAACACGCTGGAGGTCAGCGCGTGGTTGGTCCCCGGCGATATGCGCACGAAGGGCACGTCCATCCCCTCCAGCGCCCGCAGCACGGGGTCGCAATCGGTGACGGGAGATGACAGGATAATGCCGTCCACATGCGTCTCGCTCACCAGCCCGCGCACCTGATCGCCGACGCGGGAGTCCGCCACATCGACCGGCTGCGCCAGCAGGCGGATGCCGTTTTCGTGGCACACCTCCCAGCAGCCCTTCTGGATCTGGAACATGTAGTAGGGGCTGTGATTGTCGTAGATCAGCGCGATCTGGTTCGATTTCGCGCCCGAAAGGATGCGCGCCGCGATGCTGGGGCGGTAATCGAGTTCGGCCATCGCCGCCTCGACCTTCTGGCGCAGCGCATCGGAGACATAAGGGTGCCCGTTGAGCACGCGGCTGACGGTTTTCACCGCCACGCCCGCACGGGCGGCGACATCGCGGATGTTGGCGCGGCTCATCGGGCTACTCCCGCAAACAGGGCCGCGAAGGCACTTTCGGGGCGGTAGAATACCGGTGGCTGACCGATCGGCGCGGGCACGTCATGCCAGCCGGGGGCGTAATCGGCCCCGCTCCAGATGTGCCGCCATGTGCCTTCAGGCAGATAGACGCGCCGCCCGGCTGCGCCTTCCTCGATCACCGGTGCCACCATCATGTCCGCTCCATAAAGGAACTGGTCCTGAATGGTGAAGGTCTCGCGGTCTTGCGGATAGTGCAGGAACAGGGCGCGCTGGGCGGGCAGCCCGGTGGCCTGCGCCTCGGCGACGAGGTGCTGCACATAGGGCGCAAGGCCGGCGTGCACGCGGCTCCAGCGGACGAAGCCCGCGACCAGTTCCGGCGTGGAATCGATCTGGAGATTGTCGTCCGGGCGGTTGCCTTCATGCGTGCGGAACACCGGGCTGAAGGCGCCGAGTTCATACCACCTGAGGATCAGCTCCGCGCTGCGCACATTCCCGAACAGGCTGGTATAGCCGCCGACATCCGAATGGCTGAAGGCATTGCCGACGAGGCCCGATGACAGCGCGGCGGTGATCACCGTGCCGATGCCGTCATGGCGGCTGAAATCGACCGACTGGTCGCCCGCCCACAGCAGCGGGCAATGCGCCTGCACCCCGGTGTGCCCGGCGCGCATAAACCACAGCACGTCCCCCGTCCGCCCCCTTGAGGCGACCGCACGGGCGTTGACCTCGGCCCAGCGCACCGGCCAGCGGTTGTGCTCGCGCATCGGGTCGCCATCGAACAGGCGCATGTCGGTGGGGAGATATTCGCCGAAATCCGCCATCCAGCCATCGAGCCCGAAATCGAGCATCCGCTTGCCGATCACCTCCTCGGCGAACCAGTGGCATGCGGCCGGGTTGGTGAAATCGACCACACCGGCATCGAACTCGCCGAAATCGACCAGATAGGGCGCATCGCTGTCGAGGCGCTTGGCGAAGAAGCCCTGCGCGGCAGCCTCGGGATAAAGCGGGCCGTCGACCGCGAGATAGGGGTTCACATAGCCGAGAAAGCGGATGCCCCGCGCCTTCAGGCATGCGATGCGCGCCGGAAGATCGGGGTAGCGCGCAGCGTTCCACTGCCAGTCCCAGAACAGGCGGCGGCCGAAGCTGGTCTCGCGAATGCCGACCCAGTCTTCGCACCACAGGCCGGAGACTGCCGCGCCAGCGTCGATCAGCGCTTCGAGCCGGTCGAACGAGCGCTCGCCCTGCTTGAGGCCCACTACCGCCCCGCCCAGCGCCCATTCGGGCAGGGCCGCGCGCGGGCCGAAGCGCGCGCCGAGCTGGCGGACGAGATCGGCCGGCGCGCCTTCGAACAGATCGATCGTGATCTCGCCCGACCAGACATGCACCCGCAGCCGCCCCGCCACGCTCGCGTCCAGTTCGGCATATTCGGCATTGGCGAGGGAGAGCGCCCATCCGGCTGAGCACAGCACGGTGGGTTCGGGATAGTTGGTGGTCCAGTAATCCCCGCCCGCGAAGGAGCCATCGGCGCTGGCCTGATCGGTCAGCGGCGTGCCGGGCTCGCGCCCCACCCCCGGCTCGCTGGTCCAGATCGGGAATGTGCGGCCATTGAGCGCAAGGTAGCTCATCTGCTCGCCCCCGCCCCACAGCACATCATCCCCGCCGAGCGCGAAATCGAGCGTGATCCGGTCGAACGGCGCGGCGGCGGTGGCGATCAACCGCCCGGCATCGGGATTGATGCGCAGCACGCAAGATTCGCGGCCCTCCGCATCCGCCAGCACCCATGCGCCGCCTGCGTCCTGACGGGCGCGGACGAGCGGCGCGGCGGGGGCAGGATGATCCGCAAGGCGGAAATTGCCGCGCACCATCGTGACCTGCGGATCGCCACAAGCCACCGAAATCGCGGAATTTTCGGGCCGCTGCCGCAGGATCGCGCGCCCGCCGATCAGCAGGTCGAACCCCTCATCCCGTGCAGCACACTGCAACATTTATGCAACAACCCCCAGCCTCTCGTTCTCTGACACCGCTTGACATATCGGGACAGAAAGCGCAACCCGATGGCCGAAAGATCGACCGGACGGGCGGCCAAAAAGCACGCCGCTGCAAGAGTCGATCACATCGCAGGGGAGAAAATCACGATGTCTGCCACCACCCGTATTGCGCTCAAGGCGCTGGCCGTTTCCGCCAGTTCGCTCGCGCTGATGTACACCGCTCCGGCCATGGCGCAGGTCGAGGAAATCATCGTCACCGCGCAAAAAGTCGAAGAAAATGTGCAGGATGTGCCGATTGCCATCACTGCCGTTTCGGGCGACCGGCTGAATCAGGCGGTGGTCTTCAGCCTCGAAAACATCTCCACCGTGATCCCCTCGGTCACCTTCCGCAAGGGCACCACCAGCGCCAACAGCGCGATCGTGATGCGCGGCGTCGGCACCATCACCTTCTCGGTCGCGGCGGAACCCAGTGTGTCCACCGTTGTCGATGGCGTGGTGCTGTCGCGTTCGGGGCAGGCCTTCATGGATCTCGTCGACATCCAGCGCCTCGAAGTGCTGCGCGGCCCGCAGGGCACGCTGTTCGGCCGCAACGCTTCGGCCGGTCTGGTCAACATCGTTTCCAAGGGCGGGACCGACGATTTTCAGGCCGAAGCCAGCGTCGACTGGTTCGAAGGTGACGAATACCGCCTGCGCGCGGCGCTTTCCGGCCCGATCGGGGAAAACCTCTCGGCCCGTCTGACCGGCTTCTACGGCAGCTTCGATGGCAACATCACCAACATCAACGGCGGCCGCAACAACACCGTCAACGGCTACGAACGTTACGGCGTGCGCGGGATCATGGATTATGATGACGGCGCCAACAAGGTCCGCCTGATCGCCGATTACTACAAGGCCGATGACGATTGCTGCGCCGACGTGACCGGCGTCAGCCGCGGCGCGGTGCTCGATGCCGAACTCGGCTTGCCCGGCGGTCCGGCACAGGGCGAAGACCAGCGCTTCATCAACCACAACCTCGTCACCCGCACCGAAGACGAACAGTGGAGCCTGACCGGCACCGGCGATTTCGAACTCAGCGACACCCACACGCTCAGCGTCGTGCTCGGCTATCGCAACTGGTTCAATCGCGAGCTGCGCGAAGGCGACTTCCTGCCCCGCGCCATCGTCGGCACGGGCGAGCTGCATGACGATGGCGTGGTGCGGACCGAACAGGTCTCGCTCGAAGCGCGCATCGCCTCCGATCCGACCGCGCCGTTCTTCTATCAGGCGGGCGTGTTCGCGTGGCAGTCGAACAACACGCAGGTCTTCACCCGCCGCAACATCACCTGCAACAGCTCGACCCTGCCGGTCGGCCCCAGCGGTGCGCGGCCCTGCAACGTGACCGACACGGTCAACACCCTGTTCCCCACCGCGACCTCGTTCAGCGATGTCACCTCGCAGAACTTCGCGGTGTTCACCCAGGCGACCTACCGCTTCACCGAACAGCTCTCGCTGACCGGCGGCCTGCGCTACACCTGGGATGATCTGGAATACACCCACACCCGCGCACCGGGCGTCAACGCCGCCACCGGCCTGCCGGCGACCGGCCCGGGCGTTTCGGGCAACCCCGCCGGCGGCACCATCGCCAGCGGCGGCAACGGCACCAACACCAGCCGCGGCGCGACCACCAACGGCAACCTTTCGGGCAAGGCCGTGCTCCAGTTCGAGCCGACCGAAGACGTGATGCTCTACGGCAGCTACACCCGTGGCTACAAGGGCCCGGCCTTCAACGTGTTCTTCAACCACACCGCCCCGACCAATTCGATCCCGATCGACGAGGAGCTGTCGGACAGCTTCGAAGTGGGCGTGAAGTCGCAGTTCCTTGATCGCCGCGTGCAGCTCAACGTTTCGGCCTTCTCGGTCGAATACAAGGGCTTTCAGGCCAACAACTTCGTGCTGCTCAACGGTGCGGTGGTGTCGAACCTGACCAACGCCGGGACGGTCAAGAGCGAAGGCTTCGAAGCCGATCTGGTGGTTGCGCCGACCGGCGGGCTGAACCTGCGCGCCAGCGCGGCCTATGCCGATGCCCGCGTCAAGGAGTTCAACCCCAACCCGCTGACCAACGCGCCGAGCGCGATCAACGGCACCCAGCTGCCGCTGGCACCGAAGCTGGTCTATACCATCGGCGGCGATTACACGACCGATCTGGGTGATGCGGCGGTGCTCTATCTCAACACCGATTACCGCCACACCAGCCGGCAGTTCTCCGATCTGGGCGAGGCCGGGCCAATCGATCCCTATGGCATCTGGAATGCCAGCATCGGGTTCTCCGATCCGGACGACAAGTATCGCGTGACCTTCCACGCCCGCAACATCACCGATGAAAGCTACGTGCTGCTCAACGTGTCGGCGGGGCAGCGGCTCCAGATCCCGCGCGATGCCGACCGTTACTTCGGGATCAGCCTGCGCGCCCGCATGTGATGGCGGCCCTTCGGTTCGCACGATAACAAACGGGGGCCGCCGGAGCGATCCGGCGGCCCTTCTTGTCTGGACTTTCCGGTAGCTTTAGGAACCCGTGATGGACGCCAATCCCTCGCCCCTGTCCGCGCGCCTGCGCTGGTCGCTGTTCACGGTGCTGTGCATCGCGGGCGTCTTCAACGCGATGGACCGCCCGATCATCGCCATTCTGAAACCCGACATGATGGCCGATTTCGGCTGGACCGACAGCGACTTCGGCGATCTGGCGGCGGTTACGCAGTTTTCCGCCGCCTTTGCCTTCCTGTTCACCGGCTGGCTGGTGGACCGGCTGGGCGTGCACCGTTCGATGCAGGTGGGCGCGACCGCGTGGAGCCTTGCCGCAATGGCGCATGGCTGGGCGCTGACGACCTGGCAGGTGGTGGCGGCGCGCATGGGCCTTGGCGTGACCGAGGCGGTGCAGACGCCGCTCACCATCAAGACCGTGGCAAGCCTGTTCCCGCCCGACAAGCGCAGCTTTGCCTTCGGCTTTGCCACCCTGCTGGCCGGCGCGGGGACGATTGCCATGCCCTTCGTGATCCCGGCGCTGGCGCTTGCCGTGGGATGGCGCGGGGCGCTGGTGGCGGGCGGGATCGGCGGGCTCGTGTCGCTGGCCGCGTGGATGTGGCTGGCCCGCGGCCTTGCCCAGCTGCGCGAGAGCACGGTGGCAGACAGCCCGGCGGCAGACGAAAGCGCGGCCGCCTTCGGCCCGATCCTCGCCAATCGCAAGACCTGGGCGATCGTCGTCGCCAAGGCGCTGTCGGACATGACTTGGTGGTTCATCAATTTCTGGCTGGCCGATTATTACCGCAAGGAATTCGGCCTCTCGACGCTTGAACTGGCGGTGCCGCTGGCGATTGCCTTTGCCGGATCGGGCCTCGGCGCGTTGCTGGCGGGCTGGGCTTCGACAAGGCTGCTGGAGGCCGGGTGGAGCGTCAACCGCGTGCGCAAGGGCGTGATGCTGGTCTCTGCACTGATCGTCGCGCCGCTGCCGCTGGTGTTGCAGCTCGATTCGTTCTGGCCGGTGGCGGTGATGATCGGGGTGGTGATGGCGGGCCATCAGGGCTTTTCGCTTTCCCTGTTCTCGACCATCACCGATGTCGTGCCCAATGCGAAAGTCGGGCGGGTGACCGCGTTCGGCGCCTTCATGGGCAATATGGGCGGGGTCGCGATCAGTCTGGTCGCGGGCCGCGTGCTCGATGCGGGGCTGGGCTTCGTGCCGCTGTTCGTGTTCGCCTCGACCTCCTATCTGATCGCATTGGGGTGGTTCCAGTGGCTGCTGCCGGTGATCCGGCGGGACGAGGGCGCGCTCGCTGTCGCCACCTGAAAAGGGCGCGGGCGGTTGCAATGGCGCGGCGGGCGCGATAGGGTTATGACACCGTAAGACAGAAAACGCGACAACAGAGGTTTTTGCAAGGCGCGATGGGCAAGGCTGACACCCGATGAAGGGCAAACCCGCGCCCGATTTCGATGCCTTCGCGGGCGATCTGTTCGGCGAGATGATGCTCGCCGATACCGAAGCGGCCGCGGCTGCCAAGGCAGCGCGCAAGCCGTTGTCGCGCTTCGTGCCGGGCCTTGCGATCTGCGCGATCGCAGCGGCGGCGGCGGCGTGGTTCAGCCAGAATTACGCTGTGCCGGTGATCCTTGCCGGATTGCTGCTCGGCCTTGCGCTCAATTTCGCGGCGGGCGATCCGCGCACGCATGACGGGCTCGATGCGGTCTCGCGCCATGGCCTTCGCGCCGGGATCGTGCTGCTGGGGTTTCAGGTTACCGCCATGCAGGTCGCCAATATGGGCGCCGTGCCGTTCCTTGGCCTGGCACTGGTGATGGCCGCCGCGATCCTCGCCGCACTGCTCGCCGCGCGCGCCACCGGGCAGAGCGTTTCGGCAGGGCTGCTCGGCGGCGGGGCGACCGCGATCTGCGGCGCATCGGCGGCGCTGGCGCTGTACGGCGTGATCGGGCGGGAACGGATCGATCAGGCGCAATTCACCCTGACGCTGGTGGTGCTGGCTGCGGCGAGCGCCATCGCGCTCACCACCTATCCCGCGCTCACCCAGATGCTCGGCTTCACCGATGCGCAGGCGGGGTTCCTCGTCGGCGCATCGATCCATGATGTGGCGCAGGCGATCGGCGCAGGCTTCGCCGTATCGGACAGTGCCGGTGCGCAGGCGACTGTGGTGAAGCTGACGCGGGTGGCGCTGCTCGCCCCGCTGGTGACGCTGGCAGCGCTGTGGATTGCGCGGGCCGAACCGCTGGCCGATGCCGGCGGCACAGCGCGGGTGCCGCTGCTGCCGGGCTTCATCCTCGCCTTCCTCGCGCTGGTCGGGGTAAATTCGGTGATCACCCTGCCCCCCGCGCTCGCCGCCCATGCGCTGACCGCGTCCAAGACCCTGCTGCTGCTGGCAGTGACGGCAACCGCGATGCGCACCCGCACTGACTTGCTGCTGCAACTTGGCTGGCGTTCGGTGATGCCGGTGCTGGCGGCGACGTTGGCATCGCTTGGCGTGGCGATCGGTTTTGCGTGGTGGATGGTATGATGGGGCAGGTGTACGATCTGGCGGTGATCGGCGGCGGCGTGAACGGCGCCGGGATCGCCCGCGACGCTGCCGGACGCGGCGCGAAGGTGCTGCTGCTGGAACGCGGCGATCTGGCAGAGGGCACCTCGTCCAATTCCACCAAGCTGATCCATGGCGGGCTCAGATACCTCGAACATTACGAATTCGGCCTCGTGCGCGAGGCCCTGACCGAGCGGGAGGTGCTGTGGGGCATCGCGCCGCATATCATCTGGCCGCTGCGCTTCATCCTGCCCCACCGACCGGGCCTGCGCCCGCGCTGGCTGCTGCGGCTTGGCCTGTTCCTTTATGACCATATCGGCGGGCGCAAATACCTGCCCGCCGCGCAGAGCGTGGATCTGGCGCGCCACGCCGCCGGTGCGCCGCTGAAGCCCGAATACACCCGCGCCTTCGCCTATTCGGATGGCTGGGTGGATGATGCGCGGCTGGTGGTGCTGAACGCGCGCGATGCTGCCGATCACGGGGCCGAGGTGCGCACCCGCTGCGAGGTGACCGCGCTGGAACGCGAAGGCACCGGCTGGCTGATCACCACGGCGGGCGGCGAGCAGTTCCGCGCCCGCGCCATCGTCAACGCCGCAGGGCCACGGGTGCTCGACCTGCTCGGCAAGGCGGGGGAGCCGACCACGCAGCGGATGCGGCTGGTGCGGGGGTCGCACATCGTGGTGCGCAAGCTGTTCGATCACGATTATGCCTATTTCTTCCAGCTGCCCGACGGGCGGATCTTCTTCGCCATCCCCTACGAACAGGATTTCACCCTGATCGGCACCACCGATGTCGATCACACCGGCGGGCTGGACGAAGTGCGCGCCAGCCCGGAGGAAATCGCCTATCTGTGCGCAGGCGCCAGCGAGTATTTCCGCACGCCGGTGACGCCCGATGATGTGGTGTGGACCTATTCCGGAGTGCGCCCGCTGGTGGATGACGGATCGGGCCGGCCTGAGGCCGCGACGCGGGGCTACCGCTTCGAACTCGACGGCGGGACTGACGGGAATGCGCCGCTGCTGTCGGTGTTCGGTGGCAAGATCACCACCTACCGCGAACTTGCCGCCGCCGCGCTGCGCCAGCTGATGCCGTTCTGCCCCCCGCTTGCCCAGCCCGAATGGACCGGCAAGCACCCGCTGCCCGGCGGCGATTTCGGCCGGAGCGAGGCCCCTGCCAAGGCGCGGGAACTGGCGGCGCGCTATCCCTTCATCGGCGAGGCCGGGGCCGCCCGCCTGATCCGGCTTTATGGCACCTGCGCGTGGGACATCCTCGGCGATGCCGCGTCGGCAGCCGGGCTTGGCGAGGATTTCGGCCACGGGCTGACGGCGGCAGAAGTCGATTACCTTGTCACCCGCGAATGGGCCCGCACCGCCGAAGACGTGCTGTGGCGGCGCACCAAGCTGGGGCTGCATTTCACGCCCGCAGAAACGGCGCGGCTCGAAACCTATCTCACCGAAAGGACACCTGCCCAATGACCCGAATCGTAGCCCTTGGCGGCACGGTCAACCCCGGAAGCTCGACCGAACAGGCGCTGCGCCTTGCCGCCAGCGTCGCGGCCGAAGGCGGGGCCGAGGTGCAGGTGTTCGGCGGGGAATATCTCACCGCCCTGCCCCACTATCTCGGGCCGCAGCACGATCCTTCGCAGGGCGCGGAGATGGTCGCCGCGGTGCGCGAGGCCGATGGCCTGCTGATCGCCGCGCCCGGCTATCACGGCACGATTTCCGGCGTGGTCAAGAACGCGCTCGACTATCTCGAAGACCTCGCCCGCGATGAACGCCCCTATCTCGATGGCCGCGCCGTGGGGCTGATCGCCACCGCTTTCGGCGATCAGGCTTCGATGAGCACGCTGCTGACCATGCGCGCCATCACCCATGCCCTGCGCGGCTGGCCGACCCCGATGGGGGCAACGATCCGCACCTATCGCGGGCTGTTCTCCCCCGATGGCGAATGCCTTGACGAACGGGCGCGGGGCCAGCTCGAACTGGTCGGGCGGCAGGTGGTGCTGGGCGCGAAGAGCTTTGCTGCGGGAAGGGATCTGGCGTGAACGCGGCCGCCGCTCTCGACGAGGCGCTGGCCCGGATTGCCGCCGGGCGGATCGTGGTGATCGCAGGTGACCGGCTGCGCGGCGGCGACATCGACCTGATGTGCGCGGCCCGCCATGTCACGCCCGAGATCGTCAACTTCATGGCCACCCACGGGCGCGGGCTGATCTGCCTTGCGGTAACCCCGCAGCGCGCCGCGCAGCTGGGCCTCACCCTCGTCAACCCCGGCACCGAGCGCCAGACCGGCCGCCCCTTTGCCCGCTCGATCGAGGCGGCGAGCGGCGTTTCCACTGGCATCTCCGCCGCCGACCGTGCGCATACCGTGGCGGTCGCCATTGCCGAAGGGGCGAGCGCGGCAGACATCCATTCGCCCGGCCATGTCTTCCCGCTGATCGCGCAGGAAGGCGGCGTGCGGGCGCGCCCTTCGGCCTGCGAGGCGTCGATCGATCTTGCGCGGCTCGCCGGGGCGGGCGATGCTGCGGTGATCTGTTCGATCATGCGCGACGATGGCGAGATGGCGCGGCTGGAGGATATCGGCGATCTGATCGCAGCGCACGGGCTGGCGGTGGCCGATATCGGCGCGCTGACCGCGCGGCTGGAAGGGGAGAGGGTGTGACGACCAATAGCAGGGGCGAAAGCAAGCAGGTCTCGCGGCGCGCGCTGCTGGCCGGGGTCGGCGGCGCGGCGCTGGCTGCACCGGTGCTGGCCAAGGTGGCGCAGAGCGGGATGATCGACCTCGGCCTGCCCGGCGGGCCGAGCCTGCGCCCCACCGCCCCCGCCTTCCCCGGCAAGGGCGAAATGATCGTCCAGCGCATCCGCCCGCCCTTGCTCGAAGCGCCGATGAGCGTGTTCCGCGAAGGCGTGATCACCCCCAATGACCGGATGTTCGTGCGCTGGAACTGGGACATGCCGACCAGCGTGAAGGCCGCCGATCACCGTGTCGCGGTGGGCGGCGCGGTGAAGCGGGCGGTGTCGCTGACGCTCGACGAAATCGCCGCTGCCGGAGAGCATGTCTCGGTCGTCGCGATCAACCAGTGCGCGGGCAACGGGCGGGGCCTCTCCGAACCGCGGGTCACCGGCACCCAGTGGGGCAACGGCGCGATGGGCTGCGCGAAGTGGACCGGGGTGCGGCTGAAGGATGTGCTCGCCAAGGCGGGCGTGGCCGAAGGGGCTGCCCGCGTGCGTTTTGCCGGGCTCGACGTGCCGATGATGGAAGGCGCGCCGCAGTTCATCAAGTCGATCCCGCTCGACATCGCCAATCGCGACGATGTGCTGGTCGCCTGGGCGATGAATGACGAACCGCTGCCGATCCTCCACGGCTTCCCGCTGCGGATCGTGGTGCCGGGGTGGTTTTCGACCTATTGGGTCAAGATGCTCGCCACCATCGAGGTGCTGACCGGCGCGGATGACAGCTATTACGTCGCCAAGTCCTACCGCATGCCCGCGCAGCCGATCACGCCCGAGGACAAGGATTTCCCGACGGTCGAGATCACCGCGATGCCGCCGCGGGCATTCATCACCAGCCATGCTGACGGGGACGTGGTGGCGATGGGCCAGCCGCTGACCCTTGAAGGGATCGCGATGGGCGGCGATGCCGCGCTGGAGCGGGTCGATCTGGTCGGGAAGGGCTGGGAGATTCCCTGCGAACTGGGGCCGGACGAAGGACCCTATGCCTTCCGCCGCTGGCGCGTGAACCTGCCGCAAGTGGCTGGCGATTTTGAACAAATCGGCGTGCGGGCGAAGAATGCCAAGGGCGCGGTGCAGCCCGAAACCCTGAACTGGAACCCTTCGGGCTATGCCCGCAACGTGATCGAACGCATCACCCTGAGGGCACGATGAAACGCCTCGCCATACTCCTCCCCGCGCTGCTGATCGCCGCGTGTGACAGCCAGCCGGAGGTCACCTTTGCCGATGCCAGCATCACCCTGCCCGACGATCCGATGGACCTGCCCGATCTGCCGGGGCGCGATGCGGTGATCGCCAATTGCACCGCCTGCCATTCGCCTTCGACCATGCTCCAGCAGCCCAAGGTTTCCCGCGAAAATTGGGAGAAGCAGGTGGCCAAGATGGTCGAGGTCTACAAGGCCCCGATCGACCCCGCAGCGATCCCCGCCATCGTCGATTACATGGTCGCCGTGCAAAGCGATGTTTCTACTCCGTAGAGCTTCGCTTCCACGTGAAACATCGCCGTAAACAGGCCTGAAAGGGGCCTAGAGGGGGTCTAGACGGACCTAGAGTGGCCCTAGGCTGTATCGACATTCAGATGATGACGAGCCGAAAATGGTGCGATTTTCCGGACCCGGAGCGCAGCGGCCTTATTGGCCGTGAGCACCGGAATGCCGGAAAGCGGGCCATTTGCAGGCCGTCAGCGCTGAATGTCGGTGCAGCCTAGAACCTGTATCCCAACCCGAACTGGAACTGCCGCGGCGGGCCGGCATTGCGCTGCACGAGGGGCGCCCCGCCGCCCAGCTGGATCTGGTTCGATGTGGTCGCGGCATTGGCAAAGCCGCTCTGGTTGTTGGCGTTGAGGATGTTGAACACATCCGCGCTCGCCTCGATCCGCCCCCCGAACACCGGCAGCGCGTAACGCACCCCCACATCGATGCTCGCCGACCACGGCAGGCGCGCCGAATTGCGCCCCTCGCCCGGATAGCGGTCCGAATTGCCGAGGAAGTTCTCGCCGAAACTCGCCCCGTCGCCGTTCAGATCCTGCGTCCCGAAAATCGCCGCATCGGGCACCAGATTGACCGGCTGGCCCGACTGGAACAGCCCCGCCAGCGTCAGAGTCAGCCCTTCTGCCGGATAGAGGTATCCCACCGCCGAAATCACGTGCCGCCGGTCATTCGCCGATGGGCCCCATTCGGTGCTGAAATCATTGGCGTTCGCAGCGCGGAAATTGATGTCGTCGGTATCGTTCTTCAGGCTTGAGAGCGTGTAGCTGACGCGGAAGGCGTAATCATCATCGCCGCGCGCCTTGTTGGCTTGCAGGATCAGCGCGAGATATTCGGCCTCGCCTTCGGTTTCGGAAACGGTGATCTGCCGCGCTCCGCCCGCCACCAGCGCCACCGGGCGGGAGGCATCGGCAGCCGCCTGCGAGCGCACCAGACCAAGGCTCTGCGCCAGCGCAAACCGCGCCGCATTGTCGGGCAGGGCGCGCAGGGCCGCGATGTTGGCATCGGTCAGATTGGCAAGGTTGGGCGAGAAGGGCGCAGGGGCGTTCAGATCGCGCAGCCGCACCAGATTGCGCGAGCGGCTGTAGAGCGCATCGACCGACAGGGTCAGCGTGCCTGTCGCCTGATACTGGTATCCGCCGCTGACCTGCACGCTCCATGGATTGTCATAGCCGGTGGGGCTGAGAATCCGCCCCTCCCCCAGCGTCGCCGTATCGCGCAGCGCCTGCACCTGTGCAGGGGTCGGGCAGGCGGCCACGGTGGCGCAGGGCGGGGTAACGGTGAGGTTGCCGTCGAAGGTCAGATCATCGAGATCGACCCCCGCCGGAATCGCGCCTGCCGCCTGCAATTGCGCAAGCTGCGCGCGGAAACCCGGCGCGGTGGTGTTCCGCTGGAGCGCGTCCGACACCACCGCATAGGACAGCTTGCCGGTGAAAATCCCCGCGCCGAAGCGCACCGATGATCGCGCATCGGGCTGCCAGTTGAGCGCGAGGCGCGGCGCGATATTGTCGGCATCGCCATTGCCGCCGCCCTGTTCTGTCAGGGTGTCGTAATCCCAGCGCAGGCCCAGCGTCGCGGTGAGCGTGGGCGACAGCTGCCATTGGTCCTCAAGATAGAAGGCCAGCAGCGTCTGCCCCGTGCCAAAGCTTTGCGGGCGCAGTTCGACCGCGTAATTCGCCACCACGGGATTGAGCGCCAGCACATCCTGCGCCCCCAGCGCAAGGCCCCGCCCTGCAAGGCTGGCGAGCTGCGCGGCGGTGAGATCAACCGTGAAATTGCCCGCCGGATTGCCCCCGCCCAGCAGCGCGAAATCGGACCGGATGACATCTGCGCCCAAGCGCAGGGTGTGCGCCCCGAAGGCGCGTTGCAGCCGGTGGGTGGTCTGCCATGTCTCTTCAAGATTATCGAACACGAAGCCGGGGTTGCCGACCACCGCGGCGACCAGCCCGCTGGGGTCGCGCACCACCACCTGCGGCCCCGGCGCGCCCGCCGCCTCGCCATAATCCCAGCGGAAGCGGCTGAACTGCACCGCCCCGTCGTAAGACCAGTCATTGCCGGCATAGCTCGCGGTCGCAGCCAGCAGCGTGGAGAACCGGTCCTGCGTGGACCCTGCCGAAGGGAAGGTGGCATTGCCCCCGCCCAGTCCGCCGCCGGGCCGGTCGATGGTGACGCGGCCAATGTTGCCGCGCAGGCCCAGCGTCCAGTCCGCGGTCAGCCGGTGGTCGATCCGCAGCGAGGCGAGGTGGAAGGTGTTGTTGCCGGTGACGGTGTCGACAATCCCCAGCGTCGGCGCATCCACCACCTGCGTGTTGCGATCGCGGGTATATTCGTAATTGGCGTAAAAGAAGGTCTTGTCGCGGGCAATAGGCCCGCCCACGGCGAAGCCTGCCTGATAGCGTTCGAAGCTCTCGCCAACGGGGTTGCCCGACAGGTCGCGGCGGGGGAAGGGCGATCGGGAGTCGAGCGGCCTGCCGGGTCGGATCAGGGAATAGACCTCGCCGGTAAATTCATTGCTGCCCGAAGGGGTGGTATAGTTAACTATGCCATTGGCGGTGCGCCCGTAAGCCGCCGAGTAGGAATTGGCCAGCACGGTCACTTCGCGGGTGAAGCCCAGCGGCACGGGGAATTTGATCCCGCCCAGAAAGTTCTCGTTATTGTCCAGCCCGTCGATCAGGTAATTGGTATCGAGGCCGTTGGATCCGTTGATCGCAATCGAGGGCGCTTCGGGGAAGAACCCGGTGGAGGGGACAACATTGGGCAGGCGCACCAGCGCGCCCAGCACGTCGCGGCCCTCGATCGGCAGCGCGACCAGCTGTTCGCGGCCCAGCGAGGCGGAAATTTCGGCATTGGCGGTGTTGAGCCCGGTAATGGCGCGGGCGGCGGTCACGGTGATGCCGGCACCGTCAGCCGGCGCGAGTTGCAGGATCACGCTGCGGGCGAAGTTGGCGCGCAGTTCCACCGGCTGCGCGGCGAGCGCGGCGTAGCGATCCGACGCGGGGACCGAGACGAGATATTCGCCCGCCGTGCTCAACCCGTCCAGCCGCGCCGTGCCGCGCGCATCGGTGCGCAGGGTGCGGGCAAGACCGATGGCGGGGTTGGCAATGGCAACCTCGGCCCCGGCGACCGGCGCGCCTTCGGCATCGACCACCACGATCTCGATCCCCGCCTGCTGCGCCATGGCAGGCGCGGCGGGCAACAGGCTGGCGGCGGCCAGCACGGCGGTGGCGGTGCTGATCCGCAGGGCGGCGGCGATCATGGTATTCCCCTGTGTGTTGGTGCGGCACGCAGCGACATGCCGCGCGCGTTTGCGCGTCATTCGTGCGGGCGCGGCGAAAGGTTACGGCTGCTTCGTGTCAGGGCGCATCGGCAATGCCCGTCAGCCCCAGCGGCGCGTAATCGCCGATGGCAAGCTGTTCGAACACCCCCATGCCGCGCTCGCCCGCGCTGGTGGTGACACGGCACAGCAGCTGCACGTGGAGGTTGTCGGGCCGGGCGGGGTCGATGGTGGCAAGGTCGATATCCTCGCGCTCCACCGCCAGCGTGCCGTGGTCCATGCCGTGACCCCACTTGGGCGAGGTATAGCCCAGCCCGCGCATCTGGAACCGGCTGACGGGTTCGAGCGTGATCGTCTCCCCGCCGATGGCGAGCGTGCTGGCAGCGGGCCAGCGGGTGCCGGGGGCAAGCTGCGTGGCAAGGTGCGGCGTGTGGCTTTCGGTGAAGGCTTCGGGGCCGTTGCCATCGGGTGCGATCACGGCGCGGGTGTTCCACGGCGTCCCATCGGCATGGGCATTCAGGTGGAAGAAGATGCTGCGGGCGGGCAGGTTGATCGGGGTCCATTGCCAGAAGAATTGCGGCACCCGCGCCGGCGCCTGCGGATCGGCCGCGCCCACCGGCCGCACGCCCCAGCTGCGGTCCCGCGTGCCGGCTGTGCCGGGGGCGAGCACCGTGCGCACCCCGTCAACTTCGATCCAGCCTTCGTAATGGCCGTTCTGGGTGAGGCGGGTGTAATCCATCACCGTGCGCGGCCCGATGCGCCAGGTGAAGCGCGGCTCCTCGATCGGGAAGGCGCGCCCTGTAAAGGTGATGTCGGCGGCCAGCCCCTCCCCTTCCACGATCACCCGCAGGCGGTGGAGCGGCTCGACAATTGCGATCCGGATCGGCCCGCAGGCCAGTTCCATCCGCTCCATGCCCAGGCGGCGGCTGGCGTGGAGGCAGTGCTGCACGCCGCCCCGCACCACGCAGAAATGCGCGTCGGCCACGTCAAGGTGCGGATAGACCCCGAAGGCGACCGCGAAAAACCCCTCGCCATCGGGCGCGTAGCCGTTGAAGAAATAGCGGTCGTAGAAATTGCGGTCCGTGCCCGCATAGGCAACCGGATCGGGCGTCTGGTGGAGCGGGTAATCATCGCCGCGGCTCAAAGCCATCATCTATCCCTTCGTCATCAGATCAAGGCTGCCGTGTTCCAGACACAGCGCGCAGGCGCCGCGGGCCATCGACAGGAAATTGGCATCGCCCCGCTCGGTGCGCACCACGAAAGCGGCGCTGAACACCGCGGTGGAAACGCCGTGGAGCGCGCCCAGCACATAATCGCGCCAGATCGCCTCCACACTCAGCGGCACGCCCCGTGCGGTCATTTCGGCGCAGTAAAGCTCCAGCAATTCGCGCTCATGCGCGCGCCGCAGCGTGTCGCCGATCCCGCAGCCGAGGAAATAGCCCACATCGGTGAGGCCATTGCCGATGGCGAGCGTCTGCCAGTCGAGCACCGCCACGCCTTCGGCCCCGCCCTTGATGTCGAACAGCACATTGTCGAGCCGGAAATCGCCATGGACGAGGCTGACCTTGTCGTGCACGCGCTCGGTCGCGGCGGTGACTTCGGCCAGCGCCTCGCACAGGGCCATGTATTCAGGCTCCAGCACGCCGGCATAGCGTTCCCGGAACACCGCCTGCGCTTGGGGATAGAGCGCCCTGACCTGCGCGGCGGCGGCGGGATCGGGTTGCAGCCAGTCGAGATCGAGCATCGCCGGATTGTGCCAGCTTGGCGCATGGAGCGCGGCGGCCTGCCTGATCACGGCGCGGGCATCGGCCAGCGAACAGCCGGCAATCTGGTTGCCCCCTCGCGCCGGGCCCAAATCCTCGAACAGCAGGAAGAAACTGCCGCCATCATCGGCCATGCCGGCAAACAGCACTTCGGGCGTGCGCACCGGCAATTGCGGGGCGAGTTCGCGGTAGAAGCGCACTTCTTTCGCATAGAGCCCCAGCATCGCCGCCGTGCCGCGGCTGGTGGGATCGGCAGCGGCAAACTTGCCCGCCAGCGTCGGCGGCCCTTCCCCCCCGTCCCAGTCAAAGGTGAAGCGCACCGAATCGCCCACCTGCCCGGTGCCGATCGCCTCCCACCGCCACGCGGCAGGCGCACGCCCCAGCACGCTGGCCCAGAAGGCGGGCGTGATCGCGTCCGGATGCTCCGGAAATTGTGGCATATCTCTCTCCCGCCGCCGACGATAGCAGCGGCGGGCAGCACGGCAAGGCGCAGAATGGGTGGTCGGATCAGCCGTTCAGCCGCGCCTCACCAAGGGCTGATTTTCTCCCATTCGGGATCGAACGCGCCCTTGGCTGCCACCGCGTGATAATCCGCCCAGCACTCCGCCAGCATCACCGGCGGCACGTGTTTCAGCAGATAGTCGCCGCGGTGCCCGGCCTTGCTGAAGGTCAGTTCCTTCAGCGCCAGCGGCAGGTTCTCGTCCACCGCATAGGAACCGGTGTGCCAGATCGTCGCGGTGATCCCGTGCGAGGGGAAGGACTTCACATATTCGTGGCACCCGCCGCTGTCGCGCATCACGCGCTGATAACCGCGCTTTTCCGCCGCGCCGCGCATGGTCAGGCTGTCAGCCGCCCAGCCCTGCCGGTCGGTGATCGCTGCGGCTTCGGCAAGCTCGGCGGTCAGGGGCGCGCGCACAGTATCGAACTGGGCGATGAAGGGCCTGATCTCGTAATCCGCAAGGTGCGCGATCCACGCCTTGCAGGTCACATCGTCCACCAGCGCACCATGGGCGAGGCGCACGGCGGCGAAGGCGTCGATATCGACATCATTGTCGGCAGCGTCGGTGAAATCGCCTTCCTGCGTCGGGCGGAACAGGCCTTGCGGTGCGCCGTCTGCATCCAGCCCCTGCCACACCAGCCGTTCGACCAGACGGCGCATCACCGGATGCTGGTGGAAGGCCAGCCGCCAGTCGGCCACCGGCCATTGGCGTTCGACGCACATCGCCTCGAACAGGCGTTCGCCTTGCAGGGTGATGATCTGCGCCAGTTCCTTTTTGGCAGCGGCAAAGGCTTTCTTCGATTCCTTCGTATTCTCGTCATCGCCCGCAGGCAGGGCCTTCACCGGCTTGCCATCGGGGTTGAACAGGTGGATCGCCAGCGCCGCATCGAGCCGCGCCACATAAGGCTTTGCATCCTCGCCGCAGGGCAGCTCAAGCTCGCCGTCATCGTCGAACCCGGCAGCGGGCACGGTGCGGTCGGCCAGTTCATCGACGCTCCAGCCGCGATCCTCGGCAAAGCGGGCGGCGATTTCGGCGGCGCGGGCCTGCGTGCTTTTCTGCTTCAAGCGGGTGGAAGCGGCGATCACCACCTGCAAGGCAGCGGGCGCGCCGGTCCCCGCCAGCGCCTCCAGCAGCGCCATCGCCTGATTGGAACGGCGCCCGTGCTTCTTCAGGAACCAGCGCACGCGGCCCGCCGCCCACACCGGATCGGCGCGGCAGGCGAGCGCCAGCAGGCCCTTGGTGTCGGCGCCGGAATTGACCAGCTCACCCATTTTCTGGCGGGCGATCATGGCGATCAGCGCGGCCTGACCTTCGGGCGGCATGTCATCGCCGCGCAGATAGCGGCCCTGATACATGGCATAGTGGCCCATGAAGGTCGCCTTGGCATAGGCGGTCGCCTCGTCCAGCGTGGCGGCGGCGGTATCGTAGGCGATCCAGCTTTCCAGCACCCAGCCCGACAGCGCCTTGGCATCTTCGGGCACAAGCTGGTCGAGATAGATGCCGAACTGCCCGTGCGCGCCGGGGTCTTTCAGCCGGATGGCCAGCGCCAGCCAGTATTCGACCACCGCCAGCGGCACGGTGGCCCCATCCCTGAACCGCAGCTGCGGCAAGCCGCGTGTCACCAGCCATTCGGGCAGTTTGGGCGGGGTCTTGGCATTGGCCTTTTCCGCCTCGGCAATCAGCGAGGCCGGGCCGATCACGTCCGAAAGATCGGCCCCCAGCCGTTCCAGCGCGATGATCAGCGCGGCGCGGACGGGATCGGATTTCTCTTTCTTCAGCCGCGCCCGCAGCGCCTTTTCGCTGCCGGTCGAGCGGATATCGGCAAGCCAGCCTGCGGCATTGATCCGCACCGGCTGGCGCTTGTCATCCAGCAGCGGCTCGATCCGCTTGGGCAGGTCTGTCGCAGCCCGCAGCAGCGCCATGGCTTGCAGGCGCAGCGGGCGCTTTTCGGCGACCGCGATTTCGATGAGGCGCGGCAGATAGCGCTGCGGCACCGCTGGCAGCATCGCCAGCACGGTCAGCGTGCGGTCCAGCGGGACAGGGCGCGGCGCGGGGCGCAGGCCGAGCGCCTCGTCGAACACATCCATATTGTCCGCCAGCCACGGCCACACCGCATCGCCCGCCAGCGCATCAAGCGCGGTAAAGGCGCGGTCGGGGCCATAGCTGTCGGGCGAACGGGTAAGGATCGCCCGCAAGTCTTCTGCGGTGGCGAGATCACGCAGGTCGAAGCGGTTTTGCGCGCTCCATTCGCGCAGCAATTCAGGGCCGAACTGTTCGTGCGGATAGGTGGCATAGCCCAGCCCCAGCAGCGCGCGCACATCGCCATAGGCCGAGGCATTGAGAATGCGCAAGCCCGCCGCCAGCGGCAGCGGCTCCAGCACGCTGCGCAGCCATTTGCGCCCTTCGGGATGGGCGCGCACTTCCTGAACCAGGATCCGCACCGGATGAAGCCTGCCCGCCTCCGACGCTTCCCGCGGGATCGGCGCGGCTGCGGTGAGCGTGGCAAAGGCGCCCTCGATCTCGTCGCGGGTAAAGGGCGGCGGCGGCGGGTTGGAACGCGAATAGCGCTGGTTGTAATCCTCGGTGCGCTGCCGGCGGAAGGCCTCGATCACCTCCATCAGCGCGACAAAGCCGATGCAGGCTTCATCCGATGGCGCGGGGATGGTGTCGCTGCCGGTGTCGCGGCGCGGCGGCACGGCGATGGCCTCGCCGGTGATCGCCAGATAGCCGCCCTCCCCCACCTCGACCTCGTCCGAGACAGCCTCGATCTCGATGATCGCGGCAATCGCGGCCTGCACCTTGGCGGCCTTTTCCACCCTGGCGCGGGCTTCCAGCAGGGCGATGATCTCAGGCGCTGCCGCGCGCCCCGCCGCCTCGACCAGCGCGTGGCGGGTGTCGATGTCGCCGGTGGCAAGATGCCGTTCGAGCACGCCGGGCAGATGCGCCGGATCCAGCCGGGCCAGCGCCGATGCGGCATGGGCGCGGTCGGTCTTGTCGAAGGGCTTTGTCAGCATGGCCACCAGCAGCGCCTCGATCTCGGGCACATCGGCGACCTTGTGGTGTTCGATCAGGTTGATGGCGCCCGCGCGGTGATTGGGCTGGGCCTTGCGCACCGCTTCGGCCAGCGCGGCGGGATAGGTGCGCAGGTATTTCGCGCAAGTCTCGCTTGCCGCCCAGCTGTCGGTGAGAGTCGATACGAACCGGGTGTCATCGCGCATCAGCAGCATGGCGAACAGATCGGCCATGGTCCCGCCCGCGGCACGGACATGGGCAAATGCGGCCTCCAGCGGGATCGCCGCGGCCCAGTCGATCCGGTAATTGATCATCAGCTTGTGCAGCCCGCCGCCGAGCATCGCCGAAAGCCCCTTCAGCACCAGTTCGCGGGCATCGGGTTTCTGGTTCCACGCCACATGGATCTGGCGGGCAGCGGCGCGGATTTCGAGAAGGCGCACGATCTGCACGCCATCGGCGATCTCGCCCCTTGCCACCGCCAGATTGGTCGCGCCCTGCATATCGTGGATCGAAGGCTTGGCCATCTGGTAGGCCGAATTGCCGCGCAGGTTCTCCTGCGCCAGCGGGGCCATCGCAGCGAGCAGTTCGCGGTCTTCGCCGGTGGTGACAAACCGCAGGGCGCGGCGGCCGAACCCGCGGGCGTAGAATTCCAGCCGCTGCAATTCTGCCACGAGGGCGGGATGGAGTGCGGTGGTATCGACCGGCGGCTGCGCGGCTTCGGTCAGTGCGGCCTGCACCGCCTCGCCGATCGCCGCCAGCCCCTTGCGCCCGAACACCTTGCGGAACACCCCGTCTGCAACCATTGCTTGCCCCTTTTTCACAGAGGCCCTGCCAATAGGCTGAAAAGGGTTAATTTTTCGAGGTATCGAGCACCGTCAGCAGCCGCCCGGCGAAGAACCGCGCCGCATCGCGGGTGGCGGCGCGATCGGCATTGTCGCCGACTTCGTAGGTGTAGGCGGGGATCGCATAGGTCTGGTGAAACCAGTTCTTGGTGGTCCCGCTGCCGGGGTTGGCATTGCGCGGTTCGAGCGTGAAGGGATAGCCCGGCACCGCCCCCTCCTGCCCGCCCAGCCATGCCGCAAGGAAGGCCTGCTGCGCCGCATCCGCTTCGCCCGGCCCCTGCACGTAGAACAGGTTGCGCGATGTGGAGTGGAAATCCACCATCAGCACCGGGCGCACACCCTGCGGCAGGGCATCGAGCCATGCCTTGACGGCGCGGGTTTCGGGCTGGGTGAAGCTGCCCCAGTCGCGGTTGAGATCCACCGCGCCGCGATTGGCACGCCAGTGGCCGCGCGCGGTGCCATCGGGGTTGAGCATCGGCACGATCAGGAACTGCACATCGTCAGGCACCCGCCCCGCCGCCTGCACCAGCGCATCGACGAAGGCCTGCATCGCGACCGCGCCGGTCACTTCGGGCGGATGCTGGCGGCCGATCAGCACCACCAGCCGCGATGCATCGGCCCGCCCCAGCCGGATCGCCTCGATCGGGCGACCATCATGCGAAGCCCCCAGCGTGAACACCGGCGCGCCGCTCGCCGCGCTCCAGCGGGCAAGGCTTTCCCGCGCCAGCTCCGGCGTCAACAGCTCCTGCGCGGCAACGACACCGCCCCGCCCCGGCAGCGAAATCCGGGCGCTGGCCCCATCATCGCCAACCTCTGCCGGAAGGGTGCGCCAGTTGCCATCCTGCGCGAATTTCGGCGCATAGCGGTGCCGCCCGCCAAGATAGCGCAGCGTCACCGTGACCGGCGCATCGCCCTCAGCCTGATAACGGAAGGCATACCACGGGCTGGGATTGATCGGGGGGGCATGTTCGGGGGTGACGAGCACGGTAAAATCGCGCTCCCCCGTCACCGCGCAGGCCGAGGCCGAAGCGCCCTCGAAATCGAAATGGAGGCTCGCCGAAGCCGTGCGGCAGGCCATGCCTGCAACAATGGCGGAGGAAGGCGCCGACGGGGGAGGCGGGGTCGCGACGCACGCCCCCGTCAGCATGGCGAGGCCGGCCCACAGGTATCGCGCTGCAATTCCCATGGGCCGGACCCTATCAGAAGTTCTTGCGAATCTCGAACCGCACCACACGCCCGCGCGGCGAATGCAGCGCGCTGAGGAAGCCGTAGGTTTCGTCAGCCAGCGGCGGATCCTTGTCGAACAGGTTGTTCACCCCCACCCGCAGGCGCGTGCCATCCAGCGGGCCATCGGTGTCGTCGATGGTGAAGGTGAAGGTGGTGTTGATCGTCAGCATGTCGTTCACCCGCCAGAAGTTGGCATTGGGATCATCCGACACGATCGGCACATCGCGGGTCACGCTGGTGTTCCACACCTCGCCCACATATTGCGCGAAGATACCGAGATCGACCGGGCCGCTGCCCCAGTTGACCGCGCCGCTGAAGCGCCACTTGGGCCGCCCGTCGAGTTCAAGCAGCTCGCCCAGACCTTCGATCCGCACTTCGGGCGGCAGCGCGCCGCTGGCCACCGCATCGAGCAGGGTCTGCCCGTCGGCGCCCGCCGACTGGACAAAGCCTTCCAGCCGCGCCGCGTTGAAGCGCAGGCGGAACTTGCCCATCCCGAATTCGGGGACGTTATAGGCAAGCCCGAAATCCCAGCCCTTCGAAACGCGGCTGTCGAGGTTGAGATAGGGGTCAAGCACGCGGATGATGTCGCCCGCAGCGGCAAGGCCCGTGCCGGCATAAAGATCGATCTGTTCCTGCGTCGGATTGGCGCGGATCACGTTCGGGTTGCTGCTGCCGTTCTGGCGCAGCAGCAGATCGAGCGCGATGGCGTTGTCATCGCCGAAGGTGCCGACAAGGCCGGTCTGCTTTACGCGCCAGTAATCCGCCGTGAGCGTCAGGCCGGGGATGAAGCGCGGTTCAAGCACGGCGCCCAGATTGATGCTTTCGCTTTCTTCGGGGCGCAGCTGGTCGGTGCCCGAGCGGAAGCTGATCACGCCTTCGCCCGGACACACGCCAAGGTTGGCAAGCTGCCCGCGGATGACCTGCGCCTGACAGCGCACGAAATCGTCGCGGGTGTTGGACCGGGTGGTGCCTTCGTCGTTGACCTGCACAAGGTTGGGGGCGCGGAAGCCCTGCGACCATGCGCCCCGCAGCATCAGGCCGGGCACCACGCTCCACGATGCCGCGGCACGCGGGACGATGGCGGTCTCGTCGATGTCCTTGAAATGCTCCATCCGGCCCGCGAGCTGGAGGTTGAGCGCGTTGATCAGCGGGATATCCATATCCTCGCTCACCAGCGGGACGAAGCTTTCGAGGAAGGCCGAATAGACCTCGCGCACGCCGCTGGTATCGGGCGATGCGCTGGTGCCGACCACGTCGCTGCCGTCGAACACGCCGGTGACGCTGTCGGTCCAGGTGATGGTGCCGTCAAGCCGCGGGTCGCGATCGTCGAAGAAGGTTTCGCGCCGCCATTCGATCCCCGCTGCAACCCCGACATCGCCGCCGGGCAGCTTGAACACATCGCTGCGGCTGACCTTGAAATCGGCGAGCGCCAGCGACGTGCCGCCGGTGCGGAACACGCTGATACGGAACGGATCGATCGACGACGCCGGGTTGGGCGTGCAATCGCCGTTGTTGGGATCATCGATGCAGCCGCCGTTGAAGGGGTTGTAGGCATCGGGCGTCGAACGGTTGATCGCCTGCTGCAACAGGGTCAGCGACACGCGGTTGCCTTCAAGATCGGTGCTGCGCGCCTCGGAATAGACGAAGCCCGTGTCGAAATCCCACGCGCCGAAATTGCCGCGCAGGCCCGCAACGAGGCGGTAGGAGTCCTTGTCCACATCCACCGTGCGGTTGCCGGCATCGACGAAGCGGTAACGCTCCATGATCACGTCAGCCCCGCCAGCCGGAACCGTCAGGCCCGGCAGGCGGTTGGGGTTGGCCGCGCCACCGGGGAAGGTCACCGGGCCGAACGGGTTCCAGTAGGCGTTGCGCGAAATCCCCACCGGCACCGCGCTGAGGATCGCCGCCGGGGTGATGTTGCGGTTGCTTTCCGAACGGTAATAGGTGCCTTCGAAATAGCCTTCGACGCTGTTGCTGAATTCGTAATTGAACAGCATCGCGGCGTTGATGCGGGTCTTTTCGCTGATCAGCGTGGTGCCGAAGGCGCGGTTGTAACGCACATCGACCGCCGGGTTGTCGCCGTTGCGGGCGCAGATCCCGTTGCCAAGATCCAGACGACAGCCGGGGAAGGATGAAGGCTGGATGTAGAAATCGTCATCGCGGATCGGGGTCTGGTTGTTGTTGGTGATCTGGATGTCGAACTGGCCGAACGGGCCGAAGGTGTTGCGGTTGTTGAACTGCGTATCGCCTTCGAAATCGGTGCCGACCAGCAGCGGGCGCTTGTCATCGTCAGCCGAATAGGCCCGCGCCGAGGCGGGGGTGCCGCTTTCGTAGAAATAGCCGCCATAGACGGTGAGGTTCGCCCGCCCGTCGGCGAAATCGAAGCCGTATCCGCCGTTGACCTGCGTCGTGTACATGCTGGTGCCGTCCGACAGGCGCAGTTCGCCTTCGACAAAGCCGCCCTTGCGGTTGCCGCGCAGCACGGTGTTGACCACGCCCGCCACCGCGTCCGCGCCGTAGATCGCCGAAGCGCCGTCGCGCAGCACTTCCAGCCGCCGCACCGATCCCGGCGCGATTTCGTTGGTGTCGGGGCTGACGACGGGCACCAGCAGCTCGGTCTGGAAACCGGGGTTCAGCACCATGCGCCGTCCGTTGATCAGCAGCAGGGTGTTGCCCGTGCCCAGATCGCGCAGGTTGATCGAGGCGGCATCGCCGCGCGCGTTGTTCGAGGTGACATCGTTCTGTTCGTTGAACGCGACCCCGCCCGCCTGCGGGATGGCGCGGAACAGCTCGTCACCCGACGTCGCGGCGACGTTGGCGATATCGACTTCATCGACCACGGTCACGGGCAGCACATCGTTGATCTTGGCGCCCTGGATCTGGGTGCCGGTGACCAC
Source organism: Erythrobacter sp. RANMB8 (assembly GCF_056848235.1). NCBI lineage: Bacteria > Pseudomonadati > Pseudomonadota > Alphaproteobacteria > Sphingomonadales > Erythrobacteraceae > Erythrobacter > Erythrobacter sp. RANMB8. The sequence goes on from NZ_JBREHG010000001.1 coordinate 381,105, forward strand.
GATCTCGCGCTCCGGTTCGGCGACGGTGGCGGCGGTCGTGACATCCGCCTCCTGCGCGTGGGCGGCGCTGGCGGCGATGATGCTGCCGCCGCACATCAGGACGAGCCTGCTCAGCTTGGTGATCGACATTGCTATTCTCCCCGTTGTTCAATGATTTTGAGTGACCGCGCCCAGTGCGCGAAAAGTTCGGGCCATTGGCTGATGACCTGTTCGGGCTTGCCCAGCCCCCAGCCGTGTCCGCCGTCGCGGAACAGGTGCAGTTCCGCGCTGGCACCCGCAGCGGTCAGCGTCTGGAACAGCAGGATGCCGTGGCCGGGCGGCGTGGTTGTGTCGTCCGCCGCAGCGAAGATGATCGTGGGCGGCGCATCCTTGCTGGCGTAAGTATCCAGCGACCATGCGTCTTCCGCCTTGCTGCCCGCCTTGTCGCCGATGATCTCGCGCCGCGTGCGGGTGGTGTCATAGGGCTTGCGCAGGGTGACGACCGGAAACAGCAGCACCGCGAAATCGGGCCGGGCCGAGACATGCTCGAACCGGTCGGCCCCGGCATAGAGCGGGCGGGCGGGCTGGTAGGCGGTGAAGCCCGCCAGATGGCCCCCTGCCGAAAAGCCCATGATCCCGATTTTGCCGGGATCGACGCCGAATTCGCCCGCGCGGGTGCGGATGATCTTCATCGCCCGCTGCGCATCCATGAAGGGCGCGGTCGAATCCCAGCCATCATTGGGCAGGCGGTAGATCAGTTCGAACACGGTGAAGCCCTGCGCGGCAAGCCATTCGGCAGCGGGCGTGCTTTCCTTCCACAGCTGGATGCGGAAATAGCCGCCCCCGCCTGCCACCAGCACCGCCGCGCCGTTGGGCGTGGCCGGGCGATAGACGCGCATCCGCGGGACCGAGACGTTGGAGACCGCGCCGAAACCTGCGCCTTCTGTGCCGATCTTTTCCGGCCCCGTCACCTTGCCGTTGCCCGGCATCGAACCCGGCCACAGCAGGATTTCCTCGGGAATGGTGGTGGTTTCCTCAGCGACCGCGAGCGCGGGCGTGAGCAAGGCCAGCAATACGGCAAACGCGGCGAGCACGCGGCGCATCATGCCCGTTCCTCAAGCACTTCGGCGATCTTCTCGCTGATCGGGCCGCTGCGTTCATGGCGTTCGATATCCTCTTCGGGCAGCGGCATGGGATTGCCCGCCAGCGCGGCGTTCAGCCGCTCGCGATCCAGCGCGCCTTCCCAGCGCGCCACCACGATGGTCGCCGCGGCATTGCCGATGAAGTTGGTGAGTGCGCGGCATTCGGACATGAAGCGGTCGATACCGAGGATCAGCGCCATCCCCGCCACCGGCACGCCCGGCACCACCGAAAGCGTCGCGGCAAGGATCACGAAGCCCGATCCGGTGACACCCGCCGCGCCCTTGGAACTGATCATCGCCACCAGCACCAGTGTCAGCTGGTCGGCTAGGCTCAATTCCACCCCCACGGCCTGCGCGATGAACAGCGCGGCCAGCGTCATGTAGATATTGGTGCCATCGAGGTTGAAGGAATAGCCCGTCGGCACGACCAGACCGACCACCGCCTTGCGGCAACCGGCGATCTCCATCTTTTCCATCAGGCTCGGCAGCGCGGCTTCGGAGGACGAGGTGCCCAGCACCAGCAGCAGTTCCTCGCGCAGGAACCGGATCAGCGCGACAATCGAAAAGCCGTTGAACCAGCCCACCAGCCCCAGCACCACCAGCACGAACAAGAGCGAGGTGAGGTAGAAGGTGGCGATCAGCGCGGCGAGGTTGGCAAGGCTGCCGATGCCGAATTCGCCGATGGTGAAGGCCATCGCCCCGAAGGCCCCGATTGGCGCGAGTTTCATCAGCATGTGCACCAGCCGGAACACCACCTCGCTGAACGATGCGAGCACATCGGTCACCAGATCGCTCGCCGGACGGGTCATGGCAATGGCCACCCCTGCCAGGATCGCCACCAGCAGCACCTGCAAAATCTGCCCGTCGGTCATGGCGCTGAACAGGGTGTCGGGGATGATGTTGAGCAGGAAGCCGGTGATCGACTGTTCTTCCGCCTTGTCGGCATAATCGGCGACGGCAGCGGTATCCAGCGTCGCGGGGTCGATGTTCAACCCCTCGCCCGGACGCACCACATTGCCCACCACCAGCCCGATGATCAGCGCCAGCGTGGAGAACGTGATGAAATAGGCGAAGGCCTTGCCCGCCACGCTGCCGACTGCCTTCATGTCGCGCATTCCGGCGATGCCGGTGGCAACTGTCAGGAAGATCACTGGCGCGATAATCATCTTCACCAGCTTGATGAAGCCATCGCCCAGCGGCTTCAGGCCCGCACCGAATTCGGGAAACAGGTGGCCGACGGTTGCGCCCAGCGCGATGGCGGTCAGCACCTGCACGTAAAGCTGGCGATAGAACGGCTTTTTCGCCGGAACGGGCGCGGCTTCAGGTGTTATCGCGGCATGAATGACCATCGCGGCCCGCGGCCTCCCCCGGCATTGAACTCTCCAACGGGCACAATCGGGCGGGATGCGGGCGGAAACAAGCGCGTCCGCGCAGTTTGACAGGATCTTTTCTTTTCAGCGCCTTGCTTGCAATGCGGCGGCAGACTGTGCGGAAATCCGCACAAAATCCTTGCCCCCTGTGCGAAAAAGCGCACAGGTGTTCGCAGGAGAGAGGTTTTGACCAACGGGCAGGACAGGCGCAGCCGCTGGCAGCTGGCGACCATCGGGCTGATCGCGGCAGGGCTGATCGCCGCGCTCGCGCTGCTCGGGCTGGACCGCGCCCTGCGGGTGCGCGCGATGGACGAAACCCGCGCCGCCGCCACCAGCCAGGCCGCAATCCTCGCCGCGGGGCTCGAAAGCGAGCTCAACAAGTTCACCCTCGTGCCGCAGGTGCTGGCGACCGATCCCGAAGTCGCCGCGCTGCTGGCAGGCGATACGGCGCGGCGCGATGTGCTCAACCGCCGCCTTGCAGCGCTGGCGCGGCAGACCAATGCTGCGGCGATCTATCTGATGGATGCGCGGGGCATGACACTCGCCGCCAGCAACTGGGACCGGCCCGACAGCTTCATCGGATCGAACTACGGTTTCCGCGACTATTTCGCCGGTGCGCTGAAGGACGGCACCCGCACCGAATTCGCGCTGGGCACGGTCAGTCGCCGCCCCGGGCTTTACCTGGCCGAACGGGTCGGCCCGGCCTCTCGCCCGCTGGGCGTGGTGGCGGTGAAGGTCGAATTCGACAGCCTTGAGGCCAAGTGGCGCAACGCCGAAGACGGGGTGTTCGTGACCGATGCGGGCGGCGTGGTGCTGCTCGCCAGCAATCCGGACTGGCGGTTCCGCTCCGCCGCGGGCGGGGGAACGGCCCGCGATCCGGGCAGAGACCCGGCACGCGACCCGGCACGCGATGCGCTGCGCTTTGGCGTGCGCGAGATCGAGCGGTTCGATCCGCTGGCGGCAGGCCGGGGTGCCTCGCCGGTGCGGATGATCGAGAAGATCCAGCCGATCGCCCCGATCGGGTGGGAGCTGCACCTGCTCGCCGATCCAGCGCCGCGCCTGTCGGTGGCGCTCGCCAACGGGCGGCTCGCCGCGGTCGCGCTGCTGGCGATGCTGGTGGTGGCGGGCGCGGGGCTGTGGGTGTGGCGACGCCAGCGGCAGGCGCGCGCCGCGGCCGAAATCGCCGCCCAGACCGCAACCTTGCGCGAACAGCTGCAACAGGCCAACCGCCTTGCCACGCTGGGCCAGATCACCGCTGGTCTGGGCCACGAAATCCGCCAGCCGCTTGCCGCGATGCGGGTCTATGCCGAAAACGGCCAGCGCCTGCTGGAGGCCGGACGCAAGGGCGAGGCGGCGGAGAATTTCGACCGGATCGCGCAGCTCGCCGGACGGATCGGAGAAATCACCGCCGAACAGCTGCACTTCAGCCGCCGCAGCGCCGACGAGCCGCGCCTGATCACGCTGGGCGAGGTGATCGACGGGTCGCTGCTGCTGCTGCGCGACCAGATCCGCCAGAACGGCATCGTGATCGACCTGCCCCCGCCCGAAGCGTCCGCCACCACCGTGCGGGCGCGCCATGTCCAGCTGGAACAGGTGCTGGTCAACCTGCTCCAGAACGCGGTGCAGGCGTGCGGCGCGGGTGGCGGGCAGATCGCGCTCGCGATCACCGCAGGCGGGGGCATGGTGCGGCTTGCGGTCAGCGACAGCGGCCCGGGCGTGCCGCCGCACCTGCGCGACAGCCTGTTCCAGCCCTTCGTGACCTCGCGCACCGAAGGCATCGGCCTTGGCCTTGCCATTTCGCGCGACATCATGCGCCAGCTGGGGGGCGAGCTTTCCCATGACAGCGGCCCGCAGGGCGCGACCTTCACCATGACGATGCCCGCCGCATGAGTGCCCCCGCGCCCCCTCCCCCTCCCCCTCGCACGCCGCTGCATGTCGCGCTGGTCGAGGATGATCCGCCGCTGCGCGATGCGACAGTGCAGATGCTGACGCTGGAAGGGGCCGAGGTGACCCCCTTCCCCGATGCCCGCGCCGCGCTGGCATGGCTCACCCCCGATTACCCCGGCGTGGTGGTCAGCGATGTACGGATGCCGGGGATCGACGGGATCGCCTTCTTCGCCGCCTTGCGCGAGATTGATCCCGAACTGCCGGTGATCCTCACCACCGGCCACGGCGACATCGCCATGGCGGTGGCGGCGATGAAGAACGGCGCGGCGGATTTCCTGACCAAGCCCTATGCCTCCGCCGATCTGCTGCGCGCCGTGCGGGGCGCGGCCGAGCGGCGGGCGCTGGCGCTCGAAAACCGGGCCTTGCGCGAGGAAGCGGGGCGCAGCGCGGGCAGCGCGATCCCCGGCTCCTCGGCAGCGGCAGAGCGGCTGCGTTCGGTGATCGAAGGCGTCGCACGCTCGGAAATCGATGTGGTGCTGACCGGCCCGGCAGGCACCGGCAAGAGCCATGCAGCGCGGCTGATCCACGATCTCAGCCCGCGCCGCAGCCGGCCCTTCGTGGCGGTCGATGCCGGCGTGCTGGCGCACGAGGATGCCGAACTGCTGCTGTTCGGGCGCGATCCGGCCGCCGGCGCTGCAGGCGGCGGGGGCCTGTCGCGCACCGGCCTGATCGAGCGCGCCAATGGCGGGACGCTGTTCCTCGACGATATCGCCGCTGCCAGTCCGGTGCTGACCGCCAGGCTGCTGGCCGTGGTGGACAAGCGGCAGGTGCTGCCCATCGGTGCAAGCGCCGCGCGCAGGCTGAACCTGCGCATCATCATCGCCCGCCTGTCCGAAGGCGGCGCAGGCACCGACCGCGACCCCGTGTGGCACCGGCTCGGCGCGGTGCAGATCGCTTTCCCGCCGCTGGCCGAACGGCGCGAGGATGTGCCCGAAATCTTCCGCCTGTTCGTGGCCCGCCACGCCCGCGAGCTCGATCTGCCCGCGCCTGCCATCGGCGCGGCGCAGTGGCGTCATGTCCAGTCGCACGACTGGCCGGGCAATCTGCACGAGCTTGGCGGCTATGCCCGCGCCTTCGTGCTCGGCCTGTCGGAAATGGGCGCACCGGCCGGCCTTGCCGCGGGGCAACGCTCGCTCCAGCAGATGGTCGCCGATTTCGAACGCACTGTGCTCGAAGACGCGCTGCGCCAGTGCCGGGGGGATGTCGCGAAGGTGCAGGCCATGCTGCAGGCCCCGCGCAAGACGATCTACGACAAGCTGGCGCGCTACGACCTCAAGCCGGCACGATTCCGGTAAGGCGGGGTTGCGGGCTAAGGCGCAAGGCGATAGCCCCGCCGGATCCACAGAACGCCCCCTTGCGTATAGAGTAACATGACCTTTGCCCCCGTCTCCCGCCGCCATCTTATCGCCGGTCTCGGCAGCGCCGCCGCACTCGCCAGCGTTCCGGCGTGGGCGCAGGGGCACAGCATGCATGGCAGCCGCCATGGCCGCGGCGGGCCGCTGATCCCCGCAGGCTTCGGCGAATTGCGCGGCGATGTGATCGACCTTGCGGTGGGCAGCGGACACCGCATCGTCGAAGGGCGGCGCGGGCCGGGGATTGCGGTCAACGGGTCGGTGCCCGGCCCGCTGATCCGGCTGCGCGAGGGGCAGGATGTCCGCCTCAACGTCACCAACCGGCTGGACAGCGATACCTCCATCCACTGGCACGGGCTGCTGGTGCCGTTCCACATGGACGGGGTGCCGGGCATCAGCTTTCCCGGCATCAGGCCCGGCCAGACCTTCACCTACGAGTTTCCGGTCCGCCAGTCGGGCACCTACTGGTATCACAGCCATTCGGGCCTGCAGGAACAATCCGGCCATTTCGGCCCGCTGATCATCGATCCGGCGGGTGATGAACCGGCGGCGTATGACCGCGACTATATCCTGCTGCTGAGCGATTTCACCCCGCACGATCCGCATTTCATCATGGACCGGCTGCGCAAGGGCGAAGGCTATTTCAACTACCAGCAAACCAGCTGGAGCGATGATTACGCGCTGTCTGCTCAAGAGCGCCGGATGTGGGCGCAGATGCGCATGCCCGCGACCGACATCGCCGATGTCAGCGGATCGACCTACACCTATCTCGCCAACGGGCGCGGGCCGACCGAGGGGCTGGAATACCTGTTCCGCGCCGGAGAGCGCATCCGTCTGCGGATCATCAACGGCGCGGCGCAGACCTTCTTCAATGTCCGCATCCCCGGCCTCGCCATGACGGTGATCGCGGCGGACGGCCAGAACGTGCAGCCGGTCGAGGTTGACGAATTCCAGATCGGCACCGCCGAAACCTATGATGTGATCGTGACCCCCACCGCCGAGGCCTATGCGATCGTCGCCGAAAGCATGGACCGCTCCGGCATGGCGCTGGCCATGCTCGCCAGCCGCCCCGGTGCGCGGGCCGCTGTCCCGCCGCTGCGCAAGCCGCCGCTGCTCGACATGGGCGACATGGGCATGAACCATGGCGGCGGCGGGCATGGGGGGGCCGGGCACAGCATGGCGGGCATGAGCATGCGCGACACCCTGCTGCTGCCGCCCGACGTGAAGGTCGGCCCCGGCATCGACATGGTGGCGATGGAGCCGGTCGACAAGCTGGGCGATCCCGGTCTCGGGCTGCGTGACGTCGGCCACCGCGTGCTCAATTACCGGATGCTCGCCGCGCTGGAGCCGAACCGCGACACGCGGGTGCCCTCGCGCCTGCTCGAACTGCACCTTACGGGCAATATGGAACGCTACATGTGGTCGTTCGATGGCGAGATGTATTCCGCCGTCCACGACAAGCCGATCCGGTTCGCGTGGAACGAGCGGGTGCGGGTCAAGCTGGTCAACAACACCATGATGGCCCACCCGATCCACCTGCACGGGATGTTCTTCGAACTGGTGAACGGGCAGGATGCTGCCCGCCAGCCGCGCAAGAACATCGTGATCGTGCAACCGGGCGCGAGCGCGCAGTTCGATCTTACCGCCAATGAACCGGGCGACTGGGCGTTCCACTGCCACCTGCTCTACCACATGCATGGCGGGATGATGCAGACCGTGACGGTGATGGGGCCGGAGGCAGGCAGGTGAAGCTTCCGTTCGCTGCCCTTGCCGCGATGCTGGCGACCCCCGCGCTGGCGCAGCACCAGCACCAGCACCATGACATGCCCGTGCAGGAACCCGATCCCCACGCAGGCCATGACATGGGCGACATGGCGCAGCCCGATGCCTCCCCCGGCCCGACCATGGAAGCCCCGCCCCCGCCCGAGGCGGGCAGCGGGCCGCCGCGGGCCGCCGATGCGATCTGGGGGGCAGAGGCCATGGCCGCCTCGCGCGAGGATCTGCGCCGCACCCATGGCGATTTTCCGGTGTTCTGGTTTCAGGGCGACCGGATCGAGACGCAGCTGCGCGATGGTGCGGACGCCTACCTGTGGGACATTCGGGGCTATTACGGCGGCCCGACCAGCCGCCTGTGGTTCAAGAGCGAGGGCGAAGGCGACCGGGGCGCCGCGCCCGATGATGCGGAAGTGCAGGCGCTTTATGCCAAGGCGTTCATGCCGTTCTGGGATGTGCAGGCCGGTATTCGCCATGACATTGCCGGGCCGGATACCACCCATGCGGTGATCGGCGTGCAGGGCCTTGCGCCCTACATGTTCGAAGTGGACGCCGCTCTGTTCGTCAGCACCCGCGGCGATATCACCGCCCGCATCGAAGCCGAGATCGACCAGCGCATCACCCAGCGCCTGATCCTCCAGCCGCGCATCGAGGCCAATCTGTCCGCGCAGGACATTCCCCTGCTGGGCATCGGTGCAGGGCTTGACCAGATCGAGGCAGGGGCGCGGCTGCGCTACGAAATCCGGCGCGAATTCGCTCCCTATATCGGTATCGAGCAATCCTTGCGCACCGGCAATGGCGCAGATTTTGCCCGCTTGCGCGGCGAGGCGACTTCCGCCACCAGCCTCGTTGCCGGTATCCGTTTCTGGTTCTGACCCCGCAAAGGACGTATCCCCTCATGCGTATCCCCGCCGTTTTCGCCGCCCTCGCCCTTGCCGCGATCGCGCCTGCCGCGCCGCTGCTGGCCCAGGTGAAGCTCGCCGCATCGACCCCTGTGGCAGGCAAGGAAGCCAAGGCCCCCAAGGCCGTCACGCTCACCTTCGACCAGCCGGTTGATGCCGCATCCGCCTCGGCCAGCATTGTGATGACCGCCATGCCGGGGATGGACAATCACGGCGAGATGGTGATCCGCAACTTCACCGCCAGCTGGTCTGCCGACCGCAAGACGCTGACACTGGCGCTGAAGAAGCCCTTGCCGGCTGGCAGTTATGACGTGCGCTGGCAGGCTGCTGCCGCCGCCGATGGCCGTGCGATGCGCGGCACGGTGACCTTCGACGTGCGCTGACCGGCTAACCCCGCTGCCCCACCTGAACAGGGGGTGTCGGCTGGCAGGGTTCCACTGTATCATCCCCAGCACCCGGCCGGTTTGTCCGGTCTGGCTTCGCGGGGGAGGTCAGGATGCTGCGTCTTTGGTCGGTTCTGTGCGCGGCGGCGTTTGCAATCGCCGCCCCTGCGCAGGCGAACGAGCCTGACAAGGATGCCCAGAAGGCGTGGGACGAAGGCAGCAAGACCTATCGCGCGGGCGATATGCCCGCCACCCGCACCCATTTCCTGAAAGCCTGTGACGGCGGTCATGCGCGGGCCTGTTTCAATGTCGGGGTGATGCTGCGCGACGGCGTGGGCGGCCCGGTCAATCCGTCCGATGCCCGCTGGCGCTTCAGCCGCGCCTGTGCCTACGGCTCTGCGCCCGGTTGCTACAGCTTCGGCAACATGGCGATGGAGGGCCTTGGCGGCGACCGCAACGATCGCGACGCCCGCGAGGCGCATGAACGCGCCTGCAAGGACGGGCTGAACCAGGCCTGCAACAGCCTTGCCGTGCTGGTCGAAGCCGGGCGCGGCGGCAATGCCGATCCGGCGCGGGCGCGCGGGCTTTACAAATCGGCCTGCGATGCGGGCGAGAAATCGGCCTGCACCAATCTCGCCAAGCTGGCAGCGGGCGCGCCGCCTGCCGCCCCTCCACCGTCACAGTCTGCCCGCAGTCAGGCCGATTACCGCATGGGGCTCGATTACTTCAACCGCAGGCTCTACCCCAACGCCTATCAGGTGCTGCGGCCCTTTGCGGATGAAGGCGACACTGCCGCGCAATATGCCGTCGGCTTCATGCACGCCTATGGCGAGGGCGCGGGGCGGGATTATCTGGAGGCGGCCCGGTTCCTCGTCCCTGCCGCCCGCAAGGGGGACAGCAAAGCCGAGGAGCTGCTCGCCCTGATCGGCCCGAACATCCAGCAGGCGCAGTTCGTCTACATGATCGACACCGAAGGGCCGGACATGTCGAGCCTTTCGAGCTTCAGTTACGATGTGGCGGTCTATTGCCAGTTCCGCGGGCCCAACTGCACCACCTGGCGCAGCCGCTACAAGCAGGCCGAACGCGCCAACAACCAGCGCGCCTTTGCCGAACAGATGGCGCGGGCATGGCGGCAGGGCGCGCCCGATGCCCGCTTCGGCAATGATCCGCGGCGCGGCGGGGAAACCTTCGGCGCGTGCCTGCGCCGCCAGATCCGCACCCGCGGCGTGACGGCGGGCAGCACGGTGCTGGATTACGATTGCTTCTGAAAGGGGACACGGCATGGCGAAACGACTGCTAACCGCAATCACGCTCGGCGCAGCGGTGCTGGGGCTGGCAGGCGCGGGCTGGGCCACGGGCAAGCTCAACGGCAGCTTTCCCGATCCGGGCCGCAAGCATTACCAGCGATCCAACTGCCACGGGGTCTATGATCTGCTGGTCACCCGCAACCAGAACGGTGTGAAGCTGTCCTTCGAGGAAGCCAAATTCGCCGACGCCTACGAAGCCAATGCCGAAGCCGGGCAGCCCTGCCCGGTGCCGGACGAGACGCTGCTGTCATGGGCGATCAACCGCGACATTTCGACCGATGCGGCGTTCTACCAGATGACGCGTTATGTGCAGCAAGGCGATCCGGCGGCGCATTACGAACTGGCGCTGGCGGCGATGAGCGGGCGGGTGCCGGAGGTTGACAAAAGCGTCGGCGTGGCGACCCTGAAGGAAGCGGCGCGGCTGGGCGATCCTTCGGCCAACTACCTCGCCGGAATCCTGCGGATGCAGCAAAGCGGGCTCGGCCCCAAGGACGAAGCGGCCGCCATCGCCCATTTCCAGACCGCCGCAAAGGCCGAACATGTCGATGCGCTGTTCATGCTGGGGCTGATGCATGTCGAAGGCATGGGCATCCGCAAGGACCCGGCCAAGGGGCTCGCCTACCTCAAGCAGGCGGCCGAGCGCGGCCATGTCCATGCAACCTTCAGCGCGGCTGATCTGGTCAACCGCGGCGCAGGGGTGAAGGCCGATCACGATCTCGCCTACCGGCTGGGGCGCAACCTTGTCGATCAGGGCGAGGTGGTCGGCGCGGTGATCGCGGCCAGCGCCCTGCTCCAGCGCAAGGACGTGAAGAAGCATCAGGACGAAATCCTGCACTGGATGAAAATCGCCGAGACCCATGGCGATGCGAAGATCAGGGCCGACATGGGCCGCTTCCGCCCGCAGGTGGTGAGCATCTTCGACCGGATGAACGCCCCGCCCGCCTATCGCCCGCGCGAGATCCGCGTCTGCCCGCAGCGCAAGGTCTGCTATGTCGACCGGTCGACAGGGGCGCGCAATTCGTGCCACACCTATGTCGATTACTGGAACGACTGCAACACCAACCCCTGACGCGCCGCCCCGCCTTTGCGGACGCGGCGCATCGGGGCGGTGCGGTTACTCTCCGGCAGCCGGTGCCCTGGCGTTCTTCACATGGGTATCGAACCACGCGAACATTTCATCGAGCGTGTGCAGCACCGATTCCCGTCCGCGATAGCCGTGGTCTTCATGCGGCAGCATCACCAGCCGCGCCGTGCCGCCGGTGCCCTTGACCGCCGCGAACATCCGTTCCGACTGTTCGGGGAAGGTGCCCGAATTGCTGTCGTTCTGGCCGTGGATGAACAGGATCGGTTCCTTGATCTTGTCGGCCGCCATGAACGGGCTGAGGCGGTAATAGGTTTCCGGCGTATCCCAGAACACCCGCCTTTCCGACTGGAAGCCGAACGGGGTCAGCGTGCGGTTATAGGCGCCTGACCGGGCAATCCCGGCGCGGAAGATGTCGCTGTGGGCGAGCAGGTGCGCGGTCATGAACGCGCCGTAGCTGTGGCCGCCCACGCCAACGCGCACCCCGTCGCCGAAGCCGCGCTCCACCGTGAAATCGACCGCGGCCTGCGCGCTCGAAACGATCTGTTCGATGAAGCTGTCATTGACCGTTTCAGGATCGGGGCCGACCACCGGCATCGCTGCCCGGTCGAGCACGGCATAGCCCTGCATCAGGAAGAACAGGTGCGAATAACCGCCCACGCGGGTGAAGCGCCACGGGGAATCGCGGTTCTGCCCCGCCGTTGCCGCGTCGTTGTATTCCATCGGATAGGCCCAGACGACCACCGGCAGCTTGTCCCCCTGCTTGTACCCCGGCGGCAGATAGAGCGTTGCGGTGAGGTCCACCCCGTCGGCGCGCTTGTAGGTGACAAGTTCGCGCTTGATCCCGGTCAGTTCGGGGTGGGGGTCGGGAAAGGCGGTCAGGAACCGCGCTTCGCCGCCTGCCTGAAGGCGCACATTGCCGGGGTTGGACGGGCTTTCGTAAAAGGTGACAAAGCTGCTGCCATCGGCGGCCAGCACATCCAGCACGGTTTCGAAACTTTCGCCCGTATTGCGCCACAACTCCTCGGTCTGGAGTGTGGCGAGATCGAAGCGGCGCAGGAACGGGCGATAGCCTTCGGGCGTCGCGCCGAGCCCGGACAGCAGCAGCTTGCCATCGACCTTGCGCGCCACGCTGTAACCGGCAGGGGTGGTGGTGGTGAGCGGGCTGCCGGGATCGGCATAGGCATCCTGCGAATTGCGGATCGCCAGCTGGCGCGGGGCATCGCTGCCGGTCACATCGACCAGCGTCTGGCGGATTTCGCGGGTGTCGCGGTCGTAATCGAAGGCGATGAGATCGTCCGTCCCCTCGATCCCGATCACGCCCGAAGCGCGGTCTTCCATCCGCGCCAGCACCCGCGCCTCGCCCTTGAACGGCGCGGCGAGCGCCAGAAGATTGTCGCGGTTGGTGCTTTTGGTGCGCGGATCGCCGCCATCCTGCGCCTCGGTCCACAGCAGCAGCGCCGGCTCGGTCGGATGCCACTGGATGTTGCGCCGACCGGTCACCACACCCTGCACCGGCAGGCCATCGGCCAGTGGCTGGCGGGCGATGTCCTGCACCAGCTTGCCATCCATGGTATAAACCGCACTGGTCTGCGGGAAGCGCGACCACGGCACTTCATAGGAAAACGGCTTTTCCAGCCACTCCATCAGCAGATATTTGCCATCGGGCGAGGCGGTGACCGAGGTGTAGAGCCGCGGTTCGCCCACGGCCTTCGTGCTGCGCCCGTCGGCGGACACCACCACCGGCTGCGACGTGGCGAGCCAGCTGAACATCGCCTCGTCACGCGGGTTCTGGAGCAGGTCCTGATAGGTGCGGTTCTGCGCCTGCTGGCCGCCCGCCGCCTCCTGGATGGCAGGCCCGCTGGGGGTGAGCGAGCGTTCCGGCATCGGCCCGCGATTCTTCGGCACGGTCAGCACCAGCAGCGACCCGTCCGGCAGCCAGCGCGGCGACTGGAAGATCGGGTTGACCCCGCCCGTCATCACCTTGCGCGCCTGCGCGCTCGCAGTGTCGAGCACGTGGAGATCGATCCCGTCGGCGCGGGTGTTGGTGAAAGACACCTTCGCACCGTCCGGCGACCACGAGACATGCGACAGGTCGGCATCGGCAGGCAGAGCGACCGCGCGCACCGCGCCGCTGGCAATGTCCTGCAACGACAGGCCGACCAGCGTGCGCGGCCCGTGCCGGTCGTTGATCGTCGCATCCAGCCGCATCCCGGCGAGCTTTTCCATCGGCTTGGCAAGATCCGCCACCGGCGGCAGCGCCTCGCGCGTGAGCAGCAGCAGCTGGTCCCCGTCGGGCGAGACCGAGACCCCCGGACTGGGCGCGCGGGTGACGATGTCGGCGACCACGGCAGGCGGGGTGCGGTAGCCTTCCTCGGCCGCCAGCGGCGCAGCAAGCGCAAGGACAAGCCCCAGAGCAGTGGCGGCGCGGATCGAACGATGCATGTGTTTCTCCCTTGATCGGGATGTGATGGCCGACTGCTGCGGAGGGATCAAGCGCCGGCGGGCCGGGCGACAGTGGCAGGTGGCGGAGACGAGGGCAGCGGCGGGGACGGGGGCGGGCTGTGATAGACCAGCGCGGACAGGCCCAGCCATGCGCCGAACATCAGCAGATAGGGCCAGCGGCGCGGCCACAAGGCGGCGACCAGCAGCGTCGTTGCCGCCGTGCCCCCCAGCGCCAGCAACACCGCACCCGCGCCGCCGGTGCCGCCTCTTGCAAGAGCGCTATGGATCGCGGTGCTGGCCCATTGCGCGGGCAGCAGCGCCAGCAGCCAGCGGGGCAAGGCATCGGGCGCGGCCCATGCCGTGGCCACCATCGCGCCCTCGCCCGCGACCACGGCCAGCGCGATCCACCAGCCCCGCGCTCCGGCAGAACGGGCAAACAGCGCGCCTCTCGCGGCAAAGCTGATGCTGGCGACAAGGCAGGCGAAGGCGGCGGAGATGGGATGCGCAGGCGGCGCCATGCCCAGCCAGTGCGCCAGCAGGGCCAGCCCTGCAGCCGCCACCAGCCCCGCCGCCACGCCGGCCCACAGACGCCCGGCGACAGCCGCCGCGATCATCCCCGCCCCCATCAGCGCGACTGCCAGCACCGGCGCGATCACCCCGCCGGCCCGCACGTCGCCCAGCAGCACAGCCGTGACAGGAAGGATCACGCCAGCCAGCAACGCAGCCAGCCAGCCCCGGCAAAGCAAGCCCCGAGGCCCGTCAGACGATAGGGATTTCATCGCCGCGACAGTGGTTCAAGTGCTGCGTGTTGTCGAGCGCCAACGCCCGCAGCGCAAGCCGCCGCGCCATCGGGCAACGCGAGTGATCGCGCGACTGTTACCGGCAACCCGGCGTCAGACAGATGGTAGGTGGCGGAGCAGGAGGGATTCGAACCCTCGATACGCTTTTGACGTATACACACTTTCCAGGCGTGCGCCTTCGACCACTCGGCCACTGCTCCGTGCTCCTTCGTGCGCTACCGCTTCGCTGCTTGAGCGCGAGGAGGTCGCCGTCGGGGGCAAGGCTGGGCCGATAGCGGCGAACGGCGCGCTCTGCAAGGCGACAGGTTTGGCCGCGTGCCGGAATCGTGGTAAGGGAGTCGCATTGGCCAGCGCTGCGCGGATCCGGCATTCCCTGCGAACGCTGCTATCGAGAACCCCTTTCCGCCCTCCAAAACGCGTGGAAAGGGGTTTTTGATTTTGGGGAATGGGTTTTAGGCCCACCCCCAACCCCTCCCGCGAGCGGGAGGGGAGCGAGACTTTGGCCGGATGCAATCCGGGCCTAGTCGCAGCGGGGTGGGCATGGCACTATGCCCGCATGAACAAAGCCTTCCTCGCCGCTGCGACGGCCCTCGCCCTTGCCCTGCCCGCTTCCGCTCAAGAGGAGCCGAAGGGGGCCCCCGCCCCATCCGAAATCGTCGCCGCCGCGCCCAAGAGCGAATGGGTGGCGATCCCGGCGGAGGATCTGCTGGTGATGACCCTTGCGCCCGATGCCGAGGGCAAGCCGCGGCAGGTGGTGATCCAGCTGATGCCCGCGCCCTTCTCGCAAGGCTGGGTCCACAACATCCGCCTGTTCGCCCGCGCCAAGTGGTATGACGGCATCTCGGTTAACCGGGTGCAGGAAAATTACGTCACCCAGTGGGGCGATCCCAACTACGACAATCCGGAAGCGACCGGGAAGCCGAAGCCGCTGCCCGAGGGGCTGAAGGTGATGGGAGAGGCGGAGTATCTCGCGCCCGATCTGCTCGCCGTGCCAGATCCGCGCGGGCGGCCTCGGATGAACTATAGCTTGGGTGCGACGATGATACGCAATGCCATGATCGCGACGAATGGCGGTGTGGTGGTTCCCGAAGCGTTTCGAGAAGCTCTGCAAAAGGGAACGCCTCCAGCCAGCGAAGAGCCGCCCCGGATGGGGGATGCCTATGCTGATTTTGTCACGCTGGCCTTGGGCTGGCCGCTTGGCGGAACCATGGGGGATGAAGGCAATCCGTTCTGGCCCGTCCACTGCTACGGCATGGTCGGCGTGGGGCGGAACTACTCCCCCGACACAGGCTCCGGCGCCGAGCTCTACACTGTGATCGGCCATGCGCCGCGCCACTTGGATCGCAACATCGCGCTCGTCGGCCGAGTGATCGAGGGGATGGAGCACCTCTCTTCGCTGCCTCGCGGATCGGGCGCGCTCGGGTTCTACACCGCCGAGGAAGCCGCCAAGCGTACCCCAATCCTGACGGTGCGGGTGGCGAGCGATCTTCCGGCGGGCGAGCAACCACGCTTCGAATACCTCTCCACCGAGAGCGGCACCTTCGCCCGCTATGCCGAAGCCATCGCCAACCGCCGCGATCCCTTCTTCATCGTGCCCGCTGGCGGCGCGGACATCTGCAACATCCGCGTGCCGGTGCGGCGGGTGGAGGAATAATCGTCATTGCGAGCGTAGCGAAGCAATCCATGGGCCGGCCTCGCCCCCGCTGATAGTTTAGGGCCATGGATTGCCACGTCGCCTGCGGCTCCTCGCAATGACGAGATAACGCGGCTTTACTGCCGCTCCGCCTGCGCCACCGCGTCGCTGGCGCGCAGGGCGGAGATGATGCGGTTGAGGTGCGCGGCGTCCTCCACCTCGACCTCGACATCATAGGTCACGAAGGGATGGTCGATCTGCGCCTGCATCAGGGTGATGATGTTGGCCTTGTTCTGGGCGAAGATGCCCGCCATTTCCGCCAGCGTGCCGAGCCGGTCGTAGATCGTCACCGACAATTGCCCCGCCGCCCCGACCGAACGGTTGCCCCAGGCAAGGTCGATCCAGTCGCTGTCCACCCCGTTCGCCAGTTCCATGCAGTCGATCGCGTGGACCAGCACGGTGTCGCCCTTGCGACGGATGCCGACGATGCGGTCACCCGGCACCGGATGGCAGCAGGTGGCGAGTTCGAAGGCGACGCCGGGCGTCAACCCGCGGATCGAGATGGCTTTCTCGCGCCGTTCCCAGTGCTCGTCTTCCTCGATGCCTGCGGTGCAGCCGGGGACGAGCGCCTCCATCACCTCGCGGTCGGCGATCTTGGCGGCGCCGATCGCGTACATCAGGTCGTCAGGCTCCTCCATGCCCAGCCGTTCGACAGCGGCGCGGATCGCCTTCTTGCCGATGCGGGCGGGGACGCGGGCGGCGATTTCATCGAACAGTTTCGATCCGATCGCGGCGACTTCGGCACGCTCCTTCATCCGCACGGCGCGGCGGATCGCGGCGCGGGCCTTGCCGGTGACGACAAAGCCCAGCCATGACAGCTGCGGCACGGCGTGGGGGTTCTTGATGATCTCCACCACATCGCCATTCGCCAGCGGGGTGCGCAGCGGCATGTGCCGCCCGTTGATCTTCACGCCCGCCGTCTGCGTGCCGAGATTGGTGTGCACCGCGAAAGCAAAATCGACCGCCGTCGCCCCCTTGGGCAGCTGGAACAGCGCGCCCTTGGGGGTAAAGGCGAAGATGCGATCCTGATAGATCGCCATGCGCGTGTGTTCGAGCAGTTCTTCGGCATCGTGGCTGGCATCGACAATCTCGATCAGGTCGCGCAGCCAGCCCACCGCGCCGTCGGGCTTGTCGCCCTGCTTGTAGGCCCAGTGCGCGGCGAGGCCGAATTCGTTGGTGCGGTGCATGTCCCGCGTGCGGATCTGCACTTCGACCCGCATCGAGTTTTCGTACATCAGCGAGGTGTGCAAGGACCGGTAACCGTTCGATTTCGGCGTCGAGATGTAATCCTTGAACTTGCCCGGCAGGAACTGCCAGGTGGTGTGCAGGATGCCCAGCGCCCGGTAGCAGTCCTCCTCGCTTTCGGTGATGACGCGGAAGGCCATGATGTCGGTCACCTGTTCGAAGCTGACATGGCGTTCGGCCATCTTGTGCCAGATCGAATAGGGGTGCTTCTCGCGCCCGTAGACTTCGACCTTCAGCCCCGCTTCGGCGAGGCGCTGCTTGATCCTGAGCGCGATGTCGTCAACCTGCCCGCCATCCTGCGAGCGCAGCTGTTCGAGCCTGCCGGTGATGGTGGCATAGGCCTCCGGCTCCAGCTCGCGGAAGGCCAGCGCCTGCATTTCGTGCATGTATTCATACATCCCCACCCGCTCGGCGAGGGGGGCGTAGATATCCATCGTCTCGCGCGCGATGCGCTGGCGCTTTTCGGGCTTCTTGATGAAGTGCAGCGTGCGCATGTTGTGCAGCCGGTCCGCCAGCTTGACCAGCAGCACGCGGATATCCTCGGACATGGCCAGCAGGAACTTGCGCAGGTTTTCGGCCGCGCGCTCGTTTTCCGGCATGGTCTCGATTTTCGAGAGCTTGGTGACCCCGTCCACCAGCCGCGCGACCTCGGGGCCGAAATGGGCCTCGATGTCCTCGATCGTGGCGAGTGTATCCTCGACCGTATCGTGCAGCAGCGCGGTGATGATGGTCGCCTGATCGAGCTTCAGGTCGGTCATCAGCCCCGCGACTTCGACAGGGTGGCTGAAATAGGGATCGCCGCTCGCGCGCTTCTGCGTGCCGTGCTTCTGCACGGTGTAGACATAGGCGCGGTTGAGCATCGCCTCATCGGCGGCAGGGTCGTAATCGAGGACCTTTTCGACAAGTTCGTACTGGCGCAGCATCACCGGATGATGTGCAGTCGCATCGGCCTATCGGCAAGTGGGCAATTGCGCGGGGCCAAGGTTTTTGCAGCCCCCGCAGACGGATGCCTCATCCGCCGAACGGCTCGCAGGCACCGGCGTAGCGTTCGACCAGCGCAAAGAAGCCCTCTCCGTCTTCCTTTTCCATGATGCCTTCGATTTCGGCCTGGATCCGGTTGGCCACGGCCTCGAAATCGGTGGCGACCTTCATCTGGTCATCCGGCTTTTCGGCCAGCGCAGCATTGATCCACTCTTCCCCCTTGGCGGCGGCAAGCTTCCCCTCCTCGGTCTCGTCCCCGAGAAACCCGGACATGAAGGCGTTGATCACCGCGCATTCGAGCTTGGTCTGGTACGGCGCTTCGGCCGGCGCGCGCTTGGCCGGTTCCTGCGCGGCAAGCCCCGCCGGAGCAAGGATCAGAGCGAAAGCCGGAGCCACCGCGAGAAATGAGCGAAACAGCATTGCGGGATACTCCGGCAAGGTGGTTGGGGTAAGTGCGGACGCGTTTGCGACAACGCCGCGCGTTATGACCACGTGGCTCTGGGCGGCAGGCTCATCAGAATGGCGTCGATATTGCCGCCGGTCTTCAGCCCGAAGATCGTGCCGCGGTCATAGACGAGGTTGAACTCGGCATAGCGGCCCCGGTATTCGAACATCTGCGCCTCGTCGGCGGCGTCGAAGGGGGTGTTCATCCGGCGGCGCACGATGCGCGGGAAGACATCGAGGAACTGCTCGCCGATATCCCTGATGAAGGCGAAATTGGCCTGCCAGCCTGCATCATCGGCGCATTCCAGATGGTCGCAGAAAATCCCGCCCACCCCGCGGTGGACCTGCCGGTGCGGGATGTAGAAATAATCCTCCGCCCACTTGGCATAGCGTTCGTAATAATCGGCCCCGTGCGGATCGCAGGCGGCCTGCATCGCGGCGTGGAATTCGACCGTGTCCTCGGCATAGGGGATCGGCGGATTGAGGTCCGCGCCGCCGCCGAACCACGCCTTGGTCGTCGTCAGGAAGCGGGTGTTCATGTGCACCGCTGGCACGTGCGGGTTGCTCATGTGCGCCACAAGGCTGATGCCGGTGGCGACAAAGCCGGGGTTTTCGGCGCTCGCGCCGTTGATCGAACCCGCAAACTCCTTGGCAAAGCTGCCGCGCACGGTCGAGACGTTGACCCCGACCTTTTCGAACACCTTGCCCTTCATCAACCCCTGCACCCCGCCGCCGGGATCGGGATTGCCTTCTTCCTCGCGCTGCCAGGGGGTGTAGCGGAAGGCAGCGTCAGAACCGGCCTCGCGCTCGATGCTCTCGAATTCGGCGCAGATCCGGTCGCGCAAGTCTTCAAACCACGTGCGCGCCTGCGCCGTGTAAGGTGTCCAGTCCGTCATACATCCCCGTCCGTCATTCAAACCGCACCATAGGCGAGCCAGCGCGTCGCACAAGCCAGACTTTTGCCCGCAGGCACGGTTGCAAAGCCCGGTCTTTGCAGGCAGAGCGGCGCAGATGGTTCCCGCTATGTTCGCCCCCTTCCCCTTCGCCGGACACGAGCTGCTGCTGGGCACAGGGCGTGCGCTTTACTGGCCGGCGGAACGGGCGCTGCTGGTGGCCGACCTGCATCTGGAAAAGGCGAGCTGGTTTGCCGCACGCGGCCAGATGCTCCCGCCCTATGACAGCCGCGACACGCTGGAGCGGCTGGCCGATGCCGTGCGGCAGACGGGCGCGCGGCGGGTGATCACGCTGGGCGACAATTTCCACGACGATGCGGGCGCCTTGCGGCTGGATGCCCATTGCACCGGGATGCTCGAGGCGCTCACGCGGTCGCTCGACTGGGTGTGGATCACCGGCAACCATGACGAGGAACTGCCCAAGGGCTTCGGCGGGACGATCGTGCCCGAACTGGAAGTCGGCGGTGTAATCCTGCGCCACGAGGCCCGCGCCGGAGAGACCGCGCCCGAGCTGTCGGGCCACTATCACCCCAAGCTGCGCGTCAATGTTCGCAACCGCCACATCGCCCGCCCCTGCGCCGTGCTGGGGCGCAGTGCCGGCGGGGCCGAGCGCATGATCCTGCCTGCTTTCGGCACGCTCACGGGCGGGATGGACGCGGGCGCTCCGGAAATCCTCGCCGCGCTTGCTCCGGCCCGGCGGATCGAGGCGCTGATGCCTGCCAAAGGGCGCATCGCCCGCTTTCCGCTGTGGCAGGCGGCAGCGTAGAACACCTGCCGCCCATACTGCCTCAGGCGCCCAGCGTTTCGAGGGCAGACCCGACTTGCAGCACACCCCTGCAGGTCAACCGGACGAGCGTTCGCCGCTTGTCGGCCTCGCACCCTTTACGCTCGACAAGACCCGCAGCTTCGAGCCGCTCAAGAATTCGTAGTGAAGTTGTTTCTGGGCACCCTGAAACAAGTTGAAGCGATTTCGTCGATGCGGGCACGCCTTTGTAGAAGTTTTGAAACAGCTCCAACAGCATGTGCCAGGCAGGCTGGCGGACAAATTCGCAACCGACAATACGCTCCCATTTTCTTGCCCTGCCGGCCTCCGCCGACGCAAGCTCTGCCAGTCTTGCCGCATCCTTGACGATTCGGCTGAACTTTTTCCATTCCGAGAAATCAAGCGGCGAATTATCATTTGTTGGTTCCGAAGAAAAATCGCCTGATGTTTTTATCAAACTATCTGCGAATCTGCTATTTTCGGCAGATTCAAATTCATCCTGAACCCACTCAGCAACTTTATTCACATCGGACATTTCGACCACCATCGCTTGAAGTCGCAACATCCCCCACCCCGCAATCAATCATCATGTAAATTCATGTTAATCACAAACAATACGGAATTGACAATGGAGTTTTTGCTTCTTCTTTCGATTCGCGGGACAAATTTGATCCATTCCGGTTGGAAACGGCCCATCATCGCGGATCGCGGCCACAGTTCAGCGGCACCGAGACTCCATCTAGCCTTCACTCGCGCTTTGGCATAAAGAGCGCGCAGCAAGCAGCTACCACAGGAGAACACCCCATATCACGTCCGCCCCGGCGCTCGTTGGCCCCGCCCGTAAAAAGTGGCCCTCGTTTTGATCAGATGATCAATGTCCCCAAGGTTCGCGTCATTGATGACGAAGGCGAAAACCTTGGCGTGATGTACACCCGCGAAGCGATCGAGCAGGCCAATGAAAAGGGCCTGAACCTCGTCGAGGTGTCCCCCAACGCGGACCCGCCGGTGTGCAAGTTCCTCGATGTCGGCAAGTATCGTTACGAGGCGCAGAAAAAAGCGAACCTCGCGCGCAAGACGCAGAAGACGCAGGACATCAAGGAAGTGAAGATGCGTCCGAACATCGACACGCATGATTATGATGTGAAGATGCGCAACGTGCACAAGTTCATCGAGAATGGCGACAAGGTGAAAATCACCCTGCGCTTCCGCGGGCGCGAAATGGCGCACCAGCACCTCGGCATGGATCTGCTGAAGCAGGTGCAGGACGACGTGGCCGAATATGCCAAGGTCGAAGCCTTCCCGCGGCTGGAAGGCCGCCAGATGCTGATGGTGCTCGCGCCCAAGTAAGGGTGCGCGCCATCCGGCAATGAGTCAGCATGAAGGGCGGGCCGCAGGGCTCGCCCTTTTTCGTTTCGGGCTTCCGACGAGCGGCATGGATGCTCGACAAAGTGCTGACGGAAACCGATTGCGGGCAACATCGTTGGCAGGGTTCATGCTATTGAAATCAGGATGGTGAAAAGCTCGCCAGACCCTGTCCAGACCCGTTTAGACCCAGCTTAGCCCCCTTTCAGGCCCCTTCGGGGGCATGTTTCACGGGAAACATTATCGCCATGCCGTTCCTGCCCCCGCTCCGCTCCGCCCTGCTTGCCGCAGCCGCCCTGCTGGCCGCCCCGGCCCTCGCCCAGACCCCGCTGGGCGAGGCCGAAGTGGCACGGTTTGCCCCGTCACAGAACCCGACCAATGACGGGATCGACTATTCGATCTGGGATGAAGCGATGAAGAACATCGTCATTTCCATGGGCCCGAGCCTGCGCGAAAGCGCCCCGCGGCCCGATCCCAGCTTTGGCACAAGGCGGCAATACGGCCATGTCTCGCGTTACCGGCTGGAAGGCACGCGGGTGATGTTCAGCTTCCTCGATGCCGATGTGATCGCCAGCTTCACCGAGTATCGCAAGGATCTGGAGAACACCGCCGATCTCGTTGATATCCAGTCGCTTTCCCGCAACGAACAGCTGGCTTACTGGATCAACCTCCACAATGTCGCGATGGTCGAACAGATCGCCAATGCATGGCCGATCCGCCAGCCGCGCGAGATCATGGTGGGCGGCGTCCCGCTTGATGAAGCCCGGTTCATCACCGTCGAAGGCATCAAGCTGTCCCCGCGCGATATCCGCGAGAAGATCGTCTATCGCCACTGGAAGGATCCGGCGGTGATCTACGGCTTCTGGCGCGGCGAGATCGGCGGCCCCTCGCTCCAGCGCGAGGCGTTCAATGCCGATAATGTCGGACGCCTGCTGCAACGCGGCGCGGCCGATTTCGTCAACTCGCTGCGCGGCACGCAGGAACTCGGCGGCCGTCTGCAAGTCTCGGAAATCTATCGCGAAGCAGCCCCGTTCTTCTTCCCCGATTTCGAGAATGATCTGCGCAACCACCTCGCCCGCTATGCGGACGAGGCGACCTCTGCGCTGCTGTCCAAGACCAGCGGAGCCGAACCGGCGATCGTCGAGCACGACATTGCCGATCTCGAAGGCGGCGTGCGCGAGCCGACCTATTCGAACATCACCTCGAACGGGGTCGCCACCAGTTTCCGCATCCCGCAGAGCATGGCGGCCCTGCTCAAGGAGCGCGAGACCAAGTTCCAGGAGATCATCCGTCAGGGCCGCACCGGCACGGTGACCTTCAGCAACATCGCCCTGCCCGATGATCCGGCGGACAAGGAAAAGGACGAGGTTGAATAGGATCCTCGCACAGGATCGGCTTATCCGTTTGAAGTAAAACACCCTTCCGGTTAAGGTTCACACGTCTGACCGGAAGGGATGCGATGTTGCGCGAAACGGCGATCTTGCTGGCAGCGGGAAGTTTTCTGGCTGCACCGGCGTATGCGACAAACCCTGCCGCGCCCGGCCCGGCAGCGGCCGAAGCGGATAGTTTTGCCGCATTTGCCCCCCGTCCCGACGGACGCGATCACCGGCTGGATTACGCGGTCTGGACCGAAGCTCTGGCTGCCTTTGTCGTGTCGATGGGCCCGCCGCTGCGCAAGGTTCCCCTCGGCGTCGCCGCTCCGCCCGGAACCCGGATCAAGCTGGGCCCCAACTCGTTCTACCGGCTTGACGGTTCGATGATCGGTTTCAGCATGATCGACCGCGAGGTGATGGCCAATATCGCCCGCTACCGCCGCGAGCTTCAGGCGGTGGCCGATACGATCGACATACAGGTCCTGCCGCGCAACGAACAACTCGCGTTCTGGATCAACCTCCACAATGTCGCGATGGTCGAAAAGATCGGCGAAAGCTGGCCCATTCGCCAGCCGCGCGACATTCTGATCGACGGCGCTCCGCTGGAAGATGCGCGCTTCATCACCGTGCAGGGCATGGCCCTGTCGCCGCGCGATATCCGCGAGCGGATCGTCTATGCCAACTGGAAGAACCCGGTGGTGATCTATGGCTTCTGGCGCGGCGAGATCGGCGGCCCTGCCATCCAACGGACCGCATTTGACGGGCGCGACATCGCCGGCCAGCTCGAAATGTCCGCCCGCGAATTCGTCAATTCGCGGCGTGGCACCGAAAAGCGCGGCGACACGATGCATGTTTCGCGGTTCTATACCGAGGCTTCGCCCTTCTATTTCCCCGATTTCGGCCCTGATCTGCGCGATCATCTGGCCCGCTATGTCGATGGAACAATGATCAAGGCGCTCGCGGAAACCTCGCTGATCAAAGCGACCATTTACGAATATGATATCGCCGATCTTTCCGGTGGGGCACGCTCGAACCCCTTCTTCGCATCCGGGCGCCTCGATGCCGGTGTGGCGCGAATGCTGGCCGAGCGGGCTCGCAAATTCGAATATATGCGCCGCGAGAAGATCCCGACCTATACCATCACCTTCAGCAATATCACTTTGCCCGGAGACCCGCCGGACAAGGGGGTAGTGGAATAGCAAATCTTCGTGAAGTTGCATTCATCGCAGGTTTATCAGATTGAGATAGCTTGCCTTTTGGACGGGCTGAACTTTCTGGTGGGAGAGATGGCATGCTGCCGAGAACCGTTGTTGCACTTATGGCCGGAACGTTCCTGGCCGTTCCTCAGATCGCCGCAGCCACAACGCCCGATGCGCACGGAAAGGCCGGAGAACCGCAACGCCATTTCGTCCCCGGCCTGCCATCGGCTGATGCCAAGGCGTCACCTTCCGATGCACGGCTGGCAATCTTCACGCCGACCAGCGATCCGATCCGCCACACCATCGATTACGAAATCTGGGACTTCGCGCTCAAGCAATTCGTCCTCGCGATGGGGCCGTCCGAACGCAAGGGCTCGTCATGGCCTGCGCCGATCGCAGGGACGCGGCTGAAACAGGGGCCGCAATCGCGTTACCGGATGGAAGGTTCGATGGTGCTGTTCCGCTTCTTCGACCAGAAGGTGATCGACAGCTTCACCGAATATCGCCAGGATCTGGAGAGCGTTACCGAACAGCTCGACATTTCGGCCCTGCCGCGCAACGAACAGCTTGCCTTCTGGCTGAACCTCCACAATGTCGCGCTGCTCGAACAGATCGCGCGGAGCTGGCCGGTGCGCGAACCGCGCGACATCATGGTCGGCGGCGAGCCGCTGGACGAAGCGCGGTTCATCACTTTGCGCGGGGTGCCGGTTTCGCTGCGCGATATCCGCGAGAACATCGTCTATCGCCACTGGAAGGATCCCAAGGTCATCTACGGCTTCTGGCGCGGCGAGATCGGCGGGCCCGCCTTGCAGCGCGACGCCTTCACGGGCGCCAATGTCAGTTCGCTGCTCGATGTTGCCGCAGCAGACTATGTCAATTCGCTGCGCAGCACCCAGAAAATGGGCCAGACGCTTCACGTTTCGCGCCTTTATGGCGAGGTCGCACCATTCTACTTCCCCGATTTCGAGAAGGATGTGCGCACCCATCTGGCGAAATATGCCGAGGAGCCGGTCGAAGCGGCACTGGCGAAGACGAGCGTAACCCGGGCGACGATCCGCGAGGCCGACATCGCGGACCTGCATGGGGGCACGCGCCCGATCAATTACATGTTCGGCGGCAGCCTGCCGGGCGCGATGGATGATCCGCTGGGCGAAGAGTGTGCCCAACTCATCGGACCGGCGGCGTGCAATGTGCTCAAGGAGCGGAACACCAAGCTGCGCCGGATGCAGCGCAACGATCAGCCGACTGCGCGGGTATATTTCTCCAATATCGATATGCCCGGCGATCCGCCGAACAAGAACGCGGTCGAATAGGGCGGCAGACCGGATAAGGCCATGGGGCTTGCCGCTGGCGGCGGCTTGCTGATAGGCCCTTGGCCCATGGGCAAGGGACAAAGCCAAGCATGACCGCACGCCGGATCGGCCTCGCTCTCGGCCCGCTGGCCTTTGCGCTGGCCGCGCTGGTTTCGCCGCCCGCCGGGATGCCGGCCGGGGCATGGCTGGTGGCGGGTCTGGTGGTGTGGATGGCGGCCTGGTGGATGACCGAGGCTGTGCCGCTGGCGGTCACTGCGATGCTGCCGTTCGTTGTGCTGCCGCTGGCAGGCGTGGCCAGCGCCGAGGCGACGGCGGCGACCTATTACTCCCCGATCCTGTTCCTGCTGCTGGGCGGCGCGTTCATCGCGCTGGCGATCGAGCGCACCGGGCTGCACCGGCGGCTGAGCCTTGCGATCCTGCGGGTGGTGGGAGCAAAGGGCGGCCCGGCGCGCTTGCTGCTGGCCTTCATGATCTCCGCCGCGCTGCTCTCGATGTTCATCTCGAACACCTCGACCGCGCTGATCATGATGCCGATGGCGCTCGCCGTCCTCGAAGGCGGAACGCCCTCAAGCAGCGAAGCGGTAGGGCAACACGCCCCGCCCTCAAGCAGCGAAGCGGTAGGCCAACAAGAAGGCATTTACGGCGCGCTGCCCATGGGGATCGCCTTTGCCGCCAGCATCGGCGGGCTGGGCACGATCGTCGGATCGCCGACCAACGCGATTGCGGTCGGCCTGCTCGACGAGATCGCCGGCGTGCGGATCACGTTTGCGCAGTGGTCGCTCTACGGAGTGCCGCTGGTGCTGCTCTCGGTGCCGCTGGCCGCATGGATCGTGGCGCGGGTGCAGCGGGTGGCGGCACATCCCTTCGATCTGGCCGCAGCGCGGGCGGCGATTGACAGCCACAGCGCCTGGAGCGCGCCCGAAAAGCGGCTCGCGCTGCTGGTGACGCTGACCTTTATCGGGTGGGTGACGCAACCGCTCCTCGC
Source organism: Erythrobacter sp. RANMB8 (assembly GCF_056848235.1). Taxonomy (NCBI): domain Bacteria; kingdom Pseudomonadati; phylum Pseudomonadota; class Alphaproteobacteria; order Sphingomonadales; family Erythrobacteraceae; genus Erythrobacter; species Erythrobacter sp. RANMB8. The sequence goes on from NZ_JBREHG010000001.1 coordinate 407,897, forward strand.
CGCACAGCTGCCCAAGGGCGCGTGGACCGATGGCACCATCGCGGTGATCGCGGCGCTCGCGCTGTTCCTGCTGCCCGATGGCACGGGCCGCCCGCTGCTGGTGTGGAAAGAGGCCGACCGCGCGCCGTGGAGCGTGATCTTCATGTTCGGCGGCGGGCTGGCGCTGGCAGGCGGGATGCAGGCTTCGGGCCTCGCGGAATGGATCGGGCAGGCCTTGCTGCCGCTGGAGGCATGGCCGCTGCTGCTGGTCGCACTGGCGGTGGTCGCGCTGGTGATCGTGGTGACAGAATTCGCCAGCAACGTCGCCACCGCCACAGGCATTATCCCTGTCGTGGCCGCACTGGTGGTGGCGCTGGGGGCCGATCCGGTGCTGCTCGCCCTGCCCGCCGCGCTGGCGGCCAGCTGGGGCTTCATGTTGCCGGCCGGAACGGGGCCGAATGCCATCGCATGGGCGACGGGCCGCATCCGGATCGAAGCGATGGTGAAGGCAGGCGTCCTGCTTGATCTGGCAGGAATCGCGCTGATCACCGGCGTGGTATGGGGCATCGCGGCGCTGACCTAGGCGCAAGGGAGACAATGATGACCGACAACCGCAAGCCCGTGTTTCTGGTGATCGGCGCAGGCGCAGGGATCGGCGGCAATGCCGCTTTGCGCTTTGCCACGGGCGGATACCACGCGGTGCTCGCCCGCCGCAGCGACGAGGCGGGGCTGGCGCGGCTGGTCGGAGCGATCGAGGCAGCGGGCGGCTCGGCCAGCGGAACGCTGCTCAACGCGGCAGAGGACGGCGCGATCGAGGAACTGGTCGCGCGCACCGAACGCGAAATCGGCCCGATCCATGCCGCGCTCTACAACCTCGGCGCACAGATCGGCAACCGTGCGCTGGACCAGACCCCGCACCGGATTTTCGAGCTCGGCTGGCGGCTCGGCACCTATGGCGTGTTCCGGCTCGCCCATGCGCTGTTCCCGGCGATGGTCGAGCGGGCGAAGACCGGCGCACACGGCACGCTGCTGGTCACCTCGGCCACCGCGGCAGTGCGCGGCAATGCCGGGCAGCACAGCCACGCGGCAGCGATGGGCGGGCGGCGGATGCTGTGCCAGACCCTCAACGCCGAATTCGCCCCCCAAGGCGTGCATGTGGCGCATGTGGTGGTTGATGGCGCAGTCGATGCCCCCGATACGCTCGGCAAGCTGCTGGGCGACCGCTACGAGGCGTTCAAGCAGCGCAAGGGCCGCGAGGGGATCATCGATCCGGCGGCGCTGGCCGAAACCTACTGGCATCTCGCCCACCAGCCGCGCAATTGCTGGAGCCACGAGGTCGATGTGCGCCCGTGGACCGACGTGCCGTGGTGGAACGACAACCCGGACCCGCAGATCGACAGCAAAGGGAAGGGGTTTGCAGGGCCAAAGGATTAGCAACCGGCGGCCGGTTCTGCGATACAGGCCGCCTCAGCCGTGACCGCAAAGACCCTGATGAGCTTTCTCCAGCGCCAAGAGCCCGAACAGCCCCCCGAACCGCTGTTCCAGCCGGAAACCTATGTCGATCGGGTGATCGAACGGCAGCGGCGCATCCCCGGCATGGTGCTGGCTGTGCCGATGGTGATCGCCTTTGGCTGGCTCCTATGGGATCAGGGCAGCATGATCGGCTGGGCGGTATCCGGGCCGCGTCTGGCCGAGGGGCGGTTCGAACTGATCGTGCTGCACATGTTTGCCCATGGCGGGCTGATGCACATCATCTTCAACCTTTCCGCGCTGGCGGCGCTGGGGCCTGCGGTGATGGAGCGGCTTGGCCCCTTCTCCCTACGCAGCTTTGCCGCTTTCATGGCGCTGTTCCTCGCCTCGGGCCTTGGCGGCATGGTGTTCTGGCTGGCGCTCAACCCTGCCAGCACGGTCCCGATGCTCGGCGCTTCAGGGGCGATCTTCGGACTGCTCGGGTTCCTGATGCGCCAGCCCGATCCGCACGGGGTGCCGGTGCCGTTGCTGAGCCCGCAGCTTGGCAAGGCCTTTGTCGAATGGTTCAAGCTGCACATTCCGCTGGTGGCGCTGTTCGCCATCCCGCTGCTGCTGGGCGGCAGCAATTTCGGGCTTGCGTGGGAATCGCACCTCGGCGGTTTTCTCGCCGGAATGCTGCTGTGCAAGGTGGTTTGGGGGTGGAGTGGCGGGCGCGCCGACTGGGTGCCTGCCGATAACGATCCGTTCTAGCGGCGGGTCACCCGCGCCATTCGCGGCGTTCTTCGGCAGCGCGCAGGACTTCGTAGCTGGTCTGGATCAGCTGGAACTGCCGCGCCGCCTCGGCATCGCCCGGTTTCACGTCGGGATGCACTTCCTTGGCGCGGGCGCGGTAGGCCTTCTTGATGGCGTTGAAGTCGGCATCAGCCTCCAGCCCCAGCACCTCCAGCGCGCGCATCTCATCGGCGCTGCGCGAACCGTCGCCCGATCCCGCCCAGCCATAATGCGCCGCCTCGGCATAGCCCGCGTTCTCGCGGCGTTCGGCCTTGGCGCGTTCTTCCTTTTCGGCCTGTTCAAGCCCTTCGAAGTAATCCCACTTGGAATTGTATTCAGCCGCGTGGCGTTGGCAGAAATACCACCGCTCGCGGCTGTTGGGGGCCTTGGGCGCCGGACAATTGCCCGGTTCATCGCAGCCGTGGCGGTCACAGATGCGCACCTGCGCGGCTTCCTGCGACGAGCCATAGGCTCGCCAGCGCGGAAAACCCCAATCGAGCGAACGCCTTGCGCGGGTCATCGCCGGGCACCGCCGGGGCGGAGAGATATGTCGTTGGTCGATGGCATCAGGCGCTCAATCTAGGCGCTGTGGCGCAACAAGGGAAGCGGTGAGAATACAGGAACCAGTTTCAAACTGAAATGTTGCACCGCAAAAGCCGATAGCCTAGAAAGACCGCGTGATGAGCCAGCAACTGACCCTGTCGAGCCTGTTTTCGGTGCTTGCGCTGGCCGCCCTGTGCGTCGTTACCAGCGTGCGCGATCTGGCGGGCGATGATGCGCCGGCGATCGCGGTGCAGGCCGAGCTTGCGCCCGGCCTGCTGGACAGCTGATCGTCAGTTGATGATCACGCTCGCGGCGCGGCGGTTCTGCGCCCACGCGCTTTCGTTCGAAGCCAGCGCCACGGGGCGTTCCTTGCCGTAGCTGACCACCGAAATACGGGCCGGATCAACGCCGAGGCCGACGAGATAGTTCTTGGCCGAATTGGCGCGCTTTTCGCCCAGCGCGAGGTTGTATTCGCGGGTGCCGCGTTCGTCGGCGTGGCCTTCGATGGTGAAGGTGATCTGCGGATAGCGCGCGAAATACTGCGCCTGTGCCTGCAAGGCGGCGGCATCCTGCGAATCGATGTTGAAACGATCGGTATCGAAATAGATCGTGGTCGAGTAACCGACGGCCGCGGCGAAGTGCGCCTGAGAGCCGACCTGCGGGCCGGTGGGCTGCACCTGCGGGGTCGGCTGCGGGGTCGGCGTGGTGTTCACCGGCGGCGGGGGAAGCTCCTCGGGCGCCTTCTTGGCGCAGGCGGCGAGCGTGGTGGCCGATGCCAGCAGCAGGATCGTTGCAAGCCTGGTGTTCATCACGTTTTCCTTTCTTGTTCTTGCGGGGGATTGAAACTGTGGGTTTCTACTGAGGAAAGGGGCGAAAATATGGTGGCGTAACTAAGGACGGATCGGGCCCCATGCCGGGTCGGATGCATCGACCGGCGTGGGCAGGCGGCGTTCGTTCTGGCCGGTCAGATCGACCTGCCAGATGGCCGAACGGCCGGTGTTCTGTTCGGTGCGGAAGAACTGGATGATGCGGCCGTTGGGCGCCCAGGTGGGGGCCTCGTCCTGCCAGCCGCGGGTCAGCACGCGCATGGCGCCGCCGCTGGTGTTCATCACCGCGATGTTGAAATCGCCGGCGATCCGCGTGAAGGCGATCTGGTCGCCGCGCGGGCTCCATTCGGGCGTGGCGCAGCGTCCGCCGAAGAAGCTGATGCGCTTCTGGTTCTTGCCGTCGGCATCCATGATGTAGCACTGCTGGCTGCCCGAACGGTCGCTTTCGAATACGATCTTGGATCCATCGGGCGAATAGCTGCCACCCACATCGATGCCGGGATTATCGGTCAGCTTGATGCTCGCACCGCCCGTGGCGGGGACACGGTAGATGTCGGTATTGCCCGCCACCGCCATTGAATAGAGGATGTATTTGCCATCGGGCGACCAGCGCGGGGCAATGGTGGGGTTGCGGTTTTCGGTCACCAGCGTCTGCTTGCCCGTGCCGATGTCATAGACATAGATGCGCGGGTTGCCGTCGACGTAGGAGAGGTAGAGAATCTTCGAATAGTCGGGCGAATAGCGCGGGGTCAGCGCGGTGGCGCTGCCCAGCGTCAGGAAGCGGTGGTTGGCACCGTCGCTGTCCATGATCGCCAGCCGCTTGACACGGCGATCCTTGGGGCCGGTTTCGGCGATGTAGGCAATGCGGCTGTCGAAGAACGGGCTTTCGCCGGTGAGCCGCGAGAAGATCAGGTCGGAGCACTTGTGCGCCGCGCGACGCCAGTCGGCAGGGCCCACCACCCAGCCTTCGCGCACCAGCTCGTTCTGGAGCGCCACGTCATAGAGATAGCAGCCGACCACCAGCCGCCCGTCGTCCCGTGCGCGGACATAGCCGTGCACCAGCATTTCGGCATTGCGCCCGCTCCACGTGCCGAATGCGGGCGCGGTGATCTGTGCGAAAGCGGGTTGGGGCAGGCTGTCGGGGCCGACCGGCTTGAACAGCCCGTTGTTCCTGAGATTGGCGGTGATCACACGGGCAATCTCGCGCCCCAGCGCGCCGGTGCCGTTCTCGTTCGCGGGCGTCGGACGTTCGCGGTCGGTGGCGAAGGCGGGGATGGCGATGCCGATGTCGGACCATGCGCTTTCATCGGTGACGGTGCCGCGCAGCGGGCCTTCATCGTCGCCTTCAACCGCGATGCTTTGCACCGGCGCGTCCTCACCCACCGGCGCGCCAAGGTCTTGCGCAGCGGCAGGCGCGGCAATCAGCGCGGCGGTAAGGAGCAGAAGATACGTCTTGGTCATGTCAGAGCCTTCGGTCGAATTGCCATTCGAGCGCTTTCCAGCGGTCGTAGAATTGTTCGGGCAGATTGAACGGTGCCGCCCGCTGTACGGCGCGGATCGCCCGCTCGCAATGAAGCCCGGCCTGCGGGCGGTTGCTCTCGGTCACGCTGGCCGGATCGGTGCGGCAGCGCGGGGTGCCGCGCAGGGTCCCGTCCGGAGCGAGATCCCAGCTCACGGTGGAAATGAGCAGCTCCGCCTCAAGCCCCGAAGGCGCGGTCCAGTGCGGACGCAACTGGCGGGTGATCGCCGATGACAGGGCGGCACGCTCTGCCGATCCGAACCTTGCAGCGGGAGCGCGGGTTTCCTGGGTGGAGGTGGAAGAGCCTTTGCCTTCGAGGAAGTCATCACCGATGCGGCTGCCCCCGCTGCGCTCGGCGGTGCGGGTCGGTGACGGACTGCTGCTGGGCCGCGGCGCGGGCGCCGAACTGGCGGTGGGCGCCGGCGTGCGATCAGGCCGCGACCGGTCGCGAGCGGGCGCGGGCGAGGTTGGTTTCGGCGTCGGACGCGGCGCCGCACTTGGCTGCGGCTTGGGCTGTGGTGCGGGCGTGCGTTCTGCCCGCTGGGGCGGCGCAGGAGCAGGTTCGGGCGCGGGCGCAGGCTCGGGCGCAAGCGTCGGCGCCACCGAAGCGCGGCTTTCGGCAACCGGATCGGGCGATGCCGCCTCCAGCCCCACCTCGGTCGCAAGGCTCACCGTCATCCGTTCGGGGAAAACCGAAACCTCGCTGCGGACCGTCTGCATCAGCAGCACGGCCACCAGCGCGCCATGCAGCACCAGCGCTGCGGCGAGGCCGATCTTCTCTTCGTTACGGAGCGCGGTTTCTCCCATCCTGTCCTCGGTTATGGGGCCGAAACTGAACCGTCGGTGACCAGCGAGATGGAAGTGAAGCCCGCACGCCCCAACTCGCCCATCACCGCCATCACGCGGCCGTAATCAAGGCTGCGATCACCGCGCAGCACGATCAGCGGCGGCTCGCCCCCGCGATCCAGCGCTTCGAGTGCGGCGGGCAGCCCGCCTGCGGGCACGGCGGCGTCTTCAATATAGATCACGCCCGCACGGTCGATCGAGATGGTGATCTGGTCCGGCTGCTCCTCCACCGGCGCGGCGCGGCTTTCGGGGAGTTCGACAGGCACACCGACCGCAGGCAGTGTCACCGTGACCATGAAGATGATCAGCAGCACCAGCATCACGTCGACCAGCGGCGTGACGTTGATCTCCGACATGGCTGCGCGGCGGCCGCGCTTGCCACGGCGGCGCGAAGAGGAAACACCCATGCCCATCAGGCGCGATCCAGTTCGCGGCTCAGCCCGGTGTGGAGCTTGTCGGCAAAGCGCTGGAGCCCCGCCTCGTAGCGATCCACCGCCCCGCCGAAGCGGTTATAGGCGATCACCGCCGGAATGGCCGCGAACAGGCCGATGGCGGTCGCAAACAGCGCTTCGGCGATGCCGGGAGCGACCACGGCGAGGCTGGCGCTCTGCTGGGCGCCGATCTGGAAGAAGCTGTTCATGATTCCCCACACCGTGCCGAACAGGCCCACGAACGGCGCAACCGAGCCGACCGTGGCGAGGAAGTTCAGCCGCCCGGCCAGCGCGTCGGCTTCCTCGGCGATCTGGCTGTCCATCGCCGCGCCAATCCGTTCGCGGGTGGCGTTGCGATCCACCGGCTGCTTGGCGGTGGACTTGCGCCATTCGTCCAGCCCTGCGGCAGCGACACGGGCGGCGGGCACTTCCTTGCGCACCGCCTTGGTCAGCAGCGCCTCGCGGTCGCGCTGTTCCCAGAACTCCGCCTCATACTCGCGCGACTTCTTCGTTAGCCCGCCGATCCGCATCGAGAACGAGACGATGATCATCCACACCCAGATGCTCGCAAGGATCAGCCCGATCATCACCGCTTGTACGATGATATCGGCCTGAAGGAAGAGCTCGACCGGATCGAGCCGGGTCGGAGCGGGGGCGGCGGCAGCGGCGCTGAGCAGGGCGAGCGTCACGGTGTCAGTTATCCTCGTTCATGAATGTCTGGAAAGCAGCGCGCCATGCGGCAGGCTGGCGGCGCGGGCGGCCATCGAGCGTGATGAAGCCAACGCGCAGGCTGGCCTCGCACAGGTCTTCGCCGCCGCGCGCCCCAATCCTTCGCGCAATCTGGTGCATCCGGCACGATGCCGCGCCCAGCTCGGTGCAGCGGGTTTCGATCACCACATCGTCATCGAGCCTGGCCGGGCGTAGATACTTCAGGTTGACCTCCGACAGCGCATAGGCCCCTTCGCCACTCTCGATCGCGGCGCGCTGGTCGATGCCCAGCAAGCGCAGCAGATCGGACCGCGCGCGTTCGAACCAGCGCAGGTAGTTGGCGTGGTAGGTGATCCCCGACAGATCGGTATCCTCGTAATAGACGCGCACCGCATAAAGATGCCGCGCACCATCGAGGATTCCGCCGGGAGGGTTCGGAGAGGTCATTTGGAGAGGCTCGAATACATCATTCGGTCAAAAGCCTGCCTTGGCTGAAGCTGCGATGAACGGTGCCTTATCAGCGCCGAATGGATGCAATTCTCGCTATCTGCGCAGGATCATCGGTCCCAGTGGCTGGCCGCCGAAGATATGCACGTGAAGGTGCGGCACCTCCTGCCCGCCGTGCTGGCCGATATTGGCGAGCAGGCGGTAGCCGGGTTCGACCAGCCCCTTCATCCGCGCCACTTCGCCCACCGCGCGCACGAACCCTCCGATTTCGGCATCGGAGGCCTTGGCGCTGAAATCGTCCCAGCTGACATAGCGGCCCTTGGGGATCACCAGTGTGTGCACTTCGGCCTGCGGGTTGATATCCTCGAAGGCGAAGGCCCAGTCATCCTCGTAGACCTTCCTCGAGGGGATTTCCCCGCGCAGGATCTTCGCGAAGATATTGTTGTCGTCGTAAGGCAGGGTCGGGTCGATCGGCATGGGTTACTCCGTGCGGGAGGCTTTTTCGGCGAGGCCGGACACGCCCTCGCGCCGGTCGAGTTCGGCGAAGACCTGTTCCAGCGCCACGCCCTTTTCGGCGAGCAGCACGATGAGGTGGAACAGGACATCCGCCGCCTCGCCCACCAACTCGGCCTCGCCCCCGGCGAGCGCGGCGATCACCGCTTCGGTGGCTTCTTCGCCGAGCTTCTGGGCGATTGTCTTGAGCCCCTTGGCGTGCAGCTTCGCGACATAGCTCTCCTCAGGCGAGGCGGTGAGGCGCTGGGCGATGGTCGCTTCGAGGCGGGCGAGGGTTTCGGACACTTCGGCTTCTCTCGTCATTGCGAGCGCCGCAGGCGCGCGGCAATCCATGGACCGCGCCGCGTCGCAATCGGACGGGTCTGGCCATGGATTGCCTCGCTACGCTCGCAATGACGATAATTCAACCGCGTGCGGGCAAACCTGCCGCCCGCAATGCCGCATGGGCCTCGGCGATGGTGTGGTGGCCGAAGTGGAAGATGCTCGCGGCGAGCACGGCACTGGCATGTCCCTTTGTCACCCCTTCCACGAGGTGTTCGAGGCTCCCTACCCCGCCGCTGGCGATAACCGGGACGCTGACAGAGTCGGCAATCTCGCGTGTCAGATCGAGGTCGTAGCCGGCTCTCGTGCCGTCACCGTCCATCGAGGTGACGAGCAATTCGCCAGCGCCCAGATCGGCGACCTTGCGGGCATACTCCACCGCATCGATGCCGGTGGGCTTCCTGCCGCCATGGGTGAAAATTTCCCAGTTGCCCCGCGGCGTGCGGCGCGCATCGACGCTGGCGACCACGCACTGGCTGCCGAAGCGCTCCGCGATCTCGCCCACCAGTTCGGGCCGCGCCACCGCCGCGCTGTTCACCGCCACCTTGTCCGCCCCCGCCAGCAGTAGCGCGCGCGCATCCTCGGCGCTGCGCACCCCGCCGCCGACCGTCAGCGGCATGAAGCACACCTCCGCCGTGCGCCGCACCATGTCGAGCAGCGTCCCGCGCCCTTCGTGGCTGGCGGAAATGTCGAGAAAGCACAGCTCGTCCGCCCCAGCGGCGTCATAGGCGCGCGCCTGCTCGACCGGATCGCCCGCGTCCTTCAGGTCGACGAAGTTCACGCCCTTGACCACGCGGCCATCGGCCACGTCGAGACAGGGGATGACGCGGATGCGGACAGTCATTGGGCGCGTGCGCCCATCGCAATCGCCGCTGCCAGATCGAGCCGCCCTTCGTAGAGCGCGCGGCCCGTGATCACCCCCTCGATCCCCTCATGCGCATGGAGCGAGAGGATGTGGATGTCGTCCAGCCCCTTTACCCCGCCGCTGGCGATCACCGGAATGTCGACGCGGCGGGCGAGGTCCACCGTCGCCTCGATGTTCACGCCCTTGAGCAGGCCGTCGCGGCCGATGTCGGTGAACAGCAGGCTGGCGACGCCTGCGTCCTCGAAACGGCGAGCGAGATCGGTGACGGGCACATCGGAGACCTCCGCCCAGCCCTCGGTCGCGACCATTCCGTCGCGCGCGTCCACGGCGACGACGATGCCGTTTTCCCATTCGCGGGCCATTTCGCGCACGAATTCGGGGTTCTTGAGCGCCGCCGAACCCATCACCACCCGCGCCACGCCGAGGTTGAACCAGCCCTCGACTGCCTTGGCATCGCGGATGCCGCCGCCGAGTTGCACATAGCCGGGGAAGGCCTTGACGATGGCCTCCACCGCCTCCCGGTTGCGGCTTTCGCCGGCAAAGCTGCCGTCCAGATCGACGACATGGAGGTGCTCCGCCCCGGCCTCGGCGAAGATCAGCGCCTGTGCGGCGGGGTCATCGCCGTAGATCGTGGCGCGATCCATGTCGCCTTCGGCAAGGCGGACGACCTGGCCGCCCTTCAGGTCGATGGCGGGGAAAATGATCAAGGGAACCACTCCAGAAAACGCCGGAGCGTGGCGAGGCCATAGGCCTGGCTTTTCTCCGGGTGAAACTGCACGCCGAGGATATTGCCCTTCGCCACGGCGGCGACCAGCCCCTCGCCATGATCGGTCATCGCGGCGATGTGGTGCGGATCGGTGGCGGCGAAATGATAGGAGTGGAGGAAATAGGCCTCCCCCTCATCGATCACCGCGTGATCGCGCGCATGGGGCAGCATGGCGACATCGTTCCAGCCCATGTGCGGCACCTTGATGCTCGCGTCCGAAGGCGCGATCAGCCGCACTTCGCCCGGAATCCAGCCGAGGCCGGGGGTCTCGCCATGCTCAAGGCCGCGATCCGCCAGCAATTGCATCCCCACACAGATGCCGAGGAACGGCGCGCCGCCCACATGGACGCGCTCGGTCATCGCTTCGACCATGCCCGAAATTGCGCCCAGCCCTTCGGCACAGGCCTTGAAGCTGCCGACGCCGGGTAGCACGATCCGGTCGGCCGCGCGCACGACATAGGGATCAGCGGTCACAGTCACCTGCGCCCCTGCTGCCTTCAAGGCATTGTGCACAGAATGAAGGTTGCCCGCGCCGTAATCCACGAGGGCGACCACCTCACCCACCGAGCTGCCCCTTGGTGCTCGGGATCGCGCCGCCCTTCCTCGGGTCGCGCTCGACTGCCTGCCGCATCGCGCGGGCGAAACCCTTGTAGAGGCTTTCGCAGATGTGGTGGTTGTTGGTGCCGTAGAGCAGCTCCATGTGGAGCGTGATCCCGGCGCTCTGGCTGACGGAGTGGAACCAGTGCTCGATCAGCTCGGTGTCCCATTCGCCGAGCTTTTCCTGCGTGAACTTCGCCTTCCACACCAGATAGGGCCGCCCCGAAATGTCGAGCGCGACGCGAGAGAGCGTCTCGTCCATCGGCGAATAGGCCGCGCCGTAACGCCCGATCCCGGCCTTGTCCCCCAGCGCGTTGCTGATCGCCTGACCCAGCGCAATCGCCGAATCCTCGGTGGTGTGGTGCTGGTCGACATGCAGATCGCCCTCCACCTTCATCGTCACATCGATCAGCGAATGGCGGCTGAACTGTTCGACCATGTGATCGAGAAAGCCGATCCCGGTCGAAACGTCATAGGCGCCCGTCCCGTCGAGATTGACGGCAATGGCGATCTTGGTCTCGGTGGTGTTGCGCTCTACCGAGCCGGTGCGGGCGGGGGAATTGGGCATAGGCCGCGCTATAGTCGGCTGCGCCGCCAAGACAAGTCATCCGCGAAAGACCCGCAAGGGGCTTGACCAAGGCCGCATGTCCCGCCACCAAACCAGCTATCATGAGCACCGAAACACCCGACAGCCTGATCCCCTACGACGAGATCGTGCAGGAAGCCCTGCGTGCCGTGGTCGGCCGGGTGCTCGGATCGATCGTCAGCGGCGGGGGCACGTTGCCGGGCGCGCACCATTTCTACATCACCTTCAAGACCGGCGCGCCGGGGGTTTCGATCCCGCCGCACCTGCGCGAACGCTTCCCCGATGAAATGACCATCGTGCTCCAGAACAAGTTCTGGGATCTGGAAGTCCTCCCCCACAGCTTTTCGGTCAGCCTTACCTTCAACCAGGTGCCGGCCAAGCTGACGATCCCCTTCGCCGCAATCACCGCATTCGTTGATCCGGCAGTGGATTTCGGGCTGCAATTCCAGGCTGCTGTCGAGGAACTCGAGCCCGAGGCGCACGAGGATGCCGAAAATGACGGGCCTGATGGCGACGGCGATGGCGATGGCTCTAACGTCGTCACCATCGATTTCGGGCGCAAGAAATAGGCGCCATGGCGCGGGGCAAGGGGCTGATCCGGCGGAAACGCGGCGGCGATCCGGCGCCCGTTCCCGCCGCACCCGACAAGGCCGAACCGACCGGTCCGGGCGGCCTGCCGCTGCCCAGCCCGGTCGCCGGTACCAATCTGGTGATCGCCGACATCGTGCTGCGTGCCGCAGGCGGTCTGCTGCGTGACCGGATGGAAAAGGGCCTGCTCATCAAATCCTATGACGAGGCCAAGGCGGAACGTCTGGTTGACGGCCGCAGCCTCGCAACCAGCATCGCGCTGTGGGGGGCCAGCAGCCTTGCCCGCAAGTCGCCTCTGGGGCTGGCCGTCGTGGCAGGAGGGCTCGCCGCCAAGGTCTTTTATGATCGCGGCAAGCGACTGGAAGCGAAACGCCGGGCGCGCAAGGACGGAACCGGCGAATCCTGACCGCCCCTTGATTTGTGCCGTCCGGTTGGGGCAACGGGGCCTATGGGCGACTCCACACACCATTCCGACGATCATCTCCACCGCCGCGGGCTGATGTTCATCCTGTCCTCGCCATCGGGCGCGGGCAAGACCACGCTGTCGCGGATGCTGCTGGCCAAGGATGCCGAAATCAAGCTGTCGGTCTCGGCCACCACCCGCCCGCCGCGCCCCGGCGAGGTGGACGGCGTGCACTATCACTTCGTCAGCTCCGAACGCTTCCAGCAGATGGTGGACGAGGATGATTTCTACGAATGGGCCGAGGTGTTCGGCCACCGTTACGGCACGCCCAAGGGGATCATCCGTGCAGCGCTGAAGGAAGGGCAGGATTTCCTGTTCGATATCGACTGGCAGGGCACCCAGCAGCTTTACCAGAAAGACCAGCAAGACGTGGTGCGGGTGTTCATCCTGCCACCTTCGATCGACGAGTTGCACCGCCGCCTGAAGGGCCGTGCCACCGACAGCGCCGAGGTCATCGCCGCCCGCATGGAGCGCGCCCGGGCAGAAATCAGCCACTGGGACGGCTACGACTACGTGATCATCAACGATGATGTCGATGTGTGCTTCGCCAAGGTCTGCGCGATCCTCGAAGCCGAGCGGATGAAGCGCCAGCGCCAGACCGGGTTGATCCCCTTCGTACGCGGGTTGATGGCTTAGGGCGGCACAGAGCAGTCCAGCGTGTATGGCCCGAAATTAGGTAATCGGGCAGACTTGTGCTAAGCACGTGCCGCTGACGTCGAAATTTGCGACGGACTTCGAAATTTGCGCTCCGCCGCTTGCCACGGGTTCAGCCCACCGGCCCCGGCGTTAACCAGACGACGACTTCCTTTCATCGGACGATAACGCACTACCCCTGCGCGCATTTCGCGTGCGGGCAACCAGTTGTTCTTGAAAGGAACATCGCATGAGCAAGACCGGAACCGTAAAGTTCTTCAACACCGACAAGGGCTATGGCTTCATCCAGCCCGACGATGGTTCGTCGGACAGCTTCGTCCACATCACTGCCGTGCAGGCCGCCGGCATGCACAGCCTCGATAAGGACCAGCGCCTGAACTACGAGCTCGAAAAGGGCCGCAACGGCAAGGAAAGCGCCGTCAACCTTTCGGCTGCCGACTAAGCGAATACCGGTCGGGCGGGGCGCGCATGATGCGTTCCGCCCGCCACCCAGAATGCCTCCCGCCTACCCCCCTCTCACGGCAGGACACCCCCGATGGCACAGACCTACGAATTCTACAGCGAACGCGCCGATGAAGCTGCGGTGCTCGCGGCCAAGGCGACGCTCGACAATGTGCGTGAACGCGAATTGCGTTCGGAAAAGACATGGCGCGGCCTCGCCGAACAGGCGCGCAAGACCGCCGAGGAACGGGTGAAGGCCGATGCCGTGCGCGCCGAAAAGCGTGCAGCAGAGAGCCTGATCTCCTGAACGGCCTGCCCGATTCCGCTGGAAAGCGGGGCGGGCGATCCCCATATTCTCCTTGGGCAACAGGTTACTGAACCCACAAGGAGACGATGCCATGAGCACCATGCAATTCCAGTTCAACACCGATAGTTCGGTGATGGGCACGCAGGAAGTCGCCACCCGGATCGAGGCGCAGGTGCGCCAGCGGCTTGCCCGCTTCGCCGACCGGCTGACGCGGCTGGAAGTGCATGTGAGCGACGTCAACGGCCGCAAGCACGGCGCGGATGACAAGCACTGCACGATCGAGGCACGCCCCCGCGGCAGTCGTCCGATCGGGGTCACCGGCAAGGCTGCCGATGTCGATGCCGCAGCGCGGATTGCGGCAAGCACGCTGGCCGAACGCCTGGAACGGGTGTTCGGCAAGGCCGAGCGGCACCGCCACGACCCCTCGCCCGACAAGCAGATCTGAACCCTCGGGGCGTGAGGGGCTAATTCACAGCCCCTTGCGCCCGAACACCCTGCCGCGCAGGCCGCGCCCGGAGAGGCTCGGCAGGCCCGGCTGGCCGGGGCTCGGCGCGATCACCGGTGCAGGCGGCGCGGGCTGCGGCGGCGGAGCATCGCCCCGGGTGCGCACTTCGAACCGCCCGCCGATCCCCTCGGCCAGCTTGCGCTTTTCACCCCATTCATTGGCAAGCGCCATCTTCGCGTCCTGATCCGCCGGCATGATTGCGGGCGGAAATGCGCGGTCGTTGAAGGCGTTGGCGTCCGGCACGTGGTCTTCGGCGACGAAGTTGTGCGCGACGTGTTTGAGCGGCACGAGTTCGTAGATCGGCATGTCCGCCGGTTCGGGCTCCGCATAGCCGATATCTGCACCGGCATCGTGGTGCAGCACGCGATAGGACAGGCTGCGGTCTTCCGGCCCGAAGGTGTCGCCATCGGGAATGACATAGCCGTTCGGCATGGTCGCCACCCGCAGGAAGGCAAGGATCGTTTCAAAATTGGCAGCCCAGGGCAGAACGCCGGGCTTGATCAGGATCTCGCGACCCAGCCAGTGGCGTGCGCCGAAGGTGCGGATGCCGACCAGCGACGGTTCCCCGGGCGCGGATTGCGGGCCGAACAGGAACGGGTGGATATGCAGCGGGCCGGGTGCGGGCATGGCGGCAAGCCTGTCGCAGGCCTCCCCCGCCAGAAGCTGGTCGGACTGGGTCCAGTGCACCGCCAGCGGCATCGCATCTTCAGAGGCGATGCGGGTCATCAGCGACAGCACGGCAAGTCGGCGTTCGAACTGGGCCTGCGTGGCACCTTCGCGCGGGCGCCCGATCTGCGCGAACATCGCGGCGATCTTCGGATCCTCGTCCACCCCGCCGAGCACCCCGTGCGAGACTTCAAGCAGGATGTGGCTTTGGGTGCGGGCAAGGCGCTGGCGGATATCGGGCGTGACAATGCCGGTGTAGGCCGAAGACAGTGCCCCGCGGAACACCTGCGCATCGCACGCGCCGTTCACATATTCGAAGGTCAGCATCAGTTCTTCCGCGCCGTTGAACAGGCGGTAGAAGCGGCCCGGATTGGCTTCGGAGACGTTGAAGCTGGCGCCCGATTTCATCCCCTCGATCCGTGCGAAGGTGCGCATGATCGCTTCGAGGTTGTCGAGCGGGCGGTCGAACAGCAGGGCGGCCTGAAGGCGGTTGGGGTAGAGCATTTCGGTGTGCGGCCCTTGGGCGGATAACAACGCCCCGGCTTACCCCAACAAGGTTAAGGCAGGGTTGAAACTATCCCGCGCCCCCGATGCCGCATTGCCGCAGAACGCCGTCAATGGCCTTGGCAACGCCGAAAAACCCTGCCTTGGCATGCGGCCATGTGGTGCGATCAAGCTCGCCGAGCAGGGTGACCACCCGCCCCTTGGCGACCAGCGGCGCAAGATCCGGCCACAATGCGTCGCGGGTCCAGCCGGCGGGAAGATAGGGCAGCGCGACCAGATCAACCCCGGCAGCATCCAGCATCGGCCTCAGCCGTTCACCCTCGCGCCATTGCACCCCCTGACAGCCGAACGCGGCGGCCGCTTCGGCCATGCCGCCGGCCACCGCCGCATCGGCAAAGCCCCGGGCCAGCGCGCCGACCTGACCGGGCGAACGGGCGCCGGGACGCGCCGCGCCGATCACCAGCTCCGGAGCCGCAGGCAGACCGAGCGGGGTGTGGTGCGCGGCTTCATCATGCAGCAACAAGGCAAAGGGCCGCGTCAGATCGGCGGCAGTGACCGGTGCCGGCAAATCGAGCTTCTGGCGGCCATACTCCTGCGCTTCTTCCAGCGGTTCGGCATCATCGGCCAGCCCCTGTGCGGCCAGCGGGCCGTGCGGATGTCCGGCGGTGTAGCGCGCGATATTGTCCGCCCGCGCAAGATAATGCTTGCCCTTGGTATGCAGGCCCCCGACCCAGCGCCACGACAGGTTGTTCGACGCCGCATCGCCATCAACCAGATGGCGCAGGAAGAAGTCCGCCCCCAACCGCCAGTCGAGCCGCAGGGTGAAAATCCAGATGCTGGCAAACCACATGCGGGCGTGATTGTGGAGATAGCCGGTCTCCACCAGTTCCCTTGCCCAGAGATCGAAGGCGGCGATCCCGGTGCGGCCCTCGGTCGCCGCAGTGTAAGCGGTGCGCAGCCCGGCATTGCGCTCCAGCGCCGCCAGAGCGCCGTCGCGGCCCGCGCAGTAATCGGCCCAGATCGCCGGGCGCTGTTCGAGATAGCCCTTGAAATAGACCCGCCAGAACACCTCGGCGATGAACTTTTCCGCCGCACGCGGGCTGTGCTGGCCGAGAACGGCGTCGAGCACTTCGGGTTCGCCGATCAGGCCTGCATGGAGCCAGGGCGAAAGCTGGCTGACATTCGCCCGCCCGCCCGGCGCAGGGCCATCATCGTGGTTGCGGGTATCGGCATAACGGCGACCGGCGGCGGGGAGAAATGCGGCTAGGCGGTTCAGCGCGGCGGCGCGGGTGGGGGCGAAGTCCATGGGCGGGCAATGCCTTGGCGGGCGCATGGTTCCGGCCTATCCTCTGGCATCAAGGAGAGACCGCCATGATCCACCGCCCTTCGCCCCTCGCTGCCGTTCTGGCGCTCGGCCTTGCAGCCTGCACCCCCGCGCAGGACGGGATCGACCCAGGCGGCGAAACTTTCGATCAGGTCGCCGCGGACGAGGTCGTCACGCTGGTCGGCACCGAACCCTTCTGGAATGTGCGGATCGATCAGGGCAGCGCCCGTTACAGCAACCCTGAACACCCCGAAGGCTTCGACTTCCCCGTTACCCGCTTTGCCGGAAACAACGGGCTCGGCTTTTCGGGTGAGTTGTTTGGCGACCCCTTCACCGCCACACTCACCCCCGGCGATTGCAGCGACGGGATGAGCGATCGCACCTTCCCCTTCGTCGCCACTATCGCTTTGGGTGAGGAAACCTTGCGCGGCTGCGGCTATACCAGCAGCCAGCCGTTCACCGGCGACGCTGCGCCATAGGGCGCGATGGAACAGGGGGAGAGACCATGACGATCACCGGAGGCTGCCTGTGCGGCAAGGTGCGCTACACATGCGAAAGCGATCCGCTGCTGTGCGTGACCTGCCATTGCAAGAATTGCCAGCGGCAGGCGGGCAGCAGCCTGTCGGTCATCATCGGCGTGCCCGAAACCGCCGTTGCCTTCGAAGGCGAGCTGACCACCTATAACGACACCGGCGATAGCGGCGCGACCGTGCGGCGGCAGTTCTGCGGCACCTGCGGCTCGCCCGTGTTCACGCGGGTCGAAAGCCCGCCGGGGATGATGTTCATCAAGGCCGGGACGCTGGACGACACCAGCATCCTCAAGCCCGCGTTCCATTGCTACACCAAGAGCAAGCAGGACTGGGTCGATCTCGGCGAAATTCCCGGCTTCGAAACCGTGCCCGAAGGCCTGTAACAGGGGTCAGAACAGGCCGGGCAGATCGTGCTGCGCGGCGTTGGGCCGTTCCGGCTGGAGCGGCTCGCGCTCGGGCAGATCAAGGCCCAGCCGCTGGCGCTGTCCTTCTGCGCCCTCGCCCTTGTCCGCCGCCTGCCCGCTGGCCGAAAATGCGGCGCACGATCGCCCGCCGAGGAAATCGAGTGCCGCCGCGATCGAGGCTTCGCGCGGGTCGCCGAAGGGACGCAGGATATCGTCCCCTGCACGACAGGCATTGGGCACCACGCTGGCAAGGCCGGTAAAGTAGTTGCCCTGATTGCTGGCGTTCACAGTCTGGAACGTCACCGCCCGCACCCGAAGGTCGCAGGCCGACAGGTCGAACCCGAACTGTCCCACCGGCTTGCCGAAGGAATTGCTCCCCACCAGCGCCATGTTGGTGCCGAGATAGGGGATCATCGAATTGATCACCAGCTCGCTGGCAGAGGCGCTGGCGCTGGTGGTAATGAAGGCGATGCGGGTCGGAGCGATGGCGTTGGCCTCGCTGCGGAAGGTGCGGGTCTCGTTCCGGTCAGCCTTGCTGGCGCGCAGCACCGTGCGGCTCCACACCTGCCCCACGCGCCCTGCGCCCATCAGGTCGCCCATTGTGTCGGCCACATCGACCAGCCCGCCGCCGTTGTAGCGCAGGTCGATGATCAGTTCGGTCACGCCCTGCGCGGCGAACTGGGCGAAGGCTTGCCGCAGCTGGTTCGACGCATCGGCGACGATGAAGGTGCGCAGGTTGAGATAGCCGACCCGCTTGCCGCCATCATTGAGGATCACCGCGCCATAGCGGTCGGAAACCGGATCGAGCGCGAAGTCGGTCTTGGTGATACTGCGCTCGATGGTGGTTCCGTCCGGCTGGACAAAGCGCAGGACCCGCGCCACCCCGGCAGTCGACGGGCCGAGCGCATTGACCACCGCCTGCGTGCCGCCGCTCGCGAACAGGCTCGACACGGTCTGGAGGTTCGCGCTGCTGGTGCCGATCGCGGTAATCTCGCTCCCGCGGTCGAGCCCGGCCGCCAGTCCGCTCGCGCCTTCATAGGCCTCCACCACGAACACGCGGCGGGCGGCGGTGTCATAGTTCAGGCGGATGCCGAACCCTGCGCTCGATCCGGAGTTGATGAGCGCATTTTCTTCGGCGATCGAGGTGGCGAAGGTGAAGCCGCGATCACGGCTCTGCGCCCGTGCAGGGGCCACGCGCGCGTCGAGATAGGATTGCAGGTCGCTGAAGGATGCCGGGTTGGCATTGGCCAGAAGGTCAGGAAACAGATACCATTCGTTCAGGACATTGTCGGCGAAGGTCTGCTGGTCGCGCAGGGCGCAGCCGTTCCCGCCCGTGGGCGGCGTTCCCCCGCCACCACCGGTCGGCGGGGTAGACGATGATCCACCGCCTCCGCAGGCGACAAGGCTGAAGGCCAGAACAAGGCTCAAAGCGGTGCGACCGGCGGTCATGTCAGGCGGCAACTCCGTGTTTCGCGGGCAGTCGGGACAGAGCGGTTTACCGCTGCCCGAGGGCGTGGGATGCAATTTTGCCCCGCATCGGGCAAGCGGCGGAGGGCGAAAATCATCCGGAAATCGCCAAAACCGTGACCATTTTGCCTGCTTTTGCAGGGTTTTCCGCAAAAACCGGCGAAAACTTGACCCTCAAGCCTCGTTTCTCGTGTCACGCTGGACTAGCACGGCGGGGATGGAACGACAGAATCATGACTGATTTTCCGGACTGGCTCGCATCTGCGGTGCCCGCGCCTGCACGTCATCCCGGTCTCGCCGTGGCGAAGCTGGGATCGGCGCAGACGCTGGCGCGCGGGGGTTTTGCGCTGACCAGCCCGGCCTTCCGCGCCGGCGACGAACTCGATCCGAGCTTCACCGCCTGCGAGGAAGATGCTGTTGCCCCGCCGCTGGAATGGAGCGCCCCGCCGCCCGGTTCGCAGGAACTGGTGCTGGTGGTGGAAGACGCTTCGGCCAAAGGTGCAGAACCCGCTTGCCACTGGCTGGTGTGGGGCCTTGCCGGACAACGCGGCAAGCTGCTCGAAGGCGAAGTGCCGCCGCGCACCGGCAAGAATGCTTTCGGCAATTCCGAATGGCTGCTGCCCGACCCGCCCGAGGGCGAGACGCGCCATTACCTGTTTCAGCTGTTCGCCACCGACCTTCCGCTCGTGCTGATGCCGGGCGCTGGCCGGGCGGAACTGCTCGCGTCGCTGCAAGGGACGGTCACGGCCTGCGCAGTGCTCCATGCCACCTTCACCGGCGGAGGAGAGGAGGATGCGGGCTGGGATGATGACGATGATCTTGATTAACCTGCCACAAAGACAAGGGAGTAAATGATGGCTGGAACGACCAACGCACTGCAAAAGCCGGTCAACCTTTCGGGTGATCTCGAAGCCGTGATCGGCAAGGGCCCGATGACCCGCGCCCAGGTGACTTCGAAGGTGTGGGAATACATCAAGGCCAACGGCCTGCAGGACACCACCGACAAGCGTCAGATCAATCCCGATGCCAAGCTGGGCGCGGTGATCGGCAAGGACCAGATCTCGATGTTCAAGATGACCGCAGCGGTCTCGAAGCACCTCAGCTAAGCCTGCCGGTGCCCCTGCGGCACCCGGCCATGGCCAGACATCAGCGGCGCGCGATCCGGTAGGGTCCGCGCCGCTTTTGCATGGGCAGGCCTTTCCACGAAAGCGCGATGTCCCCCGCGGCGACGAGGCTGTCCACTGCTGCGTGAACGGCGTCCATTTCACGGCGCCAGTCGCCATCCGGCCCGGCCAGACGGCGCGCTGCTTCGCTCGGGCAGATGGTCGCGCCCTCCGCTCGCTGGTCAAGCAATGCCCGGATTGCCCCGGCAGGCGTCAACCGCGGCTCCGGCGCAGCGGCAGGCATTCACCGACCCACAATGCCAGCCAGATGATCACCGGCTGCGCGATCATCCGCGGAATGTGATAGGCAAGACCCAGCCCTCCATCGGGCCGCGCCATGTCGATGATGAAGTGGTTGATATTGGCAGGCCAGACGCACAACGCATAGGCCGCCAGCCCCCGCCCTGCCGCCCGGCGCAGCGCGGGCGAGAAGGGCTGGATCAGCCCGATGCTGCCGAGCAGTTCGGCAATGCCCGTCCACAGCACCACGGCCTCCGGCGCGGGCACCCACGCGGGCATGATGGTGAGGAAAGGCTCAGGCCGGATCAGGTGGATGATGCCCGCCAGCGCATAGAACGCCGCGAGCAGCCAGCGGAAGACCGCGCGGATCACGCCGCCGCTCCCGCACCCGGTTCCCAGCCCGGCGGTGCAAGGGTGAACCCGGCAAAATCGAACCCCGGCACCACCACGCAGGACACCAGCGTGTAACCGAAGCGCGGCTTGCCGTGGCAGCGCGCCGCCTGCCATTCTCCCGGTTCGACCAGTCCCTGCAACTGCTGCCCGGCCATCACATCACTGCCGAGGATCACCGACCGCACCGGCCCCGCGTCACCAGCCGCCAGCCGCAGTTCCAGCGGATCGCCCGCCTGCCACAGCCACAGCTCGGCGGCATCGACCGTGTGCCAGTGCGAGGCCTCGCCAGCGCGGAGCATGAAGATGATTGCGGTGCCTTGGGCCCGCCCATCCGTCCCGACCTGCCCCCGCCAGGTTTCGCGATACCATCCGCCTTCGGGATGGGCGGCAAGGCGCAATTGTTCGATCAGTTCTGCCGCGCTATCACCCATCGCCTGTTCCTTGCCCGTGTTTCCGGGCGCTCTACCTTCGGGAGGCTTGCCCATGCAACTTTTCGCGCCCTCGCGCATCGCTCTTGTCGCCGCATTGCTGCTGGCGAACCCGCTGGCTGCGCAGGAAGCGCTGGTCGATCCCGCCACCGCGACCGCCAATGCCGCGCTGGAGGCCGCGCCGGTGTTTGACGGGCATAATGATGTGCCCAACCAGCTGCGCGCCCGCGTCGCCAACCAGATCAACGCTTTCGATTTCGAGGATACCACGCACACCGGCGCGGCCCATCCGCAAGGCGCGGTGATGCAGACTGATCTCGCCCGCCTCAAGGAAGGCAAGGTCGGCGCGCAGTTCTGGTCGGTCTATGTGCCCTCGAACCCCGACGAGCCCGAAGCGGTGCAGCAGGTGATCGAGCAGATCGACGTCACCAAACGGCTAATCGCCCGCAACCCGCAGGCCCTGCGCTTTGCCACCACTGCCGACGAAGTCGAGCGCGCCATGGCCGAGGGCCGGATCGCCTCGCTGCTGGGCATGGAGGGCGGACATTCGATCGGATCGAGCCTTGCGGTTCTGCGGCAGCTCCACGCGCTCGGCGCACGCTACATGACGTTGACCCACAACAGCAACACGCCGTGGGCCGATGCTGCGACCGACAATCCGAAACATGGTGGCCTCAGCGAATTCGGCAAGGATGTGGTGCGCGAGATGAACCGGCTGGGGATGCTGGTCGATCTCAGCCATGTCAGCGAGGAGACGATGCTCGATGCGCTGGACGTGGCCAAGGCGC
Source organism: Erythrobacter sp. RANMB8 (assembly GCF_056848235.1). Classification (NCBI taxonomy): domain Bacteria; kingdom Pseudomonadati; phylum Pseudomonadota; class Alphaproteobacteria; order Sphingomonadales; family Erythrobacteraceae; genus Erythrobacter; species Erythrobacter sp. RANMB8. Next base: position 429,951 of record NZ_JBREHG010000001.1, read on the forward strand.
CGGTGATCTTCAGTCACTCCGGCGCGCGGGCGGTGAACGGCCACCCGCGCAACGTGCCGGATTCGGTGCTACGGCGCCTGCCCTACAATGGCGGGATCGTGATGGTGGTGGCGCTGCCGGGCTTCCTCAACGAGGAGCGCCGCCAGTGGTTCGCCCGCCGCTCTGCCGAGGAAGCACGGCTGAAGGCGCTATGGCAGGGCCAGCCTGCGACGGTGAGCGAGGCGATGGCGGCGTGGGACAAGGCGCACCCCGAACCGGCAACGACGATCCAGCACATGGCCGACCATATCGACCACATCCGCGAAGTGGCTGGCGTCGAATCGATCGGTATCGGCGGGGATTTCGACGGGATGCCGTCCGGCCCGGTCGGGTTCGAGGATGTGCGCGGCTATCCGCTGCTGTTCGCGGAACTCGCACGGCGCGGCTATTCGCAGGCCGAGCTTGAAATGATCGCCAGCCGCAACGCGCTGCGGGTGATGCGCGCCGCCGAAGCCTACGCCGCCAGCGTTGCCGGCATGGCCCCGATCGAAACGCTGATCAGCGCGCCAGCGCCGGAATGATCCAGACCGCACTCATCGCGATCACGGCGAGCGCAAGGCTGTAACCCAGCACATAGCGCAGACCCGTATTGCTGACCGCGCCGCGGGCAGCTTCGTCGTTGATGCGGATTGCTTCGTTGTGATCGGCCATTGCTGCTCTCCCCGTTATTGTTGACGTTACGGAAATGCCTTCCGTAACGTCAATCAACCATGGGCGCGGCGAATGGTTCCGCAATCAGGATGATGGGCGTTCGAGCAGGGCAAGCGTGTGGGGATCGCGCTCGCCAGCAAACAGTCCTGCCAGTGCGCGGTCGAACAGAGCGTCGTCACCGGTCTGCGCAAACAGGGTGAGGCTGCTGCACAGCTTCAAGGCGTCAATCTCGCCCAGCATCTGGCGCGGTGTGCGCCGGGCGGCATGGCCCAGCAGAGTCTCCGCCGACCAGCGAAGTCTGTCACCCAGCAGGCTGTGGGCGAGATAATCGCGTGCCTCGTCCAGCCCCGAAAGCCCGTAGAACTGCGCCTCGGGGCTGGAACCAAGGCCACGCAACTGGGGAAAGACGAACCACATCCAGTGGCTGGTCTTGTAGCCCGTAATCAGTTCCTCGGTGACCCGCTCCCACACCCGCTCCTGCGCATCGACGAAACGCTGAAGGCTTCGGGATTGCGCGTCATCCATCCTGCCGCGCCCCGGATCAGTCGCGCAGCAGTTCGTTGATGCCGGTCTTCGAACGGGTCTGGGCGTCGACCGTCTTTACGATCACCGCGCAGTAGAGGCTCGGCCCCATGCTGCCGTCGGGCAAGGGCTTGCCGGGCATCGAGCCGGGCACGACCACGGCATAGGGCGGCACTTCGCCCATGTAGACCTTGCCGGTGGCACGATCGACGATCTTGGTCGAGGCGCCGAGGTAGACGCCCATCGAAAGCACAGCACCCTCGCCCACGCGCACGCCTTCGGCAACCTCGGCGCGGGCGCCGATGAAGGCGTTGTCGCCGATGATCACGGGTTCGGCCTGAAGCGGTTCGAGCACGCCGCCGATCCCCGCGCCGCCCGAGATGTGCACATTGGCACCGATCTGCGCACAGGAACCGACCGTGGCCCAGGTATCGATCATGGTGTTCTCGCCGACATAGGCGCCGATATTCACGAAGCTCGGCATCAGCACCACGCCCTTGGAGATATGCGCGCCGCGCCGGACCACCGCACCCGGAACCACGCGGAAGCCAGCCTCCTTGAAGCGGTTCTCGCCCCAGCCGGCGAATTTCAGCGGCACCTTGTCGAATGCCGCCTCGCCCGCTGCACCGCCTTCCATCACGCGGTTGTCATTGAGGCGGAAGGACAGCAGCACCGCTTTCTTGAGCCACTGGTTGACGGTCCAGCCGCCATTCCCGTCAGGCTGGGCGACCCGCGCCTCGCCGGAATCGAGCAGGGCCAGCGCATCGGCGACCGCATGGCGCACCTCGTGGCCGGGGGTGATGTCCGCGCGGTTTTCCCACGCTTCTTCGATGGCGGCGATCAGGGCGTCACTCATAGAGGGTCTCCGGCAGGCACGATTGCGACTGCGCGCCTAGCCGCACCGCGAGACCTCGGCAAGCGTTACGCTGGCATGCCTGCGGCACGGGCAAACTCGTAAGCCCGCTCGGCCAGCGGGCGCACCCGCTCGCTCATGGCCTGTGCGTGGGCGCTGGAGGCGGTGCCGTCGATCACGCGCTTCTTGATACCCTGCATAATCCCGGCGAGGCGGAACAGGTTATAGGCAAAGTACCAGTCCATCGGCGGCACGGGATAGCCGGTGCGCGCCACATACCGCTCCACCGCTTCATCCTGCGAGGGGATGCCGAGCGCGTCCAGATCCAGCCCCAGCAGCCCCGCACGCCCGTCAGCGGGATTGTGCCAGTTGAGCATCAGGTAGCTGAAATCGGCAATCGGATCGCCCAGCGTCGACAGTTCCCAGTCGAGCACCGCGATGATGCGGGGCTCGGTCTTGTGGAAGATCACGTTGTCGAGCCGGTAATCGCCGTGGACAACGCTAGAGCCGTGTTGCGGCGGGATGGTCTGCGGCAGCCATTCGACCAGCCGCTCCATTTCGGGCATCAGCTCGGTTTCAGACAGCTTGTACTGCTTGGTCCAGCGGGCGATCTGGCGCGCGCAGTAATCGGTCGGCTTGCCATAATCGCCCATGCCGATGGCCTGCGGATCGTTGCGATGCAGGTCGGCCATGGTGTCGATCAGCGCGTGGTAATGGGCACGGCGTTCGTCCGGCGTGAGACCGGGCAGCGCGCCGTTCCACAAGGAGCGCCCGTCGGCGAGGCTCATCACGAAGAACTTCGATCCGATCACGTCCACGTCTTCGCACAGGCCATAGGTGCGCGGCACGGGGAAGCCGGTGGGGAAAAGGCCCGTCATCGCCGCATACTCGCGATCGACTGCATGGGCCGAGGGGAGCAGCTTGCCGAAGGGCTGGCGGCGCAGCACGTAGGACGTCGCGGGCGTGTCGATCCGGTAGGTCGGGTTCGACTGGCCACCCTTGAACTTGGTGTAGCTGATCGGGCCTTCGAACCCTTCGACATTGGCCTCGAACCAGCGGGTCAGATTGCCAAGGTCGAGCGCGTCCTTCTCGGTCACTTCCACCGTGCCGACCATTTCCGTATCGAAATCGATTTCCATCAGTCGAACACCACCACTGTGCGGGCCGAATGGCCGGCGCGCATTGTGTCAAAGCCCTTGTTGACCTCGTCGAGGCTGATCCGCTCGGCGATGATCGTGTCGAGATCGAGCAAGCCGCGCAGGTAGAAATCGACCAGACGCGGCAGATCGACGGGGAAGTGGTTCATCCCCATGATCGCGCCCATCAGCTTCTTGCCGCCAAGCAGGTCCATCGCGCCGAGCCCGACCTTGCAATCCAGCGGCATCATGCCGAGGATCACCGCGGTCCCGCCGCGGCGCAGCGAGGCGACGGCGAGATCGGCCGAGACCTGACGGCCCACCGCCTCGATCCCCCAATGCACCCCGCCGCCGGAAATGGCGATGATCTGCTTCGCGGCATCTTCAGCCAAAGCATCGACGGTATGGGTCGCACCCAGCACTTCGGCGAGCGCGCGCTTTTCCGGCAGGGGGTCGGCGGCGATGATCTTGCCCGCACCCGCGATTTTCGCGGCGTTGATCGCGGCAAGGCCCACCCCGCCGCAGCCGACCACCAGCACGGTTTCGCCCGGCGTCACCTTGCAGGCGTTGAAGATCGTCCCCGCGCCGGTCGTCACCGCGCAGCCGAGCAGGGCAGCGCGATCGAACGGCATGGCCTTGTCGATGGCCACGCAGGCGTGTTCGTGGATCAACATCTGCTCGGACAGGGCCGAGAGGTTGAGCATCTGGTTCACGGGCGTCCCGTCGCCAAAGGCGATGCGCGAGGCGTCGCCCTTCTGGCGGCGCGTATCCCCGCCAAGGCACAGCGCCATGCGACCCGTCACGCAGAATTCGCAATGCCCGCAGAAGGCGCTGAGGCACGAGACGACATGATCGCCCGGCTTCACCGTGCGCACCTCGCTGCCGACCGCACGCACGATCCCCGCCGCCTCATGCCCCGGAATGGCGGGCAGGGCGTGGGGGTAATGCCCGTCGATGAAGTGCAGGTCCGAATGGCACAGCCCGCAGGCCTTGGTGTCGATCAGGACTTCATGCGGGCCGGGCTCGGCATAGGTGACCTCGGCAATGCGCAGGCCTTCGCCGGGGCGTTCAAGAATGGCGGCTTTTGCCATGAGTTTAGTTTCCGTTCGGTTCGAGCGCAGTCGAGAACCGTTCGTGTCGATGTGTCTCGACTACGCTCGACACGAACGGTGATGGATTAGCAGGTCAGCGCGCCACGCCCATGTCGCCCGAGCTGAAGCTCTGGCCGTCATTGGCGGCACGCCCGTGGTTGCCGCGCAGGGCGTTGGCCGTCGGGCCGGCAACCGGCGCGTGCTTGGCGAACTCCATGTGCGCGATCGAGCGAGCGTGGACTTCGTCCGGCCCGTCGGCAAGGCGCAGGGTGCGCTGGTGGGCATAGGCCGAGGCGAGACCGTAATCCTCAGACACACCGCCGCCGCCGTGGGCCTGAATGGCATCGTCGATGATCTTGAGCGCCATGTTGGGCGCCTGCACCTTGATCATCGCGATTTCCTGCTTGGCCGCCTTGTTGCCGACCTTGTCCATCATATCGGCCGCCTTGAGGCAGAGCAGACGGGTCATGTCGATGTCGATACGGGCACGCGCCACGCGCTCTTCCCAGACCGAGTGCTTGTAGACCGGCTTGCCGAAAGCCTCGCGCTCCTGCAGGCGGCGGCACATCTTGGCCAGCGCCTCTTCGGCGACGCCGATGGTGCGCATGCAGTGGTGGATGCGGCCCGGCCCGAGGCGGCCCTGCGCGATCTCGAAGCCGCGCCCTTCGCCCAGCAGCATGTTGGTGACGGGAACGCGCACGTTCACCATCTCGACTTCCATGTGGCCATGCGGAGCATCGTCATAGCCGAACACCGGCAGATGCCGGATGATGTTCACGCCCGGGCTGTCGATGGGCATCAGCACCATCGATTGCTGCGCATGGCGCTGGGCGTTGAAATCGGTCTTGCCCATCACGATCGCGATCTTGCAGCGCGGATCGCCGAGGCCCGAAGACCACCACTTGCGCCCGTTGATGACGTAGTGGTCGCCGTCGCGCTCGATGCGGGTCTCGATATTGGTCGCGTCCGATGACGCGGTGTAGGGTTCGGTCATCAGGAAGGCCGAACGGATCTCGCCGTTCATCAGCGGGCGCAGCCATTCTTCCTTCTGTTCGCGCGTGCCGTAGCGGTGGAACACTTCCATATTGCCGGTATCGGGCGCGGAGCAGTTGAACACTTCCGAAGCCCAGCCGATGCGGCCCATTTCCTCGGCGCACAGCGCATATTCGAGGTTGGTGAGGCCCGGGCCTTCGAATTCGAAGGTCTCGTCGACATGATGATGGCTGTCGTTGCGCGGCGGCATGAACAGGTTCCAGATGCCGGCTTCCTTGGCCAGCTTCTTCTTGTCCTCGATGATCTGGATCACCTTCCAGCGGTCGCCTTCGGCATCCTGCGCCTTGTAGACATCCATGTTGGGGCGGATGTGCGTTTCGATGAAGTCGCGCACGCGCCCGGCCCAGTAGGCCTGGCGTTCTGTGGGTTCAAAATCCATCGGGGGTTCCTCTCTCGTCCTGATTGGTCATCGAATCTGCGGGCAACCGTGGCAGAGCCTTTTGCGCCCGCCAAGCTCTCATTTGTGGGTCGCGGGTATGGCGGGCGGCGGTTCTTCGGGATCGCCATGACCTGCCGCTACGGCATTCCGGCGCGCGCTGGCGCGGCGTTCGGCAAGGCGTGAAACCCGCGCCTCGTGCTCGGCGCGGGTGATCGGAAAGCGCGCCAGCCAGAAGGCCGCAACCACCGCCAGCGTCAGCATCGCACCGCCGTAGCACAGCAGCAGCCGGGTCAGCACATCGGGCGGCACGCTGCCGGGCACTGCCTCGGGCGCAAGCTGCGAGAAGGCGATGATCTGGCCCGACAGGAAGATCCCCGCGCCTGTCGCGCATTTCTGCACCAGCCAGTTGCCCGAATAGAACGAACCCTCGGCACGCCTGCCGGTGCGTTCCTCGAAGGCCTCGACGATTTCGGCGATCATCGAAGTCGCCGAAACCAGCGAGATGATCCCCAGCCCCGTCGCCACCAGCGCGAAGGCATAGTACAGCGCTGCCGAAGCCGCGCTGCCGGGGGCAGGCCACAGGCCGGACAGCAGCAGCACAAACGGCACCATGCCCAGAATCGTGCCCGCAATCATCCCCAGCCCCGCCGACCGCGCCTTGCCGATGCGCTGGTGCAGCGGGCCGATGGTGACAAACATGAGCACCACCGCGCCCAGCAACACCAGCGGGAAGAACATCAGCTGGCCACTGCCAAGCTGCAGCACGAACAGGTTGATGTAATTGGTGATCGAGAAGTTCAGCCCCTGATGCACATAGGCCGCCAGACCACCGGCCGCGAAGATCAGGAAGGCGCGTTCGGAAAAGGCCTCGTGGATTTCGGCAAAGGCCCCCTTGATGGTGAATGGCGGCGGGCGGGTGTCGGGCAGGCGCGCAACCAGCCGGTGCTGGCCCAGTGCCGATCCGATCACCGAAACTGCCATCAGCACCGCACCGAATACTCCAAAGGCGTAATAGCCCTCGCGCCGGAGCATCCCGTCAGGCCCGGCGAGGAACACGGTGTAGGCCAGCGCCATCATGCCCAGCCCGCCGATCCAGCCGCCCAGTGCGCGGTACCGGAACAGCGTGGTGCGTTCGTCATAATCGGCAGTGATTTCCGGGACGAGGCTGATCGATGGCACCTCGCACGCCGAAAGCAGCACCCGCACCGCGATGGCGATGCCGACGAGGCCCGCAAAGCTCGGCGCCTCTCCGGCCGGCGGGCTCCACATCATCACCCATGCGAAGGCCAGCGGGACCGGCGCGGCATAGAGCCACGGCAGGCGGCGGCCCCAGCGGGTGTAGGTGCGATCCGACAGGTTGCCGAGCACCGGATCGATCACCGCATCCACCAGCAGCGCGATCAATAGCGCCAGGCTGACCAGCGCGGCATCCATGCCGAGCACCTGATTGTAGAAGATCAGCAGGAAGAACGAAAAGCCGTTATCCTTCACGCCGAACGCGACCGCGCCAAAGCCCTGAACGAGCTTCAGCCGCATCGGCAATTTGCCGGTCACGATTGCCGCGCCGCCATTCATGTCCTGACAGCCTCTCCGGCTGCCAGCCCGCCGAATCCGGCCAAGTTCTCTCTCCCCATTTCAGTTGCGAACCTAGACCGATTGCGCCCGCCGTCAATCGCGCAGCCGCCGGTAACGGGGCTGACGCTACGGCATCCGAAAGAGTGCGATCGGTGCTTGCAGGCCTCGGCAAAATGCCACTAACGTAAGCGTCAAGTGAGAGCTTGAGAGAGGAGACTCGGCCATGGCCGATCTGGAAACATTCCGTGCAGAAACCCGCAGCTGGCTCGAGGCGAACTGCCCCGCAGAAATGCGCGAACCGGTGCGCGACGATAGCGACATCTACTGGGGCGGGCGCCGCGCCACTTTCAAGAACGATGCGCAGAAGGCGTGGCTCGAAGCGGCAATCGCCAAGGGCTACACCGTGCCTTCGTGGCCGAAGGAATATGGCGGCGCCGGCCTGTCGCCCGCGGAAGCCAAGGTGCTGCGCGAGGAAATGGGCCGCATCAACGCCCGCCCGCCATTGAGCTCCTTCGGCATCTGGATGCTCGGCCCGGCGCTGCTGCACTTCGGCACCGAGGGGCAGAAGCGGCGCTTCCTTAACGAAATCGCCCGCGGCGAAATCCGCTGGTGCCAGGGCTATTCCGAACCCGGTTCGGGCAGCGACCTCGTGTCCTTGCAGACCTATGGCGAAGATCACGGCGATCACTGGATCGTCAACGGCCAGAAGATCTGGACCTCCTATGCCGATCATGCCGACTGGATCTTCTGCCTTGTCCGCACCGACAAGGACGACAAGTACAAGGGCATCACCTTCATGCTCTACGACATGGCGAGCGAAGGGGTGACGACCAAGCCGATCAAGCTGATCAGCGGCAATTCGCCCTTCTGCGAAACCTTCTTCGACAATGTGAAGGTGCCCAAGTCCTACGGCGATGACGTGCCGGCCTATGTCGGCCAGATCAATCGCGGCTGGGATGTGGCCAAGTATCTGCTTGGTCACGAACGCGAGATGATCTCGGGCGCGGACAACGGCGAACGCGCTGCCGCGATCGGTGCGGCGATGAAGCGTCATGCCGCCAAGACCGGCGACGAGATCGATCCGGTGCTGCGCGCAGAGCTGGCGATGTTCGATGTCGATGCGCTGGCCTATACCGCGATGGGCGAGAAATTCCTCGACGAGATCAAGGTCGGCAAGGCGCACCCTGCCCAGCCGAACATGATGAAGTATGCCGGCACCGAGCTGAACAAGCGCCGGCACGAACTGCTGATGGCGGTCGGCGGCTCGCGCAGCCTCGAATGGGACAGCGAGGCGACCGAGGGCGGCAAGCCCTCGCGCAGCTGGCTGCGGACCAAGGCGAACTCGATCGAGGGCGGCACATCCGAAGTGATGCTCAACGTCATCGCCAAGCGCATCCTCGACCTGCCGGGGGCGTAATGAAGGCGTTGCCCCGGACTTGATCCGGGGCCGCTCGCAACTGGCGCCAGGACGATGGCGATCCCGGGTCAAGCCCGGGATGACGATTTGAATTTCCGGGAGAGGGAAAAACCAATGCCCCTGTATCACAATGAAGATCAGGCGATGCTCGCCGACACCGCGCGCGGTTTCATCGCCGAGGAAGGCAATATCGCCAAGCAGCTGCGCCACTGGCGCGACCGCAATTGCAAGGACGGCTTCGGCCACGGCCTGTGGAAGCAGATGGCCGAGATGGGCTTCACCGGCATGCTGGTGGACGAGGCCGACGGCGGGCTCGGCATGGGCCATGTCGAGGCGGGGATCGTGCTCGAAGAGATCGGCCGCAACCTCACGCCCTCGCCGTTCCTCACCTCCTCCGTGCTTGCCGCAACCGCGCTCAAGCACGCCTCCGACGATCTGAAGGGCCGTTACCTGCCCGGCCTGATCGCGGGTGACAGCGTTTTCGCCGTCGCCATCGACGAGACCGCCAAGCACCGCCCCAGCCGCATCACCACCCGCGCCGAGAAATCGGGCAACGGGTTCAAGCTGACCGGCGCCAAGAGCTTCGTCATTCACGGCGCCAGCTCCGACATGATCGTGGTCGCCGCCCGGACCTCCGGTTCGGACGAGGATGCCGACGGGATCACCCTGTTCGCCGTCCCCAAGGACGCTGCGGGCATGAGCCATGATGCCGTGCGCCTCGTCGATTCCTCGATGGCGACCCACACGAAGTTCGACGGGGTCGAGCTCGATGGCGATGCCGTGATCGGCGAGATCGACGGCGGGCGCGCCGTGCTCGATGCCATGCTGCTCGCCGGACGGGTCGGCGCGGCGGCGGAAGGCGTCGGTGTCGCTCGCGGGGCGATGGACATGACCGTCGATTACCTCAAGCAGCGCAAGCAGTTCGGCAAGCTGATCGGCGAATTCCAGGCCCTCCAGCACCGCGCCAGCCACCTCTATTCCGAGGTCGAAATCGCCCGCGCCGTGACCATCAAGGCCCAGCAGCTGCTCGACGCGGGCAGCAGCCATGCCGAGCTGATGGCCAGCGTCGCCAAGGCCAAGGTCGCCAAGACCGCGCGTCTCGCGGTGCAGGAAGGCGTCCAGATGCACGGCGGGATCGGCATGACCGACGAATACGACATCGGCCTCTACATGAAGCGCGACCGCGCTCTGGCCGAATTCCTGGGCGATGCTTTCTTCCACGCCAATCGCGTGGCCACCCTGAGCGGATACTGACACATGGACATTCAATCACTCTTCAGCCTCGAAGGGCGCATCGCGCTCGTCACCGGCGGTTCGCGCGGCATCGGCAAGATGTTCGTCGAGGGCCTCCTCGCCGCCGGTTGCGCCCGGGTCTACATCTCGGCGCGCAAGGCCGACCAGATGCAGGAGACCATCGACCAGTTCGGCGCGGATCGGGTCATCGGCATCCCCGCCGACCTTTCCCAGATGGACGGCATGGTCGCCCTCGCCAACGAACTCAAATCCCGCGAGACCCGGCTCGACATCCTCATCAACAACGCCGGTGCCGCCTGGGGCCAGCCCTATCTCGAATTCTCCGAGGCCGGCTGGCACCGCACCATGGACCTCAACGTCAAGACCCCGTTCTTCCTCACCCAGAAGCTCCACGATCTGCTGGTCGCGGGCGGCAAGGCGGGGCATCCGGCCAAGGTCATCCACGTCTCCTCGATCGATGGCCAGCGCATCAACCCGTGGGAGACCTACGCCTATCAGGCCTCCAAGGCCGCAGTGATCCAGCTCACCCGCCGCATGGCCGCCCGCCTGATCAGCGACAACATCGTCGTCACCTCGATCGCGCCGGGCGCCTTCCCCAGCGAGATGAACCGCGCCGCCAAGGACGCGCCTGACGCCTCCGCATCGGGCATCCCGGCCAAGCGCATCGGCACCGCCGAAGACATGGCCGCCGCCGCGATCTACCTGTGCAGCCGCGCGGGCGACTATGTCGTGGGCGAGACGCTGACCGTGGACGGCGGCGTGGTCAACGCCCACCTGCCGAGCCACTTCGCGGACCCCGCCGGCGGGCATTAAGTCCAGCGCGCTAAGATGCTAGCGCATCACGCGCTGGAAATGCTCAGGCGCCGCACGGGCTTGACCGGATTGCAATGAGACTAGCTCATCACAATCCGGTGTGACGCCCGAAGCACCTATCACCAAAGGGGCTGCCGGAGCGATCCGGCGGCCCCTTTTGCTATCCGCGCCCTGCCCGCCCGCGTGGGTGACAAAGGTTACACCCTGTCACTCTTCCTCGTCCAATCCAAGCGCCTGAAGTTCAGCCATTAATTCCTCGTCCGTCATATCAGACAGACAGGGGATAGCCCCCTGTGTCGGGATCGCGAAGGAGCGGCGGTGCAGGCTCTCGATCTCGCCCGGCTGGTCCGGCGTCAGCGCGCCGGTCTCCACCGCATCGCCGCTTTCCACCCGCGCCAGCAGGCTTTCGAAATCGCGGGCGTGGCGCTCTGCCATCGGCCCCAGCCGCCCGAAACCGGGATTGCCGCCCATGGTAAAGCGCGACAGCAGCGCCACCGTCAGCCGCTCGTCAAAGCGGCGATAGGAACCCACCTGCTCGCCCTGAAAGAATACCGGCACCTCGACACCGTTGAGCGCCCGTTCGAGCGCGGTGTGGGCGAGCACATCATAGGAATGGTGAAAGGCGACCTCCCACGCGAGATCGAACGGCTGGCCCTTGAGGCGCGAGCGCAGCCGATAGGCCGACTGCCGGCTCATCCCGACAATCCGCGCCGCCTCCGAGACGGAATGCGAGGCCGAGAGCGCCCGCAAGAACCCCGCCTGCTTCTCGAGCGTCCACCCGTCAGCGCGGGCGACGGTCTCCGGCGGCGTGGCGGGCGCATGATTGGCAGGAACAGCGCGCAGCTTGGGAGCAGCGCGGCGGGGCGAGCGGGGGCTTTGGGCGCGGGTCATCGCGGGAGGATGACGCGGGGGTGGGGTGTAGGAAAGGGGGGGCCATCGATGCCCGCTTATGACATCGCGCGGAACCAATCCTTTACAGTCAATCGCAAGCGGTCAATTTCGTCCTCTGCAAGTGGACTGCAATGAGCAATCGGCCCCCGCAAGAGATTAAGACTATTCATTATTCGCTCAACCGCCCGTTTACTGGAAAAAATTGCACCGAATACATCCCAATTTGATGTAATGATTACAGATAATTCACCAAAATTTGTATAATCTATCTCTTGCTCTGAACGCAAACTGAAACCGCTGTCAAGCTCCCTTTGCATCCTCGATTTAACATCTTCCACGATTTTCGAAGGGACGGTAGAACTCCACCAATTTGATGAGGCCTTATCAATCAAAGCGCTTACTATAAGTTGACGAATGGACTGCTCGAGACAATAAAATAACTCATAGTGCGAAGCCATATCCCTTGCCTGCATCCGAATTATTTCATCAAACTGGGGGTAATATTTCGTCGTATCCGCTCGAACACCATCAGGACTCCCTAATGTGATTCCAAAGCGATCCTCAATGCGCTTCAGATCGTCCGCTATCTGTAGCGTCGACATGCCAAACGTTCGAAGTTGCCCCTCTGGACTAGACATCAGAGTCCTTTAACAGATTTTCCTTTAGGCTTTTGAAAATCGCATTGAACACCGCAATGTCCGTCGTTGCCGGCAGGTTTAGATTAATATTATACCCCACGCTCAACCCAATTGCGCGAGTCTTGTTTCCTGCGGGAATCTCGTAATTTCCTTGAGTTTCTCCCATTACAAGATCCTTAATGCCGTCGGCTTCGTTATCAACGATTTCAACCTGATCTCGGGCTCGAAAATCTGCATAATGCTTGAGCGATTTGATACAAGAAAGTATATACCCCGGCACACTAGATTCGACTGAAAGTCCCGTCTCCTCTAAAATTAAACCCTTTAGGTCCTTGTCCGATAATTCATGCAAAAATTCATTCTTCCGATATAACTGCGCATAGCCAAATTTGAGACTTTCTGCGGCTGCCCACCCTCTTTCAGATTGATTTCGAAATTTTTTATAAATTTCGGTGGGACTCCCCCCAGAGTCTGCGAAGCCTATCTTTCTCAAGAACGAAGTCATCTGATCTCCGGAACCCCCAGGAATCTTCAGTATCGTCTTTACAAAGTTCTGACTGACTTTTTCAGGCGTGGCAGCGGCAATTATTGCATCAAGTGCTTTTGGAACATTGCCGGGGGACACAACATACGGAAGATTTGACACATTAGCCTCCTCAGCTTGACGAATGTGTCCCGTTGTTCGTCAAATAAATCAATAGCTGGAATACAAGTCTCCACATGTCGGAAGCGCCATGTTTGAGTGCAAGGCGATTTCCTCCGCGTCTCGCTTCCCTCTGCGGTCTCTGCGTGAAACCCTGACCGGGTGCGGATGCGCGCCAACCCTTCGGATCAGCCGCGGCCGCCCCTCCACCACCCTGCGGGTGGTCCCCCTCCCCTAAAGGGGAGGACTGCAAAAGCCCCTTCCCTAGGGGGGAAGCGAAGCTGTCGCGTAGCGTCAACGGGTTGGGGATGGGGGTTCTGCGGGCGATTTGTCGCGCCACCCCTGAACCGTTGTTTCCCCTATCCTCGGGCCTTCCCCATAGGGAAGGGAGATAAGGGGCGCGGGCCTCACGGCCCCGCGCTCCCACCCCTAACCCCTCCCGTAAACGGGAGGGGGACTTTTGTGCCTCAATCGTGCTCGCGGTCGCCTGCGCCGACGTAGAGCTGGTTGCCGACTTCGCGGAACTTCGCGCTCATTTCCTGCATCCCCGCCTCCGCCTCGGCTTCGCTGGCGACGAAGGTTTCGATCCCCGCATTCTGCTTGGCGGCAAAGTCGCGCACTTCCTGCGTGATCTTCATCGAGCAGAATTTCGGCCCGCACATCGAGCAGAAATGCGCCGACTTCGCGCCTTCCGCGGGGAGCGTCTGGTCGTGATATTGCTCGGCGGTTTCGGGATCGAGGCTCAGGTTGAACTGGTCGCGCCAGCGGAACTCGAAGCGCGCCTTGGACAGCGCATCGTCGCGCACCTGTGCGGCCGGATGCCCCTTCGCCAAGTCGGCGGCGTGGGCGGCGAGCTTGTAGGTCACCACACCCACCTTCACATCGTCGCGGTCGGGCAGGCCGAGGTGTTCCTTGGGGGTGACGTAGCAGAGCATCGCCGTGCCATACCAGCCGATCTGCGCTGCGCCGATGCCGCTGGTGATGTGGTCATACCCCGGCGCGATGTCGGTGACGAGCGGGCCCAAGGTGTAGAACGGCGCCTCGCCGCAGGCCTCGAGCTGCTTTTCCATGTTCTGCTTGATCTTGTGCATCGGCACGTGGCCGGGGCCTTCGATCATCACCTGCACGTCCTGCTCCCAGGCGCGCTTGGTGAGTTCGCCGAGGGTGTAGAGTTCGGCGAATTGCGCTTCGTCATTGGCGTCGCGGATCGAGCCGGGGCGCAGGCCGTCGCCGAGGCTGTAGGCGATGTCATAGGCCTTCATGATCTCGGTGATCTCGTCGAAGTGCTCGTAGAGGAAGCTCTCCTTGTGGTGGGCAAGGCACCACTTGGCCATGATCGAGCCGCCGCGGCTGACGATGCCGGTGACGCGCTTGGCGGTGAGCGGGATGTAGGGCAGACGCACCCCTGCGTGGATGGTGAAGTAGTCGACGCCCTGTTCGGCCTGCTCGATCAGCGTGTCGCGGAAGATTTCCCAGGTGAGTTCTTCCGCGATGCCGCCGACCTTCTCCAGCGCCTGATAGATCGGCACGGTGCCGATCGGCACGGGGCTGTTGCGGATGATCCATTCGCGGGTGTCGTGGATGTTGCGACCGGTGCTGAGGTCCATGATCGTGTCCGCGCCCCAGCGGGTCGCCCAGACCATCTTGTCGACTTCCTGCGCCACGTTCGAGGCGACCGCCGAGTTGCCGATATTGGCGTTGATCTTGACGAGGAAGTTGCGCCCGATCGCCATCGGTTCGGATTCAGGGTGGTTGATGTTGGAGGGGATGATCGCCCGCCCCCGCGCGACTTCGCTGCGGACGAATTCGGGGGTGATCACATCGGGGATTTCCGCGCCCCAGCTTTCGCCGTCGCGGACAAGGTCTTTGGCGATCTCCCGCCCCAAATTCTCGCGCTCGGCGACATATTCCATCTCGGGGGTGATGATGCCGCGGCGGGCGTAGTGCATCTGGGTGACGTTCATCCCCGCCTTGGCGCGCAGCGGGCGCTTGACGACGTTGGGGAAGCCCGGAACCCCGCCCGAACGGTCGGGGCCAAGCTGGCCATTGTCCTCGGGCTTCACTTCGCGGCCCTCGTAATCCTCGACATCGCCGCGGGCGAGAATCCAGTCGCGGCGCAGCGGCGCAAGTCCGGCGTTGATGTCGATCACCGCTTGCGGATCGGTGTAGGGGCCGGAGGTGTCATAGACCCGCACGGAGGGCTCGCCGCCCTCAAGGTCGATCTCGCGCATCGCAACGCGGATGCCGGAACCGGTGCGCGCCCCGACATAGACCTTGCGGCTGCCACGGATCGGCCCGGTGGTGACGCCAATTTCTACCGGCGAGTTGATATCGGCCATGTGCTTTCTCTCTCCAGCGGGCGGAAGAAAAGCGGGTTTCATGGCGCACAGACCAGCCCACTCCCTCCGCCTGTGTTAACAGGTTCAGGTTCGACGGGTCGGATGGAGCTTACCCATCCCTCTCAGCCACAGCAGGCTCCCCGGGGATAGCCACCGATTAGAGGGTTTGGGTCAGGGTGTCGAGCCTCGCACGACACCCTGACATGTTTCGCAGGCGCGCAAACGCGCAGATCAGCTGATCACAGCGTCATCTTCAAAGGTTGCCAGAAACACATAGTAGGTTTCGACGCCCGGCTTGATCGCAGCGAATTGTTCCCTGGTGAACGGGTTCCAGTCGCTCACCACGTCATCGCCATAGGTGATTTCGTAGCGCCGGTAGATCGCCCAGTTGGCATAGGCCGATCCGGCCTTTCGATCCTTGCTGAACTTGATTTCCTTGGACGATGTGTGCCGGGTCATTTCCGAAATGCTCGACTTGAGCGAGGTGCTCAGCGAGGCTGTCATCGATGCTTCCGACACCAGACCTTTGACGGATGCCGATGCGGTGATGCTGGCAGACACTTCGCTTTCGAAAGAATTGAGCGTCTGGACCTCGGTTTCGTAGGAAAAGGTTTCTTCGTAGTGCAGATTGCTCGATTCACGGATCGGCGGCCCGAGCAGCTTCCACACCCGCCCTTCCTTCACCTGCGCCTTGACGACGCAGGGGGTATGGACATTCACAAGCGGCCTCGGATCCGGATTGAGGATCGTCTGACCGCTTCCGGTGATGATCCCGAGATACATCGGGGAGTCGGCAGCGATGAGCATCGACCTGCCCCTCCGGGGTTGCGTCAGGAAGTCCGCTGGCTGCGTTGCGGCACTTGCAGGGGCAACCAGCCCCTGCTGCGCGCCACGCCTTGCCAGCGGACTTCCTGACGCAATCAGGGTGATCCGGATTGGTCGGAAAGCGCTCTAGGTATTTTTTACAAGGCTGGGCCTATTCGATCACCCGCCCGCGCACCATCACGAAGTCGACATCTTCGAGCACAGTCACATCGGCCAGCGGATTGCCGTCGACCGCGATGATATCGGCCGAATAGCCGGGGGCCAGTCGCCCGATTTCCTTGTCGAGGCCGAGGATTTCCGCCGCCACGGTGGTTGCGCTGGCCAGCGCCTCGCGGTTCGACATGCCCTGTTCCACCATCAGTGCGAATTCCTCGGCGTTGCGGGCGTGGGGATAGACCCCGGCATCGGTGCCGAACGCGATCTTGACGCCATATTGCCGCGCCCGCTTCACCAGCGAGGACATGTAAGGCACCACGGCGCGGATCTTGGCTTCGACCACGGGGGTGTAGGTGCCCTTGTCCAGCCCCTCGCTCACGCCTTTCAGCGCCATCAGCGTCGGGATCAGGGTGGTGCCCTTCTCGCGCATCACCTTGGCCGCCTGTTCATCGAGATAGGTGCCGTGTTCGATGGTGTGCACGCCCGCACGCGCGGCCGCCTCGATCCCGCGGGCGCCGTGGGCATGGGCGGCAACCTTGAGGCCGAGCGATTCGGCGGTGTCGACGATCGACTTCATCTCGGCATCGGTGAAATGCGCCTCAAGCCCGCGCCCCTGCTGGCTCAACACGCCGCCGGTGGCGGTGATCTTGATCAGGTCGGCGCCGTATTTCGATGCCTTGCGCACCATCTCGGCGCATTCGACCGGGCCGGTGCAGGTGTAATCGGATGACAGCGCGTCATTGACGTGCTCGACAAAGCCGTTGGTGTCGCCATGCCCGCCGACAATCGCGATGGTGCGCGCCGAGGTGACGATGCGCGGCCCCGGCACCACGCCGGCGGCGGTGGCGCGGCGCAGGCTTTGCGTGACCTGATCGGTGCGCGAGCCGAGATCGCGCACGGTGGTGAAGCCCGCCAGCGCGGTGATCCGCGCGTTCTTGGCGGCGATCAGCGTGTACCATTCGCCCGGATCGACCGCGGCGCGCCAGAATTCGCCCGAAGGATCGCCCGAAAGGTGGGTGTGCAGGTCGATCAGGCCGGGCAGCACGGTCTTGGCCGCAAGGTCGATCTCGCGGTCGGCGGCCACCGCGCCATGGCCGGGAGTGATCGACACGATCTTGCCGTCGGTGACGAGGATCGTCGCAGGGCCGGTGGGATCGGCGGCGGCATCGGCGATCACGCTGCCCGCGCGGATTGCCACGGTTTCGGCCGCAAGCGGTGCCACTGCGCCCGTCGCCATAAGCACGGCGCCAGCCATAAGCGCGCTGCGGATTGCCTGCATTGTGTCTCTCCCCTGTCTGTTGCCCGCGGTGATGGCCCGCCGCTTGCATCATGGCAAGCCCCGCCGATTTCGCTTGGGGCCAAGGCAGCTTGCGACTATCCCTGAGGGCCTCAAATTGTGCCTGAAGGGACGCCTGCCATGATCCGGATTCCGCTTGTCCGCCCGCTGCTTGCCGCTGGCGCGCTGGCTCTGCTGCCGCTTGCCACGCTGGCCCTGCCTGCCCCCGCTGCAGCCCAGAACGAGACCGCGCAGGACCCGGCCTATGCCGATCTTTATGCCTCGATGGAGGAATCGCTCGATCAGGGCCGGATCATCGATTCCGCGCTGGCAGCGCTGGCGCGCGAATTTGCCAATACGCCCGAATTTTCTGCGGCTGAAGCCGCCAGCCCCGGCCTGATCGCCGAAGTGGTCGAAGGCCTGCGTCCGGTGTTCGTCGCGCAGAACGACCGCGTCAGGGCGCTGTACCGTCCGGCGACGATCGCCGTGCTCGCCAAGACCTTCACGCCGGCAGAGGCGACCAGCGTGGCGGCGTTCTATCGTTCCGATCTCGGCCGCAAGCTGATGGGCGGGATGTCGCAGAACTATGTGCCGCAGGATACGCTGGCGACCGTGCAGGACGGGACCGAAGTGACCCGCGAACAGGTGGAAGCCGATCTGGGCCGCGCCGCCAATGCCGCGGTGGCGGGCATGAGCGAGGCCGATCTGGAAGCGATGGGCCGCATGGCGCTGACCAATCCGGCGCTGCTCAAGCTGGGTCAGGTTGCAGGGCCGGTGCAGGGTATCCGCGTGCAGATGGAAAACGAGCCCCTCACCGCCGAGGAAAACGCGGCGGTGGTGGCGGTGATCGAGGGTGTGTTCAGCCGGCGGCTGGGGAAGTAGGCGGGATCAGAACGTAAAGGCGACCCCCAGCCCCGCGATGAACTGGTTCGGGTCGCCACGGACCTGCGTGTAGGGCGTGTCGGCCCCGTCCCCCACAAGCCGCGAATAGCCGCCGATCGCGGTCAGGCTCCACCCGCCGTTGAGCGGATTGCGATCGAGATCGTAGGACAGGATCGCCGTGGTGCCGACGCGGTTCAGCCCGCCATCGGCGCGATATTGCGGCAGGCCCGTCGCAAGCGCCTGCGCGGGCGAAACGGTGAAGTAGTAATCGGCGAAATTGTCGTCGATGAACTCGGCGCTGACCTGCGCCTGCACCACCATCGCCTTGCCCAGCGGAGCGCGGTAGCCGATCTGGGGTTCGATGATCACGCCGTCATGCGCGCCCAGTACATCGCCGCGCACCTGCACGCCGACGCTCAGCTGGTCGAAGGGCTTGACCACGCCGGGGAACGCCACCGCGACATTGCCGCCCACCTCCAGCGCCGCGTCCAGCTTGCCCGCGCGCGCCACCACTTCGTCGCTGATGCGGTTGTTGCGATCATTGCGGAAGCGGAAGGCCGGGCCAAAGCTGATGCGCGGCCCCTTGCGGGGGGCGAAGCTGGGCTTGGGCGAATTGAGATCGAGCACGAAGCCCGGCCCGTTGGGGCTGATGCCGATCCCGCCCACGCGCCCCACGATCAGCGGCAGCGGGAAGGCGATGTAATCATTGGAACCCGCATAGCTCGGCACCATCCCGACGCCGAGGCCGATGGTTGCCCAGGTCTCGTCGAACACCGGCTTGGCGAAGGCGAACGGCGGGGGCGCGGGCGGAGCGGCGGGCTGAACGCTTGCTTCGGTCTCTTCGGTGGCGGCGGCTTCATCGCCGGAGGCAAGGGCGGGGGCCGCATAGCAGCAGGCGACCAGTGCAATCAGGGCAAGACGGGGGGTCATGGGCGATCCTTGGCAGGGGGTTTGTGGGGGCAAACTCGTGCGCGCTCTATTGTTTCCGCGTCATGTTGCAACATTCTTTCGCGCGGATCATGCCAGCGGCATCATTGCCCATCGCCGCGCCCTGCCCTAGGGCCTTGGGGACATGGTCGACTCAGCCCGCAATTCCCAAGCATCCGCCACCGCTGCGCATGATGTGATCATCGTCGGCGGCGGGCTGGCGGGCGGACTGATCGCGCTGGCGCTGCACCGCCATGCGCCGGATTGCCGCTTCGCGGTGATCGAAGCAGGGCGCACGCTCGGCGGGCACCACCGCTGGAGCTGGTTCGAAACCGATATCCGCCCCGGCGCACGCCCGCTGATGGAAGGCTTTGCCCTCAATGGCTGGGACGAAGGCTACGACATCACCTTCCCGCGCCTTGGCCGCACCTTGCCGACCGCCTACCGTTCGCTCGCCAGCGCCGAATTCCATCGTGCCCTGAGCGAGGAATTGCCGGCTGACCGCGTGATGCTCTCCGCCAGGGTCGAAAGCCTCGATGCCGGCGGCGTGACGCTGGCCGATGGCACGCGGATAGCGGCAAAGCGCGTGGTGGATTGCCGCGCCTTCCGCCCGTCGAAGGCGCTCAGCGGCGGCTGGCAGGTCTTCCTCGGCCAGCAATTCCGCTGCGAGACGCCGCACGGCCTCACCCGTCCGGTGATCATGGACGCCAGCGTCGATCAGGTCGCCCCGCACGGCAACGGCGCGGCCTACCGCTTCGTCTATGTCCTGCCGCTGTCGCCCACCGATGTCTTCATCGAGGACACCTATTACGCCGACCAGCCGAAGATGGACGCCGAGGTGCTCAAGGGCCGCGTGGCCGAATATGCGCAGCGCAACGGGTGGAAGGGCGAGGTGGTCGATCAGGAAGCGGGCATCCTGCCGGTGATCTCCGGCGGGGATTTCGCCGCTGCCGCCGCCGAAGTGACGATCCCCGACGTCGCGCTGGCGGGCGCACGCGGCGGCTTTTCGCATCCGCTCACCAGCTACACCCTGCCCTTTGCGGTCGATAATGCGCTGGCGATCGCGCACCTGATCGCCCGCCGCCCCGATCTGTCGGGCGCGGAACTTGCTGCCTTCTGCCAGCGGCGCGCAAAGCGGCACTGGCGCGCCACCGCCTATTACCGGATGCTCAGCCGTATGCTGTTCGAGGCGGCCGAGCCGGACAAGCGCGTGGTGGTGTTCGAACATTTCTACGCCCTGCGCGGCGCGCTGGTCGAACGGTTCTATGCGGGGCGTTCGACATGGCCTGACCGGCTGCGCATCCTGACGGGCAAGCCGCCCGTAGCTATTCCGCGTGCGATCCGTGCGCTATTTTCCTCCGGGAAACCTTTGGACACCAAGCCTCTCAACATGGAGACTCCGGCATGAACGCCGACGCGAAGCTCAATCTTACGGGCGCGAAAGGCATCAACCCCGCCCTCGCCGAACGCTATGCCGGGCGCACCGCCTGCGTGATCGGATCGGGTTTCGGCGGCATGGCGCTCGCCATCCGGCTGCAATCGGCGGGCATCGCCACCACCGTGATCGAAAGCCGCGACAAGCCGGGCGGGCGCGCCTATTTCTGGGAGCGTGACGGCTTCACCTTCGATGGCGGGCCGACGGTGATCACCGATCCGCCCTGCCTTGAAGAATTGTGGCAGCTGACCGGCCATGACATTTCCGAAGATGTCGAGCTGATGAAGGTCATGCCCTTCTACCGCCTCAATTGGCCTGACGGCACCAACTTCGACTATTCGAACGATGAAGCCAGCCTCAACGCCGAAATCGCCAAGCTGAACCCGGCGGACGTGGCCGGATATGCCCGCTTCCTCGAATATTCCGAACGGGTCTACAAGGAAGGCTACCTGAAGCTCGGCACCAAGCCGTTCCTCGATTTCAAGTCGATGCTGAAGGCCGCGCCCGCGCTGATCAAGGAACAGGCGTGGCGTTCGGTTTACAGCATGGTCTCCAGCTATGTGCAGCACCCCAAGCTGCGCGAGGCGCTGTCGTTCCACACCCTGCTGGTCGGCGGCAATCCGATGAACACTTCGTCGATCTATGCCCTGATCCACAAGCTGGAAAAGGACGGCGGCGTGTGGTGGGCGCGCGGCGGCACCAACCGGCTGATTGCGGGCATGGTGCGCCATTTCGAACGGCTCGGCGGCACGATGCGCGTGGGCGATCCGGTGGTGCAGGTGCACACGCTCGGCACCAAGGCGACCGAGGTGGAAACGAAAAGCGGCTTCCGCCAGCGCTTCGATGCCGTCGCCAGCAACGCGGACATCATGCATTCCTACAAGGACCTGCTGTCCGGTTCCGAACGCGGACGCCAGATGGCGAAGTCGCTGAACCGCAAGAGCTATTCGCCCTCGCTGTTCGTGGTGCATTTCGGGCTGGAGGGCACCTGGCCCGGCATCCCGCACCACATGATCCTGTTCGCCAAGCGTTACAAAGGCCTGCTCGACGACATCTACAAGAACGGCGTGGTGCCGGAAGATTTCGCAATCTACCTCCACCACCCGACTGTCAGCGATCCCTCGATGGCACCGGCGGGCAAGAGCACGTTCTACGCGCTGGTCCCCGTCAGCCACATGGGCAAGATGCCGCTCGACTGGGACGAGGTTGGCCCGCGCCTCGAAAAGATGATCCTCGACGAGCTGGAGCGGCGGCTGATCCCCGACATCCATTCGCGGATCGTCACCAAGTTCAGCTACGCCCCGACCGACTTCAAAGCCGACCTGAACGCCCATATGGGCAGCGCCTTCAGCCTCGAACCGGTGCTGTGGCAAAGCGCATGGCTGCGTGGCCACAACCGCGATGACGTGATCGACAATTACTACCTCGTCGGCGCAGGCACCCATCCGGGCGCGGGTATCCCCGGCGTGGTCGGCAGCGCCAAGGCGACCGCCGGCCTGATGCTGGAGGATCTGGCCAAGGTGCCTGCATGATCGCGGCTCTGCTCGCGCTGGCCGGGGTGGTCAGCCAGCTCGGCCCCTCGCCGCTGGCGGCCGAAGGGCACCGGTCGCAATGGGAAACCATCGCGATCGACGATCCCGGCGAAGGCTGGGTCGATACCGGCTGGCGTGACCGCGCAACCATCGCGGGCCGCCCGGTCAATCTGGTCCTGTTGCGCATGAGCCTGACCGACAGCGACGGCCAGCCGATGGTGTTCGATGCGATCATGGCGGTGGATTGTCCCGCGCAGACCATCGGCATGAAGGAAAGCTGGCTGTTCCTGTCGCGCTACGGCAACAATTTCCGTGCGCCGATCAAAGATGTGACGATGGACTTTGGCGAAAACCCGCCCTCGATGGGCGACCTTGCGATCATGGCCCACGCCTGCACGGGGGCGGAGGCAGCACAATGAAACGTCTTGCAGTCTATTGCGGCTCGGCCTCGCCCGAGGATCCGCGCTATGTCCAGCTGGCCTATGATGTCGGCGCGGAGCTCGCCCGGCGCGGGATCGAACTGGTCTATGGCGGGGGCAAGCTGGGCCTGATGGGCGCGGTGGCCAAGGGCGCGAAGGACGCGGGCGGCTATGTCATCGGTATCATCCCCGAAAGCCTGGTGCGCGCCGAAGTCGCCAACCATGACTGCGACGAGCTCGTCACGGTCAAGGGAATGCACGAACGCAAGCAGAAGTTCACCGATCTTTCCGACGGCTTTGTCACCCTGCCCGGCGGTGTGGGGACGATGGACGAGTTGTGGGAAGCGATGAGCTGGTCGCAGCTTGGCTATCACTCCGATCCGGTCGGCATCCTCAACGCCTTCGGCTTCTATGACGATCTGCTGGCCTTCAATGCAAAAATGGCCGCGGTCGGCTTTGTCCGGCCCGCGCACCAGAACATCCTGATCGCGGCGACCTCGATCCACGAACTGCTCGCCAAGATGGAGGCCTATCAGCCGCACACACCCATCTTCCGCATGAAGGCCGAGGAGCTGTAGGGTTCGGGCAATGGCGGTCGATGCAGCAACCCGCGCCGCGCTGGTCGAACACGCCCGGCTGTCGATCAAGAAGGGCTCGCAGAGCTTTTCCGCCGCCTCGCAGCTGTTCGACAATGCGACCCGCGAGCGCGCATGGCTGCTCTATGCCTGGTGCCGCCGCGCCGACGACATTGCCGATAATCAGGACATGGGCGGGGTGCTGGGCGACCAGTCCGGACTGGCGGACCGGCTGGCGCTGATCCGCCGCCTCACCGCGCTGGCGTTCGAAGGCAAGCCCACCGGCGATCCGGCCTTCGATGCACTGGGCGTGGTCGCTGCCGAGGTGGGCCTCACCCCGCAAATGGCCGAGGACGTGATCGCGGGCTTCCAGCTCGACGCCGAAGACTGGCGCCCGCGCACCGAGGCCGACATGCTGCGTTACTGCTACCATGTCGCGGGCGCGGTGGGCGTGATGATGGCGGTGGTGATGGGGGTGTCGCCTGACGATCAGGAAACACTCGACCGGGCGAATGATCTGGGCCTTGCCTTCCAGCTTTCCAACATCGCCCGCGATATCGTCGAGGATGATGCGGCGGGGCGGTGTTACCTGCCGGTTGAGTGGCTGGTCGAACAGGATATCGAGCCCGGCCAGCACACCAAGCCGCACCACCGCAAGGAACTCGCCGAAATGGCCGCAAGGCTGGTGGCGCTGGTCGAAAAGCACGAGGCGGCGGCACGGGTGGGTGCGGC
This sequence comes from Erythrobacter sp. RANMB8, assembly GCF_056848235.1. Taxonomy (NCBI): domain Bacteria; kingdom Pseudomonadati; phylum Pseudomonadota; class Alphaproteobacteria; order Sphingomonadales; family Erythrobacteraceae; genus Erythrobacter; species Erythrobacter sp. RANMB8. Next base: position 454,004 of record NZ_JBREHG010000001.1, read on the forward strand.
CAAGCTCCCCTTCCGCAGCCGTTGGGCGGTGCTTTCGGCAGCGCGGATTTACGGCGCTATCGGGCGCAAGGTCAGGGCAAGAGGGACCGAGGCCTGGGCAAGCCGCACCTATGTGCCCCGCAGCGAAAAGGCGCTGTATGGCCTGCGCGCCTTTCTTTCGGCGGTGCTCAACCGCGAGAAGATGCCGCCGGGCGGGATCGACTGGGGGATTGCCGATTTCCGGCCCAAGGGCTGATTTTCGTCATTGCGAGGAGCCGAAGGCGACGAAGCAATCCATGGCCAGACCCCGGCGCTTGAGGCGAAGACAGGCCATGGATTGGTTGACCTCTGGTCAGCTTTGCTTCCGCCTTCGGCTCGCAATGACAAAAAAAAGACGCTAATCCCGCCTCCATGAAAGCCATTCTCGCAACAGCAGTTCTCTGCGCCGCAGCACCGCTCGCCGCCGAATCCACGCCCGAACAGGCCCCCGAACAGGCGGAGGTGATCGCCGCAGCCGAAGCCTTCATGGCGGCCATCGGCAACCCTGATCGCAGCCGGATTGCCGATCACATGCTGCCCGAAGGCATGATCTTCATCCACAACCGCATGGACCCCGCAAACCCGCGCGTCGATACCGTGCCGGTGGCGCGGCATCTTGAGCGGTGGCTGGGCCGCTCGGGCCGTTTCATCGAGCAGATGCGCTACACATCGGTGCTGGTCGATGGCGACATGGCGCAGGTGTGGGGGCCGTACCGCTTCCTCGCCAACAGCGCGGTGTCGCATTGCGGGATCAACTCGCTGAGCATGGTGCGCACCGCCGGGGGCGCATGGAAAGTCGCCAACACCAGCTTCACGATGGAAAGCCCGAGCGAATGCGACCGCCTCGGCGCACCGGGAGACGGCCAATGATCCAGAAGCTCCTGATCGCCAATCGCGGCGAGATCGCCTGCCGGATCATGCGCACCGCGCGGGCCATGGGGATCGCGACGGTCGCGGTCTATTCCGATGCCGATGCCAAGGCGCTGCATGTGCGGAGCGCCGACGAAAGCGTGCATATCGGTCCCTCGCCTGCGGCTGAGAGCTATCTGGTGGGCGCGAAGATCATCGCGGCGGCCAAGCAGACGGGGGCGGATGCGATCCACCCGGGCTACGGGTTCCTCTCGGAGAACGCCGACTTCGCGCAGGCCGTCATCGACGCAGGGCTGATCTGGGTCGGCCCCAAGCCTGCCAGCATCCGCGCCATGGGCCTGAAGGACGCGGCCAAGCAGCTGATGCGCAGCGCAGGCGTGCCGGTGACGCCGGGCTACGACGGCTCCGATCAATCCGTGGAACGCCTCACCGCCGAGGCCGAGGCGATCGGCTATCCCGTCCTCATCAAGGCGGTCGCGGGCGGCGGCGGCAAGGGGATGCGCAAGGTCGATGCCCCCGCTGACTTCGCCGCAAGCCTCGAATCGTGCCGCCGCGAGGCCAAGGCGAGCTTCGGCAATGACGAAGTGCTGCTGGAGAAATGGATCACCTCGCCCCGCCATATCGAGGTGCAGGTGTTCGGCGATGCCCACGGCAACGTCGTCCACCTGTTCGAACGCGACTGCTCGCTCCAGCGCCGCCACCAGAAGGTGATCGAGGAAGCCCCCGCCCCCGGCATGGACGAAGCCACCCGCGAGGCAATCTGCGCCGCCGCCGTGCGCGCGGCCAAGGCGGTCGATTACGAGGGCGCCGGCACGATCGAATTCATCGCGGATGCCAGCGAAGGCCTGCGCGCCGACCGCATCTTCTTCATGGAGATGAACACCCGCCTTCAGGTCGAACACCCCGTCACCGAGGAAATCACCGGCGTCGATCTGGTCGAATGGCAGCTGCGCGTCGCGAGCGGGGAGCCGCTGCCCAAGCGGCAGGACGAGCTGTCGATCAACGGCCATGCGATCGAAGCGCGGCTCTATGCCGAGGACCCTGCCAAGGGGTTCTTGCCGAGCACGGGGCGGTTGAGCTCATTGATCCTAGATGATCGATGGGCGCGCATTGAAACCGGGGTGGAGGAGGACGACGCGGTATCGCCCTTCTACGATCCCATGATCGCCAAGATCGTCGTGCATGAAGGTTCGCGGGAGAAGGCGATCGAAACCCTCAAGCGCAGCTTGGATTATAGCTTGGTGGCCCCCATCAAGACCAACAAGGGGTTCTTGTTCGAATGCCTCGACAATGAGGATTTCGTTGCCGCGAGACTCGACACAGGGCTGATTGGGAATGCTGGCGACACGCTGATCTCGAAGCCTATCCCCGACAGCGTTATCGCAGACACAGCCGCGAAACGGTATAAATCGGACCGGTTCGACTGGAGTGGCTACAACCCCGTTGTCGACAAACTTTTCGGGTTTCGCCTGAACGCTTCGACGAAGGAGACGATCACCCTCTGGAGCGCAGGGGAATCGTTCGAAGCGACAATCAAGGGCGGCCGTAGCTGCGCAAACACCTACCCGAGTGAAGATGAGGGAATCATCGTCACGGATCGGGGCTTCGACTACACGCTCTTTCCTCACCCTCCCCGAGGCACCGGCCAAGCCTCCGCCGCAGACGGCGCGATCATCGCCCCGATGCCGGGCAAGGTCATCGCGGTCGATGTCGCCGAGGGCCAGGCCGTCACCGCCGGAGAGCGGCTCATGGTGCTGGAAGCCATGAAGATGGAACATGCCCTCACCGCGCCCTTCGACGGGGTGATCGAGGGGCTGGAGGTCAGCGCGGGGTCGCAGGTGCAGGTCGAGGCGGTGTTGTGCCGCGTGGTTCCTGCTTCGGAATAACCCGTCACCCCAGCGCAAGCTGGGGCCTAGAGCGGCAAGCGCTGCACCATGAGGCCCTAGGTCCCAGCTTTCGCTGGGATGACGAAGAGGGCTACCCTCTTTTCGTCATTGCGAGCGCAAGCGAAGCAATCCATCACCTGACCTCGCAACAGGGCGCGCCGTCCGGCCATGGATTGCCGCGTCGCCCCTTGCGGGGCTCCTCGCAATGACGAGGTGGGAGATTGGGATGTCGTGGCAAAAGGAACTCGAAGAACTGCGCCGCCGCGAGGCGCTCGCCGAGCAGATGGGCGGCGCGGACAAGGTGGCGCGGCAGCACGGGCGCGGGAAGATGGACGCCCGCGCGCGGCTCGCGGCGCTTTGCGACGAGGGCTCCTTCCGCGAGATCGGCAAGATCGCGGGTAGCGCCAAGTATGACGCGAGCGGTGACCTCCAAAGCGTCACCCCCGCCCCCTTCCTGTTCGGCAAGGCGCTGATCAATGGCCGGCCTGTTGTGGCCACCGCCGACGACTTCACCATCCGCGGCGGCGCGGCGGATGCGGGGATCGCGCGCAAGATGGTGCAGGCCGAGATGATGGCGCATCAGTTGAAGCTGCCCATCATCCGCATGATCGACGGCACCGGCGGCGGCGGCTCGGTGAAGACGCTGGAGCAAATCGGCGCGACCTATATCCCCGCCGTGCCCGGCTGGGGCGATGTGGTGACCAATCTCGACACCGTGCCGGTTGTGGCGCTGGCATTGGGTCCGACGGCGGGCCTCGGCGCGGCGCGGACCGTCGCCAGCCACTATTCGATCATGGTGAAGGGCCTCTCGCAGATCTTCGCGGCTGGCCCTGCCGTGGTGGATGGCCTTGGCGAGGCCTACAAGGGCGGCGCGGCCAATCACGAGGAGGCGAAGGAAGCGCTCGGCGGCTCGGCAATCCACACCCGCAACGGCGTGGTCGATGACGAGGTCGCCTCCGAGGCCGAAGCCTTTGCCCGCGCGCGGCATTTCCTCAGCTTCATGCCCGAATATGTGGGGCAACCGGCGCGGCGCTCGCTGTGCACCGATCCGGTCCACCGCAAGGAAGAGGCGCTGCTCAGCCTCGTGCCGCACGATCCGAAGCAGGTCTATTCGATGCGGCGCTGTCTCGACATAGTGTTCGACAGCGGCACCGTGTTCGAGATCGGCAGACACTGGGGCCGCGCCGCGATCACCGCCCTCGCCCGGCTCGATGGGTGGCCGGTGTTCGTCATCGCCTCCGATCCGAGCTATCTCGGGGGATCGTGGGAGGCCAAGACCAGCGAGAAGGTCGAACGCTTCGTGCGCCTCGCCGACCAGTTTCGCCTGCCCATCGTCCACCTCGTCGACAACCCCGGCTTCATGATCGGGCGCGAGGCGGAAATGGCGGGGACGATCCGTTACGGGGTCAACGCGATGAACGCGATCTACCGCGCCACGGTGCCGCTGGCGTCGGTGGTGCTCCGCCGCGCCTATGGCATCGCCGGAAGCGCGATGAGCAATGCCGACCGCTACCAGTACCGCTATTGCTGGCCGAGCGGCGACTGGGGGAGCCTGCCCATCGCGGGCGGCTTGGAGGTCGCCTACAAGGCGGAACTGGAAGCGTCCGAAGATCCTGCCGCTCTGCTGGAGGAAATCCGCGAACGGCTGGCCAAGGTCACATCCCCCTTCCGCTCTGCCGAGCGCTTTAATGTCGAGGACATCATCGACCCCCGCGACACGCGGCCACTGCTGTGCGAGTTTGCCGGGCTGGCTTGGCGGCGGTTGGAGAGCGAGCGCTAGACCCACCCCCGCCCCCTCCCGCAAGCGGGAGGGGAGTATCAGCGCTACCAGTCCCCCTCCCGCTTGCGGGAGGGGTTAGGGGTGGGCCTACTCCGCCGGTTCCCCGCGCATCCCCGCTTCGGCATCGCTCGGCCCAAACAGCCGCCCCTTTTCGCTCCACAGGACCAGCACCAGACACGCAAGGCCGCTCGCCAGCAGCGCCAGCGCCAGCGGGCGCGCCGTGCCGTCGAAGGCATAGCCGATCGCCCCGCCGAGCAGCGCCGCAGTGGTCATCCGCACAAAGCCGTGCGCCGAGCTCGCCGCGCCGGCGATGGCAAAGAACGGGTTCATCGCGATTGCGCCGAAGTTGGAGCCGATAAAGCCCAGCAGCGCCATGTTGATCGCCATCAGCGGCACGAACTGCCACAGGCTCTCGTCCGGCTGGAAGGCGAACATGACCTGCACCGCGCTCACCGCGATGAAGGCGAACAGCGCGGTGTGGCTGACGCGGCGCGCGCCGAAGCGTTCGACAATGCGCGAGTTCGACCAGCTCGCCAGCGCCATCGATCCGGCGCAGATCGCGAAGACATAGGTGAAGATATCGCCGGCGCCGAAAGTCTCGGTGATCAGCTGCTGCGAGGAATTGATGAAGCCGAACAGCGCGCCGAACACCAGTGCGGAGCCGATGACATAGCCGAAGGTGCTCGGCAGGGTCAGCGCCCGGCCCATATTGGCGGCGATGGTGCGCGGGAGGATCGGCTGGACATTCTCGGGCGTCAGGCTTTCGGGCAGGCGGACGAAGACCCAGGCCGCCATCAGCACGCCCAGCCCCGCGCTCGCCGCGAAGATTGCGCGCCAGCTGCCGAATTGCAGGATCGCCTTGCCGATGGTCGGCGCGACTGCGGGCACCATCAGGAAGATCACGAAGATCACGCTCATCATCCGCGCCATGCGGTCACCGCCCACGCGGTCGCGGATGATCGCGGGCGGCAAGGCGACGATACCGGCGGCGAAAAAGCCCTGCGCGGCGCGCACCGCGATCAGCGCGTCATAAGTTGGCGCGAGCGCGGAGAGGATCGACAGCACGATATAGACCGCCACCGATCCCAGCAGGATCGGCCGCCGTCCGAACCGGTCCGCCAGCGCGCCCGGCACCAGCGCGCCCATCCCTGCGGTGAGCAGATAGACCCCGATCACGAACTGCCGGTCATTTCCCGCGACCGCGAGATCGGCGGCGAGCGCATCGAGTGCGGGCAGAATTGCGTCGATCCCGAAGGCATTCAATGCCATCAGCATCGCCATCATCCACATCAGCTCGCGCTCGCCGAGGCTTTTGCGCAGCGGCGCGACGGGGGCAAGCGCAGGCGAGGCGGAGGGCGTGGCCATGGCAGGGCCTTTGCCCATGGGTTCGCCGGAAGACCACTGTTCTTTTCGCATGTGCACAAAATGGCAGGCGGTGTGAATTGTTCCAGCAACAGTTCCTTCGGCGCGCCCAAGGTTCTATTTGTGAAAGGATGACGTCCACGGCACCGCAGGATGACAGCCTTGATGCGCCCGGCCTGCGCAAGATCATCCATGTCGACATGGACGCCTTCTTCGCCAGCGTCGAACAGCGCGACAATCCTGATCTCAGGGGCAAGCCCGTCGCAGTCGGCGGCGCGGGCGGGCGCGGGGTGGTCGCCGCCGCCAGTTACGAAGCGCGCAAGTTTGGAGTGAGGAGCGCCATGCCCTCGATCACGGCGCAGCGCCTGTGCCCCGATCTGATCTTCGTGCGCCCGCGCTTTGATGCCTACAAGGAAGCCAGCCGCCAGATCCGCCGGGTGTGCGAGCACTACACGCCGGTGATCGAGCCGCTGAGCCTTGACGAAGCCTATCTCGATGTCACCGAAGACCGGCTCGGCATCGGCAGCGCCACCCGCATCGCCACGCTGATCCGGCAGGAAATCCGCGCCAAGACACAGCTGACCGCCAGCGCGGGGGTGAGTTACAACAAGTTCCTCGCCAAGCTCGCCAGCGATCAGAACAAGCCCGACGGGATGTGCGTGATCCGCCCCGGCGAAGGCGCGGCATTTGTGGCGGGCCTGCCGATCCGGCGGTTCCACGGGGTCGGACCGAAGGCGGAAAGCAAGATGCAGGCGCTCGGCATTGCCACGGGCGCAGACCTTGCGGCCAAGGACATCGCCTTCCTGCGCCAGCATTTCGGCAGCATGGCCGATTACTTGTTCCGCGCCGCTCGCGGTATCGACCTGCGTCCGGTCGCCGCGCACCGCATCCGCAAATCGGTGGGCGGGGAGCGGACCTTTTCCGAGGATATCGGCAGCGGCGCGGGCTTGCGCGAAACGCTCGAAAACATCATCGCCATCGTCTGGGACCGGATCGAGGCCAGCGGCGTGCGCGGACGAACGGTGACGCTGAAGCTGAAGTTCACCGATTTCCAGATCATGACGCGGGCCGCCTCGCTGCCTGATTTCGTCAGCGGACGCGAGCAGTTCGCCGCGCTCGCCCGCAGTCTGCTGGAGGCGGAATTGCCTCTGCGGGGGCCGATCCGGCTGATGGGGCTGACGCTGGGCAATCTCGAAGGTGCAGAGGACGAAAAACCGGCGCGCGACGAAGCGCAGTTGCGGTTGCTCTAGAGCGTTCCCCGCGCCCGCCATGCGTCGATCCGCGTGCGGGTGGTCCGCCCCAGCGGCTCGGGGAGCGAGTGCGAGGGGAAAAACCGTGCCTCTGTCACCTCGCGCCTGTCGGGGCGGGGGTGCTGGTCGCAGGTTCCGGCAAACAGATGCGCGGTGTGCGGCGCGCCGGAGATGACCTCCTCGATCACCGCGACCGGTTCGATCCGGGCCAGCGTGATGCCCAGTTCCTCGCGCACTTCGCGCACCGCAGCCGCCTTCGGGTCTTCGTTCCGGCCCAGCCCTCCGCCGGGCAGCGCCCAGACATCGGGGCCATAGGAATGCTTCAGCAGCAGCACATCGCCCGAAAGGTTGGTGACCACCACGCTGACCCCTGCAATCGGCGTCCCGCGCCAGCGCCGCCAGTGATGGCGCAGCCGGTGCGCCAGCGGCAGCAAGGCGCGGTGAAGCGGGGCGGGGAGAAACTGCGGCATCAGGCGAAGACAGTAACGGGGATGCCGCGCTGCTCCGCGCCGCGCAGCAGGCGGGCGACCGGCAGATCGTGCTCGCCGCGCATTGCCGCCTCGAACACGGCGCGCTTGTCCGCCGCGCCGCCCAGCGTGAAGACCAGTGCATCGGTGTCGAGCAGCGCAGGCAGCGTCAGCGTGATGCGGTCGAACGGGGCGTGGGCAGGCAGCGGATCGGGGGTCAGGCGGCGCAGGGCCTGCGGATCGCCGGCCTGCGGATCGGTGTTGGGGAACAGCGAGGCGATATGCCCGTCATGCCCCATGCCGAGCCATGTCAGCGCGAAATGCGGCGGCGCGGCATCTTCGGCCAGCGCGATGATCACCGCACCTGCCGGTTCCAGCAGGGCGCGGATCTTGCCGGTGTTCGAGGCTTCGTGATCTTCGGGCACGATGCGATCATCGTTGGGCCACACCTGCCAGCCGGTCCAGTTGACGCCGCCCGCCGCGATCAGCGCGGCAAGGATCGGGAAGGGGGTGGAGCCGCCGGGAATGGTGATCGCGCCGCTGCCTGCCAGATGCCCCGCCAGCCAGTCGGCAATCGCGCAGGGTTCCGCACCTTCGATGATCGTGATGTTGGCCATGGCGACCTGATAGCAAACGGGCCGCCCCCGGCAACAGGGACGGCCCTTCATGGATAGCTATGCGCGCAGGATCAGGCGAGCAGCGAGCGCAGGAACCAGGCGCGCTGTTCGGCCATGTCGGTCCAGTCGTCGAGCATGCCGTCGGTGGCATTGTCGCCCGCCTGTCCGGCAAGCTCCTTCATACCCTTGAGCCGGGCGATCAGCGTCTGGTTATCGGCCAGCAGTTCGGCGATCATGTCCTCTGCCGAAAGCGTGGCGCTGTCCTGATCCCTGATCTGCGTCGCCTGCGCCACGCTGCCGAGCGAGGTCAGGGTTTCGGCATCGAGCTTGCGCACGCGTTCGGCAATCAGATCGATCTGATCACGCACTTCCAGCGCCTGTTCGTCGAACAGCAGGTGAAGATCGCGAAAGCGCGGGCCCTTTACATGCCAGTGGAAATTCTTGGTCTTGATGAACAGCGCAAAGTGATCCGCCAGAAGCCCGTTGAGTTCGCCCACGAGCGCGGCTTTCGAATTGGTGTTGGCTTCGGCCATATATTCCTCCGTTTATTACTGGCGATGCGGCACTGACTGCCGCTTCCATGCTTGCCATTATAACGGATCAATCCGCATTTGGTTGCAGAAGAAACCAATTCGCAATGATCGAACAAAACGATCAATAGGCGGTATAGCGGGCGTTCAATCCGATGAAGATCGCCGCAACAACCAGTCCCGCCGCCATCGCCAGCCGCAGCGGGCGCAGCGGCCAGCGGGCAAGGCCCCGCGCGCCGATGCTCCATCCCAGCGTCACCGCCGCCGCCCCGCCCAGCGCTCCGCCCAGCCCGGCGGTCACCGGCAGCGCCGTCCATGCCGCCAGCGCGAAGACCACGAAGCGCGCCGCATCGCCGATCTGGCGCGCGAGCAGAACGATCGCGATCGCGCCAACCGATCGGGTCGGCTCCTCAGGCGTCTTGTTGCGCACCGGCCAGCCGAGTTCGAAGGCTGCGGCAGCGAGCGCGAAGGCGACCAGCATCTGCGCGGCGCGGCGCGGCAGCATCGCGGCAAATTCGGCGCCAAGCCACGCCATCGCGGCAGCGCTGGCGATCGCGCAGGCGACGCCCGCCGCCAGCAGCGCCGCGCTTTTGCCGAGCGCATCGGACCACTGCGCCACCAGCCACTGGTCACGCCCGCCCAGTGCCAGTGCAAACACCAGCAGCAGCGACAGCAGGAACCCGTCCACGCCGGATCAGGCCGCCCACGGCCCCGTGATCGCCAGTGTGGCGGTGGGAGAATAGACGTTGATGAACAGCCACTTGCCATCGGGCGAGAAACACGCGCCTGCCAGTTCGGTCTGCGCTTTCAGCCGCGCTACGTCATAGGCGCGGCCATCGGGCGTGATACCGCGAATGTGGTTGTCGACCACATCGGTATACTGGTCCTCGCACACGATCAGGTGGCCACTCGGCGCAACGCACAGATTGTCGCCATAGTTGAACTGGTCGGTGCTTTCGCTTTCGAAGAACAGCGTGACCGTGTCGGGCTGGCCCGCCTGACCGACCGTCAGCTTGAGGATCTGGCCCAGCTGCTTCGCGCCGCCGCTGGTGCAGCAGGCGAAGACTTCGGAGACCCCGCGATTGACGCCCATGTGCAGCCCCTCGCCCCGCGCCAGCAGCGCGGCGCCCTTAGCGGCGGCGCGCAGGCGCAGATCGTCCTTCGGCGCTTCGACATCATCCAGATCGACCCACGACACGCGATAGGGCTTGCCCACCATCATGCTTGCGCCGGTCCAGTTGCGGGTATCGGCCAGCCCCTCGATCACCATCGCCTGCAAGCGCCCGCCCTCGGCCAGCTTGCCCGGCAGTTTGGGGATGAAGCGATAGAGCACCCCGTCGTCGCGGTCTTCGGTCTGGTAGACGATGCCGGTGGCCGGATCGACCGCGGCGGCTTCGTGGTTGAAGCGGCCCATTGCGGTCAGCGGCACCGGATCGACCAGCCCGCGCGCCGATGCGGGCACTTCGAACACCCAGCCGTGATTGCGCTCCAGCCCGTCGCCATAACGCTGGCCGGGGCCGGTCGGGGCCTCCTCGCAGGTCAGCCAGCTGCCCCAAGGTGTGACCCCGCCCGAACAATTGCGGATCGTGCCGCCAAGGCTGCGGAACTGGCGCTTGACCGCCAGCGTCGCCGCATCGAGCACAATCGTGGTGGTGCCGCCGGGCACAAACTTGCCACCACGCTTGCCGAAACCCTTGGCAATCGGCCCGCCCGCATCGTGCTGCGGCTGGAGTTCGTGGTTGCGCACCAGCGCGATTTCGCCGTTACCGATTGCGAAACAGCCCATCCCGTCGGCACGGTCTGGCACCTTGCGGCCATCATCCATGGCTTCGCCAAGGCGCGAGATCACGCGGTAGGAAAAGCCCTGCGGCAGATCGATCAGCCCCGCCGGATCGGGGCCCAAGGCGCCGTAACCGGCAAATCCGCCCGAAGCGCGCGGCGCGGTGGCGGTCGCGCCGCTGCGCGTCATGCAGCCGCTCGCCGCCAGCGCGGCAAAGGCTGAGGCGGTGGCACCCAGAAAACGGCGGCGGTCGGGCGAGATCGTGATGGCGTGAGTCATGCCCATGACCCTACTGCCGCTCTCCCAGTGCGGCAAGGATGGCATGCCAGCGGACATATTTGAAGTTCTGGGCATGGGGCGGGTTCACCCCGTCCTGCGCGATGAAGATGCCGCCCGGAAAGTCGGGGCCGAAATCGCGGTTGTCGAGCTCGATCCCGTCGGTTTCCTCGGTGCTGCCGAAGCGGCCCGCCGCGATGCGGAAGCGGCCCACCGGTGCGTGATCGGGCAGGCGCCACACCGCATAGGCATTGTCGCCCTGCGATGATCCGACCAGATAGCCGCCATCGGTGCCTTCGGGCGCAAGTGCCAGACCTTCCAGATCGGCGACCAGCAGCCTGTTGTCCACGGCCGCGATCAGGCGCTTGGTGCCGGTGGCGGTATCGATCGCCCACAGCCCTGCGTCTTCCTCGCCGATATAGAGCGTGCCGGTGCGCGGATCGGCGATGCAGCCTTCGGGCTGGGTGGCGACAGTCGCGAGCGTGGTGGTGGAGCCGGCAAAGCCGCCCGCCGAACGGGTCACGACAGTGCGGTAGATCACCCCGTTCTTGGGCGCGTTGAACACGGTAAAGGCATTGCCCGCGACGGTGCCCGATTGCGGCTTGTCGATGCAGATGCCGTAAGCCTCGCCCGGCCCTACCGCGACCCTGCCCGCCGGGGTCAGCGCGCCGCTGGAACGGTCGAGCAGCGCCAGGAAGATATGCCCGTTCGCCAGATCGCTGCGATCGCTCGCCGCGACCACCACCGTGCCATCGCCCAGTTCGACCAGATCGACATTGTTCATGCCGGGCGCGGCCAGAAAGGCCTTCTGCGCGCCTTTCAGGTCATAGACGTAAAGCCCGCCCTTCTTGTCGGTGCCCACGATCAGGCTCGCCGCCGGATCGGCAGGGTTGCGCCAGATCGCCGGATCATCGGCGGCGTCCTCATTGACGGTGCCGACGGGCGGGGTTTCGGCGCTCGCCATGACGGTGACCGCCGGATCGCCGGTGATCGCGGGGACCGTCGCACAGGCGGCAGCGATCCCCAGCGATGCGAGTGCGAAGCCTTGGAAGGGTCTGATCATGATCGCTTCCCGTCAGAAGGTGAGACGGATGCCGCCCTTGATGGTCCAGTTGTATTTCTCGAATTGCAGCACATTCTGCCGCCCGCCCAGCCGGTTGAAGGCGAAGTATTCGGCGTCATTGATGTTGACCCATTCGAAATAGGCCTGGAAGTTCTTGTTGATATTGTAACGGCCCGAAAAATCGAGCTGGAAGAGACTGTCGACAATGCGGTCTTCGTCGGCTCCGCCCTGGATTTCGTCGAGGTACAGGTCGCGGTAAGTGCCTGCCAGACGCAGCGACACCGGGCCCTTTTCATAGCCGAGCACGCCGTTGAAGGTATGGCGGCTCGCGCTTGGCAGGGTGATTTCGCGGAACGCCGGCGTATCGGTGATGTCGTCGATATCGCCATCGGAAATCAGGCCTTTGGCATCGGTAAAGGTGTAGTTGGCCTGCACGAGGAAGCCCGACAGGAGCCCGGGCAGGAAATCGAGCTTTTGCGAGAAGCCGAGTTCCACGCCGAAGATTTCGGCCGTCCGGCCATTGAGCGTCGTATCCAGCCGGGTGATATCAACCCCCAGCAGCGGATCGGGATCGGTGATCCGCTGGCTGAAGATGAAGTTGTCGATTTCCTTGTAGAACAGGCCGGCGGTGATCGCGCCGTTGTTCGACATGTAATATTCGATCGTCGCGTCGAAATTCCACGCTTCGTAGGGCACCAGATTGGGGTTGCCAGCCTCGGCCTCGTCATCCTCGATGATGGTACGCGGGGCGAGATCGCCGATATTCGGTCGCACGAGACTGCGATAGGCCGCCGCGCGCAGGATCAGATCGGGCTGCGCGGCGTAGCGGATATTGAGGCTGGGCAACCAGTGATCATAGTTGCGCTCGAGATTGGTGGGCGTGACCAGCACGGTGTCCTCGGTCGCGATACCACCGCCCGGCAAGGTGCCGTCTTCCTCGACCAGCTGCACCAGATTGCCGGTCAAGCTATTGTAGGTCCGCTCGTAACGCACCCCCCCGATTACCAGCAGCTTGCTGCTTTCCCAGCGGCCAAGGAGGTAGCTGGCGAAGATGTCTTCATCGACCGAGAAGTTCTCGACATTGCTGGCAAGCGCGGTGTCGATCTGGTTGAGCTCGAAGGCGCCACGATTGGCGTTGAAGAACTCGGTCGCCTCGGTGAAGCCGGGCAGCGGGGAAATGTCGGCAAGACGATAAGTTTGCCCGGCGCCGAGGACATTGGCGAGGGTCAGATCGTCATTCTCCCAGAATTCGAACCGCCCGTTGAAGAACTTCTCGCGCCAGCGCGCCTTGGCCCCACCCTGGATCGTCAGCGTTCCGGCGTCGCTGTAGATTTCGTAGCCGAGGTCGAACCGCGCGGCGAACTCCTCGTCCTCCCCCAGCGAAGTTTCGGTGAATTCGATCGAGTTAAGCCCGTAATTGGCGGGGTTCAGGAAGCCGGCGCTGTTACCGGTGACCGAATAGAGCGGGACCCGCGGATCGCTGTAATCGAACGCGATTGCCATCCCGGAATTGCGGAAGTTGGCATCGAAGCGGGTCGGGTCGAGCGAGCCGTCCTTGGTTTCCGACGACTTGGCCCAGCTCATGGCATAATCGGCCTTGAGCGCGCCGAGCCGGCTTTCGCCGCCGAACACCACGGTGCGGATACGGCTAGATTCAAAGCGGTCCTTCACGCGGCGCCGGATTTGAATTCTGGCCCCGTTGCTGTCGTTGAACAGGGCATTGTCGCCGCTGCCGGAGACATTGGCGCGTTCGAGCCGGAAGATCACATCCCGGCGAAACTCCTGATCGTTGAATTCGCTGTAGACACCCTTGAGATAGAGCTCGGTGTGCTCGCCCACGCGCGCATCGAAGCCGAGCGTCGCGCTGATACGTTCACGCTCGACATCGTAATCGCGATACTGGACTTCCTCGGCATAGATCAGGCCGCCGTCCTGCTGCCAGCCATCGGCTTCGATGTTGTCGCTTTCGAATTCGCGGTTGTAGTATGACAGACCGCCGGTGATGCCGAAATTGTCGGAGAGTTTTGTTGCGAAATCGAACGCGACGTCGGGGGTCAGCGCGCCCGAATAGTCGTTATAGCTACCGCCCAGCTTGGCCACGTAGAGGTCTTTTTTGCGGTCAAAGGCGCTGGTCGTCTTGATTTCGATCGAAGCGCCGATGGTATCGGCGTCCATGTCAGGGGTGAGCGACTTCTTGACCTCGATCGATTCAATGATTTCAGAAGAGACCACATCGAGCGCCACGCCGCGTTCATCGATACCGGGAGCAGGCACGCGCACGCCGTTGAGCGAGGTCGCGTTGAGGTTGGGGTCGAGCCCGCGCACGGTCACGAACCGGCCTTCGCCCTGATCGTTGAGCACGTTGATACCGGGCAGGCGGCGAAGCGATTCGGCCACGTTCTGATCGGGGAACTGGCCAATCGCGTCGCGGGTCAGCACATCGGACACGCCATCGGCAGCGCGCTTGCGCGACAGTGCCGAGGCAAGGTTGGCACTTTGACCAAGCACGAGGATGTTGCTCCCCGCCGTGCCGAGGACGAAGTTCTGGTTGACTGTCCCGACCTCCGGCACGTCGATGGTGAACCGCACCGGATCGGCCCCGACATACCGCGCAGTAACGGTATAGGTTCCCGCGGGCACATCGTTGAACACGAACGAGCCATCGCCGCCCGTAACGGTGCGGCGGCCGAGCTCCTCGATCACGACTTCGGCCGCGCGCAAGCCTGCGGTATCGCTGGCATCGACGACCGTGCCAGCAACTTCGCCCGCCATGGCCGGTGCAGCAAGAACGGTGGTGAGAGCCAGCGCGGCGCTGCCGGCGAGAAGACGGGTGCGGATCATCGTGAAGTTCCCCTGTTCTGGCCATGATGACGGCCGGTATCGGGGCGGCCCCTAGGCCTGCGCCGTGACAGGTTGGCGACCGGTCAATGACGGATCGGAGACAGGTGCAATTGTTGCAGGAATGCCGCAAATTGGAGAGCTGGCGTTGAGCCCTGCGAACGCCTAACCTCGGGCAAAACATATCAGGAGAGGACAGCGATGAAGATCGAACCGGGCATGGCCGCCGTCGTCACCGGCGGGGCAAGCGGGCTGGGCAAGGCCAGCGCACAGGCCTTTGCCGATGCCGGCATGAAAGTCGCCATTTTCGACATCAACGACGAAGCGGGCGAGGCCCACGCCAAGGCCATCGGCGGCACCTTCCACCATGTCGACATCATGGACGAGGCGAGCGTCGAGGCAGGCTTCGCCGCCGCCCGCGCCGCCCACGGGCAGGAACGCGTGACGCTGCACTGCGCCATGGCATCGAAACGCGGCAAGACGCTGGGCTGGGACAAGGAGAGCGGGGCCTACAAGCGCCTTCCTACTGAAGACTACGCCTTCGGGGCGGAAGGGATTCTCGTCGCCAGTTACCGCGTCGCCAGCATCTCGGCGCTGGGGATGGCCAATGCGGAACCGGTCAATGACGACGGCGAGCGCGGGGCGATCATCCTCACCGCGAGCGTCGCCGCGCAGGACGGGCAGATCGGGCAGGTAATCTACGGCAGCTGCAAGGCGGGGGTGAACGGGCTGGTGCTGCCGATGGCGCGTGACCTGATGGATCTGGGCATCCGCGTGAACTCGGTCATGCCCGGCATCTTCGCCACTCCGCTGATGCTGGGGATGAAGGATCGCAACCCGCCGATGTGGGCGCAGCTCAATGCCTCCGTCCCCTTCCCCAAGCGCCTCGGCGAGCCGGAGGAATTCGCATCGCTGGTGCTGGAGATCGCCTGCAACAGCTACATCAACGGCCACCAGTTCCGGCTGGATGGGGCGATCCGGATGCCGCCGAAGTAAGGCACTTTTCCCGCGTCGTCATTGCGAGGAGCCGCAGGCGACGTGGCAATCCATGAACGAACATTGCCGCCTGCGGAAACGTCAGCCCATGGATCGCGTCGCTCCGCTCGCGATGACGAGGAGAAACAGGACATGGCCACTGCAACCAACGAATACCCCACCCGCGCCTATGGCGCGACGGCGCCCGATTCTGGCGTGGGGCCAATGCAGATCACCCGCCGGGGTCTGCGTCATGACGACGTGCTGATCGAGATCACCCATTGCGGCATCTGCCATTCCGACCTGCATTCGGCGCGCAACGATTGGGGCCGGACCACCTATCCGATCGTGCCGGGTCACGAGATCGTCGGCATTGTCAGCGCGGTCGGCGAGAGCGTCACGCGCCACAAGGTCGGCGACCGGGTGGCGATCGGCTGCATGGTGGATGCCTGCATGGAATGCGCCCATTGCGAGGCGGACCTCGAACAATATTGCCAGTCAGGCGGGATGACCGGCACCTATAACGGCACCGACCGGCGCGACGGCTCGCCCACCTATGGCGGCTATTCCGAAAGGATCGTCGCGCGCGAGGAATTCGTGCTCAAGGTGCCCGACGCCCTGCCGATGGCCGAGGCCGCGCCGCTGCTGTGCGCCGGGATCACTTCCTACAGCCCCTTGCGCACCTGGAAGGTCGGGCCGGGCAGCAAGGTCGCGGTCGCAGGGCTTGGCGGATTGGGGCACATGGGGGTCAAACTGGCGGCGGCGATGGGCGCCGAGGTGACCGTGCTATCCCGCAGCGAAAGCAAGCGTGCCGATGCGGAGAAGTTGGGCGCCCACGCGTTCCTCAACACCTCGGACAAGGACGCGATGAAGGCGGCGCGCGGCACGTTCGACATGGTGCTCAACACCATTCCCGTGCGCCATGATGTGACGCCCTATCTCCACCTGCTGCGGATCGACGGGGTGCAGGTGCTGGTCGGGATGATCGACATGATGCCCGAGGTGCACACCGGCGTGCTGCTGGGCCGCAAGGTGCTGACCGGCAGCGGCATCGGCGGGCTGGCCGAAACGCAGGAGATGCTCGATTTCTGCGCCGACAAGGACATCCTGCCCGACATCGAGATCATCCGGATGCAGGACATCGCCGCCGCCTATGACCGGATGGAAGCGAGCGACATCAAATACCGCTTTGTCATCGACATGGAGAGCCTGCGAGCCGGATAGGACAGGCTTACCTGCAAACCTTCAAGTCATACGATATTTGAATAATAATATATCGCATAAGTTTAATTTGTTTCATTGGTGCAACACAATAGAAGTAATCTGTGTTGCAAAGTAACAATTCGAATTGTGCGGCTGCGGCCAGCCGTTATTGCTTTTTCTTGCTGTGAACGAGACCCGTTCCTAACAAAAGAAGGCTCCGGCGCGGCACGCAGGGCGGAACGATCCCACCTCTCAATCAGGAGCGTTCCCTATGACAGTTCGATTTGCTTGCGCCGCTTCGGCGCTGACCCTGGCTTGCGCCCTGTCGGCTCCGGCCTTCGCGCAAGGTCCGGACAGCATCGCGGTTGAAGCCGCCGCAGCCATCGTCCCTTCGGCGCAGGTCGCCGGCAAGCACAACGCGGAAGATTTCGATCTGACCGCCGCCGCAGCACCCGCACTGCCGATCAGTTCGGCCACCTCGAGCGGCCTTGCCGTTGTCGGCAACGGCGAAGTCGTGGTCAGCAGCGCGGTGCTCGCCGCCGCGGCAGCCGCCGCACAGGATGATGGCAAGGGTGGCCGTTCGGACAGCTTCACTGTCACGCTCAACCAGGATTCTTTCTTCGGCTTCTACCCCGCCTTCAACGGGCTGATCCCGGTCAGCGAGAATGTGGATTTCAGCTTCTACGGGATCATCTGGACCACCGACGCCTTCGGCACCGGGCTCGGCTCCGATCTGTGGACCGAATTCGGCGTGGGCGCGGCGATCTACAGCGGCAATTTCGTGATCAAGCCGCAGGTCGGCATCACCAATGGCGCGCTGCTTTCGGGCGGGGTGGTCAACAACGCGGGCAACCCGACCGGCAGCGGCGGCAACTTTGCTGACGGCATCGTGCCGAGCCTGACAATCAACTATTCCGACGACACCTTCGAAGCGGAATATTACGGCGGCTATTATGCGGCCCTTCGCAACCGTAACGAGAACGCGGCGCTCGACTTCCTGCACACCTGGATCAACGCAGGCTACAAGTTCAGCGACAAGGTTTCGGCCGGTGCGCATTACGAGCTGCTGAGCAACACCCGCAACACCTTCCCCGGCGGCGGGACCGCGCGGGTGTATCAATGGGTCGGCCCCTATGTGCAGTTCAAGACCAGCAACGGCTTCTTCGTCCGCTTCACCGCCGGTGCCGACGTCGAGAGCGGCAATGACGGCGATTTCTACAAGCTGACCGCAGGCTTCACCTTCTGACAGGCTGACTGCATCATGCACGAAGGGGCGCTGCTACCGCCGGATGGCAGCGCCCTTTTGCGTTTGGCGTGGCAAGCCAGCGAAGCGTGCCGATATCTTCGGCTTCTCGTGTCTCGCAATCTTCAAACTGTTGCAGAACCGCCACGCAAGAAGATAATGTGAAAGCCTGCCTGCACATAATCTTTGTGCGCAGGTGCAGCATGGGAGATTATGACAGCGCTGTGATGGAAACCCGATTCACCGGATAAAATCTTCTGCGCAGCACGCAGGTGGAACGATCCAAACCTCTCTATGGAGCGTTCCTTATGTCCATTCGTTTTGCTTCGGCTGCCTCGGCCGTCGCTCTCGTCGCCTTCGTTTCCACTCCCGCTTTTGCCGGTGAGACGGAAGCTGCCATTGCCGCTCCGGCTGACGACACCGAAATCACCATCAGCGAAGACGCTGTCGTATCGCTCCGCGCCATTGCGCCGGTCGATATGGCAACCGCCAGCCATCAGGCCGACGAGCCCGAGCCCGCGATCACCATTTCGGGCAGCGCCACGCTGACATCGGATTACCGTTTCCGCGGCGTGTCGCAATCGGATGAAGGCATGGCCATCCAGGGCGGCTTCACCGTCAGCCACGCCAGCGGCTTCTATGTCGGCACCTGGGGTTCGAACCTCGCGGGCTGGGGCACCTTCGGCGGCGCCAACATGGAGCTCGACATTTTCGCCGGTTACGCCCTGCCGGTCGGCGAAGGCACGCTCGACATGGGCGTGACCTGGTTCATGTATCCCAGCGGTGCCGACACCACCGACTTTGCCGAGCTTTATGCCAAGCTGTCGGGCGATGTCGGCCCGGTCTCGCTGATGGCAACGCTCGCCTATGCGCCCAAGCAGGAAGCGCTGGGCAATGCGTTCCCCGTGGTCGGTCCGGCCAATCCGGGTGACAAGGAAGACAACCTCTACCTCGCCGCCGACGCGGTCTATGGCATTGCCGACACGCCGATCAGCCTGAAGGCCCATATCGGCTATTCGGACGGCAACCCCGGCCTTGGCCCGAACGGCACCAGCATCGCGCCCACCGGCACCTATTTCGACTGGCTGATCGGCGCGGACATCGCCCCGATCGAAGGCCTGACGCTGTCGGTCGCCTATGTCGATACCGACATCACCGAAGCCGAAGCCAACCTCATCCGCCCGAACTTCGCCACGCTCGCGGGCAAGTCGATTTCGGATGCGACCGTGGTGTTCTCGGTCACGGCAGCGTTCTGATCGCCTGATCTCCGAAGTGCGACCCGGAGAAGGGCGCTTTGCCACTGCGGCAGAGCGCCCTTTTCTTTTGTCCGCCGCGCCGATAGGTTTCGCTCGAAAACCCGATAAGGGGTGTGCGGAGAGGGATTATGATGCGCAAGGCGGTTTGGGCGGCAACGGCGGCTGCGGTTCTGGTTATGCCAGCCACCGGGGCGACGGCGGGCAAGCGGTATGAGGCGAGCATCACCCGCACCACTTACGGCATCCCCCATATCGAGGCGCGCAGCTGGCAGGGCGTCGGCTACGGCGTCGCCTATGCCTATGCCGAGGACAACCTGTGCCTGCTGGCCGAGGAATTCACCACGATCGCGGGCGAACGATCGAAGCATTTCGGGCCGGAGGCAAAGGCCACGCTGGGCTTTCAGGAGGTCGACAACCTGTCGTCCGACACATTCTTTCGCGGGATGATCGACCTTCCCGCGCTGCGCGAGGGTGTGAAGCGGCAATCGCAGGCCGCACAGCTGCTGGCCGAGGGCTATGTCGCGGGCTACAACCGTTTCCTGCGCGATGCGGGCGCTGACGGGGTGCCTGCCGAATGTCGCGGCAAGCCATGGGTGCGCCCGATCACCATGGACGACATGCTGCGGCTGACCGAAAAGCAGATGCTTCTGGCATCCTCGCTCGCGCTGGCCCCCGGCATCGCCAACGCGGCCCCTCCCGGCCCGGCGCAGGCCAAGGTTGCCGCCAGCACCTATGGCACCTTCCCGCGGTCCGACGAGCTTGGCATCGGCAGCAACGGCTGGGCGTTCGGGGGCGAGGCGACGGCGGACGGGCGCGGGTTGCTGGTCGGCAATCCGCACTTCCCGTGGAACGGGCCGAGCCGGTTCTGGCAGATGCATGTCACCGGCCCCGAGGGTTACAACGTGATGGGCGTGGGCCTTGCCGGAACGCCGATGCCGACGCTGGGCTTCAACAAAGACATCGCCTGGACCCACACCGTCACCGCAGCGCGCCATTTCACGCTTTACCAGCTGACGCTCGATCCGGCGGACCCGACCCGCTACATGGTCGACGGCGAAAGCGTGGCGATGGAACCGCGCAGCGTTACCGTGCCGATGCCCGATGGGACGCCCGATGTCACCCGCACGCTCTATTCCACCCGCTTCGGACAGGTGGTGGTGATCCCGGCATCGGGCGTGACATGGAGCGCCGCCAATGCCTTCGCGCTGAAGGATGCCAACCGCGGCAACCTGCGCGGGATCGAAACCTGGCTGAAGATCGGGCAGGCGAAATCGGTGGGCGAGATCAAGGCGGCCGTCAGCGAGACGCTTGGCATTCCGTGGGTCAACACCATCGCATCCGACCGCCATGGCGATGCGCTCCACGCCGATGTGACAGCCGTGCCGAATGTCTCGGCGGACAAGATCAAGGCCTGTTCAACCCCGATTTCGGGCCTGTTCGCGCAGCTCGCCACGCTGCTCGACGGGTCGCGTGCGGCGTGTGACTGGGATGTGGCCGAAGGCACCGCACAACCCGGCCTGATGCCTGCCAGCGATCAGGCTGCCACGATCCGCCGCGATTACCTTACCAATTCGAACGATTCCTACTGGATGAGCAATCCGCGCATCCCCCACCGCGCGCTCTCGCCGATCCTCGGCAAGCACGCGGCGGAGCTGACGCTGCGCAGCCGTTCGAACTTTACCGAGACCGAGGCGCTGCTCGCCAGCGGCAAGATCGATCATGCCCGCGCCAAGGCGATGGCCTTCGCCAACAAGACCCTCGCCGCCGACATGACTGCGGGCGAGATCGCGGTGCTGTGCACGACCGCAAGCGAACCTGCCGAAGCGGTGGTGCGCGGCTGCGCGGCGCTGGCGGGGTGGGATCGCCGCTTCGAGGCAGGCAGCAAGGGCGCAGCGCTGTTCCGCGCTTTCTGGGCGAGGGCAGGCAAGCTGCCGGGCCTGTGGCAGGTGCCGTTCGATCCGGCGGACCCGGTCAATACCCCGCGCGCGCTGGCGATTGACGGGGCCAAGGGGGAAAGACTGCTCGCGGCGCTGGCCGAAGCGGTGGCGGAACTCGACGCGGCGGGCATCGCGCTCGACGCCGAATGGGGCAGCGTGCAGCACTGGCCTGCGGGCGGAGAGCGCATTCCCGTCCACGGCGGCCCCGGCACCGCAGGCGTGCTCAACTATCAGGATGCCCGCCCGGCCCCTGCCGGCGGCGGCCTCGTGCCGGTGCACGGGACGAGCTACATCCAGATCGTCGGCTTTGACGACAGGGGCCCGGTCGCGGACGCGATCCTCAGCTACAGCCAGTCCACCAACCCCGCCTCGCCGCACTACGCCGACCAGACCCGCGCCTATGCGAGGAAGGAATGGCACCGCCTGCCCTTCCACAAGGCCGACATCCGCGCCGCCGCCATCGGCAAGACGCGGCGGATCGCGGAATAGGTCGGCTCAGCGCGCTTCCGGCAGCAACGCCAGCAGGGCAAAGCTGGCGAGCCAGTGTTCGCCCATGTAGTCGCCTTCGACATGGGGCAGCGCGGCGGCGAGGTGATCTTCGGCAAGGCGCTGCAACGGGTCTTGCGGCGCGCTGCGCCCCAGCGCCGTCGCAATGCCGCGCAGGCACCATGCGCGGCTGAGGTTCAGCCCGTCGAGATGGGCGATCTTGCCGTCGCTGCGGTCGGACACGGTGACCGGGCGGCATTCGCGCCCAAGCCAGCCATTGTCCTCCACCAGCGCCGCAAACCACGGCGCAAAGGCGAGATGCGGCAGCACCTCGCCCATCAGCAGCGCGGCGCTGAGCACGGGGGAGAGGAATTCATCGCCCCCCGGCTCCCACCCCGCGTAATCGCGCCGGTGGGCAAAGGCACGGGTGGCCCAATCGTCGATCAGCATCACCAGTCCGGGATCGCGCCGCTCCGCCCAGCGCCGCGCCAGCACCAGCGCGAAGGCGGTGTTGAAATGGGTGCCGACGGTGATCGGATAGGTGAGGATGCCGAGGTAATCGCGAAACCGCGCCGCAAAGGCCCGCGCCAGCGGTTCGAGCCGTGCGCCGCACTCTGCATCCTCGTGCCGTTCGGCCTCGTGATGCAGATAGAGCAGCCAGCCCCAGCCATAGGGCCGTTCGAACCCGCGGGCAGAAGGCCGGTCGAGATAGGCCAGTTCCACCGCGAGCTTCTCGGGGGTGAAACTCGCCTCGGCCAGCGCCTCGATCTCAGCCGCCTCGGGCATGGCGGGATAGAGCCGCCGCAGCGTCAGCAGGGTCCACCAGCCGTGCACGCAGGAATGCCAGTCGAAGCTGCCGAAGAACACCGGATGCGCGTCTTGCGGCAGGCGCAGATCGCCCTCGCCGGTGAAGACATGATCGTCCTTGTAGGGGAAAGGCCGCGCCACATGGCCCAGCGCGATGCGGGCAAAGTTGCGGGCGATATCCTCGGTCAGTTCCATAACAGGAAGGCCCCCACATAGATGATCACGACATTGCACGCCCACAGCGGCACGGCGGTGCCCACCTGCTGGCGGATGACCGCGTTCTGGTCCTTCAGTTCCAGCAGCGCGGCGGGCACGATGTTGAAATTCGCCGCCATCGGGGTCAGCAGCGTGCCGCAGAACCCTGCCAGCATCCCCACCGCGCCGATCACCGCGGGATCGCCGCCATACCCCTCGATCAGCAGCGGGATGCCGATGGCGGCAGCCATGACGGGGAAAGCGGCAAAGGCATTGCCCATGATCATCGTGAACAGGGCCATCCCGGCGGCAAAGACCACCACGGTCAGGAACACGCTGCCTTCGGGGATGATGCTGCCTGCGATCCCCCCGATAATCTCGCCCACCCCCGCAAGCGCGAACACCGCACCCAGCGCTGCCAGCATCTGCGGCAGGATTGCCGCCCAGCCGATCGAATCGAGCAGTCTGCGGCCTTCCTCGGCCGGGGCCAGCAGCGGCGGGCGCAGCCAGATACACGCGCCCGCCAGCGCGGCGATCACGCCGATGCCGAACAGGATCAGCGTTTCGCGCCGCGCCTCGAACAGGCCGGTCTCGCCCAGCGGGGTGTAATTATACAGCAGCGTCCCCGCGACTGCGGTCAGCGGCACCACCAGCGCGGGCAGGAACAGCCGGTTGCCGAGCCGCAGGGCATGAACCTGCCGCTCCTGGGGCGAGGTGGTCGGCGGATCGCTGCGCTTGAGGCCGCCCGCCCCTGCAATCGCGACCATCGCCAGCACCAGCACGCCGTTCGCCAGATCGGACAGGTGGCTGCCGAGCAGGAAACTGGCCGCAAGCAGCGCCCAGAAGGCGGCATTGCCGCGCCGCCCGTCCTTCAGCGATAGCGCCGCCCAGACCGCGAAGGCGCCGCCTGCCAGCACATAGAGCCATTCATAGGTGATCATCGCCGCCCCCTCCCCAGCCGCCGGTCGAAGGCGAGGATGCGCCCTGCGTGGATCACGAAGGCGCAGATCGCGGTCGGGATGGCCCAGACCGACAGTTCCAGCGGGGTCAGCGGGTAGCCCGCCGCCTCGAACACGCCCTGGATCAGCAGGATCGAGGCGATGGCGAAGAAGATGTCCTCGCCGAAGAACAGCCCGACATTGTCGGTCGCAGCGGCCATCGCCTTGACCTCGTCGCGTTGCGGTTCGGGCAGATCGCCGTGGGTCTTGACCGCCGCCGCCTCGGCCATCGGTGCGACCAGCGGGCGCACGGCCTGCGGGTGGCCGCCGATATCCTTCATCCCCAGTGCCGAGGCGATCTGGCGGAAGGCGAGATAGGCGACCAGCAGCTTGCCCATCGTCGCCCCGCGCATCCCTTCGATCACGGCGCGGGCGCGTTGCTGGAGGCCGTAGCGTTCCAGCAACCCGATCACCGGCAGGATGATCCAGGTGACCGAGATGTAGCGGTTGTCGTTGAAGGCCTTGCCCAGCGCCTCGATCACGGCGACGGGATCGAGCCCCGCCAGCACGCCGGTTGCCAGCGCCGCGCTGACCACCACCAGCAACGGATTGAAGCGCAGGGCAAAGCCCAGAACGACGATGGCGATCCCCGCCAGCGGCCAGTAATTCATGTCTCTGCCTCTCCAAAGCCCCCGCCGCCGGGCGTCAGGATCACGAAACTGTCGCCCGGCTGCATCTGTGCCGATCCGGTTGCCCCCAGTTCCTCGTGCGAGCCATCGGCCCGTTCGACCCAGTTGCGCCCCGGCAAAGCATCACCCCCGCCCGCAAGGCCACGCGGCGCGACCTTGCGGCGGTTCGCCAGCATGTTGGCGCGCATGGCTTCAAGGAAGGTCACGCGCCGCACCACCCCGTCACCGCCGCGCTGCCGCCCTGCCCCGCCCGATCCGCGCCGGATCGCAAACGCGTCCAGCCGCACCGGGAGGCGGGTTTCGAGGATTTCGGGATCGGTGAGGCGCGAATTGGTCATGTGGGTCTGCACCGCGCTGGTGCCGGGGTGATCCGGCCCCGCGCCCGATCCGCCGCAGATCGTCTCGTAATACTGGTGGGCTTCATTGCCGAAGGTGAAGTTGTTCATCGTGCCCTGGGCGGGCGCGAGGCGGCCTGTGGCGGCAAACAGCGCGTCGGTGACGACCTGACTGGTCTCGACATTGCCCGCCACCACCGCCGCGCCGGGGTGCGGGTTCAGCATCGAGCCTTCGGGCACCACCAGCGTCACCGGTCTGAGGCAACCGTCGTTCATCGGGATCGCATCGTCGATCAGCGTGCGCAGCACATAAAGCGCGGCGGCGCGGGTGATGGAGCGCGGGGCGTTGAAATTATCGGGCAGTTGCGCAGAGGTGCCGGTGAAATCGAACACCGCCGAACGCGCCTGCCGGTCGATCCGGATCGCGACACTGACAGTCGCGCCATTATCCATGGCATAGGCGAATTCGCCATCCTCCAGCCCGCCGATCAGGCGGCGCACGCTTTCCTCGGCATTGGCGAGCACGTGGTCCATATAGGCGGCGAGCACTTGCGATCCGTGCTCTGCCGCGGCGCCCGCCAGCAGCTCCGCCCCGCGGGTGCAGGCGGCGAGCTGGGCGCGCAGGTCGGACAGGTTGCGATCCGGGTTGCGCGCCGGAAACGCCGCTGCCGCCAGCACCTCGCGCACCGCCGCCTCGCGGAAGGTGCCTTGATCAACCATCAGCAGATTGTCGATCAGCACGCCCTCTTCGGCGATGGTGCGGCTTTCGGGCGGCATCGATCCGGGCGCGATCCCGCCGATATCGGCATGGTGGCCGCGCGCGGCGACAAAGGCGTCAGGCTCGTCGCCTTCCGCGCCATAGAACACCGGCACGATCACCGTGATATCGGGCAGGTGCGTGCCGCCGCGATAGGGATCGTTGAGGACATAGGCATCGCCCCTGCGGAAGCCCCGCCCGTCACGGCCTGCGCCCCGCGCTTCGATCACCCGCGCAATGCTGTCGCCCATGCTGCCCAGATGCACCGGAATGTGCGGCGCATTGGCAATCAGCGCGCCGTGCCGGTCGAACAGCGCGCAGGAGAAATCGAGCCGTTCCTTGATGTTCACAGACGTCGCGGTGGATTGCAGCACCACGCCCATTTCCTCGGCAATCGCCATGAACAGGTTGTTGAAGATCTCCAGCCGCACCGGATCGACCGCCGTGCCCGCCGCCCGTTCGCGGGCGAGCGGCGTTGTGCGGGTGAGGATCAGACTGCCCTCGTGCGCCCGCCGCGCCTGCCAGCCGTGTTCGACCACTGTGGTCGATCCGGGATCGATGATCAGCAGCGGGCCGTCTGCCACATCGCCTTCGGCCAGCGCGGTGCGGGCCATCACCGGCCAGTCGCCGGGCAGCAGCGCCGCAACGTCTGCCAGCGTTTCGGGGACGGCGCTCGCCGCCGCCAGCCCGCCCGCTGCGCCGCGCGCCTCGACGCTCAGCGCCTCGACAATGATCGCGCCATCGGCGTCGGAATAGCCGAAGCGCTGGCGGTGAAGCTGGCGGAAGGCCGCGTCCATCACCGCCGCTTCGTCACAAGGGATGGCGAGCAGACTGTCGCTTCCGGCAAAGCGCAGGCGGGCGACCGGCGCGATGGTGATCGCGTCGGCAGCGATGCCCTGCGCCAGCAGATCGCCCCGTGCCTGCGCCTCCAGCGCCGCCAGCTCGCCCGCGAAACTCTCGCCCAGCGGCCGCATCAGGGTGCGCTCGCGGATCACCTTCACCGGCGCAAGCCCGATGCCATAGGCCGACAGCATCCCGGCAAGCGGGTGGACCAGCACGGTCTCCATCCCCAGCGCATCCGCCACACGGCAGGCGTGCTGACCTCCGGCCCCGCCAAAGCAGGCGAGCGCATAGGCGGTCACATCATGCCCGCGCGCGACCGAAATCCTGCGGATCGCCGCCGCCATGTTGTCGATGGCGATGGCGAGGAAACCCTCGGCGATGTCCTCTAGCGGGCGGGGTTGCGGCAGAGTGGCAGCGACCTCCTCCAGCCGTGCACGGGCGGCCGCGAGATCCAGCGGCGCGTCGCCATCCGGGCCGAACACGGCGGGAAAGAACGCGGGGTCGATCCGCCCGAGAAACAGGTTGCAGTCCGTCACGGTCAGCGGCCCGCCCTTGCGGTAACAGGCCGGGCCGGGATCGGCACCGGCGCTTTCCGGCCCGACGCGGAAGCGCGATCCGTCAAACCGGCAGATCGAACCGCCTCCCGCCGCCACGGTGTGGATCTGCATCATCGGCGCGGCGACGCGCACGCCCGCCACCACGCTATCGCCGGTCAGTTCCACCTCGCCCGCATAATGCGCGACATCGGTGCTGGTGCCGCCCATGTCGAAGCCGATCAGCCGCCTGTGGCCAAGCGGTTCGCACGCCGCCACCATCCCCACCACGCCGCCGGCCGGGCCGGACAGGATCGCATCCTTGCCCCGGAACGCGCCGACCTCGGCCAGCCCGCCGTTCGATTGCATGAAGCGGAGCGCGCCGGTGGCGGGCAGGCTGGCTGCCAGCCTATCGGTATAGCGCTGCAGCACGGGGGAGAGATAGGCATCGACCACCGTCGTATCGCCGCGCGGCACCAGCCGGATCAGCGGGGCGACCTCGTGGCTGACGCTCACCTGCGCGAATCCGGCCTCGCGCGCCAGTGCCGCCAGCCGCGCCTCGTGGCTGCGGTGCTGCCAGCCGTGCATCAGCACGATGGCAAGGGCATCGAAGCCATCGGCGCGCAGGGCGCTGAAGGCAGCGCGGGCCGCACCCTCGTCAAGCGAACGCAGCACAGTGCCATCGGCAGCAATGCGCTCGTCGATTTCGACAATGGCGGCGGGGAGCTGTTCGGGCAGGACGATATGGCGCGCAAAGATGTGCGGCCGCGCCTGTGTGCCGATCCGCAGCGCATCGCCAAAGCCGCGGGTGATTGCCAGCGCCAGCCGCTCGCCCTTGCGTTCGAGCAGCGCATTGGTGGCGACCGTGGTGCCGATCCTGAGTTCGGCAATCGGGGCTTCACCATGCTCTGCCATCAGCCGCCGCACCGCCTCGCTTGCGGCGTCGGGATAGTGTGCCGGATTGTCCGAAAGCAGCTTGGCGGTCACCAGCCGGCCATCGGGGGTGGTGGCGACAACATCGGTAAAGGTGCCGCCGCGATCGACCGCAAAGCGCCAGGCGGGAACGTATGCTGCATTCATGCGCTGCTGTGTTGTCCAGCACCGGCAACAAAGCAACCGCGCTGACAGCGGTCAGCCGTGCAGCGGGCCTGCAACCGCGGCCCAGTCCAGCCCGAACTTCGCCAGATATTTGCGCAGCCGGTCGCCATCATTGGTCGAGCGGCGTTCGCGGCGCGAGGCGGCAAACAGCGTGCGGCCTGCTTCGGCGAGGCTGGCGCTGCGGCGGCACACGGTGACGACATAATCGAGCTGCACGCGGTCGAAGGGATCGATCCGGGCGAGCGCTTCTGCCCCAAGCAGGCCGTCCAGCCCATCGCCGCCCTTGCGCTCACCCTGCCACAGCCTCGCCAGCCGTGCGGTTTCCCGCTCGACCGCTTCGGCATCGATCCGCCCGGCTGGCGACAGCGTCGCCATGCGGGTGACGCTGGCGGCCAGATCGCGGAAATTGCCCGCCCACACCGCCGCCGCGCTGGTCGCAAAGGCGAGATAGCGCTCGCGCGCCTCGCGGTTGAAGGTGACGCGGGTGCCCTCGGCCTGCGCAAAACGGTCCAGCTCGAAATCGAGATTGGGTTCGATATCCTCGCGCCGCTCGGCAAGGCCGGGCAGCGTGAAGGTCCACAGGTTGAGACGGGCGAACAGATCGTCACGGAACTGCCCGGCGGCGACCGCCTGCACCAGATCGCGGTTGGTGCCCGCGATCAGCTGGAAGGAACTCGCCGCCTCGCTGTCCGCGCCCACCGGCAGGAAGCGCCCGTCCTCGATGGCGCGCAGGATCATCGCCTGTTCGTCCAGCCCCAGCTCGCCGATCTCGTCGAGGAACAGCACACCCTTGTGCGCCGCCTTGAGCAGGCCGGGGCGATCCGCGACCGCGCCGGTGAAGGCGCCCTTCCTGTGCCCGAACAGGGCCGACATCGCGCCGTCGCCCTTCAGCGTGGCGCAATTGACCTCGACGAAGGGGCCGGTGACCTGATGGCGCAGCTTCTTGAGTTCATAGACCTTGCGCGCCAGCTGGCTCTTGCCCGCGCCGGTCGGCCCCATCAGCAGGATCGGCGCGCGGCTGCGCGAGGCGACCTGTTCGATCTCGTCGATCATGCGGTTGAAGGCGGCGTTGCGGGTGTCGATCCCGCTCTTGAGAAACTGCGCGCTCTCGGCGCTCGCCTCGGCGAAGCGGGTGGCGATGCTGTCATACCGTGACAGATCGAGGTCGATCGCGTCCCACGTGCCGAGCGGCTGCGACATGCCGCGTTGGGGCTGGGTCTGGAGCAGGCGGCCGGGCAGGTAGCGCGCCTCGGTGAGAAGAAACAGGCAGATCTGCGCCACGTGCGTGCCGGTGGTGATGTGGACGAGATAATCCTGCGCCTCCGGATCGAAGGGGAACCCGCGCGCGAAATCGAGCAGCTTGCCGTACACCTCCTCGAAATCCCACGGATCGGCGAAGTCCATCACCTGCGGGGTCACTTCGGTTTCGGGCGAGACGCTTGCGATATCCTCTGCCACAGCCGCCGCGAGGCGGGCGTGCTGGCTGCCGTGGATCAGCACGAAGCGGTCGATCCGCAGGTCTTCCTGCATGCAGATGCTGACCGAGGGCCGCCACTTGTTCCAGCGTGCCGGGGTAAAGGGGCCGGCATCGAGCGTGGAGCCGAGAAAGCCGATGAGTGTGGTGGGGCGCATGAGAGGGACGATACAATTTTATCGTTGGCGATACAATGATATCCGATTTGCCATGCCTGAGCCTGTCCTGTCGATTTGGTCGCTCCGGATTTTCACTATGATCAACAGATGTTTACACCAATCTCGCAGCACAGCCGGCCAGTTTGGCACGCCCCATGCTGTATCATTCATGCCGGGCCGTCGAACACCCGGCAAGCAGCAGGACCAAGGGCGGCCGGAATGGGCCGGCCGCCCGGAACCTGGCAGAGGATTTTGCGATGACCGACACGACTTACGAATTTCAGGACGTGGCAGGCGGTGTGCCGATCAAGTCGTGGACCCGCGGCGTGCCGGTCGACGACAAGGCGCGCGAGCAGCTTGCCCGCGCGGCGCAGATGCCGTTCATCTTCAGGCATGTGGCAGCGATGCCCGATGTCCATGTGGGGATCGGCGCAACCGTCGGCTCGGTGATCCCGACCAAGGGCGCGGTGATCCCGGCGGCCGTTGGCGTCGATATCGGCTGCGGGATGATGGCGGCGCGCACCTCGCTCACCGCCAGCGACCTGCCTGATAACCTTGCCGGCATCCGTTCCGCCATCGAAGCGGCGGTGCCGCACGGGCGCACCGTGGGGCGCGGCAAGCGGGACAAGGGCGCGTGGGGCGAACCGCCCCGCGTGGTGGTCGACGCCTGGGCGAAGCTCGCCGAACGCTTCGGCCGGATCGTCGCCAAGCACCCGCGCCTGCGCAACACCAACAACCTCATGCACCTCGGCACGCTGGGGACGGGGAACCACTTCATCGAACTGTGCCTCGACGAGGAACAGCGCGTGTGGGTGATGCTCCATTCCGGCTCGCGGGGGGTGGGTAACGCGATCGGGACGTTCTTCATCGAACTCGCCAAGCAGGACATGCGCAAGTGGCACATCAACCTGCCCGATCGGGATCTCGCCTACTTCCCCGAAGGGACCGACCATTTCGACGATTATGTCGAAGCGGTCGAATGGGCGCAGGACTTCGCCAAGCTCAACCGGCAGGTGATGATGGCGCATGTGATCGACGCATTACGGTCACAGATCGCCAAGCCCTTCGATGCGGAGTGCGAGGCGGTGAACTGCCATCACAACTACGTGACGCGAGAACATCACTTCGGCGAGAACGTGCTCGTCACCCGCAAGGGGGCGGTGCGTGCGGCCAAGGGGACGCTGGGGATCATTCCGGGCTCGATGGGGGCAAAAAGCTTCATCGTGCGCGGGCTGGGCAACCCCGAGAGCTTCAACAGCTGCTCGCACGGGGCGGGACGCATCATGTCCCGCACCGAGGCCAAGAAGCTGGTGACACTCGACGAACACCTCGCCGATACGGCGGGGGTGGAATGCCGCAAGGACGCGGGCGTGATCGACGAAACGCCCAAGGCCTACAAGCCGATCGAAGCCGTGATGGCCGCGCAGGCCGATCTGGTGGAAATCGTCCACACGCTGAAGCAGGTGGTGTGCGTGAAGGGTTAGCGCCCTTCACGCCGCCATTTGGGGAGATAAGCCATGAAGGGCGTGTTTCATTGCACGAGTTGCGGCACCGCCCTGACCGGCGAGATCACGGTGCTGTCCACCAAGGATCCTGCTGTCACGCCGCCGCCTCTCAATGATGCACAGCCAGTCTGCGATCCCGGGATGGCGTTCAAATCATATAAGCCCTTGCAGTGGTCACATGATCCCGCACACCCGGCGCCGCTTGAATTTACCCCGCAGTTCTGGGCCAACCCCCGGGACTTCGAGGCCGCAATAAAGGAAACGCGGGACATTCGCCGCCTGGCGGGTTGCTGCGGCCTGGATGGCTGTAACGGGCCAAACATGGTGTGCCGCTTGTGCAAGGCAGAAGTCGGCACCATGCAGTCGGACTGCTGGACACCGCTGATCTTCGTGCCCGACCCGAACAATACCGAGTTTCGAAAGACTGACACATGATCACTATCGACGGTTCCGAAGGCGAAGGCGGAGGGCAGGTGCTGCGCTATGCGGCGGCGCTCTCGTTGCTGACGGGAGAGCCCTTCACCATCACCAGGATTCGCGGCGGGCGGGCCAAGCCCGGCCTGATGCGCCAGCATGTCACCGCGCTTGAGGCAGCGGCAGCGATCGGTTCGGCGGAATGTTCGGGGCTGGCGGTGGGCTCGACCGAGCTGACCTTCCGGCCCGGCGCGGTTGTGCCGGGGGACTACCACTTCGCTATCGGCACGGCAGGCTCAACCGCGCTGGTGGTGCAGACCGTGCTCGTGCCACTGGTGCTGGCAGACGCGCCCTCGCGCATCGTGATCGAGGGCGGAACCCATGCGTCCTCGGCCCCGCCCTTCGAATTTCTCCGCGATACCCTGCTGCCGGTGCTCAGCCGGATGGGCCCGCGCCTGTCGGTGACACTGGAGCGCCACGGCTTCTACCCGCGTGGCGGTGGACGGATCGTGCTCGACATCGCGCCCGCGCCGCTCGCACCCATCGAATGCCTTGATCGCGGCGCCTTCAAGGGCGGCAAGGTCGAGGCGCTGGTGGCCGGACTCCCTTCCGACATCGCCGAACGTGAGTTGAAGGCCGCCCGCAAGGTGCTGGCCGATTGGCCGGATGACGCCTTCATCCCCGTCAACCTGCCCGCCGAGCGCGGCCCGGGCAATGCGCTGCTGATCACGGCGGAATGCGAGCATGTGACCGAGGTCATGTCCACCTTCGGCCAGATCGGCGTGCCTGCCGAGCGTCTGGCGAAGACAGCGGCAAAGCGCATGGCAGGCTACCTCGCCTCAGGCGCGTTTGCCGGGCCGTTCCTGCAGGATCAGCTGCTGCTGCCCTTCGCCTTTGCCGGCGGCGGCGCCTTCACGACGGTCAAGCCGAGCGAACATACCCGCACCGCCATGGCCCTGATCGCCCGGTTCACCGCTTGCCACTTCACCCTGCGCGAAGACACAGACGGCAGATGGCGGGTGGAGGCGGCACAGACGCTCGCCTGAAGGCGAAGACAAGCCAATTCCCGGCGCGATATCCTGATCGATATTGTCGTGTCTTGCACCCAGGCTTTCGGAGGCCCCCAGATGGGCCGCTGAATGAACCGGATGCCCGCCGCGCTCGGTGTGCCTGGGTTGCGAGCTTATGGGGTCGTGACCGACCTTCAGGCTCGACAATGAAACCCACATCTCGCGCAGCCAGACTGCCGGATCGCTTTGCGCCACCAGCGCGGGGCGCGGGTCGTTTCGATCAGTCTGGTCGGCATCGCGCGGTTCCTCACAAGGCGTTCTCTCGCCCGCTTTCCCAATCGGCGCGCGTGAAATCGAAACGGATGTCAGACTTGGGGTCGTTGGCCGTGGCGGCGGCACGCAGCTTGCCGGTCACGGTTTGCCAGCCCTGGTCTGCCGCCATGCGCGCGCCGGTATCGGACGGCAGGCGCAGGCAGACGGTCCACCCACATTCCTGATCAGGCACCTGCGTGCTGCTGGCGCGCTTGTCCCATTGCCAGCTGAGATCGAGCGTCAGACCGGCGCTGCGGAGCGCCGCGACGCCCTTGTCGCCGTAGAGTGCCAGCGTCAGGCTGCCATCTGCTTCGCGGATCAGCACGGCATCGGCACGGATCGCGGTGCTGCCTGCACCCGGTTTGACAGCAATTCTGCGCGGCCCGCCCACAAGCCGCGCTGTCGGGGATGGTGTCGGCCCCGTGCCGGCGCTGCGCCGGATCAGTTCGATCACCCGGCTCATGCCCGAACCTTCCTTGGCGCTGTAGCCAAGATACCGCAGCTGCGGTGTCCAGCCCGCAGCGGTAGCCGCCGACTGAAACCGCAGCGCGGCGAACAGACCGGTTCTTTCGGGGCTGTCCACCGACATGAAGCGGACAAAGGGGGTCTGCGGGTCGAAGCGGCCGAACGCGGCCGTTTCCCGGACCTGCGCCAATGCCCCGCCGATCCGGTAGACCTCACCGACATCCTGCTGGTAGACCTGCTCGAGATTGGCCTGCGCCGCGCCGGCCAGGGCCATTTCCTCCTCGCTCAGCTTGTCGCCATAGACCTGGATCCTGACATCGAGCGCCTTGAGCATGGCTGCCAGTTCGACATTGAGAAAATCGCGGCCACGGGTCAGCACCGGAGCGGCGCTCTCGCCGCAGCCGAGCGCGCGCGCTCGGGCGATCCGGTCCTGGCGCAGGCGGTTGCGCACGGCCCTTTCGCGATCTGCCAGCGAACCCTGCGAGGCCGGGGCAGCGGCCGCCTCGCGGGTGACCTGCTTTTCTTCGGCCGAGCCGGGGTAGCGCATCCGTGCAGCCTGATCGAGCAGATGCTGCGGAAAATAGCCTGCCTGGCCGCATAACTGCGCGAGCTCCCTCGCCAGTTCGATCTCGCCATGCTCATCGCTGGCAGGGGAGGCGGGTGCCTGTGCCAAGGCAGGGCCGGCCGTGCCCAGCAAAGCGGCGAGCGTGAGCATGGCCCGCGAAGCAGGGCTGCGGCGCATCATTGCCCAGCCTCCGGCGCGGTGCTCAGATCTTTGGACGTGGCGGTGCGCGTGTCGTTAACGAGCTCTTCGCTCCCGATATCCGGACACATCGGCCAGACATCCTCGAACAGCGTCCTACGCAATTGCGCCTCGCCCCGGAGAGAGCCGGCCCAACCCATGCTCCGGCGCATGTAGGAATCTTTTGCGCTGTCGTGGATGCGCTGCAGAAGTGCACGGCACGTTGCCCGATCGATTGCCGCTGCCGTCTTGACCGTATCGCGAACCTCCCCTTCGCCGAAGCGATCGAGGGCGTCGGGGTCCAGCCGGCAATGCCTTTGCGCATCCGCGATGCGATCAATCACGAGCAGGACCCACCCTGCGCCCACCGCTTCGCGCGAAGGCTTCGAGGCTAGCACGCGGGGCGCTCCTGCCTCGACCATCTCCGTGGCAGCCTGTTCGAACATTTCGCGGGTCATCGCGCCTTCGAGACTGTCGAGGGACGCCCGGCAAACGGGTAAGGGATCCGATGTGCCTGCCTGCGCGGCAGCCGGATGGACCGGCAAGGCCATCGCACTGCCAAGAGCCAGAGCGACAAACGACGGCAAGATCAAGCAACGTGGCAAGGCCGGGATCTCCTTACAAGGTAACGGGGCGACGGGTTTGTCTCGGGTGATGCAAGCACGCTCAAGGCATATCGCCGGCAGGGGTGTGGATGCGCAGGCCGCGCAGCGCGGTTTCGATCCAGGCGGCAGAGGCTTGCGGGGCTGAACAGGTGACGCCAACATCGCTGCCACGGATCGGGATGATCAGTTCCCCGTCAACCATCGGGCGATCAGGCGCTTCGCCGAAGACGTTTTGCGGATCACGCTCGGTGTAGGCTGCAAACAGGAAACCAGCCTGTGGTTGTTCACCTGCGGCGCTGGCGGCAAGCGGGGTGATACCATAATTGAACACATTCTTGCGGACACCGGGGGTGTCGCTGCCAGAGACGACACGGCCCAGAAGCTGAAGCTTCTGCCTGATAGCAAGCTGGCCGTTGCTCATGGTTTGGCCGGCTTGCCTGTTCAGTTTCAGCAAGCAGCGAAACGCATTATCCGGTGTGGCGAAGCGGACCTGACCGGACCCGTCATAGCTCGGTTGCAGTTCAACAGGCACGATGAAGCTGAGCGCGCCGTCGCCGGAGACGTAAATCTTCTGGGCCGGGTTTCCGTCACCTTGGTTGGAGGTCTTGCCCCAGATTTCGCGCGACGTTGCAGGCCATAGGGCCCAGACTGGCGGCCGCTCGCGCCCGACGGCCGCCTGAATGGTATAGAGCCCTTTTTGGGCATTGGAGCGAACGACAACCTCATAGGTTCCGGTTTCGGGCAGGAAATATTCTATAAATGCATCACCCGGTGCATCCGGATTGGCTGCTCGGGTGGGCGCAGCCTCGGCCCAGGCGACGACCTTTCCCTTGTGCATGAGAAAGCCGTCCGCAGGAAAATCGCCCGAACGGATGTCGATGCGCACGCCCTGCCCGGCTTTCCCTTCAAGGCGCCAGCGATGGCGATCCTCGTCGTCAGGGCCGGTCAGATCTTCGGGAGTGATGCGTTCCTGATGCACCGTGCCGAACACAAGCGGATGCGGGTCGAAGCGGGCATCCCGGTCACTGGGCTGCGGCTTGAGGGTAGGCGCAGGCTGATCGCCGAGGCTCGCCTGTGCGGACAATGTCAGTGCTGCGTGCATGACGGCGAGAAGGCCGCATGCGATGCCAGCGCGAGGGAGAGTCATTGCGGCGTGTCCTTGCCTGCCAGAGCCAGGGCGATCTCTCGCCGCAGCCACCGGGCAGGAGCGCGCTGCGGCCCGCGGTTGCGTTCGATGTCCCGCACTCTCTCCCGCTCGAAGCGACGGTCATAGCGACGGGTGACGAAGTCCCCTTCGGGACCGGTATCGAAGCGCGACAATTCGCCGCCGACATCGGCACGCTCACCAACGAAATGCAGACTTGCCGTATCCCCCGGGCCCTCCATCTCGCGCCATGTCGTGATCAGCACGGCACAACCGAGCTTGCCATCGGCACGCGGAACGAATGCGTCCGTGCCCCAATCGGCAACCTCGGTCCGGGTGCCGAGATCGGACCATGAATCATCGAATACCGTCAACGTCCAGCTTTCCACCCCCATGCCCTGTCCTGACGTATTATGCGCCGCCAGCAGGATTTCGGGCCTTGCATCGCCGGATAACTCGACCCGCATCAGCATCAGGCCATCCGCCCCCCAAGGCGAGGGCATATCGGGCTGACGATAGATCACCTTGCCATCGCGCAGCACAAACAGGCCGTCCGTCATGGCGTCTGGTTCAACCTCGGCGTCGGTCGCACCCTCGGGCAAGCGCAGCGGGCAGCGCCACAGCGTGATCGCGCCCTCGCCCCGCCAGCCCATCCCGCCTTCGTCGCATTCGGCAGGCGGCGTGGCTGCGTTCGCGGCAGGCTCAAGGTTGACCGGCGTGACCGGGCCGCATGGCGCAGCCTGGGCGGCACCGGCCATCAAGGCCAGCACATGGCAGAGCAAGCCTGCACGCAAGACGTTCTGCCGCGGCAAGCCTGCCTTGCGGACGATCTGTCGCCTCACCCTCACCCCCTGATTGCTCGAGCCGGTCAATTATGCGACCGATATCACTCAGCTTCTTCAGCGCCCACCCCCGGTTCAGGGGGAATCCGCAGTTCGCTCGAAGGTCAATCGCGCCTCCCCGCCTTCCCTCGCTGTTGCGGCCGCCCGAAGCGTAGTCCCGGCGCGATGCCGGCTGCGGGGTCTGTTCGTCACTGTGCATCCCGTCATTGCGGCATGCCGCCGCTTCGGTTGATCGCCTAGGCTCTCGCACCCCTTAAGCGAGGTGGATGGAGAACTAGAAATGATGAGAGTTGGCGTAGCCGGCATTGTCGGCGCAGCAGGTCTTGCCGTTCTGGCAATCGTGCCGGAACCAGTCGATGCACAAGGTGTGCGCAACCGGATTGAACGCCAGGCCAAGAATTGCCCTCCGGGCTGGTCGAGCGACAAGGACTTCTGTGTCGCCAACTCCGGCAGTTCACCGGCGATCTATCACATCCCGCGCAACGGGCAGTGTGCCGAAGGCTATGATGACTGGGCAAGTCGCTGGTGCGTCGAGGACAAGTCCTATGCGCGCCGCAAGAGCAGCAGCGCCGGAAGCGCGTCGTCCTCCCCGGCATCGACGGCAAGCTCGGGCCTGCCGCAATCAGCCGGTCTGGTGCTTGCCAAAAGCAATCCGCAGCAGCTCTGTCCTTCAGGCTACCGCACCACAGGCAATGCCCAGCATTGCATCACGATCTACGAAAACGCACCTGCCTCCCGTGCCCGCCCTGCCGGCGGCTGCGCGTCTGACGAACTGGAGGAGTTGGGTGCATGGTGCACCTCGCGTGAAACCGGTCTGACCTGGCAGCAGATCGAATCCATGACGATGCAGGACGTCAACATCATCTACACCGTAACCAAGCAAAGGCCCTTCCCCGAGCGGGACGTTACGACCACGCCACTGATGGTCGAACTTCGCGGCACTGCAGTGCCGCAAACGGCATCGGGCACAACCTCCGGCAATCAACAGACCGCTTCCGCCGAGACCAGCGGCAAGGCGGCTTGCAAGAAGAGCAAGAAGGGTCAGGCCGTCCGTGCGCTGGGTGGCTTGATGGGCAAGAAGAGCGCAGCGGCGGAAGTCGCAGGCGCGGCACTGGATTGCGTCGACTGACGACCGGGCCCGGGAGCCGCATGGCCGAGGCACCGGCGGCTCCCATCCGGTTCCCGCTTTCAGCCGGTGGGCAGGACAAGCGTGGCACACGTGCGCCCGCCACCCGCCGTCACGCTGAACTGCCCGCCGATCTGGCCGGCGCGGCGCTCCATGTTGATGAGCCCCCGGCCAGCCTTCCAGCTGCTCCGATCGGTTGTCCCGTCGTCGAGGATGTCGATCACCACCGCGCCATCCTCGCGAAGGCTGATGCCTATTTCGACCCGGTCTGCGCCGGAATGGCGGACGGCATTGTTGATCGCCTCCTGCATGATCCGGTAAATCGCGAGGATCGTCCCCGGCGGCAGGGTCAGATAGGCGCCGGGCAGATCATTGCGCCACACCAGTTCCATCCCCGCCGCGCGCAGCTTCGCCTCGGCCCGCTCGCGGAACTGCCCGAGCGCGAAATCGAGCGTGTCCCCGACCGAATCCAGACTGTCGATCATCAGCCGAAGATCGGTGATGGCCTGTTCGACCGTCGCCTCGATTTCTTCGCGCGGGACGGCCGGGTTGCGCGCCTGCGTCAGCACCGACAGCAGATGGCCGCCCATGCCATCGTGCATGTCCTGCATGATCCGCGCGCGTTCGGATTGCACTGCAGCTTCGGCCTCGCGCTGGCGGAGCAGCTTCGCGGTGGTCTCGATCTCGGCCTGCTTGGCGCTGATCTCCCGTTCGAGGAGCAAGTTCGCATTTTCGAGGCGCATCGACAGCATCCGCCCGCGCCGGACAATCCCCAGAAGGAGCAGGATCGCGAGGCCGAACAGGCCAAGCGGCGCGCTGCTGAGCGTCAGCGGGTCCCGGTCAAGACTGTCGATCATGTCGGCAAGGCTGATGGTCGGCACCAGAAGCACGACCGCCGCATCGAGCGACCACCGCGCCCGGTCGATTGCCAGCCCTCGCCACACGCATGAGATGATCGCGATATTGGCGAACAGCACGATTGACACCTCAAGCCCTGTCCGCAAGGCCACAGGCGGTGGATCGGTCGCCCATGCCGACGCAAGGATCGGCACCGCCAAGACAGGGACCAGCATCGCCAGCCAGCGGTCAAACCCCGGCCCGCCCGGAAACCACCGGTCGACCAGCGCAACAAGTCCCGAAAAGGTCAGCAGCAGCGCAAACCATCCCGCGGCGATGAAAACCGGTTCACTGGTGGGGGTGAGGATGTCGATCTGCCACAACCCGCCCAATGCCAGCCCGGCGAAGGCCGCCGCCGCCGCAATCGCTTCGCGGCGATAGGTCGCCCCGATCGCCAACAGCAGGCAGGATCCGGCCCCGAAAAAGCCGAGCACCATGACCCCGAAGGCGGGGATCAGCGCCTGCAACCGCCACTGCCGGATCGCATCGTCGATGGTTCCTCCGGGCGCAGCGATGATGCCCGAGAGGAAGGCCTTGCAGCACTCCCGGCGGATCTCGACAATGATCGTGTTGTCGCCCTGACGCAGCATCGCCGGCGGCACCACCCATTTCGCGCCAAGGCGTCCGCCGCGCCAGGCAGGGGCATCGGACATCGGTATGGCGCGCCCGTTAACGGCAAGGCTGGCCCAGCGGTTGTAGCGCGGAGCGAAGACCACAAGTCCCCGATCTGGCTGGTCGACCCGCACCTGTGCCTTGAAACGCGCATTCGGCCCTGTGCCGAGATAATAGTCCGCCCGCCCGCTTGCCTCGGAAAGGACGCCGCCGGGCTGTTCCAGCTGGATGTTCGTCACGGCGTGCCGGGTAAGCCGCTGGTCGGCGACCGGCGGGCGAAGCATCAGGGCAATGCCCCAGAAGGCTGCCTGCACGCACAGTGCAAGGATCACAAAGCGGATGATGCCTCCGCGACCGGCGGACGCGGACGGCTTCTGGAGCGGGGCTGCGGTCATCGCGGGTCCATCTTGATCAGCCCGCTCTGGATCGCTTCGAACACGGCCTCTGAACGACTGTTGACCGCCATTTTCTGATAGATTGCCTTGACGTGGCTGACGATGGTGTGGGGCGACACGCCAAGGATCTGGGCCGCTTCACGCTGCGTGAAGCCGCGGGCGAGCGTCTCGAGCGTCTCGCGTTCGCGGCTGGTGAGGCCGAAATCTTCGACATCGGCTGGTCTGGTCGCCTCGGTCATCGCAGCGGCCGCCGCCTGTTCGCGGAAGGCGCGCAGCAATTGCGCAGCCGCCTTGGGACTGATCGGCACCCCGCCATCACGCGCGGCGCGGATTGCGCGTGCCAGTTCAGCCGGATCGGTGTCCTTCAAGATGAACCCGTCCGCTCCCACCGACAGCGCATTGTTGATCGTCTTGCGGTCGCCCAGCACGGTGAAGACCAGCACCTTGGCGGGCAATTCCCTTTGCCGGATCGTCCGGATGAGGTCGAGGCCGGAGCCGTCGGGCAGCCCGAGATCGACCAGCAGCACATCCGCAACGTGGCCCTTGGCATCGACGGCTTCGAGGGCTGCGGAAAGACAGTTGGCCTGTCCCGCCACCACGATGTCCGGCTCCTGCGAAATGCATTCGATCACGCTGGCCCTCAGCGCGGCGTCATCCTCCACGATGAAAAGACGGCAGGGAGAGACCCCGCTTTCTGCCGGTCGGACATCGTTCTCGTCATTCATCACTGCACACCTGCCACGGATGTCGCGCCCGAACGGGCCATATCGGGCACCGGGCGAGGAGTGAAAGCTGAAAAATAGCGGTCAATGCCAGCATGGCATCCCGCGAATGCGCGAGGCGCTCAACGCCGTGCAAGCCCATGAATACAAGGGTCATCGCCTTTGCAATCCCCGATAGGAGTGCCGCCTTGTTTGCTCGCTCGCTTGCGCCCTGTGCCTCCATCATCATTGCAGCCGCGCTGGCAGCACCCGGCGGCGGATCCGCATTGCGCGCCAACGAAGGGGTCTCCGCAGCAGAGGCACAGCCTCTTGGTCCGGGGATGTGGGAGATCGCGACGCAGATCGATCATCTCGCCATCCCCGGATTGCCGGAACCGATGGTGCGGAAGATTGCGGCCGACCCGGCCAACGCGACACCGCGCAAAGTGTGCATCGCCACCAAGGCGGGATCCCAGCCTCCCGCCGCTGTCTTTCATGGGCTGAATGGCGCGTGCCGCTACGAAACGTGGCAAGCCGAAGCGGGAAGCCTGCG
Source organism: Erythrobacter sp. RANMB8 (assembly GCF_056848235.1). Lineage (NCBI taxonomy): Bacteria > Pseudomonadati > Pseudomonadota > Alphaproteobacteria > Sphingomonadales > Erythrobacteraceae > Erythrobacter > Erythrobacter sp. RANMB8. Next base: position 494,991 of record NZ_JBREHG010000001.1, read on the forward strand.
GGCCGTGCTTACCTGCTACCCACCGGACGGCGGCGCTGGAGAAGCGCGGGTCGAAGTGAGCGGAAACTACGCAGGATCGGCCTTCGAGGTCACCTCGGAGACAATCGCCCGCGATGAGGCCGGAGCAATGCAGATGCATATGCGCTCGGTCCTTTCGGGAAAGCTCACATCCCCGGACAAGGGCTGCACGGCGCCGGACTGATGAACTGCCAATCGGAATGGTGGCAATGGCGGAGGCATACGCCTGGCAAGGCAAGGTTGCCTTCGCCGAAAATGATATCGGGCGCCGCGGTGCACGAGATGGCTGTGCCGGACCATGTCAGTGATCCCGCAGGCCGGACCTGATCAACCTCCATGCCGCAGCGGTCATCGTGCGAGAAGCTGTGGGTGAAGGTTGCGCATGCCGCCTCCGGAGTGGCGGTTTCCTGCGGCTATTTCAGGATTATGGAGCGGGTGAAGGGAATCGAACCCTCGTCGTAAGCTTGGGAAGCTTCTGCTCTACCATTGAGCTACACCCGCCCGGGCAGGGTCGTGCCACTGCCTCAAGCGGCGCGTTCGGTCAAGATGGGATGGCGCGGGTCAGTAGCGCTTGCCTGCGATTTCGGCGCCTTCGGCAAGGGCTGCCAGCTTCGCCCAGACGATTTCGGGGTCAAGCGCGTTGCTGCCCGCGTGGACCGAAAAGCCGCAATCGACGCCCGCCATCACCCGCTCTGCCCCCAGCAGATCGGCATAGCGGCCGATGCGCTGGGCGATCAGTTCGGGGTGTTCGATATAGGGGCTCTGCGGTTCGACCATGCCGGGGCACAGGATCTTGTCGCCCGGCAGCGGATGATCGGCAAAGAAGGCGAATTCATGCGCGTGACGCGGGTTCGCGCCTTCCAGAAGCACGGTCTGCGGCTTGGCGGACCAGACGATATCGGCAATCTCGCCCAGCGCCACGTCGCAGTGGTGCGGGCCGGGATAGTTGCCCCAGCACAGGTGCATCCGCAACTGTTCTGCCGGAATGTTCCGGAGCGCGTGGTTGAGCGCGGCGATGTTCATGCCGATCCGCTTGCGGAACTCCTCGGTGGAAAGTTGCGTGAACTGCACATGGCGGCCCATGGCAAGGTCCGGGCAGTCCACTTGCAGGGTGATGCCCGCCGCAGCGATCGTCTCGTATTCGTGGCGCAGGCCTTCGGCGAGGGCGAAGACATATTCCTCGTCTGTCGCGTAGAACTGATTGGGGAAGAACAGCGCGGTCACGCCGGGCGAGGCGGCGGACATGAAGGTGGCGTGACCGCCTGCCAGCCGCTTCAGGCGTTCCGCGTCGATACGCGGGGCTTCCATGTCGATCACTTCGATGGGCGCGGTGCAGGCGGGGGCAGAACGCTTGGCGCGGCCCTTGTTGCCGAACACCTGGGCCTTGGCGCCGGGGAAGGCTTCGAGGTCGGCAAATTCATACTGCCCCGCCTCGCCGCCGAAGCCCGACAGGCGGTGCTTGATATAGGTGGCGTAGGAGGGCTTGGACTGTTCGCCGTCGTTGACGATGCTGACACCGGCTTCGATCTGGCGCTTGATGACATAGGCGGTTGCGTCCTCGACCGCGGCGTCGAAGGCCTCTTCGGACACCGCTTCGCCCCCTTCGCGCGCGAAGACGAGATCGAGCAGGGCTTCGGGGCGCGGCAGGCTGCCGACGTGGGTGGTGCGGAAGGTGGTCATGGGCAGGCCTTTGGCTGAAGGAAGCGGGTGATCGCGGTGTTGAAGGCCGCCGGATTATCGGCGTTGGCGAGGTGGCCCGCGCCCGGAATTTCGGTGTGCCGCGCGCGCGGGGCGACGGCGGCGAGCGCCCGTGCACAGTCGCGCCGCCATGGCGTGTCGTGCGCGCCGGTCATCGCCAGCACCGGCATCGCCAGCATGGCGAGTGCCTCGCGCGGGAAGCCGGGGGGATCGCTTGGCGCGAGCAGATCGCGCCCGTCGTAGCCGGCGAGGATTTCGGCGATCAGCGCCCGCGCTTCGGGCCTGTGGGTCTGCATCAGCGGGTGGCGCGACCATTCGGCGCGCAGGGTGGCCATGTCCCCCGCCGCGGCAAGGGCGCGGAAGCGATCGAGATCGATCACCTCGTCACGCTCGACCAGGGCGGGAAGCGGCGCGCCCGACACCACAAGGCCGGTCAGCCGCGAGCCGAACCTGCGCGCCACATCGAGCGCGACCACCGCCCCGCGGGACAGGCCGACGAGGGCAAAGCGATCAAAGCCGAGGAAATCGGCGATGGCGATCACATCATCCGCCTCGCGCGGCAGATCGGGTGGTGCGCTGGCCTGTCCGCAGCCGCGCCGGTCGGGGGCGACGCAGAAGAAGTCCTGCGCAAGCCCGTCCAGCTGCGGCTGCCACATGCGGTGATCCAGGCTCCAGCCGTGGAGCAGGATCAGCGGCGTGCCCTCGCCCGGCCCTTCGTGAGCCATCCAGATCGGCAGGGTGCCGCCCGCCACCGCAACCTCGCCCTGCCACACGCGGTCGGTTGCCATAAGGCGGGCGGCGAGCATGGTCGCGCGTCAGGCCGCTTCGGCGGCGCGGAACGGGTTGTTGTTGTGGTGATCGCCCGCCAGCCAGCGCTTGAGTTCGGCATGCGCGCTGGCGCGGCGCTCGGCATCGAGCGGCTCGGCGCGGGGATCATCGTGGGTGAATTCGAGGATCATGCCGTTGGGATCGGTGACATAGACCGACTTGCAGTAGCCGTGCTCCAGCACATAGGTCTGCGGCTCCACGATACCGGCGGCGGCGATGCGGCGGGCGAGTTCGTCCTGCGCGTCCTTGTCCACCTGCAGGGCGATGTGGATGAAGGGGCTGGACGGGATCTCCGGCCCGAATTCGGCCTGATCGTCAGGGTCGGCGAACTGAAAGAAGGCCAGCGCAGAGCCATCGGCGAGTTCGAAAAAGCAGTGGCAATAGGTGCGCTCCTTGCCGAACAGCTCGTCCTTCTCGCAATAGGTCGCCATCAGGGGGAAGCCGAGGATGTCCTCGTAGAAGGCCCGCGTCGCTTCCAGATCCTTGGTCACATAGGCGGTGTGGTGGAGGCGGTTCGCCAGAATTTTGGTCATGTTGCTCTCTCCGTCAGTCCCGTGAAGTGTCAGGCGGCCAGCTTGCCCGCGATGGTGGCGACATGCGCGCCCTGGAAGCGCGCACCGGCCAGTTCGTTGGCGCTCGGCATCCGGCTGCCGTCATTACCAGCCAGCGTGCTCGCGCCATAGGGGGTGCCGCCGCTGATCTCGTTCATCTCGGCATTGCCTTCGAAGGTATAGGGCAGGCCCACGATCACCATGCCGTGATGCAGCAGCGTGGTGTGGAACGATGTGATGGTGGTTTCCTGCCCGCCATGCTGGCTGGCGGTGGAGACGAACACGCTCCCCACCTTGCCGACCAGCGCCTTGGTGAACCACAGCCCGCCGGTCTGGTCGAGGAAGTTGCGCATCTGCGCCGCCATGTTGCCGAACCGCGTGGGCGTGCCGAAGATGATCGCGTCATAATCGGCCAGCTCGTTCGGATCGGCGAGCGGCGCGGCCTGATCCACCCGGATGCCGGCCGCAGCGGCGACATCATCGGGCACCAGTTCGGGAACGCGCTTCACCACAACCTCGGTGCCGGGGACGCTGGCAGCGCCTTCGGCAACCGCAGCGGCCATCGCCTCGATATGGCCATAGCTCGAATAGTAGAGCACCAGCACCTTGGTCATTGGTTCTTGCCTTCCCTTAGAACTTGAAGCCGATTTCAACGCCGTAACGGCGCGGCCGGGCGCGGAACACGAAGCCGCCCGGCGAGAATTCGGCGTTGTAGATTTCGTTGAAAAGGTTGCTGGCGAACGCCGTGATCGACACGCCGTTGTCCATCGTCACACCCGCACGCGCATCGACGATGTCGACAGGGTTGCGCACCGTGGTGTTGAACGGTTCCCACCAGGTCTTGCCGGTGCGGCGGTAATCGATCCGCAGCAGACCATCGAGGCTGTCCGAAATCGGCCCGGCATATTGCGCGCCGAGATTGAGCGTATAGCGCGAGATCTGCGGGGCTTCGTTGCCGATCACCGTCGCATCGGGGAATTCCTTGATCTCGCTGTCGGTCACGCCGATCGCGGCGTTGATATCGAAATGCGGCGCGACTTCGGCGGTCGCTTCCAGTTCGAAACCGGTGAGACGGGTCTTCGGAATATTGCCGAGGTTCTGGGTCGAAGACTGGGCCAGGAAAACGAAGAAATAGGAATTCTTCGACAGCGTGGTGTAGGCCGCACCCGCCAGACGCACCGGGCCAAGCTGGGCCTTGGCGCCCACTTCGAAGGTATCGGCGGTTTCCGCACGGAAGATGTCGCCCACGCCGACAATGGCGTTGTTGACCGCTTCGGCACCGACGCCGGTCTGGTTGAAGCCGCCCGAACGGAAGCCGCGGCTGTATCCGCCATAGAGCGTCAGATCGGGGGTCGGTTCATAGGTCAGGGTGATCTTGGGCTGCCAGTCATCGAACACCGCGGTGCGCACTTCGCCGCTCTGCGCCTGCGGCACGCCCGGCACCACCGGCAGGAAGGCCTGCGGGGTCAGCGTGGTCTGGCGGCGCTTGTCACGGTCATACCGCAAGCTGGCATCGACGCGGAATTCCGGCGTGATTTCATAGCCCGCATTGGCAAACAGCGCCCAGGCGAAGTTGTCCTGACCATCGGCCAGATAGGAGAACTGCGGGTTGAGCGGATTGGTCGAAGGGCTGCGGAACACGGGGAAGACGCCGTTGCCGGTGTCGATCATGTTGCCGGTCGAGATGAAGCGGGTGGTATCGATCAGATAGCCGCCGACCATCCAGTTGAACGGACGGCCATCTTCGGGCGAGGCCAGCCGCACTTCCTGGCTGAAGGCCTTCACGTTCAGATACTGGCTCTGGTTGAGGTCAAAGCCGTTGCCGGGGCCGAACAGGAATTCGAACAGATTGAAGAAGAAGCTGTCGGGGATCGGCTGGAAATCGAAGGCATCGCCGGTCAGCACTTCGGTCAGCGTGTCATAGGACGACACCGAGGTCAGCACCGCATTATCGCCCGCATATTCGATCTTGAGCGAGGTGTTGTAGATATCGCGATCGTTCTGGCCGGGGTTGTTGACCCGCACCGGCGCCACCGTGTTCACATCACCCACGATGTTGTAATACAGGCCCTGCGTACGCAGCTGGTTGACACTGCCGCGCAGGTCGAAGGTCAGCCGGTCGGTCGCTTCCACCAGAAGATTGGCGCGAAGGGAGAAATCCTCGACCGGATCGGCCTTTTCATTGAGGAAAGTGTTCTCGATGAACCCGTCGGTGTTGTAATAGGACCCGGCGACACGGAAATAGGCGTTCTCGGCAATCGGGCCGCTGATCCCGCCGCGCAGGAAATAGCCGAAGCCATTGTCCACGCCCGCGGTGATGTTGCCCGAAAACTCGTCGGTCGGCTTCTTGGTGGTGATGATGATCGCGCCGCCGATGGCGTTGCGGCCATAGAGGCCGCCCTGCGGACCCTTGAGCACTTCGATCTGCTCGATATCGAACAGGTCCTGATTGAACTGCGCGGGGTTCACCTGCTGCACCCCGTCGACGATCACGGCAACGCTGGGTTCGGAATTGCGGTTCTGGGTGATGCCGCGGATGATGACGAAGGCGTTGCCCGCGTTCTGCGTCTCGACGAGGTTCACGTTGGGGGTGAGCGCGATGAAATCGCCCGGACGCTCGATCCCGGCATTGGCGATCGCCTGCGAATCGAAAGCGGTGACGGCGGCGGGGGTGTCCTGCAAGGTCTCGCTGCGGCGCAGGCCGGTGACGACGATGCCGCCGGCATCGGTCTGTTCGGCTGCAGCTTCGCCTGCATCCTGCGCGGCGAGCGGGGCGGCGGCCAGCGCGCCCGATGCGAGGGCGCCCCATGCAAGCGCATTGCTGCTGACAAGCGTCATGCCCGGAAACTTCATACAACTCTCCCCTGTCTGCGCATGGCGCGCATGATTTTGGCGACCCCTCCCGATGGGCGGCGTACAAACTTCGCAATGCGAAGTCAACTTCGATATGCGAAAACTTGGAAAGTGGGTAGCAAGGCCACACCGGGCCGGATTCCGGGCGCGGCCAGTCCCGGCCCAGACCCCCGCTAGACCCGTTTAGCCCCCCTCTAGACCCCTTTTAGACCCCGTTTAGGCCCGTCCAGACCCCCGTTTTTAGGGCCTGAGCGATGCTTCCAACGCGGGCCAGCGTTTGAGCGACGCCTCGATCTCGCCCGCTGCCTGACGCAGCAGGGGCAGACGGGTGCGCACCAGCTCGTCCTGCGAAATGCGGGTGGTGGAAGTGGAACAGTTGATGCTCGCAATCACCCGCCTGTCGCGCCCGAAAATCGGCACCGCGACCGAGACGATGCCGTAATCCAGCTCGTCGAGCGCCGAATCGTAACCGCGCTCGGCGATCAGGGCCAGCCGTTCGGCCATGGCTGCACCATCGGTGACAGTGCGCTCGGTAAACCTTTGAAACGGCGCCTGTTCCAGCAGGGCCGCGCGCTCGTCATCGGGCAGATGCGCGGCCAGCGCCTTGCCCAGCGAGGTCGCGTGAAAGGGAAAGCGCGTCCCCACCCCCGCCGCCACGCGGAACCGCCGGTCGGTGGAAACATGGGCGACATAGAGGATCTCTGCCCCCGAAAGCACGCACAGACTGGCGCTGTCACCGGTCTGGTCGCGCAGGGCCTGCAAGGGGGGCAGCACCACCTGTTCGATCTGCATCGAGGCAAGGAAGGCCGACCCGATCGTCAGCACCGCCGGGCGCAGCAGGAACTTGCGTTCATGCTGGCCGATATAGCCCAGTTCCACGAGCGTTATCAGACACCTGCGGGCAACCGCGGGCGGCAGTCCGGTCTTGGCCGCGACCTCCGACAGGGTCATTTCGGGGTGGTCTTCATCGAACGCCTTGAGCACGCGCAAGCCGCGCTCCAGCGTCGAGAGGAACTCCGGGTCTTTGTGTGTTGCGGCTTCAGCCCCTGCGGATCCCATGCACCGGCCTTTCGATGGAGCGGCGGATCGCCGCATCGTCTGCCCCCAATAGGGGCGGCGCGGTGACGCTGTCCATCCGCTCGCCATCGAAGGACAGGGGGAAACGGATGGTGCGGAAGGTGCCCTTCGGCCCGTCAGGATCGGCGACTTCGATGCCCAGCACCCTCGCCTGCTCGGTCGCGAGCACCTCGGTGGTGTCATAGACGGGCGAGTTCGGCACTTCGAGGCGGGTCAGCTCCGCCGTCCAGTGATCGCGCGACTGCGTGGCGAAGATCGGGGCGAGGAAGGCGACCACGTCCTCGTAATGGGCAATGCGCGCCTCGCGGCTTGCGAAGGCGGGCAAGGAGAGCATGTCGGGCCGGCCCACGGCGGTGGCGAGGTTCTCCCAGAACTTGGGCGGGGACGACATGTGCAGCGCAAGCCACTTGCCGTCCGAACACTGGAAGACATAGCTCTGGCTGACATGCGGGCGGCTGTAAGGCCCCATGACCTGATCGGCCGACAAGAGGTGCGTGAAATCGTCGAGGTTGAAGTGGCACATCGCCTCGAACATCGAGGTTTCGACAACCCGCCCCCGCTGCGTCGTGTGGCGCTCGTTGAGCGCGGCGAGGATGCCCAGCGCGGTGTAGAAGCCGGTCATGGCATCGGCGATGGCCGGGCCGACGACGCGGGGGTGCTCGGGGTTCACCAGCAGCCGCAGGAAGCCGCTGGCCGCCTGCGCAACCGTATCGAAAGCCGGACGATCACGCTCCGGCCCCTCGCTGCCGAAGCCCGAGATCGAGGCATAGACAAGGCGCGGGTTGATCCCCTGGAGCCGCTTCGCATCCACCTTCAGCCGATCGGCGACGCCGGGGCGGAAGTTCTGGATGAACACATCCGCATCCTCGACCAGCCGGTCGAGCACGGCGAGGTCTTCGGGGTTTTTGGGGTCGATGGTGATCGAACGCTTGTTGCGGTTATAGGTCTGGAAATGGGGGCTGTAGAGCTCGCCCTTGAAACTGCGGAACGGATCGCCGGTGCCGGGCTGCTCCACCTTGATCACATCCGCACCCAGATCGGCCAGCAGCATCCCGGCAGCAGGGCCGGTGATGAAGGTGCCCATTTCGAGCACGGTAACGCCCTGTAGGGGTCTTGCAGTCATCCAACACATCCCATTTGCTTGCCTTGATGCGAGAATGAACCTATATTCTTCGCATAACGAAATCAACTTCGAATATCGAAAAAGGAAACGCCATGCGCATCGGTAAGCAGGATAACGCCGTCACCTCGATCTGCACCTCGGATGCGACCAGCATCACGGTTCGGGGCATGGACCTGTGCTCCGAAGTGATCGGCCAGGTGGATTTCACCAGCTATTTCTGGCTTCTGGTAACCGGCACCATGCCATCGCCCCCGCAAAAGGCGCTGGCCGACGCAGTGCTCTGTGCGATTGCCGAACACGGGCTGGTGCCCTCCGTTGTCGCCACCCGCATGACCTATGCCGCTGCGCCCGAAGCCTTCCACGGCGCGGTTGCCGCAGGGCTGCTCGGCTGCGGCTCTGTGGTGCTGGGCAGCGCGGAAGTTGCGGGCAAGTTCTACGCACAGGTCGTGGATGACGCCGAGGGAGGCGATCACGCTGCCACCGCCATCGCCGCGATCAGGGCGCTGCGGGCCGAGAAGAAGGCGATCCCCGGCTTCGGCCACCCGCAGCATTCGGGCGGCGATCCGCGCGCGCACCGCTTGCTCGCGCTGGCCAGGGAGCATGGCATGGAAGGCAAGCACATCGCCATGCTGCGCACCATCGAACAGGTGCTGCCCGAGGCGATTGGCCGCAGCCTTCCGATCAACGTCAATGGCGCGATTCCCGCCGTGATGCTCGATGCAGGCTTCCCGCTTGCGGCCCTGAAGGGCATTTCGCTGCTCGCCCGCACCGCCAGCCTGATCGCCCACCTTCAGGAAGAAACCGAACGGCCCATCGGCTTCATCATGTCGGGCGCAGCGGCCGAGCGGATCGGCTTCGACGACGGGTCGGAGTAGCTTGATCCCGCCCCCTTGCTCCGCCACTGTCGCAAGGCACCGGAGAAAGGGACAGACATGATCGGGCGGCACTTCATCGCACTGGCGGCGGCGCTTGCAGCGTCAGGGACGCCGGCTCCTGCGCGGGCGGACGCACCGCTCGCTCTTTCCGAGATCGAGCAAGCCGCCCCCGCCCTTCCCCGCATCCTCGCCCCGCGGGAACGCGCCGACATCGAAAACCGCATCCTGCGCGAGCGGCTCGACACCCTGATCCCGCAGATCATGGGCGAGGAAGGGATCGACCTGTGGTTGCTGGTTGCCCGCGAGTATTTCGAGGAACCGGTGGTGGCATCGATGCTCGATGCCGAAAACATGCACGCCCGCCGCCGCACGATCCTGATTTTCCACGATCCGGGCGAAGGCAGGCCCGTGGAGCGCCTCACCGTCAGCCGCTATGGCCTTGGCGGGCTTTTCGAACCGGCATGGAACCCCGATACCCAGCCAGATCAGTGGCAGGCCGTGGCCGATATCATCGCCGCACGCGATCCGGCGAAAATCGCGATCAATTCGTCGGACCTCTACCAGTTCGCCGATGGCATGACGCTGAGCCAGTATGACCGCTTCATGTCAGCCCTGCCGCCGGCATTGCACGAACGGGTGGTGAGCGGGGAGAACCTTGCGATCCGCTGGCTCGAAACCCGCACCCCGGCCGAAATGGAACTATACCCCGCCATCGTGCGCACCGCCCATGCGGTGATTGCCGAGGCGTTCTCGCGAAAGGTCATCACACCGGGCGTGACCACGCCTGCCGAGGTGCAATGGTGGTATCGTGACCGGCTGATGCAGCTTGGCCTCGACCCGTGGTTCCACCCCTCGGTCGCGATCCAGCGACAGCACGTGAAAGGCATGATCGAAGGCGACGAAACGATCCAGCCCGGCGATCTGCTGTGGACCGATTTTGGCATCACCTACCTGCGGCTCAACACCGATACACAGCACCTCGCCTATGTGCTGAAGCCGGGCGAGACAGAGGCACCTGCGGGTCTGCGCGCCGGACTGGCGAACTCGAACAAGGTGCAGGATTTCCTCGCCCGCGCCTTCAAGGTCGGGCGCAGCGGCAACGAGGCCCTCGCCATCGCCCGCGCCGATGCCATCGCCGCGGGGCTCGACCCCTCGATCTACACCCATCCGATCGGCAACCATGGCCACGGCGCGGGCCCGGCCATCGGTTTCTGGGACAACCAGAACCCCGACCCGCGCGGGAGCGGGCCGATCCGGGCGAATACGGCATGGTCGATCGAGCTGACGTCTTACGCGGCAGTGCCCGAATGGGACGGGCAGCGGGTCGATTTCCGCACCGAGGAGGATGCCTTCTTCGATGGCAAGACGGTGCGCTACATCGACGGACGGCAGACCGAGATTACGCTGATCCCCTCTGCCCCGTAAGCACTTTTGAGGGGCGGCGCGCCCTTGCCAGCGCGCACGCCGGGGGGCATTGGGGCGGCAGAGACAGGAGAGACCACCCCCATGCGTCAGATCGACCACTTCATCGTCGGCGAGACCCCCGCCAGTTCCAATTCCTCTGGCCGCAGGCACGCCATCTGGAACCCCTCGACCGGCGAGGTTCAGGCCGAGGTTGCGCTTGGCGATGCCGCGCTGCTCGCCCGCGCGGTGGAGACCGCCAAACGCGTCCAGCCCGCATGGGCCGCCACCAACCCGCAGCGCCGCGCGCGGGTGATGTTCGCCTTCAAGCAGCTGGTCGAGGCGGAGATGCAGTCGCTCGCCGAGTTGCTCTCCAGCGAGCATGGCAAGACCGTCCCCGATGCCAAGGGCGATATCCAGCGCGGGCTGGAAGTGATCGAATATGCCTGCGGGCTGCCGCAGATCATGAAGGGCGAATACACCCACGGCGCAGGGCCGGGGATCGACGTCTATTCGGTGCGTCAGCCGCTCGGCATCGGGGCGGGGATTACCCCGTTCAACTTCCCGGCGATGATCCCGATGTGGATGTTCGGCATGGCCTGCGCGGCGGGCAATGCCTTCATCCTCAAGCCCTCGGAGCGTGACCCGTCCGTGCCGGTGCGGCTCGCCGAACTCTTCCTTGAAGCGGGTGCGCCCGAGGGGCTGCTTCAGGTGGTCCATGGCGACAAGGAAATGGTCGACGCAATCATCGACCATCCCGATATCGCAGCGATCAGCTTCGTCGGCTCGTCGGACATCGCGCAGTATATCTACGCCCGCGGGAGCGCGAACAACAAGCGCGTGCAGGCCTTCGGCGGGGCGAAGAACCACGGGATCGTGCTGCCCGATGCGGACTTGGATCAGGTCGTCACCGATCTGACCGGCGCGGCCTTCGGCTCGGCGGGCGAGCGCTGCATGGCATTGCCGGTGGTGGTGCCGGTGGGCGAGGAAACGGCGGAGCGGCTCAAGGAGAAGCTGCTCAAGTCGATCGCGGGTCTGCGCATCGGCGTCTCCAACGATCCTGACGCGGATTACGGCCCTGTCGTCACGCCCGAGCACAAGGCGCGGATTGAACAGTGGATCACCACGGCCGAGGAAGAGGGCGCAGAGATCGTCGTCGACGGGCGCGGGTATACCTTGCAGGGCCACGAGAAGGGCTTCTTCGTCGGCCCGACGCTGATCGATCATGTCACCCCGCAGATGAAGTCCTATCAGGAGGAAATCTTCGGCCCCGTGCTCCAGATCGTGCGTGCGAAAGACTTTGAAGAAGCGGTGCGCCTTCCCAGCGAACACCAGTATGGCAACGGCGTCGCGATCTTCACCCGCAACGGCCACGCCGCCCGCGAATTCGCGGCGCGGGTGAATGTCGGCATGGTCGGCATCAACGTGCCGATCCCGGTGCCGGTCGCCTACCACAGCTTCGGCGGGTGGAAGCGTTCGGGCTTTGGCGACATCGACCAGTATGGCGTCGAGGGTCTCCGGTTCTGGACCAAGAACAAGAAGATCACCCAGCGCTGGCCCGACGGCGGCGGGGATGGGTCGAACGCCTTTGTCATCCCGACGATGGGGTAAGCTCCGCCCCCTCCGTCCGTCGCCCCGTGCTTGACACGGGGCTCGGCTTCCTTTCTGGCGCGAGGGCTGGATGCAGGATGGTGGTCGCCATCGGATCGCTGGGTGAACCTCGAAATTGAACATCGAATTGGCCGCGAAGAAATGCCCAGCCCCGTGTCACGCACGGGGCGACGAGGCGAGTTTCTGACGTGAAGCGCGTTTTCGCCAATATGGGCTGGCTGCTCGGCGGGCGCGGGTTCAACGCGGTGCTGAGCCTCGTCTACCTCGCCATCGCAGCACGCACGCTCGGCACCGACGGGTTCGGCCATTTCGCGCTGATTATCGCGTTGGGGCAGGCGATCACCGGCTTTTCGAGCTTCCAGACCTGGCAGTTTATCGTGCGCTGGGGGGCCGATCCCGATGCGCCCGGCGTCGATATCGTGCGTGCACGCGAGGCGACGGGGTTTGCCGTGGCGCTCGATTTCCTATCGATGGCAGTCGGCACGCTCGCCTCGGCGGTGCTGGTACTGACCGCGCAGCTGTGGCTGGATGTGCCACCGGAACTGCTGGGGCTGACCTTCGCCTATTGCGTCATTTCCCTGCTGACGATCCGCACCACGCCGACAGGGATGCTGCGACTGCATTCGGAATACGGCAAGGCCACCGGCGCAGAAGCGGTGCAGCCGGTGATCCGTGCCGGGGGTGCGGTGCTGGCATGGTGGTTCATGCCCGATGTGACCGGCTTCATCCTCGCTTTTGCAGCCTCGGAGGTAGCGACCGCTCTGGCACTGTGGATCGTGGCGGCCCGGGTGCAACCGGTGAGCCTTGCCTCGATCAGCCTGAAAGCGATCCCTTCGCGCCACAAGGATGCGTGGAAATTCGTGCTGTCGACCAACATGTCGGGCAGCCTTGCGGTGGCGGGCAAGCAGGTGATGATCCTCCTGGTCGGCACCTTTGGCGGAGCCTATCTGGCAGGCGGCTTCCGCATCGCCAACCAGCTGGGCGTGGCCCTGATCGCGCTTGCCCAGACCATCTCCAAGGCGATCCTGCCCGAACTGGTGCAATCGCGCGACGGGGCGGTGGAGATCGCCCGGCGCATGGCCAATATCGCGGCACTGGCAGGCGTAACCGCGGTGATCACTGCAATCCTGTTCGGCCGTCCGGGCATCGCATTGATCGCGGGCGAGCAGTTCACCGGCTTTTACTGGGCAATGATCATCCTCAGCATCGCGGGCGCGGTGGAACTCGTGGGAGCGAGCCTTGAAAGCCTGCTGATCTCGGCCGGCAAGGCGCACGTGGCATTTCTCGTGCGGCTGTTCCCGACGATCCTGGCGCTGGTCATGCTGGAACTGGCGATCGACTGGAAGGGCGCACAGGGCGCAGGCTTTGCGGTGCTGGGATCGAGCGTGCTGACCGTGGTCGGCTTCTACCTGGCGATCGTGAACCTCAAGCAGTTCCGGCTGGTGGTCGCGCCGGAGGAGCAGGATACGCAGCCCACCCCTCCGGAACGCTGAGCCTTACCCTTCGTAAGCGAGCTTCGGCTTCCTCGCGGCCGCCGTTTCATCGAGCCGGCGACGCGGCGAGTAATAGGGCGCCTGCTTCAGCGCCTCGTCCCCGGCCAGCGCCCGCTCCACCACGGCGCGGAAGGCGGTGATGAACTGGTCGATCGCCGCCTTGCTCTCGGTCTCGGTCGGCTCGACCAGCATCGCGCCGTGGACCACCAGCGGAAAATAGACCGTCATCGGGTGGTAGCCCTCGTCGATCAGCCCCTTGGCCACATCGAGCGTTGTCAGCCCTTCGGTGAAGTCCTTGTCGCCGAACAGCGCCTCGTGCATGCACGGGCCGCTGGCGGCAAAGGGTGCGTGGAGAATGTCCTCCATCGAACGCAGAATGTAGTTGGCGTTGAGCACCGCATCCTCGGCCACCTGCTTGAGGCCGTCCGCACCGTGGCTGAGCATGTAGGTCAGCGCGCGGGTGAACATGCCCATCTGCCCGTGGAACGCGGTCATGCGACCGAAGCTCGGCCCGCGCTCCTCGCGGTTTTCTTCCTCGACGAGGTAGAAACTGCCCGCATCATCCTTGCGCACGAAGGGCAGCGGGGCAAAAGGTGCGAGCGCCTCCGAGAGAACCACCGGCCCCGACCCCGGACCGCCGCCGCCGTGCGGGGTCGAGAAGGTCTTGTGCAGGTTGATGTGCATCGCATCGACGCCAAGATCGCCCGGGCGCACCTTGCCGACAATGGCGTTGAAGTTAGCCCCGTCACAATAGACGTAGCCGCCCGCCGCATGCACCGCATCGGCGATCTCGCGGAAGTCCTTTTCGAACAATCCGCAGGTGTTGGGGTTGGTGATCATCACCGCCGCCACATCCGGGCCCAGGCGGGCCTTGAGCGCCGCGACATCGACGCGGCCTTCGGGCGTCGCGGGGATATCCTCGACCCTGTAATTGGCGAAGGCTGCGGTGGCGGGGTTGGTGCCGTGGGCGCTTTCGGGCACCAGCACCACCTCGCGCGCATCCCCGCGCGCTTCATGCGCGGCGCGGATTGCGAGGATCCCGCACAATTCGCCATGCGCGCCTGCCTTGGGGCTCATCGCGACAGCGGGCATGCCCGTAAGCTTGCACAGCCATTCGCCAAGCTGGTGAATCACCTCCAGCGCGCCCTGCACCGCGTTCTGCGGGGCAAGCGGGTGGATGTCGGCAAAGCCCGGCAGGCGGGCCATCTTCTCGTTGAGGCGCGGGTTGTGCTTCATGGTGCACGAACCGAGCGGGAAGAAGCCGAGGTCGATGCCGTAATTCTGGCGCGACAAGCGGGTGTAATGGCGCACCGTCTCCGGCTCGGTCAGGCCGACGAGGCCGATCGGTTCCGAACGGGCAAGGCCACCGAGACGGGTCGGCGCGGCGCTATCCACGGCAGGCAGATCGACGCCGGTTACATCGGCGCGGCCGATCTCGAACAGCAGCGGTTCTTCGAGCATCAGCCCGCGATTGCCGGTGGTGGTGACAGGGCCGCCCACAAAGCCGCTTGTCGCGACCTGCATTTCGGGCTTCCAACCAGACTTGTTGGGGGCGTTCATCACACGGTCTCCTTGATGCTGGCTTCAAGTTCTTGCGCAAGGCGCTCGATGTCGTCCTCGGTCGTGGTCTCGGTCACGGCGACGAGCAGCGCATGCTCCAGCGCCTCGACCCCGGGATAGAGCCGCCCGAGCGACACCCCGCCCAGCACGCCACGGTCAGCCAGATCGCGCACGATCTGCCGCGCCGGCTTGCCGCCGAGCATCAGGGTAAATTCGTTGAAGAAGGCGGTGTTGAGCACCTCCACCCCCGGCACCTTCGCCAGCCGGTCGGCGGCAAGGCAGGCGAGGCGGTGATTTTCTGCCGCCAGTTCGCGCAAGCCCCGCTCGCCCAGCAGGGTCATGTGGACCGAGAAGGCCAGCGCGCACAGGCCGGAATTGGTGCAAATGTTGCTGGTCGCCTTCTCGCGGCGGATGTGCTGTTCGCGGGTCGAGAGCGTCAGCACGAAGCCGCGCTTGCCCTCGGCATCCGTCGTCTCGCCGCACAGGCGGCCGGGCATCTGGCGCACGTGCTTGGGATCGCGCACCGCGAACAGGCCGAGGTATGGCCCGCCAAACTGCAGGCCGACGCCCAGCGACTGGCCCTCGCCCACGACGATGTCCGCGCCCATCTCGCCGGGAGAGCGGATCGCGCCCAGCGCCACCGGCTCGGTATTGACCACCACCAGCAGCGCGCCCTTCGCGTGCGCAGCCTCGGCCACCGGCGTCAGGTCGCTGATGCGGCCGAGGATGTCGGGATATTGCACTACCACGCAGGCGGTGTCCTCGTCGATGCGGGCGATCAGCCCGTCAAGATCGGGTTCGGCGGTGATCGCGGGCATGGCATCGGCGATGGTATCGCCGGTGAAATGGGCCATGGTCTTCACGACTTGCGCGTAGTGCGGATGCAGCGCGCCCGACAGCACAGCGCGGCTGCGACGGGTGACGCGGGTCGCCATCGCCACCGCCTCCCAGCACGCGGTCGAGCCGTCATAGAGCGAGGCATTGGCCACGGCGCAGCCATAAAGGCGGGCGACCTGCGTCTGGAATTCGAACAGCATCTGCAGGGTGCCCTGCGCGATTTCCGGCTGGTAGGGAGTGTAGGCCGTGAGAAACTCGCCGCGCTGGATGATCGTATCGACGCTGGCGGGCACGTGGTGCCGGTAGGCACCCGCGCCGAGGAAGAAGGGCACATCGCCCGCCGCCAGATTCCTCGCCGCCAGCGCCTTCATATGGCGTTCCACCGCCATTTCGCCGGCATGCATCGGCAGTCCGTGGATCGGGCCATCGAGGCGGGCGATTTCGGGCACGTCGACGAACAGATCGTCGACAGTGGCAGCCCCGATCTTGGCCAGCATCGCCTGCCGGTCGGTATCGGTGAGAGGGAGGTAGCGCATGGGTCTGGTTTGTCCGTGGCTGGTGGTGGAGAGGTCAGGCGGGAACGGGTGCGGCGCTCAATTGCGCCAGATCGGCCAGCGTGCCGCCGAAGCGGGCCGGGCCGGTGTGGGTGGTGCGCATCCACGGGGCGAGCCAGATGCGGAAACCGGCATCGCGCACGCGGCGGCAGAAGGCGTAATCATCGGAAAGCAGGTGCCCGGTATCGGGATCGATCATCGGCTGGAACAGCGCGCTAAGTTGCTCGCCTGCCAACCCGCTTTCGCGGTCAAGCGCATCGGCGGCATAACGCAGTTCGGGGTGCCGTTCGCACAGCGCCTCGATCACATCGCGGCGGATCACCATCAGACCGGTGCCGCTGCGCGCCAGTTCGAGCGGTTCGTCGATCCGGAAGCTGGCCTGAGGGTCAAGCGCGTCGAGCGTGAACAGGCCCGAGAACCGCTCAAGCGCGGCGGGATTGTCCGCTGCCAGCCCCTTGGCCGCCGCTGCCGCCACCAGCCCCCAGTTGACCCGGCGCTTGGGGCACGGCGCCGCCATAACCGCCAGCGCAGGGTCCGCCTGCATCAGCTTGACGAGGCCGAGCACATCTTCCGGCACAAAGCCGATATCGCCATCGATGAACACCAGATGGGTCGCATCCGATTGCAGGAAGGCGGCGGCGAGGACATTGCGCGCCCGGTCGATGGCGGCATTGTTGCTGAGCCAGGCGAAGGCGCAAGGCACCCCCGCCCGCTCCGCCGCGCCGGTCAGGCCGACCACGCTGCGCAGGTAATCGGCCTCGGCCCCGCCATACAGCGGGGTCGCCACCAACAGCCGCACAGGCAAGGTCGGCGGGCTTTGCGTCATAGGGCTTCGACGAAAGCCTTGTAGCCGTCTTCGTCCATCAGCCCGTCAAGCTCGGCTTCGGCGGCGATGGTCATCTTGAAGAACCAGCCGTCTTCCTCGGGCGAGGAATTGACCAGCGCCGGGTCTTCTTCCAGCGCGGGGTTCACTTCGGTGATCTCGCCGGTGATCGGGGCATAGACGTCAGAGGCGGCCTTGACGCTCTCGACCACGGCAGCGTCCTTGCCCTGCTGGATCATCGCGCCGACCTCGGGCAGTTCGACGAAGACGATGTCGCCCAACTGGCCCTGCGCATATTCGGTGATGCCGACAGTGGCGATGTCGCCCTCGACTTCGATCCATTCGTGTTCGTCAGTGTAGTAACGCATGGGTCAGCTCCCTCGGTAATAGCGGTGGGGTACGAAAGGCGTGGGCGAGACAGTGGCGGCAAGGCGCTTGCCCCGCACTTCCACTTCCAGCGCAGTGCCGATGGCGGCGTGCGCGCTGGCGACATAGGCCATGGCAATCGGCGCTTGCAGGGTGGGCGAGAAGCCGCCGGAGGTAACGGTGCCGATCTTGTCCGCGCCGCTGAACACTTCCGCGCCTTCGCGGGCCGGGAGGCGTCCTTCGATCTTCAGGCCGACCCACTTGCGCGCCGTGCCTTCAGCGATTTCGCGGATGATCCGGTCAGCTCCGGGGAAGCCCCCTTCGGCGCGACGGCGCTTGTTGATGCCGAAGGTGAGGCCCGCTTCGATGGGCGAGGTTTCGGGCGTCATGTCGTGGCCATAGAGCGGCAGGCCTGCTTCGAGCCTGAGCGAATCCCGCGCACCAAGGCCGATGGGCTTCACTTCCGGTTCGGCGCAGAGCAGGTCCGCGATCTCGGCGGCAGCTTCTGCGGGAAGCGAGATTTCGAACCCGTCCTCGCCGGTGTAGCCTGCCCGCGCAATCGTCACGTCATGGCCCGCCAGCTTGAACCGGCCGAACTTCATAAAGGTGAGCGCCGACAAGGGATGCTCCCCCGTCACATGGCGTGCCAGCGCATCCGCCGCCTTCGGACCTTGCAGCGCCAGCAGTGCGCGGTCATCGAGATAATTCAGAGTGATATCATCCGGCAACGCCTCGCGCAGCGTGCCCATATCGTCCCACTTGGTCGCTCCGTTGACCACCAGATAGAGCGCATCGGGCCAGCGCGAGACCATCAGGTCGTCGAGCACGCCGCCCTCGTCGTCCAGCAACAGCGAATAGCGCTGCTGGCCGAGCTTCAGCGTCGAAAGGTCGATCGGCAGCACCGCTTCGACCGCCGGATCCAGATCCGGCCCGGAGAGCAGCAGCTGCCCCATGTGCGACACATCGAACAGCCCCGCGTTCTCGCGGGTCCAGTTGTGCTCGGCGACGATACCCTCATACTGGATCGGCATATCATAGCCGGCGAAGGGCACCATCCGCGCACCACGTGCCCGGTGCCACGCATCCAGCGGCAGCGGATCGAGCGGCAGATCTTCGAGGTGGTCTTCGGTTTCGTGGTCGCTCATCAGGGGCCTTCCGGGCAGAATACGGCAGTCCGGCAGCGCGAAACGCGCCGCCACATAACTGCCCCCTCTGTCGGGTGACCTGAGAGCTTCGGCGGGCCGCATGGGCGACCAGCCTCCCC
Source organism: Erythrobacter sp. RANMB8 (assembly GCF_056848235.1). NCBI lineage: Bacteria > Pseudomonadati > Pseudomonadota > Alphaproteobacteria > Sphingomonadales > Erythrobacteraceae > Erythrobacter > Erythrobacter sp. RANMB8. Next base: position 513,923 of record NZ_JBREHG010000001.1, read on the forward strand.
TTCGGTGGCCCCCTGCCCTGCGGCGGGGAGCGCTTTCCAGAGTGTCATGCAGCCGAGCGGTCCGGTGGCCTGAGAGTTTCCGGGGCGGTTGCTCCTTCGGCGCCTTTGCTCCCTTTACAGAAGCATCGGGCTCTCCCGCTCGTCTGCCCGCCACAGAATCGCTCCTGCGGCGGAAGACACCGCGGCGATGCTTGATTTGCTGCACCGCGTCAATCGGGCGAAGAGCGGATTCCCGTGTGGAAAACGCATTTGATTGCGCCCCCGCGCCGCAATAGACACGGCAGCGGCCATGAACCTCACCGAAATCTATCTGATCGCGCTGACGATCATCTTTGCCGTGCCGTGGATTGTGTGGCGGATTTTCCGCACCGATTACTGGGCGCCGCTGGTGGTGGTGCAGATTGTGGGCGGCATTCTACTCGGCCCGGGCGTGCTCGGCGCGGTGTTTCCGGAGTATTACGCCTTCGTCTTCCGGCCCGATGTGATCGTGGCGCTCAATGGCGTCGCGTGGTGGGCGGTGATGCTGTTCGTGTGGATCGCCGGGATCGAACTCGACCTGTCACAGGCATGGAAGCACCGCCGGGAGACGGGGCTGACGGCGGGGCTGGCGCTGGGAATGCCGCTGCTTGCGGGTACCGCAGCGGCTGCTGTGATCCTGCAATTCCCCGGCTGGCGCGGGCCGAACGGGCAATACTGGCAGGCATTGCTGGGCATCGGCATGGCCTGCGCGGTCACTGCGCTCCCCATCCTCGTGCTGCTGATGGAGAAGCTCGGCATCCTGCGCGAACAGCTGGGCCAGCGCATCCTGCGCTATGCGAGCCTCGATGATATCGCGATCTGGGGCGTGCTGGCGCTGATCCTGCTCGATTGGGAGCGGATCGGACGACAGGCGGTGTTCCTTGTCGGCTTCTCACTGGCGGCGTGGGCGGTGCGCTGGCTGATGGCGCGCCTTTCCGAAAGTGACCGCTGGCCGGTGGGACTGATCTGGCTGGCGCTCTGCGGGCTGGCGGGCGACTGGTCGGGGCTGCATTACATGGTCGGCGCGTTTCTGGCAGGCGTGGTGCTGGATGCGAAGTGGTTCGGCCACGAGGCGATGGACCGCTTCCGCAATGTCGTGCTGCTGACGGTGATGCCGGTGTTTTTCCTGTCCACGGGCCTGCGCACCCAGTGGGAGGGCGGCGGGCTCGCCGTGTTCGGCGTCGCCGCCCTGCTGCTGGCGGCGGCGGTGGGGGGCAAGCTGCTGGGCGTCCACATCGCCGGCAAGCTGCTGGGCTGGAGCCGCACCGAGGCAAGCCTCATCGGCTGGCTGCTCCAGACCAAGGCGCTGATCATGATCATCTTCGCCAACATCCTGCTCGACAAGGCTGTGATCACGCCGACGACCTTCACCGCGCTGCTGCTGATGGCGGTGGGCAGCACGATGCTGACCAAGCCCTTCGCCACGCCGTTGCTGAAGAAGCTGGGCGAGCGGGTGAAAGCCGAGGCGTGATTTTTCAAGGTTCGCTGGCGCGAACCGCAGACCTCCGGCCCGACGTCAATCGGACAACAAGGAAAGCGCCCGCGCCATCAGCGCCTTTTCGCGCTCCGTAAAGCCGCCGGTCTCCTCACCGCCCGGCGGGGGTGGGTTCTCGGTGGTGAAAAAGGCAAAGCTGGGCGCGCCGTCAGCAGCGATCCACAGGCCCGAGAGCAGCCCGTAGGCCTCGCCGGAATGACCGGCCCGGGTCGTCTCGCCACCAAACAGCGCATCGTCGCACTGCGAGCCGGGGAGATCGATATACTGGACATGCAGGGCATATACGCAGAACATCTGCTGGTTGGGGTGACGCTTGAACCCCTTGTCAGGCTCGCCGTCTTCGAAGGCCGCTTCGAAAAAGGCACGGCGGGCCCAAGGCGATCGGACGAACCCTTTGTCTACCAGCATCGCCTGCCCGATTGTCGCCAGATCGACCATCCCGATCCTGACGCCCCCCTGCGGCGAGAAGATCGAGGCATTGGTGCCGGGGACATAGTTTTCGAGGCTGCATTCGACGCCCTCGGCCACCGGGATCGTGCAGGCGGGCGGCAGCCGGTCCGGCCCGTCTGCTGCGACTTCGCCGGTGTGGCGGTAGAGGGTGACGGCGCGCGCCTGCATGTCCGGGCCGCAGCCGATCCAGTTGAGGCAGGCCTTCACGCCCAGCGGCGCGAACACGAGCCGTTCCACCAGCCGGTCATAGCGCTCGCCGCTTGCCGCTTCGAGCACGGTCGCCACCAGCGGCGAGCCGAGGTTGGCATACTCGAACGCCGCCTCCCCCGGCGCGCCGGTGTCACGCCATGAGGCTGGGTCGGCGAACTTCGCTTCCAGACCTTCGCCCAAAGGGATGACATAGCCCACCTTGTCGGACAGCCCCGCCCGGTGCGACAGGAGGTGCGCCAGCGTCACCGGCGCGTCGGGATGCCAGGGCGATCGCACCTTCCACCCGAGGTAATCTGAAACATCGCGATCCAGATCGACCTTGCCCTCGTCCACCAGCCGCAGCGCAGTGAGCGCCATGATCAGCTTGGAGATGCTCGCGATCCGCACCGGATCATTGGCCTCCACGGCGCGGCCGGCCTCCTTGTTCGCCAGCCCCTCGACGATCAGCGGGGTAATGGCCTCGCGGTCGAAGGCCACGACGACCGTGGCTGGCACCGTCGCGGGCGGCGGGGCGGCTTGGGCGACAACCGGGGCGAGCAGCGCCAGAGCGGCGAGGAGGCGGCGGATCATGCCGCGCATCATCGCGCGCGCGCGCGGCGCGTCAATCGAGATTCGGCCTGAGCCAGCGTTCTGCCGTCGCAAGATCGACGCCCCGGCGCGCAGCATAATCCTCCAGCTGATCGCGGCCCACGCGGGCGACGCCGAAATACTCGGCCTGGGGGTGGCCGAAATAGAAGCCGCTCACCGCCGCCGTCGGCCACATGGCGAAGCTTTCGGTGAGGGTCAGGCCGGTGTTCTTCGGTGCATCGAGCAGATCGAACAGGATCGGCTTCAGCGAGTGATCGGGGCACGCAGGGTAGCCCGGCGCCGGGCGGATACCGCGATACTGCTCGCGGATCAGCGCAGCGTTGTCGAACTGCTCGCGCGGCGCGTAGCCCCACAGGGACTTGCGCACATGCTGATGCAGCGCCTCGGCGAAGGCCTCGGCAAAGCGATCCGCCAGGGCCTTTAGCAGAATGTCCGAATAATCGTCCTTGTCCGCCTGAAAGCGCGCCGAATGCGGCTCGATCCCATGGATGCCGACCGCGAAGCCGCCGATCCAGTCGCCCGAGGGGTCGATGAAGTCGGCAAGGCACATGTTCGCACGGTCGCGGCTCTTCTTGACCTGCTGGCGCAGCATCGGGATGCGCACGCCATTGTCGAGCACCACGTCGTCCCCGTCGCGCCCGCAAGGCCACAGGCCACAGGCACCGCGCGCGGTCAGCCACTTTTCCGCGATGATCCGGTCGAGCATCGCATTGGCATCGGCGAAAAGCTGGGTCGCGGTTTCGCCCACCACTTCGTCGGTCAGGATCGCGGGGTAATTGCCGTGGAGTTCCCAGGCGCGGAAGAACGGCGTCCAGTCGATAAACTGGCGCAGGTGTTCGAGGCTCCAGTCGTCGAACACATGCAAGCCCGGCTGCGCGGGAGCATCGGGCTTTTCCGCAAGGTCGATCTGGAAGCCGTTGGCGCGGGCATCGGCGAGCGTGAGCAATTCGCTCTGCCCCTTTCCGCTGCGCGCATCGCGCACCGCGACATATTCGCCCGCCACTTCGCTGACGTAATCATCGCGCTGGGTGTCGGAGAGGAGCTTGGAGGCCACGCCCACCGCGCGGCTCGCGTCAAGCACATGGATGACGGGGCCATCATAGGCAGGGTCGATCTTCAGCGCGGTGTGCACCTTGGAAGTCGTCGCCCCGCCGATCAGCAGCGGCATGGTCATGCCGGCGCGCTGCATTTCCTCGGCAACCGTCACCATCTCGTCCAATGAGGGGGTGATGAGGCCGGAGAGGCCGATCATGTCGGCCTTGTTGTCATTGGCGCTGGCAAGGATCGTGGGCCAGGGCACCATGACGCCCAGATCGATCACCTCGTAGCCGTTGCACTGGAGCACGACGCCGACGATGTTCTTGCCGATGTCGTGCACATCGCCCTTCACCGTCGCCATGATGATCTTGCCCTTGGCCTTGCGGTCTTCCTCGGGCAGCAAGTCCTTTTCGGCCTCGATGAAGGGGATGAGGTGAGCGACCGCCTTCTTCATGACGCGCGCGGATTTGACCACCTGCGGCAGGAACATCTTGCCAGAACCGAACAGGTCGCCGACCACGTTCATCCCGTCCATCAGCGGGCCTTCGATCACCTCGATGGGCCGTCCGCCCTTGGCCGCGATTTCAGCGCGCATGATCTCCGTATCATCGACGATGTGCGCATCGATGCCCTTGACCAGCGCGTGTTCGAGCCGCTTTTCGACCGCCCAGCCGCGCCATTCCTCGGCGGCCTTTTCATCGGCGACGTTCTTGCCCTTGAAGCTTTCGGCGAGGGTAATGAGGCGTTCGGTCGCGTCGGGGTCGCGGTTGAGGATCACATCCTCGCAGGCTTCGCGCAGGGCAGGGTCGATCTGGTCGTAGACGTCCAGCTGCCCCGCGTTGACGATCGCCATGTCGAGCCCGGCGGGGATCGCGTGGTAGAGAAACACCGAATGCATCGCGCGGCGCACGGGCTCGTTGCCTCGGAAGCTGAAGGAGAGGTTTGACAGGCCCCCCGAGTAATGCGCGTGCGGGCACAGTTCGCGCAATTCGCGGACCGCCTCGATGAAATCGACGCCGTAATTGTTGTGCTCTTCAATGCCCGTCGCGACCGCGAAGATGTTGGGATCGAAAATGATGTCTTCTGGCGGGAAGCCCTCGGCCACCAGCAGATCATAGGCGCGCTTGCAGATTTCGACCTTGCGGGCCTTGGTATCGGCCTGCCCGGTCTCGTCGAAGGCCATGACGACCACCGCCGCGCCGTAATCCATGCAGATGCGCGCGTGCTCTAGGAACTGGGCCTCGCCTTCCTTCATGCTGATCGAATTGACGATGGGCTTGCCCGAAACGCACTTCAGCCCGGCCTCGATCACGTGGAACTTCGAGCTGTCGATCATCACAGGAACGCGGGCGATGTCCGGCTCGGCGGCGATCAGCTTGAGGAAGGTCGTCATCGCGTGGACCGCATCGAGCAGGCCTTCGTCCATATTGACGTCGATCACCTGCGCGCCGTTTTCGACCTGCTGGCGCGCGACTTCCACAGCAGCGGCATAATCGCCCGCCATGATCAGCTTCTTGAACGCTGCCGATCCGGTGACGTTGGTGCGCTCGCCGATATTGATGAAGCGGGAGGAGGAGGGTTGGGTCATTTTCTCAGGTTCTCAATTCCGTTCGCCTCAAGCGTAGTCGAGAGGCCCCGTGTATGTGTCTCGACTTCGCTCGACACGAACGGGCACAGGCGTCCTAGGCGGCGATGAAGGCTTCCAGTCCGGCCAGCCGCATCTGCGGCTCGGGCGAGGGCACGGCGCGCGGTTTGCTGTTCGCCACCGCCTTGGCAATCGCGGCGATGTGCGCAGGGCTCGATCCGCAGCACCCGCCGAGGATGTTGACCTGTCCGTGATCGGCCCAGTCCTTGACCAGCCCTGCGGTCGTCTCCGGCTGCTCGTCATATTCGCCAAGCTCGTTGGGCAGGCCCGCATTGGGGTAGATCATCAGCAGCGTGTCGGCGATCTGCGACAAGACCTTCACATGCGGGCGCAGCTGCTCCGCGCCAAAGCTGCAATTGAGGCCGATTGTCAGCGGCTTGGCATGACGCACCGCATACCAGAAGGCCTCGACCGTGTGGCCGGACAGGTTGCGGCCCGAAAGATCGGTGAGCGTCATCGAGATCATCACCGGGATGTCCCGGCCCAACTCGCGTTCCAGCTGCTTGACCGCCATGATGCCGGCCTTGGCGTTGAGGGTATCGAACACGGTTTCGATCAGGATGAAGTCCACACCGCCTTCGACCAGCGCGGCGGCCTGTTCCTTGTAGACCGCGACCAGCTCGTCAAAGTCGATCTCGCGGAAACCCGGGTCTTCGACATCGGGGCTGAGCGAAAGCGTCTTGTTGGTCGGGCCGATGGCGCCGGCGACGAAACGCGGGCGGCCATCCTTCGCCTCGTATTCCTCGACCAGCGCGCGGGCAATCCTGCCGCTCGCCAGGTTGATGTCGCGCACCAGGCCTTCCGCCGCATAATCCGCCTGACTGATGCGGTTGGCCGAGAAAGTGTTGGTGCTGACCACGTCCGATCCGGCATCCAGATAGGAGCGGGTGATGTCCGCGATTACATCGGGCCGGGTCAGGGCAAGAATGTCGTTATTGCCCTTCTGATCGGCGGCAAGACCAAGATCACCCGCGTAGTCCTGCTCGGTCAGCTTGCGGTTCTGGATCTGCGTGCCGAAGGCGCCGTCGAAGATCAGCACGCGGTTTGCAGCGGCGGCGAGCAGGCGTTCACGGGCGCTCATGCGGCTTCTCCGGCCAAGGCGGCTTGATGGGGGCGTTTGCCCAGCAGGTGGCAGATCGCATAGGCCAGATCGGGGCGGTTCAGGGTGTAGAAGTGGAAATCGCGCACCCCGCCCGCGTAGAGCCGGCGGCACAGCTCAGCGGCGACGGTGGCCGCGACCAGCTGGCGCGCGGCAGGCTGTTCGTCGAGACCTTCGAACAATCCGTCCATCCATGCCGGAATCGCCGCCCCGCAAGCCGAGGCAAACTTGCGCGCCTGGGCCACGTTGGTCACCGGCAGGATAGCTGCGTCGATCCCGGCTGCGGCACAGGCGTCGCGGAAGCGGAAGAAGGTTTCGGCCGAGAAGAAGAACTGGCTGATGGCGCGGGTGGCACCGGCATCCAGCTTGCGCTTCAGATTGTCGATATCCGCCTGCGGACTCGCCGCGTCGGGGTGTGTTTCGGGATAGGCCGCCACGCTGATCTCGAACGGGGCAATGGCCTTGAGGCCTGCGACAAGCTCCGCTGCGCTGGCATAGCCTTCGGGATGCGGGGTGAAGGGCGCACCGGGCTCGCCCGCATCACCGCGCAGCGCCACGATATGGCGCACGCCCGCTTCCCAGTATTGTTCGGCCACCTCACGGATTTCCGCCTTGCTGGCAGCCACACAGGTGAGGTGCGCGGCAGCGGGCAGCTTGGCCTCGGCGATGATCCGCGCGACCGTGGCATGGGTGCGCTCGCGGGTGGAGCCGCCCGCGCCATAGGTGACCGAGACGAAACTGGGCGCCAGCGGCTTCAGCTGGGTCACCGCATCCCACAGCTGGGCCTCCATCTTCTCGCTCTTGGGCGGGAAGAATTCGAAGCTGACAGCCACATCGCCCGGCAGGCCGGAAAACAGCGGCGCATCGGTGGCGGTACGGTATTCGTGGAGTTGCGACAGGGTCGGGGTCATCGGGCAGTTTCCAGAGCGGGGGTCTTGGCAGAAGCGGGAAGGTTGCGGCGTTTGGCGGTCCAGATCTTGACCACCAACTCCCCGCCTTCGAGCGCCAGAGGAGGGGCAGCGGTGAAACCGGCCGCCTTGAGCAGATCGGCCATCTGGCGGTCGGAAAAGCCGAGGCGGGCGTGCTGGTGGCGGGTGCGCAGTTCCTCGCGGTCATGGCTGGCAAAGTCGACAATCGCGATGCGACCGCCGCCGCGTAACACGCGGGCCGCCTCGGTCAGCGCAGGGGCAGGATCAGGGGCGAAGTGCAGCACCTGATGCAGCAGCACCGTGTCGAAACTGGCATCGGCAAACGGCAGATCGGCGAAATCGCCCTGCACCAGCTCGATCCGTGCGGCCGGAAGATGTTGCAGCTTGGCCCGCGCCACGCGCAGCATTTCGAGGTTCTTGTCGAGCGCGACCACCCGCTCGGCGCGGTCGGCGAAGAGTTCCGCCATGCGGCCGGTTCCGGTGCCGATATCGAGCAGCGCTCCGAGCGGGCTGTCCGCCAACGCGTCGGCCAGCCGCCGTTCGACCTCGTCATCGGCGCTGTGGAGCGCGCGCAGATCATCCCATTCACCGGCGTGACGGGCGAAATAGGTCTCCGCCGCGGCCTCGCGCGCTTCGCGGATCGCGGCGAGCTTGCGCCGGTCGGCTTCGCACAAGGCAGCGAAATCGGGTTCGGACTGTTCGGCAACCGCCAGCAGACGCTGGGTCGCCTCGATCACCGGGGTCGCCTGTTCGTCCGCCCCGGCCTGCCGCAGGAACACCCAGCTGCCCTCGCGCCGGCGCTCGGCCAGACCTGCGTCGCACAGGATCCCGACATGGCGCGAAACCCGCGGCTGGCTTTGCCCCAGCACCTGCGCCAGTTCGCCAACCGCCAGCTCCATCGTCCCCAGCAATCGCGCAATGCGCAGCCGCGTCGGATCGCCCAGCGCCTTGAAGATGTCCTCGATCACCATGCGCGGAGCATATAAAGATATTTTTATATCTGTAAATCACCCTCGGCACGAACCCGCGCAGAATCAGCGCGGCGGGCACCCTTTCACCCGGTGACGATCGGCGCCGCTCTCTTGCTGGCGCGGTATTGTTCGACCCGCGCAGGCAGATCGGCCTTGGCGTTATAGCGCGCCACGGCATCGTCGATCGCTGTCGCGGCGGCCTGACCGGTCACTGCGACCAGGCATCCGCCAAACCCGGCACCGGTCAAGCGCACCCCGCCCGCATTGCCGAGCGCTTCGGCCACCATACCGACCAGTTGATCGACCTGCGGCAGCGAAACGGCAAAGTCCCGCGCCAGCGATTCGTGCGCATCACTCATCAGATCGGCAAGCGCGGCAGTGTCGCCATGGGCCAGCGCGACCGCCACCGGCTCGACCCGCTGCATTTCCGACACGACATGACGGGCGCGGGCGTAGAGCGTGTCGGCAAGCCCCGCACGTCCCTGTTCCAGCAGATCCGGAGACAGGTCGCGGAGCGCCTTCACGCCGTAATGCAGCGCCGCGCCTGCGCATTCCTCGCGCCGCTGCCCGATTATGTTGTCTTCGATGTTGCGGCGCAGGCCGGTGTCGATCACGCTGATCGCCAGATCGTGGTGGAGCGGGATCGGCATGTGCTGGAGCGTCCGGCAATCGAGCAGCAGCGCGTTATCTGCGGTGCTGGCGGCTGCGGCCATGTGGTCCATGACCCCGCTCGCGGCCCCGACAAAATCCTGCTCGGCAATCAGCGCCAGCCGCGCCAGCATCTCGGCCGAGAGACTGAGGCCGGAATGTTCCGAACAGGCCAGCGCGACAGCCACGCCGAACGCCGCCGATGACGCCAGCCCGACGCCGATCGGCACATCGCCGGCAATCGCGATCCGCATCGGTTTGACCCGGTGGCCATAGCGCCCCAGCGCGTGGACGACGCCGCGCACGTGGTTCTGCCAGTTGTTCTCACCCCGCTGGATCGTTCCGCCGAGATCGAACCTGTCGCGGGCGCTGCCCATGTCGATGGCCACCGCCTCGATCACGGGCACCTGCGCATCCTTGTGGGGTGAGCCGATGGCAACGATACAGTCGCGGTCGACCGCGCAAGGCAGAACGTAGCCATCATTGTGGTCGAGATATTCGCCGATCAGATTGATCCGTCCGGGGGCCGATACGAACCGTGTCGGCTCGACCCCGTAGGCCAGCCGGTAGCCTTGCCGTGCGCGGGCGATCAGACGTTCGCGGCGATCCATTGCTTCCCCCAACTCCCGGCGCCCCGGTGCATCATGCAGAGCCTGCAAACATGGCCCGCGGCGCAAAGGTGGCGCGTTTGCCCAGGACAACACGGTTGAACGCCAGCGCCGCCGCCACGCTTGTCACAAGAGTTATTACCATGAAGTGGATGTAATGAAGCGTGATGATCCCCGCCGGTGAAAGGTGGAAGGTGAACAGGCCATAGAGCGCCACGCCCCATACCACCCCTGCAATCGCGGCGGGCGCGCCGACATTGCGGAACAGCAGCCCCGCGATGAAGGCGCTGAGGATCGGCATCGACAAGAGCCCGTTGAGTTGCTGGAGCAGGTTGATGATGCTGGTGGCGGATTGATACATCGGCACAAGCAGCACTGCGGCAAGCGTCAGCAGCACGGACACACCCGCTGCCAGCCGCCAGTGATCCCTGACCTCGCCCACGAACTGTTCGTGGAAATCGACCGCATAGAGCGCCACGCTGGAATTGAGCACCGCACTGAAGGTGGTGATCACTGCGGCGGCAACCATCGCGGCAAAGGCACCGGAAAGCCATGGCGGCAGAATCTCGGCCACCAGCATGCCATAGGCCTTGTCGCCCACCACGCCGAACAGCTTGAAGGCGACAATCCCCGGGATCACCACGATCGGCGGCACGATCAGGATGCGGATGATGGCGGCCACCATCACGCCCTTCTGCGCCTCGCGCACGCTGGGCGCGGCCATCGCTTTCTGGGTCAGGTTCTGGTTGGTCGACCAGTAGAAGATCTGGATGAAGATCATCCCCGTCAGCAGCGTTTGCCAGGGGATCGGGCTGTCGGGGCCGCCGATCATCGTGATCCGCTCTGCCGGAACGCCGGTGACGATGTCCCAGTCCACCGCCGCCAGCCCCAGCACCACGATCAGCATCGCAAGGCCAAGGATGCCGATGCCCGACCACGTGTCCATCACCGCCACCGCCCTGAGGCCGCCGAAGATTGTGTAGGCTGCCGAAATCACCGCCAGCAGGCCCGCAAACAGCAGCAGCGGCACGCCCTCGCCGAACAGCGATTGCATGAACAGACTGCCCGAATAGAGCGCGGCAGGCAGATAGATCAGCACGTTTCCAGCCAGAAACAGCCCCGAAATCAGCGTGCGGATGCTGCGCCCGCCATAGCGCTTTTCGAGCAGCTCGGTGACGGTCGTGCAGCCTTCACGATAATAGATCGGCACAAACACGAAGGCGAGGATCATCAGCCCGACAAACCCGGCAATCTCCCACCATGCCAGCAGGGCCATCTGGTTGCCGTTCATCCCTACCAGCTGATCGGTGGAAAGGTTGGTGAGCGTGATCGATCCCGCCACGAACAGCCAGCTCAGCTTGCCGCCCGCCAGATAGACATCCCGGCGCGAGCCATCGTGCCGGTCGCGCCGGATCGTCAGCCATGTCGCAAGGCCGACAAGGGCGGTCAGGGCGATGCACACCGCGATCTGCACAAGGCTACCCGTCGGCATGGCATCGAACATTTGCGCGCTTCCCCCTCCACTCCGGGGCGGTTACAGCGCATTACAGTCAGCCGGACAAGCCTTGGGGGGCAGATCATCACCGGCGCGGGAGGGAGTTCGGGCGTGGATTTCGTGCGGTGCGATGGCCCGGAGCTGACGCTGGTGTTCGCACTGGAAGCGGGCGGCGCAGCGGATGTCGTCTATTGCGGTGCGCGCCTTCCCGATGGCGAAGACCTCGCCGCCCTTGCCGCCGCTGCCGCGCGCGGGCGGCACGAAAACCAGCCCGATATGCCGCCGGTTCCCGGCATCTGGCCGCAGCGCACCGCTGGCTGGCAGGGCACGCCGGCCGCCCGGTTCCGACGCGTGACGGGCGAGCCCATCTCGACCGATTTCCGGCTGACCTCATGGTTCCACGACGGGTGCGAGTTGACCTGCCGTTTCGAGGACGCACGCGCCGGACTCCACGTGTCGACCCATTGGGCAATCAAGGAAAGCGGTGCCGTTGTCTGCCTTGCAGAAGGCTGGAACGAAAGCGGCGAGGCGATCATCCTGGAACATATCGCCTCGCTCAACCTGCCCGTCCCGCCGCGTTTCGACAGCTTCACGTCATTCAGCGGGCGCTGGGCGGGGGAGATGCAGGAAAGCCGTCAGCCCATCGCCCCCAATGGCCTCGCCCGCACGTCGGCCGGGGGCAAGCCCGGCTTCGGCGGGGGCAACTGGCTGTTGCTTCACGCGGGTGAGGAGGTGCTGGGTGCACATCTTGCCACCAGCGCGGATCACGAAACCCGGATCATCTGCGACAATGCCGGATCGGGCGATGGGCGGGCGATGCTGCAAATCGGGGCGGCGCTGGCGCAGGGCGGCGAGAGGATCGAACCCCGGGGCGCATTCGGCGGGCAACCGGTGCTTTTTGCCCTCGCGCCGGACCGCAGCGCGCTGGCGCAGACCTTTCACCGCCACCTGCGTCACAGCGTCCTGCCGAACCGCAAGGACTGGGGGCCGCGCAAGGTCCATCTCAATTCGTGGGAGGCGCTGGGCTTTGCCTTGTCCGAGCCTGCGCTGATCGCCCTTGCCGAAAGTGCGGCGGCGCTGGGGGTCGAACGCTTCGTGCTGGACGATGGCTGGTTTGGCGGGCGCAGGGACGATACCACCAGCCTCGGCGACTGGTTCGTATCGCCCGATGTCTTTCCCGATGGCCTCGCGCCGATCATCACCCGTGTCCACCAACTCGGCATGGATTTCGGCCTGTGGGTTGAGCCGGAAATGGTTTCCCCCGACAGCGACCTCTACCGGCAGCATCCCGACTGGTGTCTGCATATCGAAGGCGGTGCGCGGCCGACGATGCGCGGCCAGCTGGTGCTCGACATGGCCCGCACCGAGGTGCGCGAATACCTGTTCGAACGCATTGATGCGCTGCTCGGCGAATACCCGATCGCCTATCTCAAATGGGATCACAACCGCGATCTGTTTCCCGCAGCAACGGGGCAGACGCAGGGGTTCTACGCGTTGCTCGATGCCCTGCGCGCCGCGCACCCCGCCGTGGAGATCGAAAGCTGTTCCAGCGGCGGGGGACGGATCGACTTCGGTGTGCTGGCCCGCTGCACCCGCGTCTGGCCATCGGACAACAACGACGCCATCGAGCGGCTGCGCATCATCCCGGCGTGGAGCCAGTTTCTCCCCCTCGAAGTGCTCGGCAGCCATGTCGGCCCCTCGCCCAATCCGATCACGGGTCGGCGGCTCGCCATGGATTTTCGCGCCAAGGTTGCGTTGTTCGGGCACATGGGAGTCGAGGCTGATCCGGCCCGCATGACCGAAAGGGAGCGCACAATCCTCGCCGCGCACATCGCGCTCTACAAGGACTGGCGCGGGGTGCTGCATGAAGGCGCGCTCCACCGCCTCGCGCATCCCGACCCGAACGTGACCGCAATGATGGTGACGCATCAGGGCAAGGCGCTGGCGCTTGCCGCACAGACCGCTTTCTCGCCCCTGTTCGACGCCGCGCCGGTGCGCCTTGCAGGGCTGGTGCCGGAGGCGCGCTACCGCGTCACCCTGCCCGAACCCTGGCCGGCAAAAGCCCGCCACTACCTCGCCAATGCCGATCAATGGCGCGCCGGGATCACCCTGACCGGCAGCGCGCTGATGACCCATGGCCTTGCCCTGCCCCTCACCCATCCCGAAACCGCGTGGCTGATCGCGCTGGAGACGCTCTCGTGAAACTCGGCTGCTGCTACTATCCCGAACACTGGCCCGAAGACATGTGGCCCGAAGATGCACGGCGCATGGCGGCCATGGGCCTCAGCCTCGTCCGCATCGGCGAATTCGCGTGGAGCCGGATCGAGCCCGAACCGGGGCATTACGACTGGGGCTGGCTCGACCGCGCGATCGAGACGCTGGCGGCCGCAGGACTTCAGATCATCCTCGGCACCCCCACCGCCACGCCGCCCAAGTGGCTGGTGGACCGGATGCCCGACATGGTCGCCATCGACGAACAGGGCCGCCCGAGGGGCTTCGGATCGCGGCGGCACTATTGCTTCAGCCATGAAGGCTATCGCGCCGAGTGCCGCCGGATCGTGACCGCGCTGGCAGAGCGATACGGCGCGCACCCGGCGATTGCGATGTGGCAGACCGACAATGAATATGGCTGCCACGACACAGTGCTGAGTTTCTCGGACGCGGCGGCTTCGGCGTTCCGGGGCTGGCTGGCGGCGCGTTACGGCACCATCGCCGCGCTCAACGAAGCCTGGGGCAATGTGTTCTGGAGCATGGAATACCGCTCCTTCGCCGAGATCGATCCGCCGCACCTCACCGTGACCGAGGCAAACCCCGCGCACTGGCTCGACTACCGCCGCTTCGCCTCGGATCAGGTGGCGAGCTTCAACCGCGAGCAAGTGGCGATCATCCGCGCCCATGCCCCCGGCGTGGACATCACCCACAATTTCATGGGCTTCTTCACCGAGTTCGATCATCACACCGTGGGCCGCGATATCGATGTGGCGACGTGGGATTCCTATCCGCTCGGCTTCCTCGAACAGTTCTGGTTCTCTGCGCAGGAAAAAGCCGCGTATCTGAGGCAGGGGCACCCCGACATCGCTGCGTTCCACCACGATCTTTATCGCGGGTGCTCGAACCGGCGCTGGGGCGTGATGGAACAGCAGCCGGGGCCGGTGAACTGGGCGCGCTTCAATCCCGCGCCGCTACCGGGAATGGTCGCCCTGTGGACGCTGGAAGCCGCCGCGCACGGGGCCGAGTTCACATCCTATTTCCGCTGGCGGCAGGCCCCCTTCGCGCAGGAACAGATGCATGCCGGCCTGCTCCGCCCCGACAGCACCGAGGCCGAGGCCGTGCCTGAAGTGAAGCGGGCAGCGGCGATGCTGGCAGAGATCGGCCCGCAAGCCGTGGCAAAAGCTCCGGTGGCGCTGGTGTTTTCCTATGAGGCCGCATGGGTGATCGGCATCCAGCCGCAGGGGCAATCGTTCCGCTATCTGGAACTGGTGTTCGAACACTACTCGGCATTGCGGGCGCGGGGGCTGGATGTCGATATTGTGTCGCCGGACGCCGATCTGGCGGGCTACCGGATGGTCGTGGTGCCGACCCTGCCAATCGTGCCGGACGGCTTTGCCGGGCGGTTGGCAGCGCTGGATTGCCCCGTCCTGCTGGGGCCGAGGTCAGGCAGCAAGACGGACAGTTTCCGGATCCCCGATGGCCTTGCGCCCGGGGCACTGAAGGCGCTGATCCCGCTGACAGTCACCCGTGTCGAATCCCTGCGCGACGGGATCGCCGAACCCGGCACGGCAGAGCCTGATGGCTGGCACATCACCCGCTGGCGTGAAGACGTGCTGTGCCGTCTCATACCGGATGTCGAGGATCTGGCCGGTCGCAAGGTCGTGTGCCGCAACAACAACATCCGCTACTGCGCGATCTGGCCCGACCGCGCGCTGCTGCGGCTGCTGGTCGAACGCATGGCGGGCGAAGCGGGGCTCGACGTGCTCGATCTGCCCCAAGGCATTCGCGTGCGCCGCAGCGCCAGCCACCTGTTCACCTTCAACTATTCCGCCGGGCAAGTGTTCGTGCCGCACCTCGGCGAGACCCTCGATCCTGCCGACTGGCACATCGCGCCGCTTTAGATCAGTTTCCGGTAATGATCCGCCAGCGTCTCGCTGCCGAACTCCGGCGTGAGGTCGGCGGAGTAATCTCCCGTCGCCGGATCGAGCACCAGCATGCTTTCGGTCGCGTAGTAATGCGCGATGCGTGCATATTCGGCTTTCTCGGCAAGCCAGCCGGAAACCCCCGCGCCAAGGCCCAGCAGCCGTGCGGCAAAGGTGAACATTCCGGGCGAGACCGAAGTGAACTTCGGCGCCTTGCCCGCCGCCGCGAACAGCAATTCGCCCGCATCACGCAGGCTGATCGCAGGGCCGGGACCGCCAACGGGCAGGATCTTGCCCAGCGTCTCGGGATTGTCGATGCACCCCGCGATGAACCGCGCCAGATCGCCGTCGCTGATCGGCTTGCAGCGCGTGAGGTTCCCGTCGCCGAAGATCAGGAAGGGCTTGCCCGCCTTGACACGGCCTACCTGTCCCGACAGCGATTTGAAGAACGCCGTGGGCCTGACGATGGTGTAGCCGATCCCGCTTTGCGCCAGGGCCGCCTCGAACTTCAGCTTGGCGTGCTGGAAGGCGAGCAGCGGCTTCTGCACGCAGATCGCCGACAGCAGGATGAACTGCCGCGCGCCTGCCGCCTGCGCCGCATTCAGCACGGCGAGGTTGGCACGGTAATCGACCGCCTCGGCATCCTTGGGTGCGCCCGAGCGCGATGCGATGCAGGAGATGACAACCTCTGCGCGCGCCCCGGCCATGAACGCCGCAAGCGCACCTGCATCGGCCAGGGCGGAGCGGGGCAGCACGGTCACCGCCTCGCCATCGGCCTGCAACTGCCGCACCACCGCCGATCCGATCGTCCCGCTTGCACCTGCGATCAGGATGCGGCGCGGCGTGGTGCGGGATGCGGTCATGCCCGCACCCTAGCGCGGCCTTTCCCGACACAAAAGTAGGAGTTGCCGCCGCCACCGTTCTCGGCCAGCCTCGGCTTCGCGAGCGAGCGAGCGACGGGAGAGCAGCGCCATGCAGGCTGAGTTTGATCTGGTGATCCGCGGCGGCACGATTGCCGATGGCACGGGCGGCGATCTGGTCGATGGCGATGTTGCGATCAGCGGCGGGCGGATTGCCGCGATCGGCAAGGGCCTCGGGCGCGGCGCGGAGGAGATCGACGCCAAGGGCAAGATCGTCACCCCCGGCTTTATCGACGTGCACACCCATTATGATGGCCAGTGCATCTGGGCCGAGGAGCTGTCGCCGTCCTCCTCGCACGGGGTCACCACGGCGGTGATGGGCAATTGCGGGGTCGGCTTTGCGCCCTGCCGCAAGTCCGATCACGACATGCTGATCAACGTCATGGAAGGGGTCGAGGACATCCCCGGCGTGGTGATGACCGAAGGCCTGCCGTGGGACTGGGAGACCTTCCCTGAATATCTCGACACCGTCGCCGCCGGAAAGCGCGACATCGATATTGCCGCCTACCTGCCGCATTCTCCCTTGCGGGTCTATGCCATGGGAGAACGCGGCGCGGCGCGCGAGGTCGCCACCGAGGATGATCTCGCCCTGATGCGCCACCTGACCGCCGAGGCAATGCGCGCCGGCGCGATCGGCTTTGCCACCTCGCGCCTCAGCATCCACAAGACCGCCGATGGGGAAGCGATCCCGACCTTCGATACCGACATTGCCGAACTGGAAGCGATCACCCGCGGCATGGGTGATGTCGGCGCGGGGACGTTCCAGGTGGTGCTCGATGCCTTTGTCGGGTGGGACAAGGAATACCGCGTGATCGAGCGGGTGATCGCCGCATCTGGCCGCCCGGCGACCTTTACCCTTGCCTCCGGCAATGACGCGCCTCCGCGCTGGCGGCGGGTGCTGGAAATGCTCGAGGCGACCAATGCTGCGGGCGGCATTGCCCATGCCCAGGTGATGCCGCGCCCGATCGGGCTGATTGCGGGACTGGAACTCACGGTGCATCCTTTCGTGCTGTGCCCGAGCTGGAGCAAGATCGCCCACTTGCCCATCCCCGAACAGGTCGCCGCGATGCGCGATCCGGCCCTGCGCGCGGCGCTGCTGTCCGAGGATTTCACCCCCGGCCACCCCTTCAACGAACTCGCCCGCAACTGGCGCTGGCTGTTCCCGCTCGACAATCCGCCCGATTATGCGCCGCCTGCGCATATGAGCATGGCCGGGCAGGCCGCTGCCAGGGGCTGCACCCCGCAGGAGATCGCCTATGACCGCCTGCTGGAGACCGAGGGGCGCGGGCTGTTCCTCGCGGCGCTGGGCAATTACGAGAACGCCAGCCTCGCCAGCGCCCACGAAATGCTGCGCCACCCCTATTGCGTCCCCGGCCTTGGCGATGGCGGCGCGCATTACGGGGCGATCTGCGACGCCAGCTATTCGACCTACCTTCTCACCCGCTTCGTGCAGCAGCAGGGCGACCTGTCGCTTGGCCTTGCCGAGGCGGTCCACATGCTCGGTGCCAAGGCCGCGCGGGCGGTGGGCCTTGATGATCGCGGCACGCTGCGCGTCGGCGGGCGGGCGGACTGCAACGTGATCGACCTTGATGGCCTGACGCTCCACCTGCCCGAAGTCATCCGCGATCTGCCCGCAGGCGGCCGCCGCCTCCACCAGCGCGCCACCGGCTACGAGGCGACCATCGTGGCGGGCGAGGTGATCCGCCGCTTCGACCAGTCCACCGGAGCGCGTCCGGGCCAGCTGGTGCGCGGCGCAGCCTATCGCGCCGCCGCTTGATTGTGTCAGGGGGGAGGTGGAGGCCCGAGCCGGAATCGAACCGGCGTGCAAGGATTTGCAGTCCTCTGCGTAACCACTCCGCCATCGGGCCGAGCCATCCGGGACAAAGCCGCGGACAGAGCGGGGCCACTAGCGATTCGGCGCGGGCTTGGCAACGCATGATTACTGCACTCCTGTTGACGCAACGTCAGTCTGGACGGGCGCAGCGCAGCGCGGCATGGCAGCGGGCATGACCATTGCCAGCCTGCTCGAACCCGTCACCGGCCAGCCCGGCCCCGCCCGCCTTGCCCACGCACAGGACTGGATGCAGGGACGCACCCTCTATGGCGGCGCATCGGCGCTGGTCGCCTACACCATGGCCACCCGTGCCTTTACCGGCCTGCCGCCGCTGCGTGCCGCACAGGTCGCCTTTGTCGCGCCAGTGGGCGAGGACATCGAACTCGCCGCCGAAATCATCCGGCAGGGCCGCAACGTCACGCAGGTGCGCAGCGAAATCCGCAGCGAGGGCAAAATCGCCCTGTCGGCCTTCTGGCTGTTTGCCGAAGGACGCGAGGCCAACGCCCTGCACCCTGCCGCCCCGCCCGAAAACTGGCCCGGCCTGCCGCAGGACAACGAAATCGTGACGCACAGCTTCGCGCCCAGCTTCGTCGCCAAGAATTTCGAGCTGCGCTACGGCCAGCCCAAGGGCGAAGGCCGCGGCGCGACCGTGCGGCGCTGGGCCCGCCTGACCGAGGCGCACGATCTCGACCCCGTGTCCAAACTGGTGCTGATGGGCGATGTCATGCCGCCCGGCGCAATGCGCGCCATGCGCCGCGTCGGCCCGATCAGTTCGATCAACTGGTCGTTCAACGTGCTCGACACCGAAAGCCGGTCGCAGGACGGCTGGTATCTCGCCGAAAACGCCAGCCAGCACGCCGATGCCGGCTATTCATCGGAACGGCTGCGGATGTGGGACACCGAAGGGCGCCAGGTGCTCGACGGGATCCAGTGTGTGGCCGTGTTCGGATGATGCACTGCAGGTGACAAAGGTGACACCCTGTCACCCTGAGAGCGTCGCGATTATTGTTTCTTCTTCAAGAATTTAGGCCGAAGAACGCCCTGCGGACGGACAGGGGAAGCAGCCCCCGTTTGCCCCGCTGCGGTCTTGCGACCACCCCGCCAGCGATGTGAATGAGCCGCCTGCCGCTTTAGTCAACGACAGGCATGTAGGAAACCACCCCGCCCCCTCGTCGCCCCGTGCCCGACACGGTGCCACGACGGGTTGGGGATGGCGGCTTTGGCCTCGCCCGGCCAAAAGCGGACATTCTGGAAACGACCCCGTTGTCGTCATTGGCGGATTTGCTAATCTCCTGTCTATGAACCCTAACCGCCTGACGTTATTTAATCTCTTGCGGGGGAGCATTCCTTTCATTCTGACGGGCTACTATTTGGACCGGCGCAATCTTCTCAAGGCTCGGCGATGGTCTGATCGCTATCTTGGTCGATCAGAACGCCCATACTATGCTATAGGCTTGGCAACCGATGGCCTGCTGATGATCCTTGAGAACCGTCATTCGGATGCAAAGCAGCGGTTTGCCGAGAGCCTTATGGCACCGCGTGACATCTCTACCGATCACGACGATGAATACGTGCGGGGATACTCTCAGCTTTGGCTGTCCATCATCGCTAGCGCAGAAGACAATGCCGCCTTCGACAGGCTGGGTGGCTCCGCAGGGCTCGCGGCCATGCGCGATGTATTGGCAAGTGGACCCGCCGGTGATTGGCTCAAGCGAAGGTTACGGCTGCCTGACCGTTGCAAGCTGGACCTTTGGAAAGAGAGCCAGGACACCGATGTGCCGAAGTTCTCTGCTGCGGAGGCTTTGGTTCAGAAATCCGAAATTCAGTTCAGTTTTTGACGGCAGCTTCCCACCCACCTCCCGACATTCCGCAGCATCCGCCCCGCTCCCGAAAGCGGACGCCGGTCAGGGTGGCTGTCGCCCGAATATTCGATAGTTTTCGAATTATGGCTTGAAGTCTCTCCGTCAACAGGTATTTCGATATTTCTCGAAAGGTGGCGGTGATGGATGATCTGAGCACGCAGGTCTGGGCGGTGGATGCGCTGGGTGCGCTGGCGCACGAGACGCGGCTTGCCGTGTTCCGGATGCTGGTGAAGGCTGGCCCCGGCGGCATGATCGCAGGCGCGATTGCCGAGGATTGCGGTGTCCCGCCCTCCACCATGTCGCACCACCTTGCCACGCTGGAGCGCGCCGGGCTGGTGCAGTCGCAGCGCGAGAGCCGCCTGATCCACTATCGCGCCGACTTTGCCGGGATGCGCCGCCTGCTGACCTTCCTGATGCAGGATTGCTGTCAGGGCGCGCCGGAAATGTGCGGTGACATGATGGCCGCAATGACCTCCCGAACCCCTGAACTGCGGAATTGCGATGTCTGATACGCGCTTCACCGTGCTGGTGCTGTGCACCGGCAATTCCGCCCGCTCGATCCTTGGCGAGGCGCTGTTCAATCATCTGGGTGAAGGCCCAAGGCAAGGCGGCGTGCGGGCCTTCAGCGCGGGGAGCAAACCGAAGGGCGTGCCGCATCCCGGTGCGTTGCGGCTGCTGGCGCGGCGCGGGATCGACACCGCGCAGTTCCGCTCCAAGAGCTGGGATGAATTCACCGCTCCCGATGCGCCCCCGATCGACCTTGCGATCACGGTCTGCGGCAATGCGGCGGGGGAGGCGTGTCCGGTCTTCCCCGGCAGCCCGCTGAAGGCGCATTGGGGCCTGCCTGACCCTGCCGAAGCGACCGGCACCGATGCGGAGGTGGACGCCGCCTTCGAAGAGACCTGGCGCTTGCTGGAAATGCGGGTGCGGGCCTTCCTTGCGCTGGACCGGGCGGGGCTGGACGGGCGGCAATTGCAGGCCGCGCTGGCCGAAATCGGCGCGATGGAAGGTGCGGCATGAGCGCCGAGGCTTCGCCGCTCGGCCTGTTCGAGCGCTATCTTTCCGTCTGGGTGCTGCTGGCGATCCTCGCCGGGCTGGGTCTGGGCCTTGTCGCACCCGAAGCGGTCGGCGTGCTGGCGGGGCTGGAATATGCCTCGGTCAATCTCGTGGTCGCAGGTCTGATCTGGGCGATGATCTTCCCGATGATGGTCGGGGTCGATTTCGGCAGCATCCGCGACATCGGCAGGAAGCCCAAGGGGCTGGTGATCACGCTGGTGATCAACTGGCTGGTCAAGCCCTTCACCATGGCGGCGCTTGGCGTCTTGTTCTTCGATTATCTCTACGCCGGCCTGCTTCCCCGTGCCGACGCGCAGGAATACATCGCCGGGCTGATCCTGCTGGGCGCGGCGCCCTGCACCGCGATGGTGTTCGTGTGGTCGCAGATGACGCGGGGCGATCCGGCCTACACGCTGGTGCAGGTTTCGGTGAACGATCTGGTGATGATCATCGCCTTTGCGCCCATCGTCGCGCTGCTGCTGGGCGTGACCGCAATTGTCGTGCCGTGGGAGACGCTGCTGCTGTCGGTCCTGCTCTACGTGGTGATCCCGCTGGTGGCCGGGGCGCTGACCCGCGGACGGGTGATCGCCGGCCACGGCGGGGATGCAGCCGCGGTCGAAAGCTTCACCGCGCGATTGAAGCCGTGGTCGATCATCGGCCTGCTGGCGACAGTTGTGCTGCTGTTCGCGTTTCAGGCGGGCACGATCATCGCCAATCCCTTGCTGATCGCGCTGATCGCGGTGCCGATCATCATCCAGTCCTACGGCATCTTCGCCGCCGCCTATGCCTGGGCCTACATGTGGCGGGTGCCCCACGCCATCGCCGCGCCCTGTGCGCTGATCGGCACCTCGAACTTTTTCGAGCTGGCAGTCGCGGTCGCCATCGGGCTGTTCGGCCTGTCGAGCGGCGCGGCGCTCGCCACGGTGGTGGGCGTGCTGGTCGAAGTGCCGGTGATGCTCTCGCTGGTCGCATTCGCCAACCGCACCCGCGCCCGCTTTCCCGGAGAGACAGCATGACCCGGCACACCCGCCTGCGCCCGCTGCCCGATCCGGCGCATCTGCCTGCGCTTAAGCCTGACTATGTCCATGCCCGCCCGGCGCTCGGCCTTGGCCCGATGGACCCGCCGCCCCGCGTGCTGCTGCTTTACGGCTCGCTCAGGGAACGCTCCTTTTCGCGCCTTGCGGTGGAGGAGGCAGCGCGGCTGCTGCAGTTCTTCGGCTGCGAGACGCGGATCTTCGATCCATCGGACCTGCCACTCCCCGATCAATATGCCGGTGACGATCACCCGGCCGTCCACGAACTGCGCGAACATTCGCTGTGGTCAGAGGCGCAGGTGTGGTGCAGCCCCGAACGGCACGGCACCATCACCGGCATCATGAAGGCGCAGATCGATCACCTGCCGCTCGCCTACAAGGGCCTGCGCCCCACCCAGGGCCGCACGCTCGCGGTGATGCAGGTCAACGCCGGATCGCAGAGCTTCAACACGGTCAACACGCTGCGCATCCTCGGCCGCTGGATGCGGATGTTCACCATTCCCAACCAGTCCTCGGTCGCCAAGGCTTACGAGGAGTTCGACGATGCCGGGCGGATGAAGCCGTCCGCCTATTACGACCGGATCGTCGATGTGATGGAGGAACTGGTGCGCTTCACCGTGCTGCTGCGCCCCCATGCGGAGCTGCTGGTCGATCGCTATTCCGAACGGGTCGAGCGCGATCACCCGGTCGCCACGCCTGCGGACAAGGCGGGGCTGACCGCAGACCGCTGAGCGGCGGGGCCTCAGACGTCTTCGAAGTTCGGCTTGCGGCGTTCCATTTCGGCCATCACCGCTTCGACCTGGTTGCGGCTGCGCATGATGGCGTGCTGTTCGATGCTTTCCTCCATCAGGATCGCATCGGTCTCGCGCTCCCACATGCCGGCCTGAAGCCGCTTGGCGGCGCGGATCGCGTGGGGGTTCTTGAGTGCGATGGTGCGCGCGATTTCCAGCGCGCGTTCGCGGGGGTTTTCATCGCAATAGGTCGCAAGGCCAAGCACCTGCGCCTCCGCGCCTGAAAATTCGCGGTTGGTGTAGATCAGTTCGCGCAGCACGTCGTCGCGCACGAGGCCCCGCCACAGGGCATAGCCGCCCATGTCGGGCACCAGCCCCCACTTCATCTCCATGATCGCCATGCGGGTTGCGGGGTGGACGATGCGGATATCCGCGCCGCTGGCGATCTGAAGCCCGCCGCCGAAGCACACCCCGTGCACTGCGGCGATCACCGGCACCGGCAGCTTGCGCCACTGCATCGCCACCTGCTGCGGGCGGTTGGCATTGCCATAGGTGCGTTCGGTCAGGCCGGGTTCGTCCTCAGCCGGCTTGCGCGAGAAGTTCGACAGGTCGAGCCCGGCGCAGAACGCTCGCCCCTCGCCCGAAAGCACCACGGCGCGCAGGCCCTTCATCCGCTGGAGCGCGTGGCCCGCTTCGATGATGCGTTCGAACATCTCGTGATCGAGCGCATTCATCTTGTCCGCCCGCACAAACCGCACCTCGGCGACGCCATCCTCGCCAAGATCAATGGCGACGCGGTCATTGGCGATCGTGGTGGCAGTGGCGGTGGCGGACATGGCTGGATGATCCCTCAAGGCGTGATGATTGCCCGCAAGATTGGCGCAAGCCCTGCCTCAAGTCCAGAGCCGTGCGGCGGCTCAGGCAGGGGTGACGGGTGCCAGCGCAAAGCCGCCCTGCCCCGGCGGCGCATCGAGGAAATAGCCGCCTTCGGGATGGGTCGCGATCAGGCGGGCAAGGCCGAAAGGTTCCAGCTTGGCCCGCACCCGTGCCACGTGCACGGCGACGCTGTTGGTTTCCGGTTCGATATGGATGCGCCATACCTCGGCCAGCAGATCGCGGCGGGTCAGGCGCTCGCCCGGCGTTTCGGCAAGCCGCCACAGCAGCGCGAATTCGCGCGGGTGCAGGCCCAGCCAGCGCCCGTCGATCCGCCCGTCGCGGTGAAACAGGTCGAGCGTCACATCCCCCGCCTCGCGAAAGCGCGGCATCACCGCATCAGGGCCGGGAAAGCCGCCCTGCGTGACGGGGGCATTCACAGCAGCCCTCCGGCGCGCATCGAATAGACCGCCTCTGTGGTGAAGATCAGATGGTCGATCAGCTCGATATCGAGCGCCCGCGCAATTTCGGCCAGCCGGCGGGTGGCTGCGATGTCAGACCCGCTCGGGCGGCAATCGCCCGAAGGGTGGTTATGGGCAAGGATCATGCCCCGCGCGCCCAGCCGCAGAGCCTCGCCGAACACCTCGCGCATCCGCAGCGACAGGGCGCTGAAGCTACCCATGCCGATCGCCGTATCGCCGAGGTAGGAACGCCCTTCATCAAGAAAGATCACATGGCCGCGTTCGTGGCTGCTGCCCGGTGCCAACACCACCTTGCCGAGATAGGC
Organism: Erythrobacter sp. RANMB8; assembly: GCF_056848235.1. NCBI lineage: Bacteria > Pseudomonadati > Pseudomonadota > Alphaproteobacteria > Sphingomonadales > Erythrobacteraceae > Erythrobacter > Erythrobacter sp. RANMB8. Next base: position 538,347 of record NZ_JBREHG010000001.1, read on the forward strand.
GACCAGCGCGGACAGCCCGTCGGCCTGCGGCGCTCTGGCCTGCTGGCGGGTCTGGAGCGCGGCGATCACCACGATGGCGCACCTGCGCAGGGCGAGAACGGTTCAGGCAGCATCAGGACGCAAGCTCCCGCAGCATGGATCAGGTCTGGAAGTGCGGCGGCCGGGTGGCGGTGATCCGCCAGTCGCGATAGTCGCCGAAGCGCTGCCGCCGCCGGACATGGCGCACAAAACCGCCGAAGATCAGCAGCAGCTGGCCATAGGCGGGCCCCACCGACAGCAGCAGGTAGGCAAACGGCGAAATCGAATCCATCATCCCGCGTGCGCCATGCGCGCCCACCGCCACCAGCTGCAAACCGGCGACCCACAGCGGGTAATTGCGGTTGGCGTTGAGCGCGACCAGCACGAAGGCCGCCAGCGCGGCGGCATCGATTGTGACCCCCACCCAGGCGAGCGGGCCGAAGTGGATATTGCCGAGCGCCAGCGTCCGGAACATATAGATCGGCACGACCATCGCGACCACGAAGATACCGATCAGCCACCGTTCCGGGCCTGCCCCCCAGCGCCATATCGCCAGTGCCAGCATGACACTGGCGATATGCTGGGCCACAACCCGGTATTCGTTGAACAGATCGAGGATCATGAGGCCTGCAATCAAGCCGCGTTCAGGGCAGCCGGACGTTCCGGCGCGGCAACCGCGGTGGCCGGGATTTCGGTCGGCATGCCACCATCGCCACCGGCGTGGACGCGGGCGACCTTGCTGAGTTCGTCATGCACCCGCAGCAGGTTGGTCGACATCGACAGCGCCTGCGATTCGGCTTCGGTCAGCCGCATCAGCGCGCGCTGGCCGGTGTGCACCTCGACTTCGGGGTTCTGCCGCGCGGCGAGCATGGCCTGCTTCAGGCGCGCCATGGCGATGATCGCCTCATCGGCCAGCGCCTCGGCTTCGCGGATCAGTTTCTTGAGATTGTGAGCGTCGCTCAGGATACGATCGGTCATTGCAGTTCTTTCGACCCGCCGCGGTGCTCAGCCTGCGACTTTGGCATTTTCCACGGAGACGGTGGCCTTGCCTTCTGTCGCGTTGCTCAGGGTGACAGCGGCGACCACAGTCAGCACCACCGCCGCGAGAATCCCCGAAGCGATCCCGACGATCGCCCCCAGCCGGAACAGAACGGCATGCTCACCGTCGAGCACTCCGGGGACAACCCGCGGTTCTCCCGGCCTGAGCCAGGGCGCCTGTTCGATCAGGGGCCTCGCATCGCTCAGGACCAATCGGCCCGGGTCATCCCGGTCCGGCAGAAACCCCTGATCGGCCTCCGCGAAAATCTGCTTTTTGTTGTATGCAACTTCGCTGAAGGGCGCGCGCAGGTCTTCGGGCAGATCTTCAGGCGGGGTTGCGGCGGCGTCTGGCGAATCGCCCCCTGCACCTTCTTCAGGGGCCAGAGTGGCGCGGTAGTTTTCAACCAGTTCGCCAAGGCTGGCCGCTTCGTAAACATCCTTCAGGGCGCGGATGTGCTGGTTGATGCGGGTTTCGGACACGCCGAGTTCCTGCGCGATCACCTTGATCGGCACGCGCCTGTCGATGCGCTCCATAACGGCGCGCTGTCTGTCGGTCAGCCGGCGTGCGGCTCCGGACAACATCGATCAATCCTCCAGCAGTTGATCCCTGTTATCACGCTGTCTAACGCAATATGGACAGGATTTCTTCCGTTTTGGATAGAAGCGCCTTGCGCCCCGTCAAACGACGCGGGTCACATGCCGGTCAGCCCCCCGGACTGTTGACGCCCTTCGATTGCAGATAGCGCCTGATGTTGCGCGCAGCCTGCCGCAGCCGCTGTTCGTTTTCGACCATCGCGATCCGCACGAAGCCTTCGCCGTTCTCGCCATAGCCGACGCCCGGCGCCACCGCGACCTGTGCCTCGGTCAGCAATTGCTTGGAAAATTCGAGGCTGCCCATGCTCTTGAGCGCGGGCGGCAGGGGTGCCCAGGCGAACATCGAGGCTGGCGGCGCGGGGATATCCCATCCGGCGCGGCCGAAAGCCTCGACCATCACATCGCGGCGCTTGTGATACAGCTGGCGGTTGCTTTCGATAATGTCCTGCGGGCCGTTCAGCGCGGCACAGGCCGCGGCCTGGATCGGGGTAAAGGCACCGTAATCGAGGTAAGACTTCACCCGCGTCAGCGCCGCGATCAGTTTGCGGTTACCCACGGCAAAGCCCATCCGCCAGCCCGCCATCGAATAGGTCTTGGACATCGAGGTGAACTCGATCGCGACATCCTTCGCCCCCGGCACTTCCATGATCGAGCGGGTCGGCTTGCCATCGAAATAAAGCTCGGAATAGGCCAGATCGCTGACGATCCAGACCTGGTTTTCCTTCGCCCAGGCGACCAGCCTTTCATAGAAGGGCAGTTCGACCGTCTCGGCCGTGGGGTTAGAGGGATAACTAACCACCAGCACGCTGGGCCGCGGGACGGTGAAGTTCATCGCCCGTTCGAGCGATTCCCAGTAATGGTCATCGGGCGTGGTCGGCACCGAACGGATCGTGGCGCCTGCAATGATGAAGCCGAAGGTGTGGATCGGGTAGCTGGGGTTGGGGGCCAGCACCACATCGCCCGGCGCAATGATCGCCGTGGCGAGGCTGGACAGCCCCTCCTTCGACCCCATCGTCACCACCACTTCGGTTTCGGGATCGAGCTCCACCCCGAAGCGGCGGGCGTAGTAGCCGGCCTGTGCACGGCGCAGGCCGGGAATGCCCTTGGACTGCGAATAGCCGTGCGCATCGGGCTTGGCCGCCACTTCGCACAGCTTGTCGATCACGTGCTGCGGCGGGGGCTGATCGGGGTTGCCCATGCCAAGGTCGATGATGTCCTGCCCCGCAAGCCTCGCGGCATGACGCATGGCGTTGACCTCCGCAATCACATACGGGGGCATCCGCTTCATGCGATAGAACTGGTCATTCATCGTCTGTCATCACCTTGTCTTGCGGCGCCTTGATGAGCCTCGCGCGCCGGAATCCCCCTTGGCGAAGTTCGCGGGGAGAGGGAAGGCGTTTTCGCCAATTGCGGCACGCACGGAATGACGGCACTAAGGGCCCTGGCGCAAGGCATCGGCGCAATTCAGAGGACTTTCAGGCAATGGCAGACGACACCAACCCGATGGCGGCGGCCGCAGAAAACCTGCAGGGCTTCTTTGCCATGCAGGGCGAGGCGATGAAGGCCATGATGGCGGGCGAAGGCAACGAGGCGCTGCTGCCGCAGGGGTTCGATGCGGGCGATCTGGCCGAATGGACGGCGACGGCCGCGCAGCTCCAGCAATTGTGGCTCGATTTCGCGGCGCATCAGGCGCAGGCCGCTGCCGAGAAGGCCGCGAGGGGCGGCAACATGCTCGACCCGGCGCAATGGCTGGCGATTTCGCAGGGGATGCTGAGACAGATGCCCAAGGGCCTGATGCCTCAAACCTTGTTCGAAGCCTCTGGCAAGCTGATGCAGGACCAGATGCAGCTGTGGACCGGCGTGATGCAGTCGATGGTGGCCGGGGCAAGCGGCGGCAAGGCCTCCGAACCGCCCGAGGCTGCCAGCCTGCCCAAATCCGACCGCCGCTTTGCCGATCCGGCCTGGCGCGAACACCCCGCCTTCCTGCTGCTGCACCAGACCTATCTGATGCTCGCCGATCACTTCAGGCAGGCGGTGAGAGGCATGGAGGGTCTCGACAAGACCAGGCGCCAGCAGCTCGAATTCGCGGTGGGCGCGCTGGCCGAGGCGATGAGCCCTGACAATTTTCTCGCGCTCAATCCCGTGGTGCTCAAACGCACCATGGAGACCAAGGGCGCCAATCTGGTGCGCGGGATGCAGCACCTCATCAACGATCTCAAGCGCGGGCAGCTGACCCATACCGATCCCGACGCCTTCCGGCTGGGCGAAAACCTCGCCGCCAGCCCCGGCAAGGTGGTGCACGAGACCCCGCTCTACCAGCTGATCCACTACACGCCTTCAACCGAAAGCGTGCTGGAAGTGCCGCTGCTGATCTTCCCGCCGTGGATCAACCGCTTCTACATCCTCGACCTGACGCCCAAGAAGAGCTTCATCAAATGGGCGGTGGATCAGGGCATTTCGGTGTTCGTGGTCAGCTGGAAATCGGCTGATGAAAGCATGGCCGACATCGTCTGGGATGATTACATCCGCGCCCAGATCGAGGCGATCGACCATGTGCGCGCACGGCTGGATGTGCCCGCTGTCCACACCATCGGCTACTGCGTGGCCGGCACGACGCTGGCCGCAACGCTGGCGGTGCTGGCGCGGCGGGGCGAGGCGGACAAGGTCAAATCCGCCACCTTCTTCACCGCACAGGTCGATTTCGAGAAGAGCGGCGATCTGAAGAACTTCATCGACGATGGCCAGCTGGAGATGATCGGCAAATTGTCTTCCGGGCAGGGCTATCTCGACGGGCGCTATCTGGCGGCGACCTTCAACGCGCTGCGCGGGCGCGATCTGATCTGGAACTACGTCGTCAATAACTACCTGCTGGGCGAGGATTATCCCGCCTTCGATCTGCTGCACTGGAACGGCGACGTTACCAACCTGCCGTCGAAATGGCACAACGCCTATCTGCGCGACCTCTATCGCGACAACAAACTGGTGGTGCCCGATGCGCTGGAGGCGGATGGCACGCCGATTGACCTCACCCGTGTCTCTACCCCCAGCTTTGTGCAGGCCGGGCGCGAGGATCACATCGCGCCGGCCGAAAGCGTGTGGCGCATCACCCGGCATTTCAGCGGGCCGATGGAATTCCTGCTTGCGGGATCGGGCCACATAGCAGGCGTGGTCAATCCGCCTGCTGCGGGCAAATACCAGTACTGGGTGGGCGACAGCAGCGCCCCCTCTCTGAAGGCCTTTGTCGACAGCGCGACCGAACATCCGGGCAGCTGGTGGCCGCACTGGCTGGAATGGCTGCACCGCCAGTCCGACACCCGCGTTGCGGCCAGGGGCAAGCGCGTTCCCGGCGGCAAGGGCGACACCGTGATCGAGGACGCGCCGGGCCGCTATGTGAAGACCCGCTGATCCTCGACATTGATTTCAAAGGACTTTGCCAGTTTTTGTGCACTGCACAAAAATGCTTGACTTCGCAGCCGCACTCACTATTTTGTGCAGTGCAACATGAAGCGAGGTCATCATGTCCGAAGTTGAAACCACTGCTGCCGAGGTGAAGGCTCCCGTCGCCAAGATCGACGCCGCTGCCGAACAGGTTCTTGCCGAAGTCTCGGCCAAGACCGCCGCAGCGCCGAAGGTTGAAGCCGCACCGGCTGCCAAGAAGGCAACCCCGGTGAAGAAGGCCGCTGCCAAGACCGTCAAGAAGACGGCCGCCAAGAAGCCCGCTCCGGTCAAGAAGCCCGTGCTGGCGAAGAAGGCTGCAAAGCCCGCCGCCGCCCCCAAGGCAAATGCGCCCAAGACCAACCCCGTCATCAAGCTCAAGGATACCATCATGGCCACTGCCAAGAACACCGACATCACCGCCACCGCCAAGGAAATGCTGGCTGACGTCCAGACCCGCGCCAAGACCGCTGCCGCCAAGGGCACCGTGCTCGCCACCGAAGCGACCGAGTTCACCAAGGCCAACGTCGAAGCTGTCGTAGAAAGCGGCAAGATCTTCTTCGCCGGTGCGCAGGAACTGCTCAAGGACAACGTCGAAACCGGCAAGACCGTGCTCGAAACCGTCACCGAAGATGCCAAGAAGGTTGCCGCCGTGAAGTCGCCGACCGAGCTGTTCCAGCTGCAGGGCGAAATCGCCCGTCGCAACTTCGATGCCGTGGTCGCCTATGGCTCGAAGCGCACCGAAGCCTGGGTGAAGCTCTACAACGATGCCTTCGCCCCGATTTCGAACCGCGTCAGCGTCGCCGCCGAAAAGATCGGCAAGGCTGCCTAAGCGTTACAAGTTCCTGGACCGGGCCTCTCTCCTCTCTCTCCCAACCCGGTCCACGAGAGCGCGCTGAAAAGCGCCGGCCCGAGCAAGCCCTGCTTGCTCGGGCCTTTTCTTGTCGCGCGGGCGCGGGAAAATGAATCGCACCAATCGCTTGCACCTTTGCCTGCGAATCCCATAATGGAAGGCCCATGGTCGTATCGCCTGTCCCCACCCTGCCCGCTGTCGCCGCGCCGCTTGTCCGGCTGGCCCAAGGCGTGCGCGCGGGTGATGATGACGAGGGCAAGGACGGCGGCGGCGAAGGCCAGGTGGGCATCGCCACCAAGACCCGCGCCAAGCCCAAAAAGCCGAGCCAGTACAAGGTGCTGATGCTCAACGACGATTACACCCCGATGGAATTCGTGGTGCTGGTGCTGAAGCGGTTTTTCGGGATGGATCTCGAACAGGCCACCCGCGTGATGCTCCACGTCCATCAGCGCGGCGTCGGCGTGTGCGGGATCTTCCCCTATGAAATCGCCGAGACCAAGGTGAACCAGGTGATGGACTTCGCCCGCCAGAACCAGCACCCGCTGCAATGCACGCTGGAAAAGGCGTAAGCCCCTCACGCCGCGCCACCCCCAATTGAGGGCATGACGCGGGCGGCCAGACACGCTAGGGCCGCGGGGTTATCTACGGAACATCACGTGCTGAAACTGATCCCCAGCATCGACCGCTATATCCTGCGGCTCACGCTTGTGCCGATGCTGGGCGTGTTCGCTCTCGCCGCCAGCCTGCTGATGCTCGACAAGATGCTGCGGCTGTTCGATTTCGTCGCGGTCGAAGGCGGCCCTGTCGCGGTGGTGTTCAAGATGCTGGGCGCGCTGATCCCCGAATATGCCAGCCTCGCCATTCCGCTCGGCCTGCTGCTGGGCGTGCTGCTGGCCTTCCGCAAGCTGGCGACATCATCCGAACTCGACACCATGCGCGCGGTCGGCCTGTCGTATAACCGGCTGCTCAGGATGCCCTATGCGATCACGCTGGTGCTGGTCGCGGTCAATATCGCGCTGGTGTTCTACATCCAGCCGATCAGCCGGTATTATTACGAGCAGATGGAATACGAACTGCGATCGGGCGCGCTCGGGGCCTCGATCAAGGTCGGCGAATTCACCACGCTGGCTGACCGCATGGCGCTGCGGATCGAACAGAGCGAGGATGAAGGCCGCAAGCTGATCGGCATTTTCGCCCGCGTGTCGAACAGCAAGGGGCAGGTGCTTTCGATCAGTGCGCGCGAGGGGGCGTTTCTGGCGACCCGCGACAATCCCGATACCATCATCCTGCGCCTGACCGAGGGCACGATCATCCAGGATACCGGCAGCAACACGCCCCGCGTGCTCAGCTTCAGCCGCCATGATCTGCCGATCGACCTGCCCGCGATCGAGAAATTCCGCGCCCGCGGCGATGCCACCCGCGAATACATCCTGCCCGAATTGCTGCGGATCGGCTGGAACGACGAAAGCCCGCCGCAGGCCCGCGATGCCAGCCTTGCCAGCTTCAATTTCCGGCTGGTGGAAATCGTGATGATGCTGCTGATGCCGCTGCTGGCGGTGGCGCTGGCGATCCCGCCCAAGCGATCGACCAGCGCGCTGGGCGTGTTCGTGTCGATAGTGATGGTGGTCGCCTATCACAAGGTGAACCAGTATGGCGAAGATGTCGCCGCACTGGGCCGGATGGATCCGGTGCTGGCGCTGTGGGTGCCTTTCGTGCTGTTTGCCGCGCTGATCGTGTGGATGTATTACCGCGTCGCCTATGTCCCCGGCGGGCAGGCGATCGGGGCGCTGGAGACGATGTTCGCCAAGCTGTCGAAGCGGCTGGGCAAGCTGTTCGCCCGCCGCGCCCCCAAGGCCTATCGCAGACCGGAGGCCGCTCCGGCGGAATAAGGCGCAATGCAGCTCGATTTCTTCCCCTCGCGCACGCTGACGCTCTATCTTGCGAAGCTGTTTGTGGTGCGCATCCTTGCGGTGCTGGTGATGCTGGTGCTGGTGCTGCTGGCGCTCGATCTGCTGTCGGCCACCGGCAAGATTCTCGAAGCGCCCGGCAACGGGCAGGCCGAAATCCTCGAATATGCCTCGCTGCGCCTGCCGCAGCTGATCTCGCGGTTCCTGCCCTATTCGGTGCTGCTGGCGACGCTGATCACGCTGGTGACGCTGAACCAGAACAGCGAAGTGGTGGCGATGAAGGCAGCGGGGCTTTCCGCGCATCAGGTGCTCTCGCCGCTGCTGCTCACCGCCGCGCTGGTGTCGCTGGTCAGCTTCGGCTTCAACGAACGCATCGTCACCCGCGCCAATGCGACGCTCAAGGCGTGGGAAGCGGCGGAATACGGCCCGATCCCCGCTGCCGGCGACAGCAACGGCGGCGTGCGCTCCAATGTCTATCTCACCGATGGCGACAATATCCTGTCGGCGGCCACCCTCACCGGCAGCGGCAGCGGCATCGTGCTGTCGAACGTCACCTGGTATGCCCGTGCGCCGGGCGGGATCATCCGCGAACAGGTGCGCAGCCCGCGTGCGACCTTTGCCGCGCCCGGCTGGAAGCTGGAAAATCCGCAAGTCTTCGATGTCGCGGGCGCGCTGACCGAAACCCTGCCCGAACTGGTGGTAGGCAATGGCCTGACGCCGGAGCGGATCATGCTGCAATCGGTCGATGTTGACGGGCAGAGCTTCTGGGAACTGTCGCGCAGCATCGATGCCTATGAAGCGGCGGGGCGCAACACCGATGAAATGCGCGCCAAGTGGTGGCACCGCCTGTCCGGCCCGCTGTCCGCCTTGCTGATGCCGCTGCTCGGTTCGATCGCCGCCTTTGGCCTCGCACGATCGGGCCAGCTGTTCGTGCGCGCGATCATCGGCATGGCGCTGGGCTTTGCCTATTTCGTGGTCGACAATGCCGCGCTGGCGATGGGCAGCTTTGGGGGTTACCCGCCCTTCCTTGCGGCCTGGGCGCCGTTCTTCCTGTTCCTGCTGCTCGGCGAGACCGTGCTGATCCGGACCGAGGAGTGAGCCGCGACTGGTCGCTGCGGCTGGCACGGCCCGAAGATGCCGCCGCCATGCCGGGGATCGAGCGGGCGGCGGCGGCCGCCTTTGCGGGGGAGCAGTCCATCGATCCTGCCCATACCCGCAGCGAGGCGGATTATGCCCGCCTGATCCGCAAGGGCCACAGCCTTGTCGCCCATGCGGGTGAAAATATGGCGGGGTTCCTCGTCGCAGAACCCTTCCGGCGCGAATTGCACGTCTGGGAAATGGACGTCGCCCCCGCCTTCCAGCGGCGCGGGATCGGCGCAGGGCTGGTGCGTGCCGCGCAGATCGATGCGCGCAACACCGGCTTTACGGCACTGACCCTCACCACCTTCCGCGATCTCGCGTGGAACGGCCCGTTCTATGCGCGGCTGGGGTTCGAGGAAGTCACCGCGCTCGATGCCCATATCCGGCTGGCGGGCGAGCTGGCGGTCGAGGTCGACAATGGCCTGCCCGCCGACAGGCGCTGCGCGATGATCTGTTTTCTGGACTGAAGCAAGGACGCGGGCTTAACCCCTCTTCCCCATTGTGCTCTTGGCAATCCGGCCCACTAGCACCAGCATCCCCGGGTGGTTCGCCCCTTCATAGGTCGAACCCGTTCCCAATTCGCGGGCAAGCCGACGGTGCGCTTCCGGCAGATCGTGATAGGGCATCGAGGGCATCAGGTGATGCAGCGCGTGATAGCGCAGGCCGACCGGCGCCCAGATCTCCGCCGCCAGCCCCGGCGGGGGCACGTTGACGCTGTCGAGGAACTGCGCGGTCACCGTCATCGGCTCGCCCTCGTTCTCCCACAGGTGCGCGACCAGTGTGCGCAGCTGGTTGAGCACCGCGGTGAGCGACAGGATCGCCATGGCAATCGCCAGCGGCTGCCAGCCGATCAGCTGGGTGCTGCCGATCAGCGCCCACGACCACACGAACACGCCCGCTTCCTGCCAGCGCACGCGGGCGACAAATTCGCCTTCGGGGGGACGGCGGCGGAAATCGGGATTGATCGAAAGCGCCGAGAACCGCTCCCACGTGAAGGTGCGCACCGCCGGAATCAGCGCACCCAGCGGCACCAGCACGGCAGCGCGCACGATCAGCGCCACCGGCGCGAGCAGCGCCACGAGCACGAAGACCGGCAGGCTCCACGGCTTCATCAGCGCGAGCGGCAGGTATTCGGGATCTTCCACCGTGCCATATTGCGTGCGCTTGTGGTGGATGGTGTGCACGCCTTCATACATGAAGGACGGCGTCAGCAGCGGAATGCCCACCAGCAGATTCCAGCCGGTGCGAAAGCCGGGCAGCGCATCGCGGTGGATGTGGGTCAACTCGTGGATGAACATCAGCGCGCGGTAGAGCGCCAGCGCCGCGACCAGCCCCGCTGCGATCTGCACCGGAAGGCTGCCGCCAAGGATCGCCACCGCAATCCCGGCATAACCCACGCCGGCCGACAGCAGCATGTCGGGCCAGTAGACCGTTGCCTTCGCCTCGCCCAGCCCCTTGGTCAGATCGCGCGCGGCGCGCAGCATCGCCTTGTCATCCTCGACCATGAACTGGGCGCGAGTGGCCTTGGCGGGCTGCGGGTCGAGGGTCTGGTGGACGGTCATTTCCGGGGTCATTTTCAGCAAAATCCTGAGGCTCCCCTACGCCAAATCGCAAGGCAAGCCAAACGCGGGTTGTTGGTGACAGTGATCGATAGCCTTGCGTCAATGGCGCTGGCGGGACACAGACACCTTAACCCAACGCAAATACGGGAACAGCGGCGTGACGGATGTGGCAATGCGCGGATCTGAGATAGTTATCGAGCCGGTCAGCGGCAAGCAGCAGCGGCAAGCCTTCGTCGATCTGGGGCGGGCCTTTTCCGGCCGCCTGCCGCACTTCGTGCCGCAGATCCGCAGCGAGCAGCTGGAACTGGTCGATCCGGGCAAGAACCCGTTCTTCGGCCATGCCCGTGTGCAGCTGTTCATCGCAAAGCGCGGCGGCAAGGCCGTGGGGCGGATTTCGGCGCATATTGATGAACTCGCGCTCGCCATGCCGGCAAGCCAAGGCTTCGGCCCCGGCACCGGCTTCTTCGGCTATTTCGATGCCGAGGATGAAGACATCGCCCGCGCCCTGATCGCCGCTGCCGAGGCATGGCTGGCGGGCGAGGGAATGACCCGCGTGCTCGGCCCGATCTCGCTGTCGATCTGGGAAGAGCCCGGCCTGCTGGTGCGCGGGCAGGATCACGCGCCGATGATCATGATGGGCCATCATCCGGCGCATTATGCCGGCTGGATCGAGGCCGCGGGATATGCCCGCGCCAAGACGCTCTACACCTATGATCTCGATATCTCGAAACCCTTCCCGCCGCTGGTGCAGCGGATCGTGCAGTCGGGCGAACGCAATGCGCGGATCAACGTGCGCCGGGTGCGCAAGGCCGATTGGGATGCCGAGGTGGCGATCATCCTCGGCATTCTCAACGATGCCTGGTCGGACAATTGGGGCTTTGTCCCCTTCACCCCCGCCGAAGTCGCCTATGCCGGCAAGAAGCTGCGCGCGATCATCCACGAGGAACTCAACATGATCGCCGAGGTCGACGGGCGTCCCGTCGCCTTCATGCTGACCTTCCCCGATGTGAACGATGCGCTGGCGAAGATCAGGGGCAAGCTGTTCCCGTTCGGCTGGATCCACATGCTGCGCTGGCTGCGCCATCCGAAGGGCGCAGGCATGCGGGTGCCGCTGATGGGGGTGCTGAAGGAACTGCACAACAGCCGCCTCGCCAGCCAGCTGGCTTTCATGATGATCGAGAGCATCAGGGTGCAGGCCAACGGCAAGTTCGGATCGACCCGCGGCGAGCTTGGCTGGGTGCTGGAAGACAACCAGGGCATGGTCGCCATCGCCGACACGATCCAGAGCACGATCAACCGCGAATATGTGATCTACGAGAAGACGCTGGGTTGATTGGATTGTTTTGCGGTTTCGCTGACGCGAAACGCATACCGCCCGCCCCGCCTCCCCACCCGACCACCAAGAATACCATTACGGTATGGTGGTCGGGTGGGGAGGCGGGGCGGGAGGTATGCGCCGCCGAAGGTGGCCCAAACGAAAAAAGGCCTCCGTTGCGTAAACAACGGAGGCCTTTCGGGATCGTATCACCAGCCGCTTGGACGGGAGGGGGGTCTCGGCGGTGACAATGGGATAATGCTCGTCCCGAAAACCGGTTCCCGGCCCGCTCGAAATTTTTTTCACCCGCGTGCATTTTCTTGCAAATGCACGCGAATCGAGAGGCTTGCCGGATCAGCGCGACGGCAGGGCGGGGAACCGCTATGGCTGCGATTCGGTTATCCTGTCGCCTGCACCACACACCCTGCGGAGTTGCCCAATGTCTCTCGGAAGCCAGATCGCCGCACACTTGCCGTTCCTGCGCCGCTATGCGCGGGCACTGACAGGATCGCAGGCGAGCGGCGATGCCTTCGTGCGCGAAATGCTCGAAGCGGTGCTGGCTGACGATGCGCTGAAGGCCTCGCTGGCAGGCGGACGGGTGCCGCTCTACCGCGCCTTCGGCAAGGTCTGGGCGAGCGCTTCGGGGCAGGCCGCCACCGGCGCTGCCGCGTCCGAACACGAAGCCGGCGCGCAGGCGCGGCTGGGCACGATCACTCCGCCGGCGCGGCAGGCCCTGCTGCTGACCACGCTGGAGGATTTCTCCACCGCCGAAGCCGCCGCGATCCTCGATCGCACACCGCAAGAGGTCGAAGGTCTCGTCGCCGAAGCGATTGCCGAAATCGAACGCGAACAGACCACATCGGTGCTGATTATCGAGGATGAACCGCTGATCGCGATGCAGCTTGAAGACCTCGTCACCGGTCTTGGCCACACGGTCAGCGGCACCGCCGCCACCCGCACCCAGGCCCGCGCCGCCGTGGCCGAAGCGATGCCGGGGCTGGTGCTGGCCGACATCCAGCTCGCCGACGGATCATCGGGGCTGGATGCGGTGGACGACATCCTGTCTGTCGCCTCGATGCCGGTGATCTTCATCACCGCCTATCCCGAACGCCTGCTGACCGGCGACCGGCCCGAACCGACCTATCTCGTCACCAAGCCGTTTCAGGAAGCCACCGTGCGCGCCGCGATCAGCCAGGCGCTGTTTTTCGGGAGCACGCGGCCGCTTTGATTTGTGATCGCGCCAACGCGCGATGCATACCACCCGCCCCGCCTCCCCACCCGGCCACCATAGCATTGTGGTACTATTGGTGGCCGGGTGGGGAGGCGGGGCGGGTGGTCTGCGCAACCGAAGGTGGCCTGAAATTACTTCTTCCGCACCCGCCGGTCCGCGTCCTTTTCCCTGATCCGGAAATCGGCAGGCCGCCGCACCGGCACGCGCAGCACGCAGCGCACCCCGGTTGCTGCGAAATCGAGCGTGACCGGCTGGCGCAGTTCGTGCGCGACGACCTTCTCGATCAGATCGGTGCCGAACCCGCGGCGGCGCTGTTCGGGCACCGGCGGCCCGCCGCTTTCGCGCCATTCGACTTCGGCCCAGGCGATGTCGCCCGCTTCGTCCTCGCCCTTCTGCCAGCGGATCGTGACCTGCCCCGATGCCACGCTGAGCGCGCCATACTTGGCCGCATTGGTCGCCAGTTCGTGCACCGCCAGCCCGAAGGACAGGGCATCATTGGGCGCCAGTTCGAGATCCGGCCCGTCGAGCAGGATCGCATCGCCCAGCGCCACGCGGAAATGCTGCAATTCCGCCTCGATCACGGCGCGGATCGGGGTCGTGCCCCAGTCGGTCACGGTCAGCAGATCGTGGGTTGCCGAAAGCGCCCGGATGCGCCCTTCGAGACTGTCGGCGAAATCATCCAGCCCGCTCGCCCGGCGACGGGTCAGCGACAGGATCGACAGCACATTGGCCAGCGTGTTCTTGACCCGGTGGTTGAGCTCGCGGGTCAGCGAGTTGCGGATCGAGTGCTGTTCCTCGAAGAAGGCAAGCCGCGCCTGATCCTCGAAGGCCTGCTGGGTCAGCAGCCGCGCCAGCAGCATCAGCAGGCTCGCCAGCGCCAGCCCGAAACTCAGCGTCACCATCGACAGGGGCGAAAGCACCTGCGCATCGGGGCTTTCGATCACCAGCAGCAGCTTGCGGTCGGCAATCCGTACCTCCTGCTGCACGGTTTCGCTGGTGGCATCGCCGATCGAATGGGCGACCAGCAGGTGACCGGTGCTCGCCTCGCCATCGTAAAGCCGCACGCCGAACCTGCTCGCCCCCTCGCGGTCGATCGCGGCATCGAGGAATTCGCGGGCGCGGAACGGGGTATAAACGAAGCCCGCCAGCCGCCGTTCCTCGCCCGAGCCAAGACGGAACACCGGCATGTAGATCGCAAAGGCGGGCGCGGCGTTGCTGGTTTCCTGCGTCAGCACGATCCGGCCCGAGGCAGCCGGGCGCAAGGTTACCTCGGCCTCGGCCATGGCGGCGGCGCGGGCGGGATCGGAATACATGTCATATCCCAGCGCGCGGCGGTTGCGCGGGGATGCAGGTGCGAACATCGTCACCGGCGCGATCCGGCCCGTGTCGCTGGCCGGAACCGGGTAGATCGCGGGAAAATCGGGCTGGCGTGCGCGGGTGCGGGCGTAGAAATCCGGCAGGTCGGCCACTTCGAGCACGGGGATCCAGCCGATCCCTTCCGCGCCCGAATAATCGGTGTTGAGCTTCAGTGCGCGCACGAAATTGTCGAAGGTTTCGGGGCGCACCTCGTCAAGGCTGGAAAACAGCGCCGCTCCGGCGCGCAGATAGGACGAAAAACCGCTGCTGCTGCGGTCGAGCGCGGCGGCCACGCCTTGCGCATATTCGCGCATCAGGGCGCGTTCGCGGGCGCGGGCGTTGCTTTCGATAGCGAACACGCTGAGCGCGGTGATCGCGGCCAGCGCCAGGAAGATCACCAGCGGGATCGCCCGCGGATAGAGCACCAGCCAGCGCCGCGCCCGTCCCGACGAGGTCGGCGGCGGCAGGGCCGAAGGGTCGGTATCGGGGCTGGGTGCGAGCGGGTCGATGGCGGGCAATCCTGTCGGGCCGGGGGCCGGAGCGCGATGCTGCGGACGCTGGCGGAACCAAACTGGTAGCGCATCGTTCCCGAATCGTCCAAACCCGCTATTGCGCCAAGGGCAGTCGGCATTGGTTCCATCGGGGAACCGGACGACGGGATCAGGGACAAGACCGGGAGCACATGGCCTCGAACCGCAAACAGGGTGACAGCAATAACGACCGCGGCGGTGCTGCGTCCGGGCGTCCGCCCGAATGGGCCGACGGGCTGAAGCAGCTGTATGATTCGGTGGTCGAGGAAGACCTGCCCGATGCGTTCAAGGACCTGCTCGACCGGCTCGACGGGATCGACACGGGCCCGCCTGCCGCTGCTGACAAGCCATCCTCCGGCGACCGGAGCCCGCCGCAGTGAGCGCGGGCGGCCAGCAAGGCGCCACCCGCACCGCAAGCGAAAAATCCGATTTCAAGCGTGAGTTGACCGAGGTTGTCCCGCACCTGCGCGCCTTTGCGCGAGGCCTGTGCGGGCGTCCCGATCTGGCTGACGATCTGGTGCAGGAAACGCTGCTGAAGGCATGGGCGGCGCAGGACCGGTTCGAACCGGGCACCTCGATGCGGGCATGGACCTTCGTGATCCTGCGCAACGCCTATCTCACCGACATGCGCCGCAACCGCTTTCGCGGCGAATATGATGAAGGCGTGGCCGAACGCATTCTCACCGCGCCGGCCGGCCAGGAAGAACCGATCCACCTCAGCGATCTGCACCGCGCCCTGCTGACCCTGCCCGCCGAACGGCGCGAGGCGCTGCTGCTGGTGGGCGCGGGCGGGTTTTCCTACGAGGAAGCCGCCGCGATCTGCGGCTGCGCGGTCGGCACGATCAAGAGCCGCGTGGGCCGCGCCCGCGCCGCGCTGACCGAGATGCTGGCGAACGGCAACATCCCCCAGCGTTCAACCGGCGACGACATCGCCCACCGCGCGATCCTTGAGGAACTCGATATGGTCGCGGGCGGCAACGGGGTCAGTTCGCGGGGGTAATTCGCAATCCGTCACCCCAGCGAAAGCTGGGGCCTAGAGCCACAAAGGGCATCGCTTGCCGCCCTGGGTGCCAGCTTTCGCTGGGATGACGCAGAAAAAAGGCCCGAAGCATCGCTGCTCCGGGCCTTCCTTGTTCACGAGCCTGCAAAAATCAGGCGCCAGTCCTTACGCGTAAGTCCACACCGTCCCGCGCGCGAGGTTTTCGCTGGCGAAGGCCCAGTTGAGCTTGGTCTCGACCACAGCGTCGAGATAGGCCGGGCGCTTGTTCTGGTGATCGAGGTAATAGGCGTGCTCCCACACGTCGAGCACCAGCAGCGGGTTGAAGTCGCTGTCGGCCAGCGTGTCGGCATCGTGGGTTTCCTCGATGCTGAGCTTGCCGTCCTTTTCGGCCAGCCACACCCAGCCGCTGGCGAAGTGGCCGACGCCGCGATCCTTGAGCTGCTGCTTCAGGGCGTCGACCGAACCGAAGGCTTCGTTGATCTTGGCGACCAGTTCATCCGAAGGCGCGGTGGTTTCTGCCGCCATCGAGTGCCAGTAGAAGGCGTGGTTCCAGGTCTGGGCGGAATTGTTGAACAGGCCCTGATTGGTCCCGCGCGAGGCAGCGACGATCGCTTCCAACGAGGCATCGGCGTGCGGCGTGCCTTCGATCGCGGCGTTCATCTTGTCCACGTAAGTCTGGTGGTGCTTGCCGTGGTGGAACGACAGCGTCTCGGCCGAAATCGCCGGTTCAAGCGCGGTGTCGGCATAGGGCAGCGGGGAAAGTGCGAAAGCCATGGGTCATCCTCCGGAAGGCTGGGTTGAATGGGATCTCGTAACGCAAACGCAGATGTGGGCGAAGGGTTGCAGCTTCAAGTGGCTGCTGGTTCCGGGGCGCTCTCGCCCGTTCCTGTCGTCCGGTCAACCGCGCTTGTGACAGCCACGTTCATGGTGACATTGCCGAGCGTGCGCATCAGATCGGGCAGCATCTCCACCGCCACCAGCAGCGCCAGCGGTTCGACCGGCACGCCCATCGCCAGCGCGATCGGGCCGATCGAGACGACAAAGCTGATCGATCCGGGCAGGCTGACAGCGCTGAGGCTGATCACGCTCGCAATCAGGATCCCCGCAACCGCGATGGCGAACGGCACCTCGATCCCGGCAAGCGCGGCGATGTAATAGACCACCGCAAGGTTCATCGCCGCGCTTGTGGCGCGGAAGATCACCACCGCCAGTGGCAGCACGAATTCTGCCGTGGAGGCGCGCAGGCCCAGACGGCTGGCAGAGTCCAGCATGGCGGGCAAGCTGGCGAGCGAGGACTGGGTGGACAGCGCCACCGCCTGTGCGGGCAGAACCGCGCTGGCGAAACGTGCGCCGGTGCGGCCCAGCCCGATGGCGATGGCATAGGCCAGCAGCAGAACGAAGGTGCCCATCGCGGTCACTGTCAGCACATAATGCCCCAGCGCCGCAAAGGCTCCGCCGCCGCTCTGCACGCCGACACCGTAAGCCAGCGCGAACACGCCGACCGGCGCAATCGCCAGCACCCAGCCGATGATCAGCAGCATGACATTGCCGAGCGCGTGGAAGAACCCCAGCAGCCGGTCGCTCTGATCGGCGGGCAGGCGGGTAATGGCAACGGCGAACATCACGAAGAACAGCGTCAGCGGCAGCATCGCGGTTTCGGCTGCGGCGGCGATGATGTTGGGGGATACCAGCGATGCGGCAAAATCGAGCACCTTGGGCACCTCGCCCACATCCTGCGGGCTGTCGGCCAGAAAGGCGCTCGCGCCTTGCGGAACGGGGAAGGCCCTGAGCAGCGCGGGCATCGCCGCCGAGGTGAAGGCTCCGCCCGCCAGCTGCACCCCGACCATGATCGCGAGCATCCGCCGCGCTGCGGGGCCGACCCGCGAGGCGAGGATCATCTGCACCAGCCCCAGCACCAGCAGCGCCGCCACCAGCGGGATGATCGTCATCTGCAGGGCCTTGAGCCACAGCCCGCCGACCACCGCGGCGATATCGCCCGCCAGTTGCGGCGCGCCCAGCATCGCCCCCGCAATCCCGGCCCCCAGCCCGCCGACCAGCGCGGCGAAGGTCAGCGCCACCGGCAGGCGGATCGATACCAGCGCAAACTTGCCCTGACCCTGGCCTGCCGCGCCAGCGCCGCCGTTTTCACTTTCCAGCAATTGCTTGTCCTTTAAGTGGGCGCCTTGCCCTTCACATCGGGCGATAACCGCGCCAGAAGCGCGAGACAATCTTGTGAGGCAGGGGACGGGGATTTTTGATGGGTCGCAAGCTGTTTGGCACCGACGGGATCAGGGGCCGCACCAATGCGGGCGCGATGACCGCCGCCACCGCAATGAAGGTCGGGCAGGCAGCGGGAACATATTTCCTGCGCGGCGCGCACCGCCACCGCGTGGTGATCGGCAAGGACACCCGCCTTTCGGGCTACATGATGGAAAGCGCGCTGGTGGCGGGCTTTACCAGCGTCGGCATGGACGTGATCATGACCGGCCCCCTGCCCACCCCCGCCATCGCGCTGCTGACGCGGGAAATGCGCGCCGATCTCGGCGTGATGATCTCGGCCAGCCACAACCTGTTTGCCGATAACGGGATCAAGCTGTTCGGCCCCGATGGCTTCAAGCTGTCGGACGAGGCCGAAATCGCGATCGAGGCGCTGATGGAAACCGACATCGCGCTCGCCCCTGCAGAAAAGATCGGCCGGGCCCGCCGGATCGAGGATGCGCGCGGGCGTTATATCCACGCGGTCAAGCAATCCGTGGCGAGCGAGATCCGCTTCGACGGGTTGAAGGTGGTGCTCGATTGCGCCAACGGCGCGGCCTATCAGGTGGCTCCCTCGGCGATCTGGGAACTGGGGGCGGAAGTCGTCGCATTGGGCGTGACCCCCAATGGCACCAATATCAACGACGGGGTCGGCTCCACCGCGATTGCCGCGCTGCAGGCCAAGGTGGTGGAGGAAGGCGCGGATATCGGCATTGCGCTGGACGGCGATGCCGACCGGCTGATCGTGGTCGATGAAAAGGGCCGCGCGGTCGATGGCGACCAGATCATGGCGCTGATCGCGGGCCGGATGCAGGATCGCGGCAGCCTGAAGGGCGGCGGCATCGTGGCGACGGTGATGAGCAATCTCGGCCTCGAACGCTATCTCGCAGGCCGCGGGCTCACCCTCGAACGGGCCAAGGTGGGCGACCGCTACGTGCTCGAGGCGATGAAGGCGGGCGGATACAATGTCGGCGGCGAGCAATCGGGGCACATGATCCTGCTCGATCATGCCACCACCGGCGATGGCACGGTGGCGGCGCTGCGGGTGCTGGCGAGCCTGGTGCGCAGCGGCAAGCCGGCGAGCGAGGTGCTGCATCTGTTCGAACCCGTGCCGCAGCTTTTGAAGAACGTGCGCTATGAAGGCGGCAAGCCGCTGGAAAACGCGCGCGTGCAGGCCGTGATCGCCGAGGCCGAGGCCGGGCTGGCCGGCAAGGGCCGCCTCGTCATTCGCCCCTCGGGCACCGAACCGGTGATCCGGGTGATGGCCGAAGGCGACGATCAGAAACAGGTCGAAGCGGTGGTCGACGCGATCTGCGAAGCGGTGCGGGCGGCGGTCTGAACCTTGCCGTTCGTGTCGAGCGCAGTCGAGACACATCATGGCACCAGACAGGCCTCTCGACTTCGCTCGAGGCGAACGGGATAGGAGACGAAAATTATGCTCGAAATGCGCCCCGATTGCGAAATGTGCGGCGCGGGCCTGCCTGCCGAGGCACCCGGCGCCTTCATCTGCTCGTTCGAATGCACCTTCTGCGCCGAATGCGCCGAGGATCTGGACGACCGCTGCCCCAATTGCGGCGGCGAGCTGATGGACCGCCCGACGCGGGCCAAGGCACTCCACGCAAAGTTCCCGCCCAGCACCGAGCGCAAGCACAAGGGATGACCACCCCCGCACCCCCCCGCATCCTCTCCATCGCCGGTTCGGATTCCTCCGGCGGCGCAGGCATTCAGGCCGATCTCAAGACCATCGCCATGCTTGGCGGTTATGGCATGACGGCCATCACTGCGATCACCGCGCAGAACACCACCGGCGTGCAGGGTGTGGTGCCATTGTCGGGGGCCTTCGTGCGCGAGCAGATTGCCTCGTGCATCTCCGATATCGGGGTGGACGCGATCAAGATCGGGATGCTGCATGATGCGGAAGTGATCGCCGCCGTGGCCGAAGCGCTCGAAGGCGTCGCGGCGCCGGTGGTGCTCGATCCGGTGATGATCGCCACCAGCGGCGCGGCGCTGATCGCGCCCGATGCTGTCACGTCCTTGCGGGAGGTGCTGTTCCCGCGTGCGGCGCTGATCACCCCCAACCTGCCCGAACTCGCGCATCTTGCCGGCCGCCCGCTCGCCACCACGCAGGACATGATCGATGCCGCCACCGACCTTGCCGAAGCGAGCGGCACGGCGGTGCTGGCCAAGGGCGGCCATATGACGGACGGCGCAGACAGCGACCGCATCATCGATGTGCTGATCGCGCCCGGCGCAAGGGCGGTCGCCTTCGATCATGCCCGCATCGTCACGCGCCACACCCACGGCACGGGCTGCACGCTGTCATCAGCGATTGCGACGCTGCTCGGCCACGGCCAGCCGCTCGAACACGCGGTCAGGCTGGCGCGGCAATTCGTGGTGCAGGCGATTGCAGCCGCCCCCGGCTATGGCGCGGGCAACGGCCCGCTGGGCCATCAGGCGGTCCGGCGGCGCGATTGAGCGCGCTCAATCCTCTGCCGAAGGTTCCCTGATCTCGTAGAAATCGGCGATGCAGGCCCATGCCTCCTCGGCGGTTTCGCACCAGGTGAACAGGTCGAGATCGCTCTTGGAGATCGTGCCTTCCTCGGCCAGCGCCTCGAAATCGATCACGCGGGTCCAGAATTCCTTGCCGAACAGGATGATCGGGATCGGCTTCATCTTGCCGGTCTGGATCAGGGTGACGAGCTCGAAGAATTCGTCAAAGGTCCCGAAGCCGCCGGGGAACACCGCCACTGCCCGCGCACGCAGCAGGAAGTGCATCTTGCGCAGCGCGAAATAGTGGAACTGGAAGCTCAGATAGGGCGTCACATAGGGGTTGGGCGCCTGTTCGTGGGGCAGCACGATGTTGAGCCCGATCGATTCGCTCCCCGCATCCGAAGCGCCGCGGTTGCCCGCCTCCATGATCGAAGGCCCGCCGCCGGTGGTGACGACGAACTGGCGCAGGCCGTTCTCGATGATCCCCTTTTCCGACACCAGCCGGGCGAGGCGATAGGCCTCATCGTAATATTTCGCCTTTTCGGCAAGCCGCGCGGCGACCTTCTGGTCGTAGGCATCGCCGTTCTTTGCCGCCTCGATCCGCGCCTCGGCCTGCGCGGGACTGGGGATGCGGGCCGAGCCATACATCACCAGCGTGGAACCCACACGCGCTTCATCGAGCAGCATTTCGGGCTTGAGCAGTTCCAGCTGGAACCGCACCGGGCGCAATTCGTCGCGCAGCAGGAAATCGGTGTCGCGGAAGGCGAGTTTATACGCCGGATGGGCGGTCTGCGGCGTGCGTTCGGGGCCGCCCTCGGCAAAGCGGGTCTCTTCGCCCGCACGGTAAAATTTGCGGTCTGTCAGGTCTTTTTCGGTCATTCCAGACCCCTAGTAGACCCCCTCTTGCCCCGCAATAGGCTAGGCCTGCGGCATGTTTCACGTGAAACATTCGGGAATGGGGGGTGCGAAATGGCTGGATGCCCCGCAAGGATTCGAACCTTGATTGACGGAGTCAGAGTCCGCTCTCTTACCATTAGAGGACGGGGCATCGGCCTTGCTGCCGGAATCGGTCCGGCGGCAGCAGCGAGCGCGCTCCCTAGTTTTGTGCGGGCGCAAGGTCAAGCATCACCTTGTAAGGGGCCTTGCTTGCTCTCTCCGCGGGACTGGGGTAACCTTGCGTCAAGTGCTGCGTGCGCGATGTTCTGCGCGCAGTGAGATGAAAGTTTTGCGATCATGGCGGAAACACTCCCGCCGGACAGGAAGAACAGTGCTGGGAAACACCGGGGCGGCAAGTCCGGCAAGGTAGCCGATTTCCGCTACAAGCGCCCCTCCCAGCCCGATTCCCGTAACGGCAGCCGCGCCGGCCGCGGCCATTCCCCGCGTGCAGAGGCCGATCTGGCCGCCATCGGCGCGCTCAAGCCCGCGAGCCATGGCGAGGCCTATGCCGCGCTCGATCTCGGCACCAACAACTGCCGCCTGCTGATCGCGCGCCCTTCGGGACGGGATTTCACCGTGATCGATGCCTTCAGCCGGGTGGTGAAGCTGGGCGAGGGGCTGGCCACCAGCGGGCGCTTGTCCGATGCGGCGATGGACCGCACGCTCGCCGCGCTCAACATCTGCGCCGACAAGCTGCAACGCCGCAACGTCCGCCTCGCCCGCTCGGTCGCGACTGAGGCCTGCCGGCGGGCGGAGAACGGCCCCGAATTCATCGAACGGGTGCGGCGCGAAACCGGCATCGCGCTCGACATCATCAGCGCGGGCGAGGAAGCGCGGCTGGCGGTGCTGGGTTGCCACATCCTGCTGGAGGCCGGCACAGGCCCCGCGGTGATCTTCGACATCGGCGGCGGATCGACCGAACTGGTGCTGGTGGAGGCAAGCGACGAAAGCAGCCGCGTGCCGCGCATTCTCGATTGGCAGAGCGTGCCCTGGGGCGTGGTCTCGCTGACTGACACGGTCGGCCGCGGCGAGGATAGCGAAGCGGCGCGGATCGCCCGCTTTGCGCGGATGAAGCAGATGGTGGCGGAGAGTTTCGCGCCCTTTGCAGAGCGCGTGGCCGGTGCGGCGCAGCACGAGGACATCCGCCTGCTCGGCACCAGCGGCACAGTGACGACGCTCGCCAGCCTCTATCTCGAACTGCCGAGCTATGACCGCAAGGCGGTTGACGGGTTGATCGTTCCGGCCAGCGAAATGCGCGATATCAGCGCCCGGCTCAGCGTGATGACGCCCTTCGAGCGCGCCACGCTGCCGTGCATCGGGCAGGACCGTGCCGATCTGGTGGTGGCAGGCTGCGCGATCCTTGAGGCGATTCTCGATCTGTGGCCCGCACGGCGGCTGGGTGTGGCCGATCGCGGCATTCGCGAGGGCATCCTGCGCAGCCTGATGGCGGCAGAGCGCCAGTCCGACCGCGCCTTGCGCGCGCTCCACAAGCAGCGCGGCCGCGCATGACCCGCGGCAGCAAGGAACCCGGCAAGCGGGTCAAGACCGCCAAGGGCCGCACCGCATCGCAGGTGCGCTGGCTCGAACGCCAGCTCAACGATCCCTACGTCAAGCAGGCCAAGGCCGACGGCTATCGCAGCCGCGCGGCTTACAAGCTGATCGAGCTGGACGAGAAATTTGCGCTGCTGAAGGGCGCGACCCGCGTGGTCGATCTCGGCATTGCGCCCGGCGGCTGGACGCAGGTGGTGCGCGCCAAGAAACCCAAGGCCGAAGTGGTGGGGATCGATCTGCTTCCCGTCGAGCCGATCGAGGGCGTCACGATCTTCCAGATGGATTTCATGGCCGATGAAGCCCCCGCGAGGCTGGCAGAGGCGCTGGGCGGCCCGCCCGATCTGGTCCTGTCAGACATGGCGGCCAACACCGTCGGCCACAAGCAGACCGATCACCTGCGCACCATGGGCTTGGTCGAGGCGGCGGCGTGGTTCGCGGTAGAAAATCTCGCGCCCGGCGGAGCCTTTGTCGCCAAGGTGCTGGCGGGTGGGACCGATACCGACCTGCTGGCGCTGCTGAAAAAGCACTTCGCAGTCGTCAAGCACGCCAAACCCCCGGCGAGCCGCAAGGGCTCGTCGGAGTGGTATGTCATCGCGCAGGGGTTCAAAGGCTGAGGTTCTAAGGGCCGCCCGAGGCAGCCCGCCGCGCTTACTCGGTCGCAGCCGCCGCGTCGGTGCCCGCTTCGGCAGCGGCAACCGCTTCGGCCTCGCCCTCGGCAGCAGCCGATTCGCCTTCGGCCGGAGCAGCGGCAGCAGCGGGCGTGAACGCCGGCAGCGGCAGGTTCGCGCCCTTGGAATTGAGGTAGGCGGCCAGCGCGGCGCGATCTTCAACCTTGGACAGGCCGGCAAAGCTCATCTTGGTGCCCGCGACATAGGCCTTGGGGTTCTTGAGCCAGGCGTCCATCTTGTCCCAGTCCCAGGTGCCGCCGAGCGCCTTCAGTTCGGCGCTGTAGGCAAAGCCGCCCTTGGCTGCGACCGCACCGCCCATCACACCGGCGAGGTTCGGACCGACGCCATTGGCGCCGCCCGCATCAATCGTGTGGCAGCTCTGGCACTTGGCATAGGCCTTTTCGCCCGCCGCGATCAGATCGGCTGCGGGCATGGCGTTCAGCGCTTCGGCGATGGTCATCTGCGCAGGGCCTGCGCCTTCCTCGACCGCGCCTTCGATGACATAGCCGAGCTGTTCCGGACGCTGCGGCTTGTCACCGTGGAAATACTTGCCCGAGAGGATCGAAAGACCCAGCCCCAGGCCAGCCGCGAACAGCACCCAGCCGGCAGCAGTGTTGAACAGATCGCCGCCACCGTTCCGGCCTGCGGGCGTTTCCTGCGAAGAGTTGTCCTGTGTCATCCCGCCGGCTCCATAGTGTCGCCCTCGCAAGCGCGCAAGATGCATCGTGGCATCAATTCTTGCACCTTTTGCAAGCAGGCTTGCCGCGCCGCCTGCATCGCACTAGCAGCCTTGCCACCATGCGTTCCTTCCCTGCCCCTGCCGTAGCCATCGTCGACCGGATGCGCTCCGCTGCCGCTGCCGAGCCGGCGCGGGCGATTGCCTATCAGGGTTCGCCCGGTGCCAATTCGCACCGCGCCGCCACCGAAGCGCGGCCCGACATGCTGCCGCTGCCGTGCTTCAGCTTCGAAGATGCGCTGGAAGCGGTGAAGGACGCTCGCGCCGCGCAGGCAATCATCCCGATCGAGAATTCGCAGCACGGGCGCGTGGCCGATATCCACTTCCTGCTGCCCGAAAGCGGCCTTGCCATCATCGGCGAGTATTTCATGCCGATCCACCATGCCCTGATGGCGCTGGGGGATGGCCCGTTCGAGGCCGCTTACAGCCACCCGCAGGCGCTCGGCCAGTCGCGCCATTACCTGCGCGAACGCGGGATCGTGCCGCTCAGCCATGCCGATACGGCAGGCGCGGCAGCCTATGTGGCCGAACGCGGCGATCCCACCGTGGCCGCCATCGCCCCCGCCATCGCGGCGGAGCTTTACGGGCTGAAGATCATCGAGAACAATGTCGAGGACAGCCCCGACAACATGACCCGCTTCGTCATCCTCGCCCGCGAACCGCTCGCGGCAGGGGCGCTGGCGGGCAAGCCGGTGATGACGACCTTCATCTTCGAGGTGAAGAACATCCCCGCCGCGCTCTACAAGGCGCTCGGGGGGTTCGCCACCAACGGGGTCAACATGACCAAGCTGGAAAGCTACCAGCAGGGAACCAGCTTTGCCGCGACCACCTTTTACGCCGACATCATCGGCGCGCCGGGCGATCCGGCGGTGGACCGGGCGCTGGAGGAATGCGCGTTCCATTCCAAGGAATTGCGCATTCTGGGCTGCTACGAACAGGCCCGCGCACGGGGGTAAGGCGGGCGTCGCCGGGGATCGTGCCGTTTCTCGGTTGCGCAGGGCAGGCTGGCGTGTCACCACCTGCACCGAATGACCGCACCGGCCACGACCACCCCTGCCGAATCGCCAGCCATTTCAGGCGCATCCGACGTGAGCGGCTGGGCGGGTGTGCGCAATAATGGCGACATCCAGTTCGCACCGGTCAAAATCCCCGAAATCCCGCCGCGCCAGCCGAGCTGGTTCGAAGAGATGCTGGGCGATATGTTCCGCTTCCTCGCCGAGCTTTTCGCGCCGCTGGGGCGGCTGATCGGCGCGGCGTGGCCGTGGCTGCAATGGGTGCTGCTGGCGCTGGCGGTGAGTTTCGCGCTGTGGATGCTGGTGCGCACCTTCGGACCGGGCGGGCTGCGCCGGGAAAAGCCCGCCAGCGCGCCGCAAGACGAATGGCAGCCCGATCGCGCCGCCACGCTTGCGCTGCTTGAGGATGCAGACCGGCTCGCCGCGCAGGGCCGCTTTGACGAGGCGACCCGCCTGCTGCTGCAACGTTCGGTCGGCCATATCGCCGCCGCCCGGCCCGACTGGGTCGAACCATCGAGCACCGCACGCGAACTGGCCGCCCTGCCCGCCCTTCCCGATGCTGCCCGCGCCGCGTTCCGCGTGATTGCCGAGCGGGTGGAGCGCAGCCTGTTCGCGCTGCGGGCGCTGGAGCGGGCCGACTGGGAAGCCGCCCGCGCCGCCTATGCCGAATTCGCGCTGGCGCGCCTCAATGTCCGGGGGCAGGCGGCATGAGCAGCGCACCGCCGGTCGCCTTTTCGCGCTTCGGCGCTTTCGCGTTGGTCGCGGTCGGCTTTGCGCTGTTTCTCGCGATGATCTGGATGATCGCGGCGGGCGAGGAGTTCGGCGCGCGCGGCAGCAATGGCGAGGCCCATGCCGCTGCCAACGGCCTCAACGGATATAGCGGGCTGGTGCGCCTGCTCGATGCCGAGGGTTACGAGGTCACCCGTTCGCGCAGCCCTGCGGGCCTCGAAACCTACGATGTGCTGGTCCTCACCCCGCCGGTGTGGATGGACCCGGAGGAGTTCGGCGAGCTGTTGAAAAAGCGCGAATCCTATGGCCCGACGCTGGTGATCCTGCCCAAGTGGGACGCCAACCTGCCGCCCCCGCAATTGCCGGAGGAAGTGCGCGAGAAGTTCAAGCCGGGCTGGGTGATCCTCTCCGGCGCCTTTCCGGTCGAATGGACAGCGGAACTGCCCGCGCCCTACAGCCTCAAGCACGAACGCGCCGAGGTCGCCAAATCGCGCCGCCCGACATGGAGCGGGATGGGTCTTGAAGGCACCATGCCGACCCGCACCACGCTTTATGCGACCCCCAACCCCGAACAGCGCTCGCTGATCACCGATGCATCGGGCCGGGCGCTGGCAGTCATGGTCGAAGGCAAGGAAGGCAGCGATTTCTACGAGAACGCGCACTGGACGATCTTCGTCACCGATGCCGATCTGGTGAACAATTACGGCCTTGCCGACCGCACCCGCGCCGCAGCCGCGCTCGCGCTGGTCGAGGAACTGACCTATGAGGGCGACATCACCGCCGTCACCTTCGACATGACGCTGAACGGGTTCGGCGCTTCGGAAAACCTGCTGACCCTGGCCTTCCGCCCGCCGTTCCTTGCGGCGACGCTTTGCCTGCTGATGGCGCTGCTGATCATCGGCTTTCGCGCCTTCCAGCGGTTTGGTCCGGCGGCTGCGGCAGGCGGTCCGGCGATCGCCTTTGGCAAGCAGCGGCTGATCGCCAACGGCGCAGGGCTGATCCTGCGCGCACGACGGCTGCAATTGCTCGGCGCAC
This sequence comes from Erythrobacter sp. RANMB8, assembly GCF_056848235.1. Taxonomy (NCBI): domain Bacteria; kingdom Pseudomonadati; phylum Pseudomonadota; class Alphaproteobacteria; order Sphingomonadales; family Erythrobacteraceae; genus Erythrobacter; species Erythrobacter sp. RANMB8. The sequence goes on from NZ_JBREHG010000001.1 coordinate 565,740, forward strand.
CCTATGCCGCGCTGTCGGCCCGCCGGGTGGCCGAAAAGCTCGGCCTTGCGCGCCCCGACCGCGAGGCGATTGACGCAGCGCTCGCCCGCCGCCTGCCCGACGCGGAGCCCTTCACCCGCCGCGCCGCACGGATGGAAGCCGCCGCAAAACCCGCCGATATTCTCGCCGCCGCACAGTCGCTCGATGATCTTGCCACCAAGCTATCCCAGAGGGAAACCACCCGATGACCATGTCTCTTTCCGACGTCCGCACCCTTGCCGACGCGATCCGCGCCGAAATTGCCAAGGCGATTGTCGGGCAGGAAGGCATGGTCGACATGCTGCTGACCGCGCTGCTTTCCGAAGGGCACGTGCTGCTGGAAGGCCCGCCCGGCACCGCCAAGACCTTCCTCGCCAATGCCTTCGCCACCGCGCTGGGCCTCGATTTCGGGCGCATCCAGTTCACTCCCGATCTGCTGCCGGGCGACATTCTGGGATCGAACCTGTTCAACTTCCAGACCAGCCAGTTCACCCTCACCCGCGGGCCGATCTTCTGCGACCTGCTGCTGGCGGACGAGATCAACCGCACCCCGCCCAAGACGCAGGCTGCGCTGCTCGAAGCGATGCAGGAAAGGCGCGTGACGCTGGACGGTGAGACGCACCACCTGCCCGAACGCTTCATGGTGGTGGCGACCCAGAACCCGATCGAGAACCAGGGCGTCTATCCCCTGCCCGAAGCCCAGCTTGACCGCTTTCTGTTCAAGCTGCTGGTGCCCTACCCTTCCGAGGCCGAGGAAGCGCGGATTGTCGCCGCCTATGGCCAACGTTCCGGCCCGCAGCGCCCCGCCGATCTGGGCGTTTCGGCGGTCACCAACGCCGCAGGGCTGATCGCGGCGAGCGGTGCGCTGTCGCAGGTCACCGTGGCGGATGAAATCACCGCCTATGTCGTGCGCCTGATCCGCGCCACCCGCGATCATGCCGATCTTACCGTGGGCGCGAGCCCGCGTGCCGCCGTGCTGCTGGCAGGCGCCGCCCGCGCTCGCGCCGCGCTGGAAGGGCGGAGCTATGTGATCCCCGATGATGTGAAGGCGCTCGCCGTGCCGGTGCTGCGCCATCGCCTCACCCTGTCGCCCGCCGCCGAGATCGAGGGCCGCGACATGGAGGCGCTGGTGGCCGAACTGGTCGAAAGCACCGAGGCACCCCGCTAGGCCGATGGACGCGCTGCTGCGCCTTCTCGGACTGATCTTCCGGCCCCTGCGGCCGCTGCTGATCATCGCCCCGACCGAGCGGGCGGCGTGGCTGGTGGCAGGGCTTGCGCCGGTCGCGCTGGTGATTGCCGCCACTGCCCCCGGCGCGTGGGTGATCGCCCCGCTGGTGGCGGCTGCGCTGCTGGCGCTGATCATTGCCGATGCCGTGCTGGCAGGGCGCAATGACGGGTGGGCATTTCATCCGCCCGCCGATGTCGAGGTGGGCCAGCCTGCCGGCCTTGTGGTCACGGCGCGCTTCGCCAGCGGCAGGCAACGCCACGTCGCCGCCGCGCTGGCCTGCGATCCGCGCCTTGCACCGGGCGGGCGGATCACCGTGAACCTCGCGCCCCGCCCGGACGACGCCGACTGGCGCGGGGAAACCACGCTCACCGCAGACCGGCGCGGCACTGCCGAGGTCACCCGCGCATGGCTGCGCTGGGAAGGGCCGCTCGGCCTCGGCGCGCGGCAGGTGGACTATCCGCTCGAACAGGCGGTGCGCATCTGGCCTGACCTTTCGCCGGTGCGTTCGCCCGATTTGCAGACCTTCCTGCGCAATGCCCAGCTTGGCCTCATCGCCCGGCGCATCCGCGGCGAGGGCACCCAGTTCGAGGCGCTGTCCGAATACGAACCCGGCATGGACCGCCGCCGCATCGACTGGAAGGCCAGCGCCCGCCACACCCGCCTGTTCGCCCGCGAGAACGAAAGCGAGCGCAACAACCAGATCGTGTTCGCTTTCGATTGCGGGCAGGCAATGTGCGAGCCGGTGGACGGCCTGCCGCGCATCGACCGCGCCGTGTCCGCCGCGCTGACCTGCGCCTATGTGGTGCTGAAAGGCGGGGATCGCTGCGCGCTGTTCGGCTTTGCGCAGTCCCCGCAGATCATGACCCCCTTCATCGGTGACCCCCGCGCCTTCCACCGGCTGCAAAGCGCCGCTGCGGGCCTCGATTACACCGCCGCCGAACCCAATTTCACGCTCGCCCTCGCAACGCTGACATCGAAGCTCAAGCGCCGTTCGCTCGTGGTGCTGTTTTCCGATTTCACCGATCCGACCTCGGCCGAACTGATGGTCGAAAGCCTCGGGCGGCTGGTGGACAAGCATCTGGTGCTGTTCGTCACCATCACCGACAGCGAGATCGAACAGCTGGTCACCGCGCACCCCGGCGATATCGCCACGCTCGCCCGTGCGGTCACCGCCGACACCCTGTCGCAGCAGCGCAAGCTGGTGCTGACGCGGCTGCGGCGCATGGGGATCGACGTGATCGAGGCGCCGTGGGAAACGATCGGCCCGCGCCTGATCGACCGCTATTTCGCGATCCGTGCCAGCGAGGCGATAGGATGAAGGCTCCCGTTATCTCGTCATGGTTCGGGCGCGGTGCGATTGCCGCGCCGCCCGATATCGAAAGCGCCGCGCTGCGCTCCGACCGGTTCCGGCTGGAACGCGAAGGCGAATGGCGCCGGCTGGAGGATATCGTCAAGCGGATGGAAGGCGGCGGCCTGAAGCGGATTGCCGACGACGATCTGCTCGCCCTGCCGACGCTCTATCGCACCGCGGCCTCCAGCCTTGCGGTGGCCCGCGAAACCAGCCTCGATGCAGGCACGCTCGCCTATCTCGAAGGGCTGGTGCAGCGCGCCTGGTTCCAGGTCTATGGCCCGCGTCAGGGCTTTGCCAGCTGGCTGCGCGGGTTCCTGCTGGGCGGATGGAGCCGCGCCGTGCGCGAAATCTGGCTCGACCTGTGCATCGCGCTGTTCGTGATGGTGGCAGGCGCGGTTGTCGGCTGGCTGCTCGTCGCGCAGAGCGAGGAGTGGTATTACCGCCTCGTCCCCGGCGGGCTGGCCGACACCCGCGTGCCCGGCGCGAGCCGCGAGGAATTGCTGGCGACCCTCGGCACAGAGGAAAGCGCGGCCGGACTTTCGACCTTTGCCGCGCAGCTGTTCAGCAACAATTCGGCGGTGTGCATCCTCGCCTTTGCCTTGGGCTTTGCCTTCGGCATCCCTTCGCTGATGCTGCTGGTGCACAACATGGCGATGCTGGGCGCGGTGCTGTGGCTGTTTGACGGGCAGGGGCTGCTGGTCGAGATTTCCGCATGGCTTTCCGTCCACGGCACGACCGAAATCTTCGGCATCCTGCTGTCGGGCGCGGCGGGGCTGCATATCGGGCGGGCGATGGCCTTCCCCGGCACGCGGCCCGTGCTGGATGCGGCGGCAGAGGCCGGACGGCGCGGCGCGGTGGTGATGGTCGGCGTGGTGATCATGATGATCGTCGCCGCCTTTCTCGAAGCCTTCCCGCGCCAGTTGGTCGAAGGCAGCGCCAACCGCTTCATGATCGGAGGAGCGATGCTGCTGTTCTGGCTGAGCTATTTCTTCCTCTACCGCCCGCGCCCGGCGGTGGAGAGCCAGGGATGAGCGCGGCGCTCGCCTCTCCGCTCGCCGAAAAGCGCGCCCGCACGCTGGTGACGCCCGAAGGCATTGCCCTGCCGATCGCGCTGGCATCACGCGGCGCGCGCGCCGGGGCGCTGATCCTTGATGTGATTTTCATCTTCGTCGGTCTGCTCGCCTTTTACCTGACCCTCGCCTGGATTGCCGGGGGGCTGCTCGACGGCACCGATCTCGATCCCGCCGCCGCCCCGCGCGGCGCCCGTGAATTCCTCCAGATCGTGCTGGTGCTGATCGGGTTCTTCACCTGGTACGGCTATTTTCTGGTGCAGGAACTGGGGCCGCGCGGGGCGACGCTGGGCAAGCGCCTGGTCGGCATCCGCGTCGCGGCGCGGGGCGGCGGACGGCTGACGCCCGAAGCGGTGATCGCCCGCAACCTGCTGCGCGATATCGAAATCTTCTATCCGCTGCTCACCTTGCTGATCCTGCTGGTGACAAGCGCCGACAATAACGAGGAGGTCGGCCCGCTCGGCTGGGTGATGACGGGCTGGTTCACGCTGTTCCTGGTGTTCCCGTTCTTCAACCGCGATGCCCTGCGCGCCGGCGATATCGTCGCGGGGACATGGGTGGTGGAACGCCCGCGCACCAAGCTGGGCGAGGCGCTGAGCACGCAGGGCGCCGCCGCGGCGCGCCGCACCAGCGATCTCACCGGCGTGCGCTACGAATTCGGCGAGGCGGAGCTGGCCGTCTATGGCGAGAAGGAATTGCAGACGCTCGAAAGGATGCTGCGCGATGCCCAGCCCGATGCGTTGTCCGCCGTCCACGCCACGATCTGCCGCAAAATCGGCTGGGAGCCCGGCGCGGGCGACGAGCGGGCTTTCCTCGAAGCCTTCTATGCGCAATTGCGGGCAAAACTCGAAGGCGAGATGCGCTTCGGCAAACGCAAGGCGGACAAGTTTTCATGACCATGGACAGACGCTTCTTCATCGGCGGCAGCCTTGCGCTGGGGGCTTCGGCCTGCATCCCGCCTGACCAGAGCCCGATCGGGCGGCTGGCGGCAGAGCTGCGGATCATCGAGGCGGCCGGCGGCGGGACGCTGGGGGTCGAGCTTTACGACACGGCCACCGGCATGTCGGTCGGCATCAACCGCGACCGGCGCTTCGGCCATGCCTCCTCGTTCAAGTTCAGCCTCGCCGCGCTGTTGTTGCAGCGCCATGCGGCAGGGCAGATCGATGCCGACCGGAAGGTGACATGGACGCAAGCCGACATGATGCACCACGCGCCCTTCACCTCCGAAAGGCTGGCGACCGGCGCGAGTTTGCGCGAGCTGGCGCGGGCGACGCAGATCACCTCGGACAATCCGGCGGCCAATATCCTGCTGCGCGAACTCGGCGGCCCGGCGGCGCTCACGGCTTTCTGGCGCAGCCTTGGCGACGAGGTCAGCCGCGTCGACCGTTACGAGCCGGAGATGAACAACGTTCCTCCCGCCGAATTCCTCGACACCACCACGCCCGCCGCCATGGCGCGGACGGTGGCCAAGATCGTCTATGGCGACGTTCTGCCGGCGGCCGAGCGGGCCGAGCTGAAAGGCTGGATGATCGCCACCGAAACGGGCCTGCGCCGTGTCCGCGCCGGCCTGCCCAAAGACTGGGTGGCGGGCGACAAGACCGGCACCAGCGGCAAGATCGGCCCCGATTACAACTATATCGACATCGGTTTCGCCGAAGGGCCGAAGGGCCAGCCGCCGATCACCTTCGCCTGCTATTTCCGCGCCCGGCAGGCGGAAGATTCGATGCAGCCGCTGGGCGAACTGACCCTCGCCCGTGTGGGCCGCGTGATCAAGGAATTCGCCGAGCCGGAGCGCGGCCTGCCGCTGGTGGGGAAGCTTTACTGACCTTCTCCCCTCCCGCTTGCGGGAGGGGTCGGGGGAGGGCCCGCGAAGGCGAAGCCGAGCGCCAGCTGCCACGCTGCGAGGCCTGCGGCCTCGCCCCACCCCCGGCCCCTCCCTGAAGGGAGGGGAGCCTATGCTTCAATGATCCGGAGTGGCCGTGGCCTTGTCCTCGCCGCCGAAGATCGCCACTTCGCGCACCCCCGCGCTGGTCGCCCGCCCGCGATACATGCCCGTGGTGTTGAAGCTGTAGAGCGCATGGCCTTCCGGTGTGACGAGGATCACCCCGCCATCGCCGCCGAGAATGGCGACATCGGCCATCACGGCATCGGCGATATACTGCGCCTCCTGCGCACCGACCGGCTGGGGATCAGCATCATCCTGCGCCATCACGGCCTTGGCTTCATCGGTGGCCCTGAGCCGGGCACAGATCTCGTGCGCCACCCCGACCCTGAGGAAATACTCCCCCCACCCCGTCGCCGAGACCGCACAGGCGCGATTGTCCGCATAGGTCCCCGCGCCGATCACCGGCGCATCGCCCACGCGGCCCCAGCGCTTGCCGGTCATCCCGCCGGTCGAGGTGCCCGCCGCCAGATTGCCGTTCTGGTCGAGCGCCACCGCGCCCACCGTGCCGAACTTGTGATCGACATCGAGCGCCGACAATTGCTTGGCCTTCATCCGCTCCAGCGCCTCGCGCCGCGCCGGGGTGGCGAAGTATTCGGGCGGGGTGACGGCAAAGCCCTTCTCCTGCGCAAAGGCTTCCGCGCCTGCGCCCATCAGAAACACGTGCTCGCTCTGGGTGCGCACTGTGTCGGCCAGCAGGATCGGGTTTTTGACCGTCTTGACCCCCGCGACCGCCCCGGCGCTACGGTCACGCCCGTCCATGATCGAGGCGTCGAGCTCGTTCGTCCCGTCCCACGTGAACACCGCGCCCTTGCCGGCGTTGAACAGCGGCGAATCTTCCATCGGGATGATCGCGGCCTTCACCGCGTCCATCGCGCTGCCGCCCTCGGCCAGCACCTTGGCGCCTGCATCGAGCGCCTGCTGCAACGCCGCCTCATACTCCGCGCGCTTTTCCGGCGTCATCGCCTTGGGGTCGAGCGTCCCGGCCCCGCCATGAATCGCCAGCGACCATTTAGGGGCTGCGTCCTCGGCCAGAGCGGGTTGGGACAGCAGGGCGAGCGCGACAGCGGCAATGAGGTTCTTCATGGCCGCAAGGCATAACGCGCCCTTGCCCCTTTCGCCAGCTTCTCAGCATCGCCCATCCCCGCTAGGGCGCCTGCCATGATCTACCGCGCCGCCACCATCGCCGATGCCCCCGCGCTTGCCACGCTGGGCCGCAACACCTTCGTTGCCGCCTTCGGCCACCTCTACCGTCCCGAAGACCTCGCCGCATTCCTTGCCGAGGTGCACAATCCCGATGCCGTCGCAGGCGAGATTGCAGGCGATGAATGCACCCACCGGCTGGTGGAGCACGAAGGCGCGCTCGTGGCCTTCTGCAAGCTGCGTTATCCCACCAAGTTCGGCGCATATTCCGACGCGGCCAACCCGATCGAACTCGGCCAGCTTTACGCCCTGCCCGGCTATACCGGCAGCGGGATCGGGGCGCAGCTGATGGACTGGGCGCTGGCGCAGGCCCGCGAAGGGGAGCACGATGCGGTGCTGCTATCGGTCTATTCCGAAAACTTCGGCGCGCAGCGGTTCTACCAGCGCTACGGCTTTGCCAAGATCGCCGACATCACCTTTCAGGTGGGCGAGCACCTCGATCCCGAATTTCTCTACGAGCTTAAACTCTAGCTTTCGAGGAATTCACGCAGCAGGGCGAAGACGTCCTTCGCCTCGCGGGTGGCGGTGATCGCCATGAAGACGTGCGGCGCGGCCTCGTATTCATAGAGCTTGGCATCCACCCCCGCAGCCCGCAGCCGCGCTGTGAAGGTGCGCGAATCGATGATGAACAGGTCGTGCCGCCCGGTCCAGATGCGGGTCGGCGGCAGCAGGGCAAGGATATCGGTCGCGGTGTAAAGCGGGCTGACCTCGGCGCTGCCGGGATTGCGCGAGGCGGCCACCATCTCCCCGCAAGCGCGCAGCGTGCCGATCTTGAGCATCAGATCATGCGGTTCGACCGCTTCGATATCGGGGTCCGCCAGCGTCAGATCGAGCCACGGCGCAAACAGCGCCAGCTTGCCCGGTCGCGGGCCGCCTTCCTGCACCAGCCGCAGCGCGAGCGACAGCGCCATGTGCCCGCCCGCGCTGTCACCGTTGAGGATGATGCGCGCCGGATCGTGCCGCGCCGCCAGCTCGGCATAGACCGCATCGGCGAGGCTGTCCTGCGCGGTGTGCGGGGCTTCGGGCACCACGGCATAAAGCGGCACGGTGACGCTGATCGCGCAGGCATCGACCATCGCGGCGACCAGCGGCCAGTGCACCTTGAACATCGGTTGCACAAAGCCGCCGCCATGGAAATAGAGCATATGCCACGCGCCGGGGCCGCTTTTGGGGTGGAGCGTGATCACCCGCTCGCCTTCGATCAGACGTTCCTCGACATTGTAGCGGCGGCGGAAGGCAGGCGGCATCGGCGCATCCTGCGGAATGGCGCGTCCGGCCATGCGCTGGCGGAAGCCTTCGGCATCGTGGGGGAAAACCGGGCGGGTGTGCGCCAGGACGAATTTCACCGCACGCAGCAGCAGGCTTGGCGCATTGCTGCGCACTTCGATCGAATTTCCGGTCAGCATTGCGTATCCCTCCGCCGCGCCAGAGTGCCGCAGCGGTGGGCCAAGTCAAGCGGCGGCGATCAGGCCGGGCGTGCTTTCCATGCGCCATCCGGTGCAGCCAGCGCAGCGATCCGGTGTTTCTCGACATCGTAAATACCGACACTCAGCGCGAACATGATGATGATCATGGCGAATTCGCCCTCGTCTTCGATGAAGGCCAACAGGTTGGTTTCGGCCGCAGAATGCACGCCCCATGATGTCACCAGGTCAACCGCCACCCCGAACACCGCAGCGCCCGCGATCGAGGCCGCAATCAGCATCCCGTGGATCAGAGCGCGGGAATCGGCCTGCCGCACGGCATAAGCCATGCCCGCCAGCCACAGCACGCCGACCACCGCGAACACCAGCGATTCGGCCAGATGATGCGGCTGGATCGGCAACCAGTCGAACTGCGACAGCCCGCTTGCGAGGGTGAAACCGAGCTGTTCGTGCACCTCGCCCCAGTTATCCAGCGTCATCCACACGAACAGCAGCGCGCTGGTGAGATAGACCGGCGAGCGCATCCGCCGCCACACCAGAAACAGCAGCACCGCCGCTGCGGCGGTCAGCGAATATTCGAGGAATTCGGCGAAAGAGCCGTCCTGCGACATGAAGAACTGGGTCGGCAGCGCCGCGCCCGTGGCATCGCCGTAATGCGCCGCCACATCCAGCCCCACCAGCACGCAGGCATAGGGCACCACCAGCACCAGCGCGATCCGCAGGGCGGATGAACGCAAAAGCTCTCCGCAGGCGCTCACAACATCACCGGGCCTGATCATCGCGCAACCATCCATTCCCCGCCGCACGGCGACGTCCGCGATGGTTTATGACAGTCATGTGTAAATTAAGCCTTTGCGCCCCTGCCTCTGCGCCGCGCCATGCGTTGTGTCATTGCCCCTTCACGCGGGCGCAGGTATAGGCGGGCCATGTCTTCTATCCGTCCGTGGCGCACAATCGAACGGCGCAAATGTCGCCAGATCATGGTGGGGAATGTCCCCGTGGGCGGCGATGCCCCCATCTCGGTGCAGACCATGACCAACACCCCGACAGAGGATATCGTGGCGACGATCGACCAGATCCGCCGCTGCGAGGAAGTGGGCGCGGACATCATCCGGGTCTCCTGCCCGACCGAGGAATCGACGCGCGATTTCAGGAAGATCACCCGCGCCGCGCGCATCCCGATCGTGGCCGACATCCATTTCCACTACAAGCGCGCGCTCGAAGCCGCCGATGCCGGCGCGGCGTGCCTGCGCATCAATCCGGGCAATATCGGCTCGGCCCAGCGCGTGGCCGAGGTGGTGCGCGCCGCCAAGGCCAATGGCTGCGCGATCCGCATCGGGGTGAACGCAGGGTCGCTCGAAAAAGACCTGCTCGAAAAATATGGGGAACCCTGCCCCGAAGCGCTGATCGAAAGCGCATTGGATCACATCAAGCTGTTGCAGGATCACGATTTCCACGAATTCAAGGTGGCGGTGAAGGCGTCGGACGTGTTCCTTGCGGTCGCGGCCTATCATGGCCTCGCCGAAACGGTCGATTGCCCGCTGCATCTCGGCATTACCGAGGCAGGCGGGCTGATCGGCGGCACGGTGAAATCGAGCATCGGGATGGGCAGCCTGCTCTGGGCTGGCATCGGCGACACGATCCGCGTCAGCCTCTCGGCAGAGCCGGAACAGGAAATCAAGGTCGGGTTCGAGATGCTGAAGGCCCTCGGCCTGCGCACTCGCGGCGTGCGGATCGTCTCGTGCCCCTCGTGCTCGCGGCAGGGCTTCGATGTGATCCGCACGGTCGAGGCGCTGGAAGCGCGGCTTGAACACATCAAGACCCCGATGAGCCTTTCGATCCTCGGCTGCGTGGTCAATGGCCCGGGCGAGGCGAGGGAAACCGATATCGGCCTCACCGGCGGCGGGGCGGGCAAGCACATGGTCTATCTGCGCGGGGTGACCGATCACACCATCGAGAGCGAGGACATGCTCGATCACATCGTCCGCCTCGTCGAGCAAAAGGCCGCCGAAATCGAAGCGGGCGAGGCGACCGCCTTCGACCCCCACGCCGCGCCGCAAGCGGCAGTCGCCGCAGAGTGATCCGCGCTGCCATTGCCGCAGGTCTGGCGCTGGCGCTGGCTGCCTGCGCTTCGACCGCAACGCCGCCAGCCCCGCGTGCCGCGCCCGCCCATCCCGAAGCGCGCGCCTATGCCGTGACGCCGGACGCGATGGGCGATGTCGATGCCGCGCTCGCCCGCGCTGCCGAAGGTGGCAAGCGGGTGCTGCTGGTGCTGGGCGCCAACTGGTGCCACGATAGCCGCGCACTGGCCGGATGGCTCGAAACCCCGCGCTTTGCCGCGCTGGTGGCGGAGCGTTACGAACTCGTCTTCGTCAATGTCGGGATGCCGCAAACCGGCGACGGGCATAACCTCGCCGTGGCGCAGCGCTTTGGCCTCGGCGCAGTCCCCGGCACCCCCGCATTGCTGGTGCTGACCGCGGAAGGCAAGGCGGTGAACCTCGACACCGCAGCCAGCTGGCGCAACGCTGCCAGCCGCTCCGAGGATGCGATTTTCGCGGAGCTGTCGGCTCTCGCAGCCCAACCGGCACAATGATCGAAGCCCTGCTGCTCGCGCTCGCGCTGGCGATGGACGCCTTTGCTGTCGCCCTGACGCAAGGCGCGAAGTTCCGGCCCACGGTGCGCGGCGGATTGGCGATTGCGCTCACCTTCGGGGTGTTTCAGGCGCTGATGCCGCTCGCCGGATGGGTGATCGGCGCGGTGGCGCTGATCTATATCGAAGCCATCGATCACTGGATCGCCTTCGGGCTGCTGACGTTCCTCGGAGTGCGGATGCTGGGCGGCCATGTCGGTGACGAGGAAGCCTCCCACGCGCTGACCGGGCGCGCCTTGCTGCTCGCAGGCGTTGCGACCAGCATCGACGCGCTGGCCGCCGGGATCACACTGCCGACGCTCGATGCGGCCCCTCTGGTCGCCGTGGCGCTGATCGGCCTTGTCACCTTCGCCATGAGCGGTGCAGGGGTCGCGCTGGGGCGGGTCGCGGGCGACCGTTGGGGCGAATGGGCCGAGCGCGCCGGCGGCGTGATCCTGATCGCGCTGGGCTGCAAGATCCTTGCGGAACACACCGGATACCTCTGAGGCGGCGATGCTCCACGTCGTCCATCACGCCGACTACATGGCCCCCCGCCCCGAACGCGGCAGCTTCAAATTCGATAAGTATTACCTCGTGATGGAGCAGCTGCGCCGCAGCGGCGCGGCGATCACCGAACACGCGCCCGATCCGATGCCGAGGGAATGGCTCGAAGCGGTGCATTGCCCCACTTACGTCGATCAGGTCTTCCGCGCTGAAGTCCCGCGCGAGAAGGAACGCCGCATCGGCTTTCCTGTCACGCCCGCGATCACTTCACGCGTGCAGCACACCAACGGCGGGACATGGCTGGCGGCGCAGCTGGCGCGGGAACACGGCTATGCCGCCAATTCCGCCGCCGGAAGCCACCATGCGCTGCACGATACCGGCGCGGGTTACTGCGTGTTCAACGACCTCGCCGTGACCGCCAATCGCCTGATCGCCGAACGCCACGCCGCCCGTGTGCTGATCGTCGATCTTGACGTGCATCAGGGCGATGGCACCGCCAGCCTGACGGCGGGGCGCGAGGATATCTTCACCCTGTCGCTGCACGCGGAAAAGAACTTTCCGGTGCGGAAAGCACGCTCCAGCCGCGATGTCGGCCTGCCTGACGGGGTGGACGATGACGGCTACATGGCAGCCCTCACCCGCCACCTGCCGGAAGTGCTGGCAGACTTCGCGCCCGACTTCGTGCTCTATCAGGCGGGCGTCGATCCCCATGCCGAGGACAAGCTGGGGCGGCTGGCGCTGAGCGATGCGGGGTTGGCAATGCGTGACCGCTTCGTGATCGCCGAAAGCCGCCGCCGCGGCCTGCCTGTCGCCAGCGCGCTGGGCGGCGGATATGGCGACGACCAGCGCGCCGTCGCCGCCCGCCATGCCGCCTCGATGCTGGCGATGGCGGCGCAGAACGCGGCGTTTCCGGCACCTTCTCCCACGAACCGAGGCAAGGCTGCGATGAACCGTTAGCCGCCTTATTGGGATCGCGCAGGCTGCGGGTTACGTTACGACATAATGAAGCGTCGCGATCTTCTGAAGGGCACTCTGGTGGCGGGCGCAGCGCTCGCGCTGCCTTCGCGCCTGTTCGCGTCGGTCGCTGCCGGCACGCCGCGTGACCGCATCCTGTTCGACATCGCCCGGCGCGAACTGGCGCGGGCGGGCAATGCGATCTGGAAGCACGACATTGTCGGGATCGCCGATTTCGGGCTCCATTCGGCCAAGCCGCGCTTCCATTTCGTGAACCTCGAACGCGGCGAGGTGCAGTCCTACCACGTCAGCCACGGCAGCGGGTCCGACCGGCAGCATGATGGCTGGCTCAAGGAATTCTCGAACACCGAAGGCTCCAACGCCACCAGCCGCGGGGCTTACGTGACGTGGGAATGGTACAAGGGCCGCTATGGCACCTCGGTGCGCCTCGGCGGGCTGGACGAAACCAACGACGCTGCGCTGCAACGCTACATCGTGATGCACCGCGCCGATTATGCCGAACCTGCGCATCTCGAAAAGTGGGGCCGCCTCGGCCGCTCCAACGGCTGCTTCGCGATGGGCGAGCAACAGTTCCGCATCGCGCTGATGCACCTTTCGGGCGGGCGGCTGCTGTTTGCCGACAGCCTGGGGCTGGAGGAGGACGGCAGCATCCAGCCGGTGCCCGAGCTTGCCCGTTACGAGCGCAAATCGCTGCAATTCGGCCCAAGCGCCGCCGCCAGCGCGTTCTGAACCGCGCCAGCCGCGGGGGTCAGCTGTCCCTGAGATCGTCCTCGATCACGATCACCTCGTCGGTCGGCACGTAGGTGCGTTCACGCACGCGCGGCTTGTCGAGGCTGGCGAGCACCTTGGTATCGCGGCCATAGATGTCCTTGAAGGTCGCCATCTCGCCGTTGATGTCCGACGCCATGGTGAAATAGGTGATGTAGGCGGGCCACTGCTTTTCGAGCATCACCTTGGTGTATTTGCCCGATTGCGAGATCGCCACCGCTTCTTCCTTGGTCGCCCCCTTGCCGAGGATCGCCATCGTCATCGCCAGCTCCAGCGCGCGCTCTGTGCGCACGCAGCCGTGCGACAGGGCGCGGAAATCATTGGCGAACAGGTGGCGCGACGGGGTGTCGTGGAAGAAGATCGCGTGTTCGTTGGGCATTTCCAGCTTCATCATGCCCAGCGAATTGCCCGGGCCCGGCTGCTGCACCACGGTGACATAGCCGTTCGCGCCGCGTGTGCCGACATAGCCGTTGCGCTTGGCCCATGCGGGGTTGGCGAGCACCTTTGCGCCAAGCCCTTCGCCCTTCACGATCGATTGCGGCACGGTCCAGGTCGGGTTGAACACCACGCCTTCGACCATCTCGGCCAGTTGCGGGGTCGCGGTGCGGCCCGGCTTGCCGACGACCGTGCGATAGGTGCTGATGATCTTGTTCTTGACCGTCAGGCGCAGCTGGAATTCCGGCACGTTGGTGATCAGGTATTGCGAGCCGAGATCGCGCTGGAGCCAGCGCCAGCGGTCCATATTGGCGCGGATCAGCTTGCGGCGCGCCACATTGGCCGCCGGGGTCTTCGCCAGTTCGGCACGCAGGCGGGCGTAATCGGGATGGGTCGGGTGCAGCTTGGCCAGCGTGCCCGCGATGTCGCCGGTGCTGACCGCTTCGGCAAGGATATCGCCGGTGCGATAGGTATCGCGGTCGGGATCGATCACGAACCACTGCTCGCGTGCCGACATCGGCGTGCGCCCGTCGCGCAGATCCTCGACCAGCCAGACAAAGCTTTGCGAGGCAAGCTGGTTCAGCTCGTCCGAAGGGCCGGAAGCGAGCGCGACCTTCAGCGGCGCGAGATCATAGTCGGCAGGGTCCAGCCCCTCGGCCCCGATGCCTTCGATCACCGCGACCAGCTTTGCCGCATTGGCGAGGCTCCACGCCTGCACCAGCGGCGCGGGGGTTTCCATGCCGGACTGCACCACCGGTTCGGACACGGTCTGGGGGAAGACCTGCGAGAACGCCTCGGAAGGCTTGGCCGGAGCGGCAGGCAGCTGCGCGGGCTGCGGGCCGCCCTGCTGCTCGCTGCGGGGGAGCATCGGCGGGCGGGCGCCATCCTGCGCCAGTGCCGCCGTGGCGACCAGCGCCGCAATCGCGACGCCACCTGCGAGTTTGCCCGGTAACCTGATCATTTGCCTTTGCCTTTTGCCCCGTGTCGCTGCCATCCGCAGCGCCGATCCGTCATGGCCTGTCATACTCCGGACCGCCGCGCCCTATCAACCACCTTGGCTTTCGGGCCGATGAATGTGCACAGCCCCTTGCAGTCGGGCAACAGCCTGCGTGACCTTGCCGCCACAGCCGCCTAAGAGGCGCGCACGAAGAGCCCATGACACCTGACCGCAACCATCCCCTGCTGCCCTTTGCCGCCGCGCTGGCAGGCGTCGGCTTCCTGTCGCTGATGGATGCCTTCATGAAAGAGGCCGCACTGCTGACCGGCGCCTACACCGCCACAGTGCTGCGCGCTTTCATCGGGGCGGGGCTGATCGCGCCGGTGTGGCTGTCACGCGGGCCCGCCATGCCGAGCCGCGCCTTGTGGAAGCTGCATATCGAACGCGGGATCGTGTCGGCCTTCATGGCGCTGACCTTTTTCTTTTCGCTGACCAAACTGCCGCTGGCCGAGGCCATTGCATTGAGCTTCATCGCGCCGCTGCTGGCGCTGTATCTGGCCCGCGTGCTGCTGGGCGAGGTGATCAGCCGCGCTGCCATTTCGGCCAGTGTGCTGGGCTTTGCCGGAACGCTGGTGATCGTCGGCGGGCGGATCGGGCAGGGCCGGTTCGATGAAGGCGCGGCGCTGGGGATCGCCGCGCTGTTCGTCTCGGCCTTGCTCTATGCCTATAATTTCATCGTCATCCGGCGGCAGGCGCAGCTGGCCGGGCCGCTGGAGATCGCCACCTTCCACAGCGGCATCGGCGGGCTGGTGCTGCTGACGCTCGCGCCGTTCCTGTGGGAGCCGCCATCGGGCGATGCACTGGTGCCGCTGCTGGCGGCGGGCGCGCTGACCGTGGCCGGATCGCTGGCGATTGCCTGGGCCTATGCCCGCGCCGAGGCGCAGGCGCTGGTGCCGACCGAATATTCGGGCTTTGTCTGGGCTGCGCTGTTCGGCTGGCTGTTCTTCCGCGAGGATGTGTCCTGGCCGACCCTGCTCGGCACGGCGCTGATCGTCGGCGGGTGCTGGCTCGCCACCCGCAAGCCTCCCGCACAGCCGGACAAAGCTGCAACCTAAGACATTTTGCCGAGGGGCTACCCCTTGACCTCGCGAGCGAGTCAGCGCAGGTGCGCGAGCGAAAACCGCGCCCTTGGTGGATCGGGGGCGGGTCTAGCAAAAAAGGATGGAACCCCTCCCATGACCGCAATCGGCCAGGATTCGCTCGGCACCCGCCAGACCCTCAATGTGGGCGGCAAGGAATACGCCTATTATTCGCTCGCCAAGGCGGCGGAACAGCTGGGCGATATCAGCAAGCTGCCGATTTCGATGAAGGTGCTGCTGGAAAACCTGCTGCGCTTCGAAGACGGCGGTTTCACGGTCGATCGCAAGCATATCCAGGCGATTGTCGACTGGCAGAACAACCCCACCACCGGCGAGGAAATCCAGTATCGCCCGGCGCGCGTTCTGCTTCAGGACTTCACCGGCGTGCCCTGCGTGGTCGATCTGGCCGCGATGCGCGATGCGATCAAGAAGCTGGGCGGCGACACCGCCAAGATCAACCCGCTGGTGCCGGTCAATCTCGTGATCGACCATTCGGTTATGGTCGACGAATTCGGCCACCCCAAGGCGATGGAAGCCAACATGGCGCTCGAATACGAGCGCAATGCCGAGCGTTACGACTTCCTCAAGTGGGGCTCCAAGAGCTTCCAGAACTTCACCGCCGTGCCCCCGGGCACCGGCATCTGCCACCAGGTGAACCTTGAACACCTCGCCCGCGCGGTGTGGTCGTCCGAAGGGCCGGACGGCGTGATGGTCGCCTACCCCGACACCTGCGTCGGCACCGACAGCCACACCACCATGATCAACGGCCTCGGCGTGCTGGGCTGGGGCGTGGGCGGGATCGAGGCGGAAGCCGCGATGCTCGGCCAGCCGGTGTCGATGCTGATCCCCGAAGTGGTCGGCTTCTACCTCGAAGGCCGCATGGCCGAAGGCGTGACCGCGACCGATCTGGTGCTGACCTGCGTGCAGATGCTGCGCGAAGTCGGCGTGGTGGGGCGTTTCGTGGAATTCTACGGGCCGGGCGTTGCCAACCTCACCCTCGCCGACCGCGCCACCATCGCCAACATGGCCCCCGAATATGGCGCGACCTGCGGCTTCTTCGGGATCGACGACAAGACCATCGAATACCTGCGCCTGACCGGCCGCAGCGAGGAAACCATCGCGCTGGTCGAAGCCTACGCCAAGGCGCAAGGCATGTGGTTTGACCCCGCCAACGTGCCGGTGTTCACCAAGACCCTCAGCCTCGACATGGCCGCCGTCGTCCCCAGCCTCGCCGGTCCCAAGCGCCCGCAGGACAAGGTTGTGCTCGACAAGGTGGACGAGCTGTTCAACGGCGATCTCACCAAGGTCTACGGCAAGGCAGCCCCCGCGCGCGTCGGCGTTGAAGGCAAGGATCACGACATCGGCGACGGCGACGTGGTGATCGCCGCGATCACCTCGTGCACCAACACCTCGAACCCCGATGTGCTGATCGCTGCCGGTCTGGTGGCGAAGAAGGCCAACGAGCGCGGGCTGAAGCCCAAGCCGTGGGTCAAGACCAGCCTCGCCCCCGGCTCGCAGGTCGTCACCGATTACCTCGTGAAGTCGGGCCTGCAGGAGCATCTCGATGCGGTCGGCTTCGACCTTGTCGGCTATGGCTGCACCACCTGCATCGGCAACTCCGGCCCGCTGGCTGCGCCGATTTCGGCTGCGATCAACGGCAACGACATTGTTGCCGCCTCGGTGCTGTCGGGCAACCGCAACTTCGAAGGTCGCGTCAGCCCCGACGTGCGCGCCAACTTCCTCGCCTCGCCGCCGCTGGTGGTGGCCTATGCGCTGAAGGGCACCGTCACCGAAGACATCACCACCACCCCGATCGGGCAGGACCAGAACGGCAATGACGTGATGCTGGCCGACCTGTGGCCGACCAATGCCGAAATCGCCGAACATCGCGCCGCCAATATCGACCGCACCATGTTCGAAAGCCGCTACGCCAACGTCTATGACGGTGACGAGCACTGGCAGGCGATCACCGTCGAACCCTCGGACACCTACCAGTGGCGCGCCGGTTCGACCTATGTCGCCAACCCGCCCTATTTCGAGGGCATGACCATGACCCCGGCGCCGGTTACCGACATCGTCGATGCCAAGCCGCTGGCGATCCTCGGCGATTCGGTCACCACCGACCACATCTCGCCGGCCGGCTCGATCAAGGAAGACAGCCCTGCGGGCAAGTTCCTGATGAGCAATCAGGTCACCAAGAAGGACTTCAACTCCTACGGCTCGCGCCGCGGCCACCACGAAGTGATGATGCGCGGCACCTTCGCCAACATCCGCATCAAGAACGAAATGGTGCCGGGCGTCGAAGGCGGCTTCTCGACCTATGGCGGCGAGACCATGCCGATCTACGACGCGGCGATGAAGCACAAGGAAGCCGGCACGCCGCTGGTGGTGATCGGCGGCAAGGAATACGGCACCGGCTCGTCGCGCGACTGGGCGGCCAAGGGCACGATCCTGCTCGGCGTGCGGATGGTGATCGTCGAGAGCTTCGAGCGTATCCACCGCTCCAACCTCGTCGGCATGGGCGTGCTGCCGCTCCAGTTCAAGGAAGGCGACACCCGCGAGACGCTGGGCCTTTCGGCGACCGACAGCTTCTCGATCCGCGGCCTTGCCGATCTGACCCCAGGGCAAGACGTCACGGTCGAAGTCACCCGCGAAGACGGCACGCAGTTCAGCTTCACCGCGCTGTGCCGCATCGATACCGCGAACGAGATGGAATATTACCGCCACGGCGGGATTCTCCATTACGTTCTGCGCAAGCTTGCGGCATAATGCCCGCATGACCGCGCACCGCTCCACCCTGCTCGCTGCTGCCGCCATGCTGGCGCTGGCCGCTTGCGGGGGTGAGCGGGACGGGGATGGTGCGGGCAGCCCTTCCGCGCCGTTCGGGTTCGAGCTGGCAATGGCGGCGACGCCTGCGGCTGACGACAGCGGGGCGGATAGTGCCGCGCCGGTGGCGGTGCCGATGGTCGATCTGACCGCCGACGAACTCGCCGCAAGGCTCAAGGCGGGCAATATCCGGCTGATCGACGTGCGCACCGATGCCGAAGTGGCCGAAGGCGTGATCCCCGGCGCCGAACACATCCCGCTCGACCGGTTCGACCCTGCCAGCCTCGACCTTTCGGACGGGCGCGAAGTGGTGCTCTATTGCCGATCGGGCCGCCGTTCGACCAAGGCGGGCGAAATGCTCGCTGCGGTGACGGGCAAGCCGGTGGAACACCTCGCAGGCGGCATCACCGCGTGGGAAGCCGCAGGCGAGCCGGTCGAAAAGCGCTAGAACACCTTACCGACGCCAAAACAAAAGGGGCGGCCTGTTCAAGGCCGCCCCTTTGTATTTGTGCACCGGTGTGCAGCGGATCAGGCCGCGCCGGGGAACTTCCGGCGGCCGAGGATCGCGGCGGCGGCGAGGCCGAACAGGATCATCATCGGCGGCGCGGGGACATCATGCCCGCCGGTGCTGCCGCTGGTGCTCGACGAAGAGGACGACGAGGAGGAAGACGACGAACTCGTGCTGGTGCTGCCCGACGAACCGCTGGTGGTCGACGAGCCGCTGCTGCTGCCCGAGGACGAGCTGCTGGTGCTGGTGCCCGTGCTGCCGCCGGTCGAACCGCTCGACGAGGACGAGGAACTGCCCGACGACGAGCTGGTGCTGGTCCCGGTGCTGCCACCCGACGAGCCGCTCGACGAAGACGAGGACGAGCTGCTGCCCGAAGAGCTGCTGCTGCCCGAGCCACCCGAAGACCCGCTCGACGAACTGGAACCCGACGAGGACGACGACGAGCTGCCGCCGCTCGAACCCGACGAACCGCCGCTGCTGCCCGAGGAGGACGAGGACGAGGAGGACGACGAGGAGCTGCTGCTGGTGCTGCTGGTCAGATCGCCCGACGAGCTGGTGCTGGTCGCACCGCCGCCCGAGGACGAGGAGCTGCTGCTCGACGAGGAGGAGGACGACGACGAGCTGCTGCCCGAACCGCCGCTGCTGCCCGAGCTGCCGCTGCCGCCCGAGGAGGACGAACTCGACGAACCCGAGGAAGACGAGCTCGACGAACCCGAGCCGCCCGACGATCCGCCCGAACCGCCGCTCGACGAGCTGGACGAGGAAGACGAGGAACTGCCCGAAGAGGACGACGACGACGAGCTCGACACATTGCCGCTCGACGAGCTGACGTTGCCGGAGGAACTGGACACGTTGCCCGAGCTGCTCGACACATTACCCGAGGAGCTGGAAACGCTGCCCGTGCTGCTCGACACGTTGCCCGAAGACGACGTCACCCCGCCCGACGAGCTCGACACAGCCCCGGTCGAGGACGACACCCCGCCGGTCGAACTGGACACCGCACCGGTGGACGAGCTGACATTGCCCGAAGACGAGACCGCCCCGGTCGAGGAGCTGACGTTGCCCGAGGAGGACACCGCGCCGGTCGAGGAGGACACATTGCCCGACGACGACACCTGACCCGTGCTCGACGAGACCTGCCCGGTCGAGGTCGAGGTCGAAACCTGGCCGGTCGAGGAGCTGATCGTGCCCGAGGACGAGGTGGTCGAGGTGGAATTGTCGATGTCGATGTCGATCACGACACCGCTCGATCCGCCGGTGGTGCCGCTGGTGCCGCCCGAGGTCGAGGTGGTGGTCGAGACCGACACATCGCCCGAAGACGAACCGCCGCCACCGAAGAAGCCGCCGAAGAAGCCGCCGCCAAAGCCCAGACCGCCGCCAAAGCCGCCGCCGAAACCGCCGCCCCAGCCACCGCCGGGGCCGCCGCCACCCGAAACCGGCGGCAGCGGGGGAAGCGGTGCGGGCATATAGGCAACCTGCGCGATCGGCGGGCACTGTTCCGGATCGAAATAGGCCTGCACCGCACCCGCAGGCATCGACGCGGCACCGGCTGCACCGGCCATACGCGGGCCGACCGGCTGGCATTCGATGGTGCGTTCGACAATCCGGCGGCGGCGCTCTTCCGGCATCGGGATCACGCGCTCGCGGGTCTTGATGTAGCGTGCGCCGGTCACCGGATCGACGGCGATCATCTTGCTGTCGATCTTGCTGCTGAAATCGGGCGCGTTGGTGTTCATCGGCTCGGCCATGCGCACGGCCCCACCTTGCAACAACGCAACACCCGCAGCGGCGGCGGAAAGCTTCGCGATGGCCAGTTTGAGCGACATAGTCGAGAACCCTGTTTGCCTGTGTCGGGGAATGCGGACAGCCCGCACCTCCTCCAAATCCAGCGTTCTTTTGATGTCAGAAAGTGTCAGCGGGCAATCCGCTTAACCATGGACTCACGCCGCAAAGGCGCGGAATCGCCGGAGAATCGGCCAGATTCCGGCAGGCTGTCCCGATCTGGCACCGAAATCGGGGCCAAGGTTAGCCGAAAGGTTAACGATCCTCGCCGAACAGACCGCCCTGCTGCGGCGGCGAATCTGCGGGGCGCGCCATGTCGAGGTGTTCCCACCCGGCATCATTGAGCACGCGGCCGCGCGCGGTGCGGGCGATCAGACCCAGCTGGATGAGGTAGGGTTCGACCACCTCCTCCACCGTGTCACGCGGCTCGGCAAGGCCCGCTGCGATCGTCTCGATCCCGACCGGGCCACCCTTGTAAGTGGTTGCAATCATGTCAAGATAGCGCCGGTCCATGGCATCAAGGCCAAGCCGGTCGATCTCCAGCCGGGTGAGCGCTTCGTCTGCCACATGGCGGGTGACCGAGGCCGCACCCGCGACATCGGCAAAGTCGCGCACACGCCGCAGCAGCCGCCCCGCGACTCGCGGGGTGCCCCGCGAACGCCGCGCAATCTCGTGCGCGCCATCGGGCGCAATCGCGAGGCCGAGCAGCCCGGCGGCGCGGGTGACGACGCGCTCCAGTTCCGCGTGGGTATAGAAGTTGAGCCGCACTGGAATGCCGAAGCGATCGCGCAGCGGCGTGGTCAACAGGCCCTGCCGCGTGGTCGCCCCGATCAGGGTGAAGGGCGGCAGGTCGATACGGACAGAACGCGCCGACGGCCCCTCGCCGATAATGAGATCGAGCGCGCGGTCCTCCATCGCGGGATAGAGCACCTCCTCGACTTGCGGCGAGAGGCGGTGGATCTCGTCGATAAACAGCACATCATGCGGTTCGAGATTGGTGAGCAGCGCGGCGAGATCGCCCGCCTTGGCGATGACCGGGCCGGAGGTGGCGCGGAAGCCCACGCCCAGCTCGCCCGCGATGATCTGCGCCAGCGTGGTCTTGCCGAGGCCGGGCGGACCGAAGAACAGGGTATGATCCATCGCCTCCCCCCGCGCGCGCGCGGCGGCGATGAAGACGGCAAGGTTACCCTTGGCCGCCTCCTGCCCCACGAACTCGGCGAGACGGCGCGGCCGCAGGGCTGCGTCAGGGTCGCCGGGTTGGCGGGTGGGGGTGTGGAGGGGGGCGGGGTCAGTCATAGAATCTCGTCATGCTGAACCTGTCTCAGCATGAATTCTCCGGCTCGCGGCTCGGGTGTGAAAGGAGAAATGGACCCTGAAACGAGTTCAGCATGACGGGATTGGGCGACAACCATCACCCCGCCGCCTTCTTCAGCGCCACGCGGATAAGATCACCCTCGCTCGCGCCCTCGCCCAGTTCCTCCAGCGCCCGCGCCACGGCCTGTGCGGCCACCGCGGGCTTGAAGCCGAGGTTTTCCAGCGCGCTCGCCGCGTCCGCGCCCTTGCTGCCTGCGGGAGCAGCGGCGGCCGAGACCGCAAAGCCGCCTGAGCCGCCGGGCATCGCGCCGGCCTTGTCCTTCAGTTCGTTGACGATCCGGCCTGCCAGCTTCGGCCCCACGCCCTGCGCCCGCGCCACCATTGCTGCGTCGCCACGCCCGCAGGCGTCGCGCAGTTCTCCGGTCGAGAGCGCCGAGAGGATCGCCAGCCCCACCTTGCTCCCCACGCCCTGCACGCCGGTCAGCAGCCGGAACCAGTCGCGCTCCGAGCTTTCCGCGAAGCCCAGCAGACGCATGTCGTTCTCGCTCACCTGCAATTCGGTGTGGACGGTGCAGGCCTCGCCCACCTCGCCCAAGGCGACAAGCGTGCGGCTGGAGCAGTGGACGAGATACCCCACTCCGCCGACATCGACGATGGCCCAGTCCTCGCCCGTGGCATCGAGCCTGCCGGATAGCTTTGCGATCATGGTATGTTCCTGCCGCAATCGGATTGGCTTGGCTAGAGCCGCGAAATAGTTTTCACGCGAAGGCACGAAGGCGCGAAGATTTGGGTGACCGAGGCCACTCTACTGCACAGCAGCAATCCCAAGCGAGGAACGTATGCCTGCGGCGCCATCGATCAGTGCACAACATCTTCGCGCCTTCGTGTCTTCGCGTGAACCAAAAAATGCCGGACGCTCGACACGAACGGGACTTTGGGTAAAGGGACTCGCCCATGAGCTGGAACACCTTCGGGCGCGTGCTGCGCTTTACCACTTGGGGAGAGAGCCACGGGCCCGCATTGGGCGCGGTTGTCGACGGGTGCCCGCCGGGCCTCGCAATCAGCGAGGCGTTCATCCAGCCCTTCCTCGACGCCCGCAAGCCGGGAACGAGCCGCTTCACCACCCAGCGGCGCGAGGATGATCTGGTGCGCATCCTCAGCGGCACTTTCGAAGGCAAGACCACCGGCACGCCGATCAGCCTGATGATCGAGAACACCGATCAGCGGAGCAAGGACTACAGCGAGATCGCCCAGCGTTACCGCCCGGGCCATGCCGACTACGCCTATGACGCCAAATACGGCATCCGCGACTATCGCGGCGGCGGGCGCTCTTCGGCGCGCGAGACAGCGGCGCGGGTGGCGGCGGGCGCGGTGGCGCGGCTGGTGATTCCGGAGGTCACGATCACGGCCTACGTGTGCGAACTCGGCGGTGACCGGATCGATCCGGCGAATATCGACTACGCCGAGATCGCCAACAACCCCTTCTTCTGCCCCGACGCTGCTGCCGCCAAGCGCTGGGAGGAGAAGGTCGATGCCGCGCGCAAGGCCGGATCATCGCTCGGCGCGATTGTCGAATGTGTCGCCACGGGCGTCCCCGCCGGCTGGGGCGCGCCGATCTATGCCAAGCTCGACAGCGATCTCGCCGCCGCGATGATGAGCATCAACGCGGTCAAGGGTGTCGAGATCGGCGACGGCTTCGACGCCGCACGCCTGACCGGCGAGGAAAACGCCGACCGGATGCGCCCCGGTCCGGATGGGAAGCCCGTCTACCTCGCCAACCATGCAGGCGGCACGGCGGGGGGCATTTCGACCGGGCAGCCGGTGGTGTGCCGCGTGGCCTTCAAGCCGACCTCCTCGATCCTCACGCCGGTGGAATCGATCAATTCAGCCGGCGAGGCGGTAGAGGTGGTCACCAAGGGCCGCCACGACCCCTGCGTCGGCATCCGCGGCACGCCCGTCGTCGAAGCGATGATGGCGCTGGTGCTGGCCGACCACAAACTGCTGCACCGGGGGCAAGTGGGGTAAGCGTAGCGCGGCAGAGACACGGGCGGGTGGGGTAAGCGTAGCGCGAGACTCGAGCCCGCTTACCCGCAGCAGGTGCAGCGGCGCTGGCCTGCGCCGATGATCGCGGTGCGCAGCGCGTGGGCCAGCTTGCCTTGCGCAACCTCTTCCAGCACATCCTGCTTTGCCACGATCAGCGCCGGATCATCCGATCCCAGCTCTTCATACGAAGCCTGCACGATGCCCAGCACATCCTTGCGTGACAGCCTCAGGGAGGTGTCACCTTCCGTCAAAACGGAATTTTCGAAGTCAAAGCCAAGGCGGTCCAGTCGCGGCGAGCGATAGTCGTCTGTCATGCGCACTCCGAAAGCAGCCTGGTCGGGCTGCGTTCATTTTTGATCAGGATCAAATTTCCCCGCCCGAGGGCTTTCTGGCATGCCCATGGCTGACGCGCAAACCGGAGCCGGACCGGTCGCCCGAAGTTAACCGCGGTTAGACCGGATTTGCCCTGCGAACACGCAATTTTCTTTCGCGGCACAATCGAATGGGCGAGGAAAATTACCCTCTCGCGGCGTTGCGAACGGTTCGCGGCGGAATTGCCACGACTTGTCCCGTCCACGGCAGGGATACGATAGCTCACCGCGTCAAACACAGGTGCAATCGTTTGTCCGCCATGACTGACGCAAAAAATCGATCGGGTTCCCGCCCCACTGATTGAAAAAAGCGATGCTCGCAATCGCAACAATCAACTTTTGTGCAGCGCAAAAGGCTCTATTTGGACAGCATCAGTTCCAACCCACCTCTCAACCCCATCAAAAGGACAAACTCCCATGGGTATCATCGGTTCGACCATCCAGCCCTTCACCGCCACTGCCTTCCAGAAGGGCAAGGACTTCTTCACCGTCACCGAAGCCGATCTCGCCGGCAAGTGGTCGGTGTTCTTCTTCTACCCGGCCGACTTCACCTTCGTGTGCCCGACCGAACTGGAAGACATGGGCGAAAAGTACGCCACCCTCCAGTCGATGGGCGTTGAAGTCTACGCCGTCTCGACCGACACGCACTTCAGCCACAAGGCCTGGAGCGACACCTCGGACAAGATCGGCAAGCTGACCTTCCCGTTCCTGGGCGACCAGAACCACGTGCTGTCGAACAACTTCGGCGTGCTGCGTGAAGGCGTTGGCCTGGCTGACCGTGCGACCTTCGTGGTCGATCCGGACGGCGTGATCCAGATCATGGAAATCACCTGCGAAGGCGTGGGCCGCAATGCCAACGAACTGACCCGCAAGATCAAGGCCGCACAGTATGTGCGCGCCAACCCCGGTCAGGTCTGCCCGGCGGCGTGGGAAGAAGGCAGCGACACGCTGGCCCCCTCGCTCGACCTCGTCGGCAAGATCTAAGACCGTTTACCGAACCGGCCAGCGCGGGGTTCCCCCCAACCCTATCCCGCGCTGACCGAAAATCCCGAGAGCCATTCAAATAGCCCTCGGGTCGTAGCCGGGACCGGATGTGCCCGCCCCGCCCCTTCCCCCCCTTTGCGGGCCGGGCAGGGCATCGTCCGGTCCCGTGTTACCCTCTCCCCATCCGCCATCAGAGCGCGCCCAGCGCCCGGAGGACACCATGCTCGACGCCGCCATGCAGGCCCAGCTCAAGACCTATCTCGGAAACTTGCGCGAAGGGATCGAACTGGTCGCTAGCCTCGATGACAGCGAGAAGTCGCGCCAGACGCGCCAGCTGATCGAACAGATCGCCGCGCTGCACGACCTCGTCACCGCCCGTTTCGACGGCACCGACGATCGCAAGCCCAGCTTCATCATCCGCCGCGCCAGCGACGCGGAAAAGTGGGTGCGCTTTGCCGGCCTGCCGATGGGCCACGAATTCACCTCGCTTGTGCTCGCGCTGCTGTGGGCCGGCGGGCATCCGCCCAAGGTTGACGCCGACCTGATCGAACAGGTGCGCGCGCTGGAAGGCGACTATCATTTCGAGATGTTCTTCTCGCTGTCGTGCCACAACTGCCCCGATGTGGTGCAGGCGCTGACGCTGATGGCGCTCGAAAACCCGCGCATCACCGCGACTCTGATCGAGGGCGGCACCTTCCAGGACGAAGTCGAGCGCCGCGACATCATGGCGGTGCCTGCGACCTTCCTCAATGGCGAGCCGTTCTACAACGGCAAGATGGAGCTGGCCGAGATCCTCGCCAAGCTCGACGTCAATGCCGATGCCAGGCAGGCCGAGAAGCTCAGCGCCAAGGCGCCCTTCGAGGTGCTGGTGATCGGCGGTGGCCCCGCCGGTGCGGCGGCGGCGGTCTATACCGCGCGCAAGGGCTTCCGCACGGGAATCGCGGCAGAACGCTTCGGCGGGCAGCTGATGGACACGCTGGGGATCGAGAACCTGCCCGGCACGCCCTACACCGAAGGCCCCAAGCTGACCGACAGCCTCAAGCAGCACGTCGGCGAATATGACATCGACCTGATGGACTTGGCCCGTGCGGTCGAACTCAAGCCCGCCAAGGACGTTGGCGGCTATCATGAAGTGGTGATGGCCAACGGCGCGAGCCTCAAGGCGCGCTCGCTGATCCTTTCCACCGGCGCACGCTGGCGCAATCTCGGCGTGCCGGGCGAGGCGGAGTATCGCAACAAGGGCGTGGCCTATTGCCCGCACTGCGATGGTCCGCTGTTCAAGGGCAAGCGCATCGCTGTGATCGGCGGCGGCAATTCGGGTGTCGAGGCGGCGATCGACCTTGCCGGGATCGTCGGCCACGTGACGCTGATCGAGTTCGACACCAAGCTGCGGGCCGACGAGGTGCTCCAGCGCAAGCTGCGCTCGATGCCCAATGTCGAGATCGTTACCAACGGCCAGACCACCGAAATCCTTGGGCAAAACGGCAAGGTCAGCGGGCTGGTGGTGAAAGACCGCGCCAGCGGCGATGAACGCCGCATCGCGCTCGAGGGTGTGTTCGTGCAGATCGGGCTTGTCCCCAACACCGAATGGCTGCGCGAGACAGGTCTGACCTTGAGCAAGTTCGGCGAAATCGTGACCGACAGTCACGGCGCGACCAACCTGCCCGGCATCTATGCCGCGGGCGACTGCACCACCGTGCCGCACAAGCAGATCGTCGTCGCCATGGGCGAAGGTGCGAAGGCGGGCCTTGGCGCGTTCGACTTCCTGATCCGGAATGAACCGGTGGAAGAGGTCGCTGCGGCGGCGTGAGGCACTTGCCCACCCCTAACCCCTCCCGCAGGCGGGAGGGGGACTGAAAGCGCCAAAACTCCCCTCCCGCTTGCGGGAGGGGCTGGGGGTGGGTCCGAAATGGCCCGCCCTTTTTCGTTGGTCCGCCCAACCGCTCTAATCGCCCGCCTCAATCAATCCCTGCGCATTAATCGATTGGACGACCCAACCCGAAAGCGTAATCTTCCTCTCATAGGCCTGTCCCCGCGGGGCGAGTCTGAGACGATAACAGTCGAGAGGAGAAACGATCATGGATGCCAAGACCGGAGAGATGAGCGGCGGGTGCCCGTTCCACGGCAGCGGTGAGATGCGCAGCCTGCTGGGCCGCACCAACCGCGACTGGTGGCCCGAGGCCCTGCAACTCGACATCCTCAAGGAAGGTGGCCGCAGCGCCAATCCCTATGGCGAGGACTTCGATTACGCCGAAGCCTTCAACACCCTCGATTATGCCGCACTGAAGGCCGATCTCACCGCGCTGATGACCGACAGCCAGCCGTGGTGGCCGGCGGATTACGGCCACTATGGCCCGTTCTTCATCCGCATGGCCTGGCACGCGGCGGGCACCTATCGCACCGGCGACGGGCGCGGTGGTGCGGGCAGCGGGCAGCAGCGGTTCGCTCCGCTCAATTCCTGGCCCGACAATGGCAACCTCGACAAGGCGCGCCGCCTGCTGTGGCCGATCAAGCAGAAATATGGCCGCAACATCAGCTGGGCCGACCTGTTCATCCTCGCCGGCAACGTCGCCATCGAAAGCATGGGCGGCCCGGTGTTCGGCTTCGGCGGCGGCCGCGCCGACGTTTACGAGCCCGAAAGCGTCTACTGGGGCACCGAGGAACAGTGGGTCAACGAAGGCGTTGCCACCCGCATCCGCCCGAAGGACGGCGCGGCGCTCGATAACCCGCTGGCCGCGATCCAGATGGGCCTGATCTACGTCAACCCCGAAGGGCCGGGCGGCAATCCGCACGATCCCGAAGGCATGGCCCGCGACATGCGCGAAACCTTTGCCCGCATGGCGATGAACGACGAGGAAACCGTGGCGCTCACCGCGGGCGGCCATGCTTTCGGCAAGGCGCATGGCGCGGCCCCGTCCGACACCTTCGGCGGCGCGCCCGAGAGCGAGGAATTGCACCTGCAAGGCTTCGGCTGGCTGGTCGATCAGGACGAGATTTCGGCTGGCAACATCACCACTTCGGGCATCGAGGGCAGCTGGTCGAACAACCCGACCGCGTGGAGCCACGATTACTTCCGCCTGCTGTTCAAGTACGATTATGAACTGGTGCAGTCGCCCGCAGGCGCCAACATGTGGACCCCGATCAACCCCGATCCGGAAGACCTCGCCCCCGACGCACGCGATCCGAACAAGCGCGTGCCGACGATTATGACCACCGCCGACATGGCGCTGAAGAACGATCCGGAATATCGCAAGATTTCGGAACGCTTCCTCGCCGATCCCAAGGCGCTGGACGATGCCTTCGCGCGCGCATGGTTCAAGCTGTGCCACCGCGATATGGGGCCGAAGATCCGTTACATGGGCCCCGAAGTCCCCGCCGAAGACCTGATCTGGCAGGATCCCGTTCCGGCAGGCACCACGCCTTCGGATGCGGAGATAGAACGCTTCAAGGCGGCGATCCTCGGTTCGGGCCTGACCGTCTCCGAAATGGTCAAGGCGGCGTGGGCCTCGGCCTCGACCTATCGCAACTCGGACCATCGCGGCGGTGCCAATGGCGCGCGCGTGCGGCTTGAACCGCAGCGCGGCTGGGCCGCCAACGATCCGGACGAACTCGCCCGCGTGCTGAACGTGATCGAACAGCATCGCGGCAGCCTCAGCATGGCCGATGCGATCGTGCTGGCGGGCGGTGCCGCGATCGAGAAGGCGGCGAAGGACGCCGGGATCGAAGTGACCGTGCCCTTCATGGGCGGTCGCGGCGATGCGGGCGATGAACACACCGATGCCGCCAGCTTCGAGCCGCTGGAACCGTTTGCCGACGGTTTCCGCAACTACCTCAAGACCAAGGCCGATGTCCGGACCGAGGAAATGCTGATCGACAAGGCGCACCTTCTGGGCCTGTCGATCCCCGAAATGGCCGTGCTGGTCGGCGGGATGCGGGTGCTCGGCGCGAACAGTGGCAACCGCAAGCATGGCGTGTTCACCGACAAGGTCGGCACGCTGACCCCGGATTTCTTCCGCAACCTGCTCGACATGGGCACGAAGTGGACCCCGGTGGCTGGCAGCGGCGACGAGGAATATGTCGGCACCTGCCGCACCACGGGGGCGGAGAAATACCGTGCCACCCGGGCGGATCTGGTGTTCGGCTCCAACTCGATCCTGCGCGCCCAGGCCGAGGTCTATGCCGAGGCCGGGAACGAGGGCAAGTTCGTGTGCGACTTCATCTCGGCCTGGAACAAGGTGATGAACGCAGACCGCTTCGACGTGACGCACGCCAAGTATCACTGAGCAGCAGGTGCATGAACACAAGGGCCTCCGGTGGCGACACCGGGGGCCTTTTGCTATGGTGCTGGGGGGCAGAGAGAGGCAGGCCATGACCGATCAGCGCGAAGCGCACTGGCACACCGTCTATACCGAAAAGCAGCCCGATGCGGTCAGCTGGTTTCAGGCGACACCGGAACAATCTCTGGCAGCGCTCGACCGGTTCGGGGTGACGCCCGACCAATCGCTGGTCGACATTGGCGGCGGCGCTTCGAGGCTGGTCGATGCGCTGCTGCAACGCGGCTGGGACGATGTGACGGTGCTGGATGTTGCTGCACCTGCCCTCGCCGCATCGCAGGCGCGGCTGGGCGATGCGGCGGCAAGCGTGGCATGGCACGTCGCCGACATCACCGCATGGCAACCGCAGCGGCGTTATGATGTGTGGCACGACCGTGCGGTGTTCCATTTCCTGACCGCGCCCGATCAGCGCGCTGCCTATCTGCACGCACTCGGCAAAGGGCTGGCGGCGGGAGGGCTCGTGATCATCGCCACCTTTGCGCCTGACGGGCCGGAGAAATGCAGCGGCCTGCCGGTGGAGCGTTATGACGCGGCCAGACTGGCGCGGACGCTGGGGCCGGGATACCGGCTGGAAGCCGATTGGCGCGAGGAGCATGTGACCCCGTGGGGTGCTTCGCAGGCCTTCACGTGGTGCGTGCTGCGCGCCGTCTCTCACCACGATCCTGACGGAATGCGTTAACGACCCTTTCACCGGAATCGGCTAAATTGCTGAAATCGGGATGGGAAATTCGTAACAGGTTCGCAGATCATGTCACTGAGAGGTCGCAGCGTCAGTGCCGCACGGGAGTGCGCACGATGAAGCGCTATGACGAAAAGGACTTCCGCATCGATGCGGAGGCCACCGCCGCCTTGCTGGCGCTGTCGCGCCCGCAGCGTGACCGCGGCTTGCGGGTGGAGTTGTGGCGCCCGCTGGGCCTGCCCGAGGCCGAACGCCGCCGCTGGGCGGAACTGAGCGCACGGGCGACGCCGGGCAATATCTTCGCGCAGGACTGGTTCATGGAACCCGCGCTGCGCCACTGCGGGACGCAATGGTCGCTGCGGCTGGCGGTGGTGCGGCAACCTTCGGGCGCGTGGCTGGGGGCCTTGCCGCTGA
Organism: Erythrobacter sp. RANMB8; assembly: GCF_056848235.1. Taxonomy (NCBI): domain Bacteria; kingdom Pseudomonadati; phylum Pseudomonadota; class Alphaproteobacteria; order Sphingomonadales; family Erythrobacteraceae; genus Erythrobacter; species Erythrobacter sp. RANMB8. Next base: position 596,618 of record NZ_JBREHG010000001.1, read on the forward strand.
CACTGGAGCCCGCGGTGCGCGGCGTTCCGGCCCCGTGCTTCAGGGGTTGGCACTCCGCCGACCAGCGGCTCGGCACCCCGCTGGTGCTGCCGGGGGCGGAAAAGGCGTTCTGGCAGGCCCTGCTGGCGCGGCTCGACCGCAAGCCCGGCGTGGCGATGGGCCTGTCATGCGGGCCGATGCCGGTGCGCGATCCGGTGACGCTGGCGCTTGCCAGCCTGTGCGCCGAACAGGGCCGCCCGCTGCATGTCGGCCAGAGCTTTGCGCGCCCCGCCCGCCTGCCCGCCAGCAAGCCCGATGCGCAAGGCATCGCAAAACTCGACCAGCGGCTCGACCGGCTGGAGGAGAAGCTGGCCGAAGCGCTCGGCCCGGTGCGGGTGGTGATGCATGGCCGCGAGGAAGGCTGCGATGCATGGCTCGCCGCGTTCCTCGCGCTCGAACGGGCGGGCTGGAAAGGCCAGAGCGACAGCGCCATCGCCAGCCACAGCGGGAAGACCGCGTTGCTGCGCGAGGTGATCGGCCACGGCCACCGCGCCGGCACGCTGCGGCTCGCCAGCCTGATCGCGGGGGAAACCGTGGTGGCGATGTCGAGCTGGTTCATCGCGGCCGGGCACGGCTTCGGCTTCCGGATGGCGATGGACGAGGCTTGGCGCAGCGCCGCGCCGGGACGGCTGCTGATGCGCCACGTGGTGCGCTCGCTGGAAAGCGAGGGGCCGGTGCTGTTCGATACCTGCACCGCGCCCGATTCCCCCACCGATGCGCTGTGGCCCGACCGGCGGGAAATGGGCAGCTTTGCCGTGGCCATCGGCGGCAAGGCGCGGCGGCGGATGTTCGACAGCCTGATGCAGGCGCGGGCGGAAAAGCGGAAGGCGGGTTAGGTAGAGCGCTCTAAGCTGGCAACGCTAAGTGCTTGCCCCCGAACACCGCCTGCCAGCCGGCAATCTCGTCCACCACGGCTTCATCCAGCGCATGCACCAGATCTGCGGCAGCAGCATAGGTCAGCGCGCTGTCTGCGCCTGACAGCAGCAGCGTGATGCGCGCCTCGATCTCGCCGAGCCGCTCTGCCGCCACCCGCGAAATCGCGCCGAAGCGTTCGAAGTCGCCGAAATAGCGGATCCCGGCGAGGTTCGCGCCCAGTGTCGGGAAGGCGACGCCGAGGAAGGTGAACAGCGGCGAGAGGTCGCCCGCCAGCGGCTTGGGCACCACGCCTGCCACCCCGCCGCCCTTCAGCAGCAGATAGGCCAGCACCGATACCACCGCCAGCGCGAAGCAGCTTTCCGCCGCGCGGTCGAGCCCGTGGTGCACCGCTTCCAGCCGGTGGGCCTTGGCCTCGTGATAGGCGCGCTGCGCGGCGAGATGCGGCAGGGCGACCTCCGCCAGCCCGACGCGCAGATAGTCCCGCGTGACCTTCGCGCGTGGCAGGCCGACATCGCGCAGCGCATGGCGGGCGAAATGTTCGGGCCATTCCGCGCCCTCCCCGCCCGATCGCGGCCAGCGCCCGGTCGGCCGCGCCACGCCGAGCAGCAGCAGCGCGGGCGCATGGCGCAGATATTCCGCCACGCGCCGCAGTTCGAACCAGCGCCGGTGCCAGCCGAGCCGCGATCCCGCCGCTGTCAGCACCAGAATTCCGCCCAGTAGCAGCAGTTCGACCCCGGCGAAGATCCACTTCACTGCGCCGAGGCCAGCGGGCAGGAAAGCCAGGCCGATGATCACCGCCAGCGCCGCCAGCACGAAGTTGACGCACATCCCGCTGCGATAGGCATCGGCGAGGCGGCTGGCGATCCCGTCGGCCCAGGCGAAGGCGGGCAGCACATCACCGGTGATCGCGGCGGCCATCGCGCTATCCCCGCCGGGCATGGTCTGCGCCGCCTGCGCGATCCCCGCGCCGCTGCCGGTGGCGATCGCCGCGGGCGCTTCGTAATCGATCCGCAGCGAGCCGAACGCCGACCCGCTGCTGCCGCCGCCGCCGAACACCCGCTCGATCCGGCGGTAGAGCCCGAACATCCGGCTGCTGCGCGCCCGCCACACCTCGCGGGTCAGCTGCGCAGGGGCCCAGCCCTCCACCACCATCGCGGCGCGGATGATCGCGGCGAGCCGCGCTTCATCGGGCGGGGCGGCAGGATCGGCCGGGTGGCCCAGTTCTTCCGGACGGGTGAGGATGCGCCAGCTTGCCGAAGCGGCGGGATCGATCAGCAGCACCGGCGTGCCCATCGCCAGCGCCGCCACCACCGTGTGGCCGGTGCCACCGGGCAGATTGGCAACCTTGCCGTCCCACACCGCGACCACCAGATCGGTCCGCTCGATCATCACGCGGCCCGCCAGCGCGACATTGTCCGACACCAGCGCATCGAAGGTCCGCGCCGCCGCCCGGTCATCAGGCGCGGCGAGGCTGGCGAGCCACAGCGCCTCGACCTCGGCATCGCGGTCGGCCAGTTCGAACAGCTGCGCGCGCGCGGTGATCGCCCGGATCGCCGCCGCCCGCGCCTCCACCGCCGGATCGCCCGAAGGCCCGCCCGCCAGCATCGCCGCAGCATCGGCGGCGGTGGCCGGATGGGCGTTGATCGCGTTGTTGAGCCGCTCGCCAAAGGGCAGCGGCACCACCAGTTCCCAGCTCCGCGCCAGCGCCAGATCGGCGGCGATCTGGTCGGTGCCGTCCACCAGCAGTGAATGCAACCGCACCGCGCCCTGCGTGCCCGGCAGCGCGCCCGCCAGCGCTTCGATGCGGGCGAACAATTGCGCCAGCGCCTCAGCAATCGCCGCGCTGTGCGCCGCAAAGGAGGGGTTGGAAGCACGGTGGCCGGTGATCCCCAGCGCCAGATGCGGCTGCCAGCTGTCACGGATCATCGCGCCGGTCTGTGCAGCCCCGTTATCTGGCCCGTTATGTGGCCCGTTATCCGGCATCACCCAAAAGCCCCCCGCCCGCGTCCGATAGCAGGCCGCACCATGCTTAAGCCCTTGTCCTTGCCGCTTACAAGCCCCGTCCGCTGCGCGGTTTGACGCTCGTGGGGGAAAGGCGCATTATCCGCACCGCTTGGGGGGACAGGCGATGCGGCGATGGCAGGCGATAGTGCTCGGCGGGATCCTGGCGCTGACAGGCGTTCCGGCGCTCGGCCAGACGGATGATGGCCCGATCCCGCGCTCCTACCCCGAAAGCACTTCGATCCGCGCCCGGCCCGACCAGCCCGCCGATGAGGCCACCCGCCAAGCCGCCGAGGCCGAGGCCGCCGCCAACCGGTGCGCAGCGGGCGATTTCGCCGGATGCACCGCGGTTGCCGAAGCCCACCACTATGGCCGCGGGCGCCCGCAGAACCGCCCGGTGGCAGAGCTGCTCTACCGCCGCGCCTGCAACGCCGCCGATGCGCAAGGGTGCTATGGCCTCGGCCAATTGCTGCGCAGCACCCGCGAGACGCATGACGCGATCATCGCCAACGCCTATTTCGTGCGCGCCTGCCGCCTTGGCGCGCTGGAGGCCTGCGTAGCCGAGGCTGACGATCTCGCCAGCGGCATCACCGCCCCGCCCGACCGCAAGGCCGCCGATGCGCTGCGGCGCGCCACCTGCGCCAAGGGCAGCGCATCCGCCTGCCGCACGCTGGCCGAACTGCTCGTCGGACAAGATCGCAGCGCGGCCGAACAGGCGGAAGGCCTCGCCCTGCTCGACCGGATGTGCCGCCGGGGCGACAAGGACGCCTGCCGCAGCGCCATTGTGCACTGGCGGGATGACGAAGGCAGCGCGCAGGCGGATGAATACCGCCGCATCGGCTGCGCGGCGGGGGACGCCTGGCCCTGCACCGACCTTGGCCATGCCGAACTGCGGCGCGACCGGCGCGCACCGGCCCGCGAACGGGCGCTGGTGTTCTATGACCGCGCCTGCACGCTGGCGCCCTATTACTGCCAGACTGCCGCCGATATCCGCGCCATTCCCGCGCTGGACGCCGCCTGCGCTGGCGGCGAGCGCGCCGCCTGCATCGCGGCGGGCAAGATCCATTCGCAATCGGGCGGCCCGCTGGAAGACAGGGCCTATGCGCTCACCCTGCTCGGCCCAGCCTGCGACACGGCGCCAGCGGCAGGCGATGCGGCCGAGGTGTGCGAACTGGCCGCCTTCCGCGTGTTCGATGTGTGGCGCGCAACCGGCATCCCCGATCCCGCGCGCGCCGAAGCCTACCTCTCGCGGGCCTGCGATGCCGGATCGGACGGCGCGTGCAGCACTCTGGCGGAAGAACTGATGTCGGGCACGCGCCTGCCCGCCGATCCGCCGCGCGCACTCGAACTCACCGCGCGCCTGTGCGATGGCGGGGACGAGATGGCCTGCAAGAGCCTCGAACGCGCCATCTTCGACGATCCGGCCACCCCGCTGGTGCTGGCGGGCGACAGCTACGTGCCCGAACTCACCCCCGAAGAGGCCGCCGCACAGCAGGCCGAGGATGATGCCGAAGAAGAGCGGGCAGAGGCCGAATATCGCGCCAGAATCTGCACCAACACCACGGTGATTTTCGCAGGCGTCAGCTACACCGATACGCTGTGCGACAATCTGGTGCGGGTGCGGCGCGGTTTCATGGTTGAGCCGGGCGCTGCGCCATGGCAGGCGCTGATCTGGCGGCCGGCGATGCGCGGGCGTTCCCCGCTGTCGGACCCGGACCGGGTGCTGTGCGGCGGGTCGGTGATCCGCGAAGGCTGGATCCTGACCGCCGCGCATTGCGTCAACGACAAGCACATGGGCGGGGTATCGATCAGGACAGGCGGGCACGTGGTCCGGCTGGGCATGGTCAAGGCATTCGGCAATGACGGCTTCAGCTACCCGATCATCGCCACTTTCAGGCACCCGGATTACGATCCGGCCAGCCTCGCCTTCGATATTGCGCTGGTGCAATATGATCCCGGCAGGGGGAAGCGCGGCGCCGATGTGCTGGTGCCGGCGCGCATCCGGCTTGATCCCGTGCCGCTTCACGCCCGCAAGGTCGAAACGCTGGGCCGCGTCGTCACCTATGGCTGGGGCCTGACCGCCGTGGCGAATGGCACGATCCCCGATCGCCTGCGCGGCGGGCGGGTGAAGCTGCGCGATCTGTCCAGCTGCACGGCAGAAATCGTCAGCTTTGCCGATCGCAAGCGGCGGGTGACCGATCCGGCGCAGCGGTTCGACGGGCCGGTGCGGCGCGATTCGGTGCTGTGCGCCGATGAAGGGCGCGACGCGGAAGGCGGGCAGGCATGCAGCGGCGACAGCGGCGGCCCGCTGGTTTCCTACAGCGATCCCGACAAGGTACCGACATTGATCGGGGTGGTGAGCGGCGGGGTCAAATGCGGGACCACCGGCAGGCCGAGCCGTTTCATCCGGGTGGCCCATCAGCGGGTGCAAAGCTGGCTGAAGGCAACCCTGCCGCCTGTGCGACGATAGGTGGCCTTAGACCCCTCTTAGGTCGTCCTAGACCCCTTCTAGACCCCTTTCAGGGTCATCCCGCGCAATGTTTCACGTGAAACATTGCGCGGGCGATCATGGCTTATTCTGCGGCCGGAGCGGCTTCGGCAGCAGCGCCTTCGGCCGGTGCGGCGGGTGCATCCATGCCGATCGGATTGCCGGTCGGATCGAGTTCCTCTTCCGCCGTTGCGGTGGCTTCGCCTTCGGCCGGTGCTGCCGCTTCGGCGGGTGCTTCGGTGGCGGCGGCTTCTTCGGGTGCCTTGGCGGTTTCGCCGCTGCACGCTGCCAATGCCAGCGCGCCGCCTGCCAGCGCGATCGTCACAATTTTCTTCATGCTGAGTACCCCCATATTGCGCCCTGTGCGGGCGGTGCCAGAGGTATCACGACCCGAGGCGCGAAAGCAAATCCCCGAAGGCCGCCTCACCGCGCAGGGGATCGAGCAGCGGATCATTCGGCGTCCACAGCAGTCCGGGATCGAGCGTGCCGAAAGCGGTATCGAGCAGCGCCAGCGCCTTGTCCGCCGCACCGCGCTGGGCATGGACCTGCGCCTGCTGGTAACGGCTGTCGGCATAGTCGCGCTCCAGCCTGGCCAGCGCCGCATCGGACTGCGCGCCGTCGCCCAGCCGGTGCGCGGCAATCGCGGTGGCGGTGAGGGCATAGGCCTCCCCCGGCTCGGCCTTGGCGGAGGCCAGCGCGCCTGCCGCATCGCCCTGCATCAGGCGCGCAATCGCAATCGCAAAGGGCGCGCTGGCGAGGCCGGGGTTCAGTTCCAGCGCCCGCTCCATCTGTGTCACCACCTTGGGGAAATCCCGCGCAAACAGCGCGATATAGCCCGCCGAACGGAAGGCGCGGGCGTTGAGCGGATCGAGTTCGAGCACCTGCGCGATCATCCGTCCCGCCAGCGCATGATCCTTGCCATAGGCATGGAAGGTCGCCGCGCTGCGCAGGATATCGGCATCGCCCGGCGCATGTTTTTGCGCCGCGAGATAATGCGGCACCGCCTCGGCCCGCTTGAGCCAGCCATTGGCGAGCGCGAAGCCCTTGGCCAGATGCCCGCGCGCCAGCCGCTCCTCCAGTTCCAGCGACCGCTCCGCCGCAGCCATCGCCTGCGTGAACAGGCGCCGCGATTCCGCGCCGTCGCTGGCGGCATTGGTGGCGAGCGAGGCGAGAATGCCCGATCGCATCGCATGGGCCGCGGCATAGGCGGGGTCCTGCGCGATCGCCGCATCGAACTGCACCAGCGCATCGCGATAGGCCTGCTCGCCCGAGCCCAGATCATAGAGCGCCATGCCGCGCAGGAAGGCCTCGTAAGCGGCGACATTGGCGGTGCCGCCGACCTGCTGCTGCGCGGCCACCGCCTGCTTCGCCTCGCCGTCAGAGGCCACCTTGGCGACCAGTTCCAGCGCCACGGTTTCCGCGATTTCGGACTGCACCGCAAAGACATCGTCCAGCGCGCCGTCATACTTGCCCGACCAGAGCAGTTCCCCGCCCTCGATCGCCACCAGCTGGGTCAGAACGCGCACCCGCATCGCGTCACGCTGCACAGAGCCGCGCAGGACGTGGCCGACGCCGAGCGTGCGGCCGATGGCGAAATCATCCTGCCCCTCGATCGCGCCGGAGGACGTCGGCGCCGCCACCTTCAGCCGCGGATTGCGGGCGAGGACCGATCGCAACTCGTTGGAAAGGCCGTCGGAAAACCACTTCTGGTCATCGTCCCCGCTGAGGTTGGCAAAGGGCATCACGACCATCGAGATCACCCCGTCGCCCCCCTTGCCGAACAGCCCGGCCTGCCATGCGCCGAGCAATCCGGCCGCCCCGGCCAGCCCCGCTCCGCCGAGCATGAGCGTGCGGCGCGAGAGCGCGAAACCGCGCACCTCCGGCGCGGGAGGCGCTGTCAGGAGAGGCTCTGGGCGCAGCATAGCGGGGTCCGGCGCACCACCCGTCCGCGCCCGCACCGCAATCAGGATCCGTGCCGCTTCCGGGGCATCGGGCTTGCCGTTCCAGCCGCTGATGTCGAGCAGTTGCACCTGCCGGAAGCCCAGCGGTGCCATCGTCCCGTCAATCGTCAGCGGCACCAGACAACCGCGCTCGCGCCCGCGCTGCGCCTCGTCGCGCACCCAGTGCGATTGCGTCGACGTTGCCGACCACAGCACTACCACTGCCGCTGCCCCTTCGAGCGCGGTCTCGGTGGTCTGGAGGTAGTTCTCGCCCCCCTCCAGCCGCCCGTCCCACCACACATCGAACCCTGCTGCCTCCAGCAGATCGATGACAGGGCGGGCCTTGGGAAGATCGGTGCGCGAATAGCTGAGGAACAGCAAAGGGCGCTGCGGCGGAGCGGTTTCATCGCCGGTCTGCACTGCCCTTGCCCCCTCCCGCACACGCCAGAAACCACGTGCTACCGCGAAACAGGGGCGCACGCCAAGCGCGTTGCGCAGGTGTGCCGCCCAAATCCGCTTGACGGGCGCATGGCCTGATATAAATATGATATCATAATTATATCGCACATGGAGATTCGTCATGGCCTCTGTTGATACACCTGCCCTCAATCGCAGCCGGGAAGTTCCGGCCACCACGCAGAGCGGATACGTGATGCTGCTGGTCAGCCTGGTGCTGGTGGCGGCCGCGGTGTGGATGTTCATCCGCGCCGTCGCTCCCGATCCTCACGTGGACGGCCTGATGATGATCGGCGCGCTGGTGACCGGCGTGATCGGCCTGTTCATCCTCACCGGCTTCTACATGATCAACCCCAATGAAGCCGCCGCGATCCAGCTGTTCGGCGCCTACAAGGGCACCGACCGCAACGAAGGCCTGCGTTGGGTGCTGCCCTGGCTGGCGCGCAAGAAAATCGCGGTGCGCGCCAACAACGTGATTTCGGAAAAGATCAAGGTCAACGACGCGCGCGGCAACCCGATCGAGATGGCCGCGCAGGTCGTCTGGCGCGTGACCGACACCGCGCAGGCGCTGTTCGATGTCGATGATTACCGCGAATTCGTCACCGCCCAGATGGAAGCCGCGGTGCGCGCCATCGGATCGCGTTACCCCTATGACGATATCGAGCATCTCGAAATCACCCTGCGCGGCAATCACGAGGAAGTGGGCGTGGAACTGCGCGCCGCCCTGATCGAGCGGCTGTCGGTGGCGGGCATCACGGTCGACGAATGCGGCCTCACCCACCTTGCCTATGCCCCCGAAATCGCCAGCGCGATGCTGCGCCGCCAGCAGGCCGAAGCGGTGATCGCCGCCCGCGCCAAACTGGTCGAAGGGGCGGTGTCGATGGTCGAAATGGCGCTGACCCAGCTCAGCGAGAAGAACGTCGTCGAACTGGATGACGAACGCCGCGCCGCAATGGTTTCGAACCTGATGGTGGTGCTGTGCGCCGAACAGGAAGCCCAGCCGGTGGTCAACGCGGGCTCGCTCTACTGACCGGTCATGGCCGCGAAGAAAGCCTTTCCCCTGCGCCTCGATCCGGCGCTGCACGATGCGGTCCAGCGGATGGCCGATGCCGAGCTGCGCAGCGTCAATGCCGAGATCGAGGTGCTGCTGCGCGAGGCACTGGCGCGGCGCGGGGTGAAGGTGGCGGTCAGCAAAACACCCAAACGCGGCCGTCCGGCGGCTGCGGGCAACGAGGGGACAGGCGATGCGTAACGAGGAAAAGCCTTTCGTGATGTATCGTTCTTCCAACGGCAGGTTCAGGGTTACCCCCCGCAACGCGCAAGGGCGACGACAGACCTATGCCTGGGAGGCAATCCTGCTGGGGCTCGTCGGCCTGTTCGTGTGGTTCATGTCACGTGAACCATCCGGTCCTGAATTGTATCTCGGATTTGCGGGTTTCCTGTCGGCGACCGCCGCGTGCCTCATCGGCATGATGCGCTGGATGCGGGCGCGAGCGGAAATCATCGATCTGGACAAGCACAAGCCGAACAAACGCTGACAGGAGCCTGAAATGCGTAACGAGGAAAAGCCATTCATCATGACCCGCTACGCATGGGGCGGGTTCAATATCGAACCGCGCAATGCCCGCGGCTGGCGTCTGCTGCTGGGGTGGATTTCGCTGTCGCTGCTGATGATCGGCGGCTTTGCCCTGTTCAGCGAGGGGCAGCACAGCCAGAGCACCTTCGCCATCGGTCTGGCCGTGTTCCTGCTGGGGTTGGCCGTGTGGACCGTGGGCGGCATCATCTGGATGCGCGCCCGCTCCGAAGTGGTCAATGTCGAGGATCTGCTGAGGCTGAAGCGCGAGGCCGAGCGCAACCGGCGCCGGGGGCGTTAAACCCAGCGTGCTAGAGCGGTTTCCGACCATTCTGACCCACCCTGACGGAGCCGAATTGGGCTGAGGGCAAGGCGCGAGGAGCGAGCGATGCAGCGCATCGCGAGCGACGAGCAACGTGGCCCTCAGCCCAATTCGGCCCGCCGCGGAGGGGTCGCGCTCTGAAGCCCGCTGGCTTCGTCACGGCGCTTGCAGGGGCAACCCCAGCCCCTGCCGCGCGCCATTCCTGTCCAGCGGGCTTCAGAGCGCGATCAGGGCGGGTCAGAATGGTCGGAAACCGCTCTAAGATGCTGACGCATCACGCGCTGGAAATGCTCAGGCGCCGCACGGGCTTTACCAAGGCACGATGAGACGAATTCATCGCGCCTTGGTATCAGTTCGTGCGCAGCTTCTTGAAGTAGGCGAAGGCATCCTCGCCAGCGGTGTAGATTTCGTCGCCCCATTTGCCCCAGACGTGCTTGCCGGCTTCCTCGCCGACCGCGCCGCCCGCGATCGAGCCGACCACCACGCCGCCGATCGCCACCGCGACAAAGCCGAGGCCGCCGGTGCCAACCCCGAAGGCGGCCATCGCCGCGCCCGCAGCCCAGCCCCCCGCCGCGCCGCCAAGCCTGCCGCCCAGCGCGCTACCCGCAAGGCCGAAGCCTTCCTCGCCGGTTTTCATCAGGCCTTTCTTGGTGCCGCCAGTGGCGAACTCCTCGCCGATCTCGGTCACAGTGGCGCCGACCGAGACGATTTTCAGCACCGTGCCACCCTTTTTGAGGTGCGATGAGATGCCCTGCGCCTTCTTGGCGGCAGCCTCGATCTTTTCCAGTTCCTTCAGGTTCTTGCCCAGCTTGACCTGGTTTTTCAGCGCCTTGTGGCTGATGCCGAGCTGATCTTTGATGTTGGCGGTGTGGGGACGGTCGAGAAAGCTTGAGCGGGTGATCCCGGTCAGCTGCGCCTGAAGCTCGCGATCAAGCATCGCCCGCGCGCTTTTGGCGGCGCTGTTCTGGTAGAAGCCCTGCGTCTTCACCGTCAGGTCATAGGTGCTCTTGTATTGCCGGAAGGTGGTGGCGATCTTTTCGGCGCGCTTCTCGAAATATTCGAGCGTCCCGGCGACCGTCTCCATCCCGGCCTTGGTCGCATCGCTGGTGAGCAGATCCTTCATCCAGCCGAAATTGGCGTTGAATTCGTCCGCCGCCGGTTCGGTGCGCTGGTTGCGGGTGGCGAAGTTGGTCTGCGAGACCATCTTGCCGATCATCCCCGGCTCCATCCGCGGGCCATCGCCAAGACCGGGAATGGCATAAAGCTCCCCGCGCATCAGCCGGTCGGTCGGCTTGGCAAAGGCATTGGCCTGCAAAAACCGCTGCGCGATATCGCCATCGGGCGAGAGGTAACTCTGCCCGATCAGATCCTGTGCACTGCAGGAATTGCGCGCGCTGAGGAGATAGAGGTCGGTCATGTCAGGAGGCGGCACTCCGCTCGACCTGCGGCCCGACGAGATTTGCCTGAGACTGCGGCGTCGGGGCGCTCTGATTGCCCGTGGCCAGCATCTGCCTCAACCCGGCAAACGTCGTCAGCGTCTGCTGCTCGTTTGTGAAATTGCCGTAGAGGTGCATCGCCTCGATGGCGTTCTTGGCTTCGTTGTGGGTGATCCTCTCGCCCGCCATCAGCTTCTTTTTCACAGCCGGGGCGAGATAGGGGCAGGCCAGATATCCCGCCACGTAACCCAGGGCTCCGCCGGCCGCCATCAGCACCGGCACCGAAAGGCCCGCAGTAAGCGCGGCTCCGGCACCGCCGGTAATCCCGCCAGCACCCACTCCGACGACAGACGTGGCCGCAACGCAGGCTTCGTATTCGGCGCTGTCACGCTCCACTTTTTCCCAACCGAAAGGCATGTCCTTCTCCCCCCTCACCCGAAATCGTAGATGAACCCGCTGTCCCCGGCCTTGACCGTGATGGTCGATACCGCCGCGCCGTCCATCTGCTTTTCCAGCAGTTGCACCGACATTTCCGGCAGCATCGTGTTGGTCAGGATGTTGTCGATCATGCGCCCGCCCGAATCCCCGTCGGTGCAGCGCGCCACGATATATTCGATCACATCGTCGCCATAGGTGAAGGCGATCTTGTGGTTGCCGTGGATGCGCTTCTTGATCCGGTCGAGCTGGATGCGCACGATCCCACCGAGCATTTCCTTGCTCAGCGGCACATAGGCGAGCTGCACCGTGCGCCCGATCAGCGCGGGCGGGAAGACCTTGAGCAGTTCGGGCCTGAGCGCCTGCGCCATGGCTTCGGGTTCCGGCATCAGTTCCGGATCGGCGCACATGTCCATGATCAGATCGGTGCCGCAATTGCTGGTCAGCAGGATCAGGGTGTTCTTGAAGTCGATATACCGCCCTTCGGCATCGTTCATGAAGCCCTTGTCGAACACCTGGAAGAACATCTCGTGCACATCGGGGTGGGCTTTTTCCACCTCGTCCAGCAGCACCACCGAATAGGGCCTGCGCCGCACCGCCTCGGTCAGGACGCCGCCCTGTCCATAGCCGACGTAACCGGCAGGCGCGCCTTTCAGGGTGGAGACAGTGTGCGCTTCCTGGAACTCGCTCATGTTGATGGTGATCATCGATTCCTCGCCGGCAAACAGCAGCTCGGAAAGGACCACCGCGGTTTCGGTCTTGCCGACGCCCGAAGGGCCGCACAGCATGAACACGCCGACCGGCTTGTTCGGATTGTCGAGCTTGGCGCGGCTGGTCTGGATACGCTTGGCAATCGCGTCCATCGCGTGATCCTGCCCGATCACGCGGGCCTTCATCCGTTCGGCCAGATCGAGCGTCGATTTGATCTCGTCCTTGACCATGCGGCCCACGGGAATGCCCGTCCAGTCGGCGACGACGGCCGACACCGCATCGCCATCGACCACGCCGAACACCATCGGATCATCGCCCTGCGCCTCATGGAGCGCATCGAGCGCCTCTTTCAGCGCGGCCATGGCGGCGGCTTCATCGCCCGCAGGCTCCGCGCCGTCTTCCACCGGCGCGCGGGCGGCAGTCAGGGCGTCGCGGGCTTCGACCACTCTGGCGAGCGCAGCTTTTTCGCCCTCCCACTTGGCCATCGCCTCATCGAGCGAGGCCCTCGCCTCCTCGATCTCGGCGAGGATCTTCTCGTGGCGATCGTCGCTGCGGTATTGCGCGCCGCGCTCGCGCTCGACCACCTCGCGTTCGACCTCCAGCAGTTCGAGCTTGCGCTTGCGATCCTCGACCCGCGCCGGGGTGCCGTGCTGCGAGACGGCGACCCGCGCCGCTGCGGTATCGAGCAGGCTTACCGCCTTGTCGGGCAGCTGGCGGGCAGGCACATAGCGCTGCGACAGGGTGACAGCGGCATCGACCGCCTCGTCGAGCACCACGATCTTGTGGTGGTTTTCCATCATCGGCGCGATCGAGCGGATCATCAGGATCGCCTTTTCGCGGTCCGGCTCGGCAATATCGACCGTCTGGAAACGGCGGGTCAGCGCCGGGTCTTTCTCGAAATACTGGCGATATTCGGCATAGGTGGTCGCGCCGATTGTGCGCAAATTGCCGCGGGCCAGCGCGGGCTTGAGCAGGTTTGCCGCATCGCCCGTGCCCGCCGCACCGCCTGCGCCAACCAGCGTGTGAATCTCGTCGATGAACAGGATGATCGGGGTGGCCGAGCCTTCGACCTCGTCGATCACCGCGCGCAGGCGCTTTTCGAACTCGCCCTTCACGCTCGCCCCCGCCTGCATCATCCCGATGTCGAGCGTGCGCAGGGTGACGCCCTGCAGCGCGGGCGGCACATCGCCTTCGGCCAGCCGCTTGGCAAAGCCTTCGACCACCGCGGTCTTGCCCACGCCCGCCTCGCCGACGAGAATCGGATTGTTCTGGCGGCGGCGCAGCAGAATATCGACCAGCTGGCGCACTTCGGCATCGCGGCCGATAATCGTCTCGATCTTGCCGTCCCGCGCCGCTTGCGTGAGGTCGATCGAAAATTGCGCCAGCGCGCTGCCTTCGCCCGTCGCGCTGCCCGCACCCGCGCCCGATCCGCCACCGCCCGCATCGGCCGCCGCGCCTGCCACCTGCGTCGTCTCGGTCGATCCGCGCATCACATTCTCGAAATCGCTCGCCAGCCGGTTCGCGTCGATCTTGCGGAATTCGAGGCTGATGTTCTGAAGCGCGTTCCTGAGCGTGTTGGTCTTGAGCATCCCGTAAATCAGATGCCCGCTGCGCACCTTGGCCGCGCCGAATTGCAGCGAGGCATAAAGCCAGCCCTTCTCGATCGCTTCCTCGATCTGGGGCGAAAAATCCGAAATCGCGCTCGCCCCGCGCGGCAGCGCATCGAGCGCGGCGACCGTATCGCGTGCCAGCTGGGTATCGTCGATGTTGAAGGCGCGGCGGATCGCGGCGACATCGTTCTGGGCGTCTTGCAGCAGGATGTGCACCCAGTGCACCAGCTCGACATAGGGGTTGCCGCGCATCTTGCAGAAGCCGGTGGCGCTTTCGATCGCTTTCAGGGCGGTCGGGTTAAGGCGCCCGAACAGGGCTGAGCGGCTGATTTCGGTCATGTCATCTGTCCCCCAAGACGCGCGCCCTTCTGCATTGCGGCAGAGTGGCGGCGCAAATGTACATCGCTGCGAAGATCGTCATTGGCTGGCTTGCCGATCCATGAAGACCAGCCAAGCTGCGCATTGTCGCCCAGCCGCGCCGGACGCACCTCTGCCTGTGGCAGGCACAGGGTCACGCCCCATTCGAGGTGCGACGGAGCCAGCGCATCGAGCGCTTCTGCCGCCAGTGCGAACTGGTCACCACCGGGAAGCAGGCGGCGGAACTGCTGATGGGTCTGCGCGGTGATCCGCACCTCGAACCGGTCGGCCACCAGATAGACCTGCCGCCCCAGCAAGGCATCACCCAGCCGGTGGTGGCATACCCCCAGCCGCGTCTGGTCCTCGGGTGCGATGTCGCGCATCACCGGCACGAATTCGCGCAAGGTCACCGGCAGGCCGAGCAGGTGCTGCAATCCGCCGGCAATCGCCCCGGCGCTGCGGCGCGAGGCGAACAGCGCGGCATAGTGCAGGCGCGTGTTGGCAGAGAAGGCCGATTGCTCGCTCGCCCCTTCGCGCGCGCCGGTCAGCGCGCCGATGTAGTCGGCGAAATTGTCATCTTCCAGCCGGTCCGCCTGCACCGCCGGCTGCGACACCGCCCATGCGCGGTAGAACAGTTGCAGGAAGCGCCCGGCCAGCAGGTCGAGGAAGTCGCCGAAGGGATAGGACTTGGCATATTTGCGTTCATAGGCCGCAAATTCGGTAAGATGCAGCGGCAGCGGCGACATCGGCCCGGTCAGGCCCAGCCAAAATCCCGAAGCCTCGGCCCGCCCCGCCGCCACATCGACTGTGTCGAGCGTCGCTGCGGGAAAGCGGGTGTGCGGCACCTGCCGCAGCCGCACCACATCCTGCGAAGGCAGGCGGCTGCGCCCGACCGGCGGCTTGCCCCGCGCCCGCGCCGCCAGCCCGCGCACAAGCGCGAACAGGCTGAACCGCTGCGGCGCGGCCGCTGCACGTTCGGCGAAGGTCAGATAGGCTCGCGCGTCCCGATCCTCGGCGGCCATACGGCGACCTCCCCCTGTTGCTTGGTGAAGAAATGGGTCTCGGTGAAGGAATTGACCGTCACGAACCCGGCGAGGAACCGTTCGATCACCGCACTGAACAGGAAGATGCGCGATTGATCGAAGGCGGCATCATCCAGCTCGACATCGATGCGCAGCCCCCGCGCCAGCGCCATCCGGCCCAGCCCCGGCACGCGGCGGGTAACGTGGGTGCCCCTGACCCCGACGATCCCGTCGATCTGCGAGCGCATGACCGGATCATCGGCCCGGCCATAAAGCGCAAGGTGGTTGCGCAGCATCTCGCCATCGCCGCTGCCTTCGCCCACCAGCGTGGCGTAATTGGGGGTGAGATGCCCGATCACCCGCCATGCCGCATCGCCAAGGCCCAGCGGCGGCAGCGGGCGGGTGGGCGAGCGCAGGATCTTGATCGCCCGCGCCGCGACACTGGGCGCGGACAGGTGGAAATCGCCCGACACCTTCATATCGACCGGCAGTTCGCGGTTGGTCACCAGCGCCCGCAGCGCCAGATCGTGCACACTCTCCAGCCGCTCCGGATCGCCGGGACTGGTCAGCGAGATGAACATATCCGTGCCGATATAGTCCTCTCGCCCGCGCAGCCGCCGTTCCTTGCGCGACATTTGCCGCAGCCGCAGCCGCGTGGTGTAGAACAGCGCCGATTTGTAATCATACAGCAGCGAGCCATAGGAATAGAGCGGCGCAACCTCGCGCGGGTTCTGGTTCTGGCGATCGAACGCCTCGACCCTGAGCAGGCGGAACACCTCGAAATCGAGCGGCCCGTCGCGGTCGGCCACCACCTGGAATTCGTGGCTTTCCTCGCTGAAGGGGATGCGGCTCAATGGCTTTTCGAACAGGTTGATCGCAGGCGTGGCGAACAGCCGCAGATTGCTTTCCCCCACCGATTGCACCAGCACATCGGACGAGCGCGAAAACAGGATGGTGATCTCCACCGCCTTGCTCGACAGCGCCAGCGCCCGCTGCAACGAGCGCAGCTTCACGAAGCGGAAGCGTTCGGGGCAGGCGAAGTATTCGGTCAGCAGGCGATAGGCAGACAGCGTGCGGCCATCATCGGGCAGCAGCGCGCAATCTTCGCCAAAGCCGTGCTGCGCCGGTGTGTCGAGCAGGACGTGCGCAGCCCCTGCGACATCCAGCGGGCGGGCGACCACCGCAATCGCCTCGCCGATCAGCTGGCGATAGAGCTCGTTCGCCACGCCCTCGCCCCCGTCGAGGTAGATTGGCAGTTCCTCTGCCGCGATGGTCGAAAGGTCGATCCCGTCCTGCGCCTCAAGCCGGATGGTCAGCGCCGCCTGCGCCCGCACACCCGCCAGATCGGCATAGCGCGCCGCGCCCGCCCGGCTGCCGACATATTCCGCCGCAGCAATCCTGAGCGGCCAGAGCGTCACCGCCTGTCCGCTTTCGAAGATCACCGGAGTGCGCGATTTGCCCTGCGGCTCGGCCGAAAACTGGGTGCGGCGCGGGATGGTATGGCCGCGGGCTAGGCCCGGATCGCCGACCACCGGATCGACTCCGACAATGCAGATCGACGGGGTGGGCGAAAGGTAATGCGGCTGCACCGCCTGAAGCAGGTGCTGGGTGAATTCGGGAAACTGGTCGTCGAGCTTCAGCTGCACCCGGCTCGACAGGAAAGCCACGCCTTCGAGCAGGCGTTCAACATAAGGATCGCGCTCCCCGCCGGTCAGGCCGAGGCGGGTGGCGACGGTTTCGTGCTTTTCGGCAAATTCCAGCGACTGGACGCGCAGATATTCGAGTTCGGCCTCGTAATATTCGACCAGCCGGGGATCCATCACTCGCTCACTTCGACGGTCATGGTTTCCAGATCGACATCGGTCTTCAGGCGGACGGGCATCAGTTGCGGGCCGCCGGTGATCTCGCCCTCGATTACGAAGCCGACCTTGCCCGATCCGTCCACCCGCCCGCGCGGTTCGACCCTCAAGCTGGCCGGATTGATGCGCGGTTCGAACCGCAGGATCGCGCGGCGGATCTCGCGGGCCTGTTCGCGTGCGGCATCGCGCCCCAGCGACCGCCCGGCAAAATCCCGCACCCCGAAATTGAGCACCGAATCGCGCACCTGCGTGTGGCGCGACAGATCCTGCGTCGATTCGAACGAGATCGTGTTCAGCAACCACGCCAGATCGCGCATAACCGAGGCGCGCAGCGACTTTTCCGAAAAGCGTTCAAGATTGGCGACCGCGAAATTGCGGAAGTCCTCGCGCCCCACCGTGGGCATGTCGGCATCGGCAGACAGGCCGCCGAAATCATTGCCCGATGCCAGCTTGTCGAACAGCGTTGGGGTGAGACGGACCTTGACCGACATCGTCAGCCCGTTCGCAAGGTCAATTCGCGCAGTTCCTGCACCGGCACTTCGCTGCCGTCGGAGAAGGCGAACAGCCGGTGGCCGAGGGGATATTCCCCGTGATCATCGGCCAGCCAGCCGGTGGCGGTGCCGCGCACCATAGCGGCGTCGTTGGCCGCTTCGCTGCCGGGATAGCGCAGCGGGATGAACCCGGCGACGCGGGCGCCCTGTGCGAGGCCGAATTCGGCCTGGATCCACACCGTGTCGCGCAGATCGACCGGCGCATTGATAGTGAGGCTTTCCAGCGCGCAGAACGGCATCAGTCCGTAACGTCCGGCGATGATCGCCTCGGTTACAGGGCCAAGCCGCGGATCGGCATCGGCAATCCAGTCAAACTCATGGCCCGCATCGGTGGTGCCCGCGGTCGTCGGCGCGGCATCGAACACCTGTGCGTAAAGCGCGTCGGCATCGCCCGCACCGGACTGGCGGGCCTGCAGGGCCGCGGCGAGCGCATCGCCCCATTCGACCTTGGAAAGGATCGGCGCGGGAAGCTTTCCGGCGAACACATCAGCCCGCACCGCTTCGGCAGCGATGCACTGGGTGTAGGCGACCGACAGCATCCGCGCTTCGGGATCAAGCCGGGCCAGCGTTTCCAGCTGCGCCTTGGCCCTGTCCCATTCGCCCAGCAGGGCGCACATCTGGAACAGAAACATGCGAACCCCGACATTGCCGGGGTTCGCACGCACTTCTTCGATCAGTTGCTGGCGGGCAGCGG
This sequence comes from Erythrobacter sp. RANMB8, assembly GCF_056848235.1. Taxonomy (NCBI): domain Bacteria; kingdom Pseudomonadati; phylum Pseudomonadota; class Alphaproteobacteria; order Sphingomonadales; family Erythrobacteraceae; genus Erythrobacter; species Erythrobacter sp. RANMB8. Next base: position 614,988 of record NZ_JBREHG010000001.1, read on the forward strand.
CAACATCGCCTGAGGCAAGCAGTTCATCAGCCTTGACCATTTCTTGCCTCGCTGCCCCCCGACAGGCCGATTAGCCAGCCTTGTTGAGCAGAACGTCGAAGTAGCCTTCGACCTTGCCCTTCGACGTGCCCTTTTCATCGCGCTGGTCATAGACCTGCGTGATCTTGGCATAGGTGAGGCTGCCGCTTTCGTCGGTCATGCTCGCGGCCGAGAAGTTGTAGTTGTTGATCACCACATTCTCGAGCTCGTACTTGAGGAAGTCGATCTTCTTGTCGTCGCCGACGTTCGACTGGAACGAGATCACGCCCTTGGGGATGACCTTGCCCGAAGCGCAGGCCTTGAACAGCGCGACCGAAGTCTTGTCGACTTCCTTCGAGAAGGCGATGTCGCCCATATTGGCCTGACCCTTCGAAACGGTCTTCGAAGCGTTGTTGTACGACGAGGAGTTGAAGGCCGAGAAGCTGCAGCTGCTCAGCTTGATTTCGTTGGTGTGACCGTCATCGGTCGATTCGCCCTCGATCCCGTCGAGTTTCAGAAAGATCGAAACTTCCATGTTATTTCTCCATCGCTTGGAACTGCATCACGCCATTCAAATTACTTGCCCTGCGGCAACTGCGACACCATGCTGACGCTCACATCCATGCCTTCCAACTGGTGGTGGGGCACAAACAGGAAGCGGCTCTTGTAATAGCCCGGATTCTCGGGATCCGGTTCGACAGTGACTTCGGCACGCTTCAGCGGCAAACGCGCCTTGGTATCTTCGCCCGCTGAATCCGGGTCCGCTGTAACATACTGGTGCACCCAGTCGCTCAGATCCGCCTGAAGCTGCGGGCCTTCGCGGGTGCCCCCCACCCAGTCACGCACCATGCACTTGAGATAGTGTGCGAAACGGCAGCTGGCGAACAGATAGGGCAAACGCGCAGCCAGCCGCGCATTGGCGGTGGCGTTGGGATCGTCGTATTTGGCCGGCTTGTGCACGGTCTGCGATCCGATGAAGGTCGCATCGGTGGTGCCCTTGCGGTGGATCAGCGGGATCAGGCCAAGATCGGACAGCTCGGCCTCGCGGCGATCGGAAATCGCCACTTCGGTCGGGCACTTCTGGTCGACACCGCCATCATCGGTCGGGAAGGTCGCCATCGGCAGATCCTTCACCGTGCCGCCGGATTCAACCCCGCGGATGCGCGTGCACCAGCCATATTCGCGGAAGGCCGCGTTGATCCGCACCGCCAGCGCATAGGCCGAATTGACCCACAGGTGCTTGTCATGCTGGCCGTCGGTGACTTCGTCGAACACGAACTCCTCGATCGGATTGTCCTTCATCGAGTAGGTCGCACGGCCAAGGATGCGCGGCATCGTGAGCGCGAGATACTTGCTGTCGTCCGAGCTGCGGAAGGCATTCCAGGCAGCATGTTCGGTGGTGTCGAAGCGGTTGGCCAGATCGCGCGGATCGGACACCTCGGTCCAGTTGTCCATGCCCAGCAGGTTCGAATCCGCCGCCGCGATCATCGGTGCGTGCGAGGCTGCGCCGATGCGGGCGAGGCCCTTCATCACGTTGAGGTCCTTCGACGAATGGTCGAAATACATGTCGCAGACAAAGGCGCCGAAAGGCGTGCCGCCAAGCTGGCCGAATTCGGATTCGTAGACCTTCTTGAACAGCGGGCTCTGGTCCCAGGCATTGCCGCGATACTGCTTGAACATCGCCGAGAGTTCGGACTGGCTGATGTTCATAACCCGGATCTTGAGATCCTGTCCGGTCTCGCTGCCCGACACCAGATAATCGAGCCCGCGCCAGGCCGATTCCAGCGCCTGAAGTTCGGGGTGATGCAGGATCGCGTTCATCTGCTTCGAAAGCTTGCGGTCGATTTCCGCCACCATCGCATCGATGGTCGAGAACACATCGTCGCCCATCTTGACCGCGCCCGACAGCGCCTGCTGGGCGAGTGTCTTGACCGCGGCTTCGATCTGGGTGCGCTTCTCGTCAGAACGCGGCTTGAAATCGCGCTGGATCAGCTCGGCGAAATCATCAACCGAGATCGCTTCCGCGACCTGTGCCTGATCCAGTTTCGATGGATCCGATGCCATCATGTCCTCCGTTACGAACTCAAAAAACAAGCGCCCGAAGGCGCTTGCGAAGAAAGGGTTTATTCGCCGGCTTCCGGAGCGGCGGAGTCTGCGGCCTGAGCCGCGCTGAGCGCCTTGAGCAGGTTCTCATCCTGCATCACCTTTTCCAGCAGCTCGGTGGCGTTCTGCTTGCCGTCCATGGCGATCAGCAGATCGTTGAGCTGGCGGCGCGCTTCGAGCAGCTTGGCCAGCGCCGGCACGTTTTCGGCAATCTTGCCCGGATCGAAATCGTCCATCTTCTTGAACGTCAGGTCGATGCCGATCTTGCCTTCGCCTTCGATCTCGTTGTCGACGAGGAAGGCCGCGCGCGGCGCAATCGCGGCCATGCGCTTGTCGAAATTGTCGACATCGAATTCAACGAAATCGCGATCCTTGAGATCTTTCTTGGCGACTTCGCTCTTCCCCGAAAGGTCGGAGATGACGCCCATCACGAACGGCAGCTCCACCGATTTGCGGGCGCCGTAGGTTTCCACATCATAAGAGATGTGCACCCGCGGCGAACGGTTGCGGCTGATAAACTTCTGTCCGGAATCCGACATTACATTCCCCCCTTGATCGGCCCTGGAACTGTTCCAGCAAAAGCGATTACGACTCGCCCAGCCGACCGTTGAAAGACTTGATCAACCATGATCATTCCACATCGCGACGCTCAAGCAAAACACTTTTCACTTCGTCGAGACTGCGCGGCGCAATGTCTTCAAGGATTTCCATGAAGTCCTTGCCCACCCAGCTGCGCAGCCGCCCCATGGCGAGGCGCATCGGGTGGCCGGGTTCTGCGCGGGTGTAGTATTGCTCGATCGCGGTCAGCGCCTTGAGCACATCGTCGCGCGACTTCACCGCACCGCCGAAAGCAGCGCCGCCGCCGGTGGAAACTTCGGCATCGGCCGCCGCATCTTCGGCACCCGGCTCTTCGTCTTCCGCCTCGGGCTCGGCGAGGCCGGCGAGCGCGAGATAGGCTTCCTCGACCATGCCCAGCGTATCGCGCAGCGTGCCGAAGTCGGGACGGCCGCTGACGTTCTTTTCGCGCAGCACCGCTTCGATCCGGTTGATCGCATCGCGCATCGAGGCCAGCTGCGTGGCCACCGCCGCCTTGCCCTCGTCATCGAGCTGGTCGAGCGTGCCGCGCACCATCGGGAAATCATTCGACGATGCCCCGTTTTCGTGCACGTCGAGCAGTTGCTCGCCCTTGAGACTGCCGCGATTGCCGAGCACCAGCGGCATGCCGAGGAACGGCATCGCAAAGGCACCGCGCCGCGCCAGATCCTCGAACAGCGGACCGCGCAGGCGCCCGCCCGGATCATCCACCACCGGATGGACCGTGTCCCAGTGCTCTTCCAGCAGGCGTGCCGCGAATTGCAGGCCCTGATCGACAATGTCAGGATCGCCGCGCACGATGCCGCAGCGGGCATAGCTGACCGCGAGGTAGAGATCCTTGGTCTGGCCGCACAGCGTCTCGATATTGTCGAACAGTTCCGACCAGTTGGCAGGTGCCGCGCGCTTCTCGCCCTCGGCGAGGGTCGTCATGCCGGTGTCGATCGGGAAATCGTCATCGAACGCTGCACGCAGCGTATCGAACTCCAGACTTTCGTCCAGATCCTCGCCGCATGGCAGCTCGTCGGAAACGGGCGCCAGCAATTCTTCGATAGTCTTCACGCTCGTTGCCCCCCAATCGAGCCGGTCGGTTATTCGATAACGACCGCCTCGACCCGGCGATTGATCCCGTTGGTGGCTTCGTAGCCATCGATCGGCTGGGTGCTGCCGAAGCCTTGCGCTTCGAGCATTTCAGCCGGGATCCCGCGATCAAGCAGCGCCTGCCGCACCGCCGCGGCGCGATCGGCCGAAAGCTTGTTGTTCACTTCGTCATCGCCGGTGGCATCGGTGTGACCGGCGATCCGCACCTTCTTCACCTTGCCCGCAGCACTGCTTTGACGGAACGCTTCGGCAACTGCATTGATTTCCTTGACCGCCGCAGGCTCAAGCTCGGCGGAGCCCAGACGGAAGGTCACAAACAGGTTGGCGCGCTTCGCGACAGCTTCAGCCACTTCGACCGCACCCGCCGACGAACCGCGGCGACCGACGACCGGAGCCTTCATCTCGCTGCGGGCCACACGGGCCACTTCGCGATTGGGGCGGGAGGCGACCGGAGCCGAGGCCGTCACACCGCTCTTGCCGGACTTTTTGAGCGCCTGAAGCGTCTTGAAATCGGGGAACGGCGTCGCAGGCCGAGTCGCATTGCCGGCACGGACCCCCACAACGACCTGCGCATCAGGATCGAGCGCCGCATCTTCAATGACAGGCTCCCCGCAATCACCGGTGAGTTGGCACACCAGTTCCGCCACACGCGCAGGATCCAGTTCCTGCTCGGCCGAAGTCGAGGCCTGGGCGGCGAACGGCGTGGCGATCATGGCCACCGCAGCAATCATCGGAAAACGGGTCTTCATGATTCGACTCCAGATCGAATTGCCCTGCAATTGCAGGCGTGAAACAATAGTGCGACCAGATACGACCAGAACGAATTAGACGTTTGTCTTTTGCTAGGCTTGCGGTAACACTTCGCCCGACGAGTTACAAGCCGAACGAGAGCGGTCCGTCCCAATTGGGGGCATCCATCCATGGGAAGATGGCCGACAGCGGAACCGGGTGGCACCGCATGGTGAACAGAGGTGTGGGGGGCTTTTCGCGATGACATCGGAATACCGCGAAATCAGGCTGGCGGTGGACCTTGGCGGCGAACAGGTGGAGTATGTCTCCCTCTCCGCGCGCGAGGAGTTGTCGAGCCCGTTCGAGGTCGAATTGCAGATCGTCGCGACGCTGGGCGAGATCGATCTGGCCCCGCATATCGGCGAACCGGTCAGCATCACCGTTTTCGAGGAACAGGAGGTCGTCCGCCATTTCAACGGCTTGCTGGTTGAAGGCGCGCACCTGACCGAAGATGGCGACGGGTTCCATTACAACCTCTCGCTGCGCCCCTTCACCCATTTCATGGCGAGCAAGCGCGGCTTTGCGATCTTCCAGGAAAAGACCGTCATCGACATCATCAAGGATGTCTTTGCGTCAGCCGGAATCACCGATTACGAACTGCGGGTCAGCGAAAGCTACGAGCCGTTCGAATATTGCGTGCAATACGCCGAAAGCGATTTCCACTTCCTCTCGCGCCTGATGGAGCAGGAGGGGCTGTATTATTTCTTCGAGCATTCCGAACAGAAGCACCTGATGGTGATCTGCGACAAGGCGAGCACCCACAAGCCGGGCAAGCACCCGATTCTCGCCTTCAATGCCGCCGCCGGCAGCGCGCAGGCCTATCATGTCGCGGCCGAACTGGGCGGCCACCACGCACTCAACAGCTGGGCCGAGCGAGTCGCGAGCAGCGGGCACGAGCAGGTCGCGCTGCGCGATTACGACTTCAAGAAGCCGGTCGATCCGGTCGATGGCAAGGCGATGGACGAAGCCCAGCATCCCAAGGACGCGCAGGAGCATTACGACTACCCCGGCCAGTTCATCACCGCGGCCCGCGCCAACCGGCTGAGCAAGGTCAGGCTGGAGGAATTCCGCGCCCGCCGCCGCACCTTCATCGGTCGCACCAGCGCCAAGAGCCTGTGCGCCGGTGCGACGATCAAGGTTTCCAACCATCCGGTCGGGCGCTTCAACGACGAATATCTGGTGATCGCCACGCAGCATTCGCTGCGCGCGCAGAGTTATCATTCGGGCACGGGAACGACCGCCGAAGACGATGTGAGCTTCCTCGCGATCCCTGCCAAGACCCAGTTCCGCGCCGTGCGCCGCACCGAAAAGCCGCGGGTTGTCGGGGTCGAGTCGGCGATCGTCACCGGGCCTTCGGGCGAGACGATCTACACCGACGAATATGGCCGCGTGAAAGTGCGCTTCCACTGGGACCGCGCCCGCACGCCGGACGAGAAATCGACCTGCTGGATCCGCGTCTCGCAGACCGGCGGGCTGGGGAACATCATCCTGCCGCGGGTCGGCCACGAGGTGCTGGTCGATTTCCTGCACGGCGATCCCGATCAGCCGGTGGTGATTGGCCGCGTGTTCAACGCCGAACACATGCCGATCTACCCCCTGCCCGGCAACAAGACCCGCGCCGTGTGGCGCACGCTGACCTATGGCGAGCAGAAGGCCTATACCCAGGCCGAGAAGCTCGACACGGGCGAGCCCAAGGCCAACGAGATCCGGTTCGAGGACAAGGGCGGCAAGGAAGAACTGTTCATCCATGCCGAGCGCGACATGAACATTCGCGTGCGCTACGACACCAGCACCCATATCGGCCACAACGAGGAGCTGAAGGTCGGTTACGACCGCCAGCGCTACGTCAAGAATGACGAAAAGGTCACGATCGACGGCAACCGCAAATACACGCTCAAGAAGAACGAAACCAACACCATCACCGATGGCAACCGCAAGACCACGATCAGCAAGGGCAATGACGAGCTGACCATCAGCCAGGGCAACCTCACCATCAAGACCAGCATGGGCAAGGTCACGATCGAGGCGATGCAGTCGATCGAACTGAAGGTGGGGCAGACGGTGCTGAAACTCACGCCGACGCAGGCGTCGATCACGTCGCTGATGGTCAACGTCAAGGGCAACGCCATGACCGAGGTTTCCGCAGGCGGGATTTTGACCGAGAAGGGTGCGCTGATTAAGATCAACTGACGGGCACGCCTGATCGAATCTCCAGCGCCTTGAAGGAACAGCGCCGCACGCCATGACTGACTGGACCATCGTCTTCTGGAGCTCTGCCCGGCAGATTGCCGAGGAAGCCAAACTGCCGCCCGCGCTGTGGCCGGCCGAAGATGTCGCGCCCGATGGCTATTTCCGCGAATTGCGCAAGCAGGGCGAGATCATGCCCGCGATTGCCTATGTCGCCGCGGCCCTGCCCAAGCTGGAAGCGATCGACTGGGCGCTGGCAAGCCTGCCCGCGCTCGATCCTGCCGATCCCGATTACGCGGCGCGGATGCTGCTGCGCGACACCATCCAGCGCTGGCTGGGCGAGCCCGACGACGAGAACCGCCGCAGCGTGGAACGGCTGGTGGAGCAGTCCGACCGCGAATGGCCCGAAAGCCTGATCGGGCTGGCGGTGTTCTTTTCCGGCGGGTCGATCGCGCCCGAAGACACCCCGCCCGTTCCGGCCGAACCGGGGCTGATGGGCCAGCTGGTGGCAGGCGCGGTGCAATCGGTGGTCGCCACCGGCGCGGCGCAGGGCCCGGGCTTTGCCGGACGCATTCTCGACCTTGCCGACAAGCTGGCAACCAGCGGACGCGCGGCCGCCCTGACGACATGACCCTCACACTCAAGATCATCAATGGCGCAGGCGTGGAGCACGGCGCCAACCCCGAACTGGTGCTCAACAACCGGGGCGCCAATCTCGGCCGCTCGCTGACCTGCGAATGGGTGCTGCCCGACGAATCGCGCTCGGTTTCGGGCAAGCATTGCGTGATCGAGTTCCGCAACGGCGCCTATTATCTGGTCGATTACGGCAGCACCAACGGAACCTTCGTGGGCCAGTCCGACCAGCGGCTGGAAGGCGCGCACCGGATCGCGCCGGGTGACCGGGTGCGCATCGGGCCCTATGTGATCGAAGCGCGGTTGAGCGGCGGGGCCTTGCAGCAGCATCAGGCCGAACAGGAACAATCCGCCGCCGCGGCGCGAGGGCCGGCGTGGCAGGATTGGGACGATGTGCCCGGCGGGCGCTCCGCCGCTCCGCCGCCGCCTCCCGCAACGCCCGGTTTTGCGGCGGACGGCGGCTGGGACATTCCCGGCACGGCTGCGCCCGAACGCAATTCGGTGTGGTCGGAAGATGTCGCCCGCGCCTCCTCCGCCCCCAGTGCCGACGACATCTTCAGCGACTTCACCGCCAAGAACGAGATCGACTGGAACAATGCCTCGTGGTCGGTCGATCCGGCCTTCGATCCCTTTGCAGTCGATGACAGCGAGCCATCGGGTTTTGCCCCCTTGCCGGGGGGCAGCAGCGCGCCCGCGCCTGCGCCGCCGCCCGCGGGCATTGGCGGCAGCAGCGGGGCTTTCGATCCCTTGCCCGGCGGATTTGACAGCACTCCGGCAAGCGGCGGCGGATTTGCGCCGCTGTCGGACGATCCTTTCGCCACTCCGCCCCCGCCGGTGCCTCCCTCCTCGCTGTCACCCCCGCCCCCGTCCGCCTTTCCTTCGGGTGGCGGCGATCCTTTCGCGCCGCTCGATCCCTCCGCACCGCCGGCCTCGGCATGGCCCGAAACCGCCGATCAGGCGACGGTCGGGCCATGGGGACCGGGAGGCGCCGCGCCGACACCATCCGGACTGCCCGCCCAGCCTCCGGCGCCGCCGCTCGCTCCTGCTCCCACCCCGGCAGCGACAGTGCCGCCGGTGCGCGTGCGCCCCTCGCCGGTGCCGCACCCGACCACGGTCGACAATGATCCTGTCATGCCGCCGCCGCCCGTCCGCCACGATGCGGTGTTCGGCGCGCTGCTGGGCGAGCTTGGCGTGCATTCGAGCCAGGTCAAACTCACGCCCGAGGAAGCCGCTGCCAAAACCGGACGGATGCTGCGCCACCTGCTGGCGGGCCTGATGATCCTGCTCGAAGCCCGCGCCCGCGCCAAGGAAGAGATGGGGGCGGCGGGCACAGCGCTCGGCTTTGATGGCAACAACCCGCTCAAGTTTGCGCGCAATGTCGATCAGGCCCTGCAGATGATGCTGAATCCCAGCCTGCGCGGCTATATGGAGGCAGAAGACGCGATCGAGGAAGCCTATCGCGATCTGCAAGCCCACCAGATCGCCACGCTGAAAGCGATGCAGGGCGCGCTGCGCGAGACGCTGAACCGCTTTTCGCCCACCGCGATCAAGGCCCGCACCAAGGAACAGGGCCTCTTGTCGAAGGTGCTGCCCGGCCAGCGCGAGGCGGCCTTGTGGAAGGCCTACGAAGCGCAGTTCAGCGGGGTGGCCGAAGGATCGGCAGAGGCCTTCCTCGAAGTCTTCTCGCGCGAATTCCGCAAGGCCTACGACGAGGCAAACCAGCGCCCTCGCCGCTGACCGGCGGCATCAGCCGGGCTGCTTGTCCTCGGCGCGGACCCACATCGCGTCTGCGGCCCAGCCCTTGGTCCTGACACCATCACGGAAACGCTGCGGCCAACTTGCATCGAAAGTGCCGATGCTGTCGGGCAAAGGGGTCGGGCTGGTGATGACTATAAAACCAAGGTCATTCTGCTTCTCGTTGCCCATCGGATAGGGATAGAACATGGAGTAACCATCGGCTGTGGTGTTGCCATTCATATCCTTCAGCAGCGTGTTTAGCACAGAGCGATTAGGCACCAGGATACCGACCGGAAATCCCCCGAACACCCCAACCAGCGCGACATCATCGCCCGGTTTCAACCCAACGATGTCTATCGGCACTTTTGCGTGCAAGGTTTCCTCATAAGCAGCACTAAACGGCTCAAGTCTGGCCTCATAGGTCAGCTGCGGCGTCTTGACAGTCACCCCCTTGCCGCGGCCTTCGCGCAAGGCATCTATGAAGGCACAATCATCCTTCGAAAAGCGCACGAGGTTGCCGAAATCGAGCGAGGGCGCGCTGGCTCCGGCTGCTGCGAGCGCCTGCGCCAGCGCGGTCTGGGCCTCTGCCGGAACCGCCGCCGCGCCGGTGAACTTGACGCTGCCGCCGTCGGCACCGGCCAGCGTCAGCCACGAGCAGGGGATAGCATTGGCCGTCCGCTCGGCCAGTGCGGCAAATTCGGGGGAGCCGGGCGCAATCGCGGCAGGCGCGGCGCTTCCCGCTTCCGCCATGTCCGGTGCGGGAGCGAGGGGCGGTTCGTCACCGCCGAGGCTGACCGCGATCACGGTGCCCACCAGCGCCAGCAGCACCGCCACCCCGCCGCCGATCATCAGCGGCAGGCGGTTGTTGCCAAGGCCTGCGGGCAGCATTCCGGCGAGCTTGTCCGCCAGCCCCGGCCCGCCGGCGGGCTTGGGCGAGAGCCGGGTCGTCTCGGCCTGCGCACCAGCGGCACCCGCCGCCACGGGGCGCGGCGCAGCCGGGTTGAGACCGGTATCGGTCAGCATCAGGTTGAACGCTGCCATCGATTGCGGGCGGCGCGCCGGATCGGGTTGCAGCGCGGCTTCGAACGCGGGGCGGAACTGCGGCGGAATGTCCGACAGGTCGGGCACCGTCATGCGTTTGCGCACCGCATCGGCGAGCGATCCGCCCATGTCCGAATGCTTCCCCGCCAGCACCGCCCGCAGCGTCAGCGCGAGGCTGTAGAGGTCTGACCACGGGCCGACATTGCGGCCATATTCGCCCAGCTGTTCGGGCGCGACATAGCGCAGCTTGCCCGCAAACCCGTCACCCACGATCGTGCCCGACTGTTCGCGCGCGTCCTTGGCAATGCCGAAATCGATGATCTTGGGCCGCGCCGGATCGTCATTCGCCAGCAGGATATTGTCGGGCGCGATATCGCGGTGGATCGCGCCCAGCGTATGCGCCGTGCCGAGGCCCGCGGCGAGCTTCTGCGCGATCGCCAGAAACTCGGCATCGGACAGCTTGAGCTTGCCCAGCCGCGCCTCAAGGCTCGGCCCGTCGATGAATTCCGTGACGATATAAGGCCGCCCCAGACTGTCGCGCGCGGCGAGGCGGTATTGCACGATCGCCTCGTGGTGCAGCCGCGTCAGGGTCGCCGCTTCCTTGGCGAACATCGCGGCAACCAGTTCGTCCTGCGCCAGATGCTGGAGCATGACCTTCACCGCCACCTTTTCGGTCGGCTGATGGACGTTGACCGCTTCATACACCTCGCCCATCCCGCCGCGCGCGATGAAGCGGGTGATGCGGTAGATGCCGTTCAGCACCTCGCCATTGGCGATCTGCTGGCCGGTATCGCCCGCAGGTGGCGGCGGTGCGGGCGGTGGCGGCGGCGCGGCGGCAGGCGCCGGAGCCGAAGCCGGGGTCGGTGTGCCCTTGGGCTGATAGACCGTGCGGTCTTCGTCTTCGGGGGGCAGGCTCATGTCAGAAGGCACCGATTTCGATCACGATCGCCGTGACATTGTCCGGCGCACCCTTGGCATAGGCGCGTTCGATCAGCGCGTCGACCGCTGCCTGCGGATGTTCGGCCTGCAACAGGTCGCGGATCTCGCCGTCGGACACAGGCCCGCTCAGGCCATCGCTGCATAGCAGGAAGCGGTCGCCCGGTTCGATCTCGTCCTTGATGATGTCGACCTGCACATCCGCCGCCACGCCCAGCGCCCGCGTCAGCACGTGCGACATCGGGTGGCCGATGGCGTCGGCCTCGGTCAGGATGCCTTCGTCGATCAGATCCTGCACATGGGTGTGATCGACCGTCAGCTGGAACAGCCCGCCGCGCCGCATGATATAGGCGCGGCTGTCCCCCACCCAGCCTGCGGCAAATTCGCGCCCGCGCATGATCAGGCCTACTGCGGTCGTGCCCATCGTGCCGCCGCCATTGGCCTCGGCTGCGGCACCAATGGCGCTGTTGACCTGATGGATGGTGCCCGCGAAGACTTCGATCGCGGCGTCGAAATCCTCAGGCAGATGCGCTTCGGCAAAGGCGTGGGCGGCCATGCGCGATGCTGTCGCGCCGTTCTGGTGCCCGCCCATCCCGTCAAACACCACCCACAGGCCGGTATCGTCATCCAGCAGCATCGAATCCTCGTTCTGCTGGCGCACAAGGCCGGTTTCGCTGCGGCCGGCTGACCTGAAGGGGATCATCGTCACGCGAAACATCCTTCCACTGAACGCCAGGCACCGACGCTGTCGGGCACGGGGAGAAGCGGGTCGGCCCCTTCGGGCAGAAACCAGCGCGGGGTGCGGGCAGATGGCACCGCGCCGGCATCAAGCGCTGCGAGGGCTGCGCGCAGATCATCGGCGCTGCGGCTATCGGCGACCGCATCGACCATCGCATCATAGACGGCCTGCGTCGGCCGGTCAGGCGCGGTGACAACCAGCAGCGGGAACAGCCGCCCGACCCGGTCCATGCTCGGCATCAGCACGGCGGTGGCGCGGGGCCCTTCGAACAGCCAGGGCGCGGCGGCTTCATAGTCGCTTTCGAAACTGTCCCCGCAGGCTGCCCGTGCGGCGGCGAGCCATTCCGCCAGCCAGAGATCGATCGTCTCGCGCACATCGCCGGGCATGCCGCGGGCGATGAAGTCACCATGGCCCGGCAGCTTGCCGAAGATCGCCGGGTGATCCAGCATCACGCGGGTCAGAGCATCTGCGGGCATTTGACCGACCACAGCCCGCCGAGGCTGAAAGGGTTGCGATCTTCGGGAAAGGCAATGCGGAACACCGCCCGCCCGGGGCCGGGATTGAACACAGCCTCGACCTCGCCTTCGGACAGATTGCGGATGCGGGCGCGTTCCAGCAGCCGGAACAGCGACCACGGCCCGTTCTCGGGCCGGCGCCAGAGCACCTGATCGGACGGATCGATCCCGTCGATCCCGCCATTGCCGATGATCTTGAGTTCGGAGGATTGTACCATCCCGCCGCCCACCTGCCAGGTCAGATCATGTTCCTGGTTGGCGTCGAGATCGAATTTCAGCGGGATGCCGCCGGTGGTCAGTTCGACCCGCCCGGCCTCGCGCCCCAGCTGCGTGAGGGTGATGCGCAGCGGCAGGCCTTCACCGATGGTCAGCGTCAGGGCGCTGGCTTTCTGCATGTTGCCGGGCGTGATCGGGTTGAAACTGGCGACCACCGGATCGCCGCTGGCCCAGCGCCAGTAATCGCCGCTGCGATCGAGATAGGGGTCGAGCCGGGTCTGCACGAACAGCGGCACCAGCCCGCCGGGGCCAAAGGCGGCGCGCACCTTGCTGACATCGGCATCGGTGGCCGAGGCCTTTTCGAAGGGGAAAGCGCCGCTCACCGCCCCTTCGCAGGCGGGCAGCACCTGCTGGGTGTAGGCGAGCGTGGTTTCGCCTTGCAGCACGCCCACCTGCGCCGATCCGCCGCCGCTGGCGACTTCGCCCGCGAACTTCTGGATCATCTCGGGCGCCTGGGTGGCGACGGTGTCCAGTTCGCCCTTGATCTGGGCCAGCCGGTCGGCGCTGCTGGTGACCGATCCCGGCGCACCCGATGCCCGCACCTGAGAGAAGGTCTGCCGCACCGCATCGATGAAGGCCGCGACCCCGCCCGGCGCTTCGGGCGTCCCGGTCCAGGCGTTGAGATCGGCAAAGGCCATGCTGATCTCGGCATCGGCCGACATCGCCCCGCCCCCGCCCGGCCCGATGATCTTGCTGGCGGTGTTGACGAAGCGGTTCTGCTTGGCCTTCTTGCCCGCCAGATCGGCCGCCCGCCCCATCGCGCTGCCTTGCGAGAAATCGGTGTTGGCGCGCACTTCCAGCAGCACCGTGCGCAGCGGCGAGGGGTCTTTGGTCAGGGCGCGGAAGGCCTGCGGATCGTTGAAATAATCCGCCGCTTCCAGCGCATCGACCACGCCCTTCCAATAGGCGATGTATTCCTGCGCATAGATCGTCGAAATGCCCTGCCGCAGCGTGCCGAGCTCGCTCTGGGTGCTGACCGTGTTCTTGCCCAGCACCCATTGTTCGCGCTTGAGATCGGCCTGCACGGTTTCGCGCGCGACGGCGTAGGCCTTTTCAAAGCCTTCGCGCCGGAACAGGTAGGGCACCCGCATCGCCAGCACCTTGTCGGGGTTGGCAAAGGCCGCCGCATCGCCGGGTTGCAGCACTTCGGCCATCACCCAGTCCTTGGAAGGATCGGCGGCCTTTTCGCGCATGATCGCAAAGGCGCGCTGCGACAGCGACATGCTCGACACGGCCTGCCGCGAGGTCGCGACCAGTTGCGCATCGAGCGGTGCGCGCCCGCCCGCCCAGGCGACCGACAGGTTGGGGTCTTTCGCCAGCGCATCGAGGTGCAGGATCAGCCGTTCGCGCACCTGCGCCATTTCGGTGCCGGGATAGACCTCGCTCGCCCAGTCCTTGGCCACCTGTCGCTTGATCGTTTCGGGGTCGATCACGCCTTCGGGCGCCCCGCCGCCGAGCATCAGATAGACCTTGAGCGGTTCGTAGAGCGCGAGCGGATCGGCCAGTTCGGCGCGCATCTTGTCTTCCAGCCGCAGCATGATCCGCGGCAGCAGGATACGGCGCAGGCCGTTGTGATAGGCCTCGGCATTGCGCTGGGCGAGGCCGCTCTGGAACAGGCCGAAGCGCCGCATCAGCGATGGCCCGCCTTCGGCCTGCGCCTGATAGCCTTCGGGCAGATCGCGCAAGGCATCGAGCAGCGGCAACACCTGTTCGAGCGTCGCATCGCTGTTCCCGATCCGCACCAGATCGATCCGGCTGGCGTCGAGTTCCTGCCCCAGCGCGGCTGACGCGGCGAGCGTATCGCTCTGGAACGACCGGTTGCCGATGAAGCTGACCGTCCACAGCAGCACCGCCAGCACCACAGCCGCGGCCAGCGCGATGCTGGTCGCCATGATCTGCGACTTGCGCTTGCGTTCCAGCGCGGGGTCGGAAACCGGCAGGCCCGCTTCCTTGAACACCACATCCTGCAACAGGCGGTTGAGGAAGAACGCCTTGCCATCGCGCGGGCCGCCTGCCGCAGCGCCGAGATCGCCATAGGTCTTGCTGACGCCCTGCAGGATGCGGTCGATGGCGCTGCCATCCTGCGTGCCCGAGGTGAGATAGAACCCGCGCAGCCGCCCGCTGGGGCGATCTTCGTTGAGGAACGCGCCTTCGATCAGGCGGTAGAGCGCCGGACGCAGCGCGTGGAGCTGCCCCGGAAAGCCGAGGATCAGCCCCCTCCGGCGGATGTCCTTTTCTTCCTCCAGCCGCTTGGGCTGGCGCGCGGCGACATCATTGGTGACATCGTCGAAGGCGGCGGTGACATCCTCCGCCGACAGCCGCGGGCCTTTCCAGTCGAAGGTGTGGCCGATCACCGCCCGGCGGCCATCGACATCCAGATCGCCGAAATATTCGGTCATCCCGGCCAGCAGGTCGGCCTTGGTGATCAGCAGATAGACCGGCAGTTCGACCTGCAGCGTCTCGCGGATTTCGCGCAGGCGGCGACGGATGATCGCGGCGTGATTATCGATCACCCGCACATCGCCGACCTGCAGATCATCCGCCGGGATCGCCACCAGAATGCCGTTCACCGGCTCGAACGGGCGGTGCTTGCGCAGCAGTTCGAGCAGGCGCTTCCATCCCGCATTATCGACCGCGCTGTCCGAATCCTGCGTGGTGTAACGGCCTGCCGTATCCACCAGCACCGCTTCTTCGGCGAACAGGAAGTCGAGATTGCGCGTGCCCCCGCTGCCCGCCAGCGTCTGGTCGGCCAGCGGGAAGCGCAGGCCCGAATTGAGCAACGCCGTGGTCTTGCCCGCGCCCGGAGGGCCGATGATCACATACCACGGCTGGGCATTGAGGTATCCGCGCTTGTTGCCGCTCGCCTCGCGCAGTTGCTTCAGCGCGGCGGCCATGCGCCCCTGCACCGCGCCTGCTTCCTCGGCACTGGCATCAGGCCCGGCGAGTTCGGCGGCGAGCGCGGCCTCGGCCTTCTTGGCGGCGCGGCGGCGCAGCAGGAACCATGTCAGCCACACCGCCAGCAACAGCCCGGCGATGGTAAGCTTCACCCATAGCGGCTTCATCGCATCGACAAACAGCGGCAGGCCGACACACAGCAGCAGCGCCAGCAGCACGATGGTGCCGATCGAAACCGTCCACCAGCTTGTCAGGAACTTCTTCATTACCCCTCGCCCCCGCGGTGCTGATTATTGGCCAAGCTCGACGACGAATTCGACGCGGCGGTTCTGCGCCTTGCCCTCTGCCGTCGCGTTGGAGGCGATCGGCACGGTATCACCAAGTCCCACTACGGTAATCCGGCCCGGATCGGTCAACTGGCCGCGCACGATCTGCGCCACCGTTTCCGCCCGCGCCTTTGACAGGGCGAGGTTGTCGGCAAACTCGATGGTCGGGCTGATCTTGTCGGAATCGGCATGACCCTCGACCGTGACCGGGCCTTTCTCAAGCTGGATCGCCTTGCCGATCTTCTCGAAGATCGCGGCGCGGCCCGCCACCAGTTCGGCAGCCGCCGGTTCGAACAGGGTGCCCACAGTGGTGCGCACGCGGTTGCCCTGCACCACCACCAGCCCTTGCGCGATTTCATCGGCGAGGAAGGTCTTGAGGCGCTGTTCGGTGCCGGTCGGCGGCAGTTCGAGCACCTGTGCTTCGCGTGCCAGCGCAATCGGCTCGCCCGGAAACAGGCTCGCCACCCGTTCATGCGCGTCCTGCCCGGTCAGCATCAGGGTGACGAAGAACACGAGGTAGACGAGGAAGCACAGCCCTGCCGCAGCGGCGGCGGCAAAGCCGATGATGCTCCAGAAATTGTTGGGCTTGCGCGGCGCGGCCTCGCCCCGCCAGTGGTTGACGATCTCGCTCTGCGACAGGCTGCGCACGTGATCGAGCGCGCCGATCAGGCTCGCCATCACCTGCGCCTTCTTGCTGTGGCCATCGGCCATGGCGCGGGTGCGGCCTTCGAACCCGGCGGCAAGGCAGGCGTGGAACAGTTCGATCAGATCGCGGTTGCGCGCCGGATCGCGCAGCACCTCGTTGACGAAATCCCAGAAGCGGTCACCGGCGATATTCTCGCGGAAGAAGGTCACCACCATGTTGCGCTGCGCCCATTGCGCGCCGCCGCCGCTCATGCCGGGCAGGTTCTGGGCGATATCGTCGATCGTGGCGCACAGGGCATATTTGGCGCGCTGTTTCACCCCGTCGGGATAGGCGGCCTGGATCGCAGCATCGAAGGCGCTGATCGCGTCCTTGGCGCGGGTGTGGAATTCGCCCATCGACACCTGCCAGCGCCCCGATTGCAACGCGGCGGCCATCGCCAGCACCGGGGCGGCGTGGGCCATGATGATGTTGCGATCGCGGCGCGGCTGAGGTGGCTGCGGCACGGAATCGCTGAAATGCTGCTGCGCCAGCACCGCCCCTCCGGGGGCTGCCGCCCCGCCTGCCGGAGCGGTCGCGGCGAAGGGATCGCCGCCCAGCGGGCTGAAGCTGCCGCCAGCCCCCGAAGGCGCGGGCGCAGCCGGCCGGGCATCGCCCCAGTCGTCCATCCCCGTAAATCCGCCCGCAGGCGGCGGCGTGGCCGGTGTCGCAGGATTGGTATCGCCCCCGCCGCGTTTCAGCGGCGAGGGCCTGAACACGGTCTTGTTGCGATCGTCGCTGCTCATTTTTTCTGCTTAACCGCCCACAGCTCGAGTTTGAGTTCGGGCCAGTCGTCGGAGACGAACAGACCCAGCGCCGCTGCGTCGTGAACCTCGGGCCAGTCCGGGGATCCGCGATCGAGTTCGAAATAGACAAAGCCGGGCAGCACGTGCAGCTGGCTCGGCGGGGTGGTGGTGTGGCGCAGCTGGATGCCCGGCAGGGCCGATGCCACCAGCGTCGGCATCTTGGTGTTGGGGCCGATCTTGCACACTGCGGGGAAACGCTTGCGGATATCCTCCATCGCCTTGGTCTTGTCCGACACAGCGAGGTAGATGTAGCTCTGGCGCAGCAGCGTGCGGTTCTTGATCACGTGCATGTACTGCCCCGGCCCGCGCGCCACCAGCGGCAGCGGCTCGACCGAGCGTTCGAACCCGGCCGACAGCAGCAGTTGCAGCAGATCGATCAGCGGATCGAAGCAGCCTTGCAGGTTTTCGTGATCATACAGCGGCAGTTCGGGCGGGCGGCGTTCCTTGCGGGTCAGCGTGGAGATTTCCCCCGCCATGGCCCGCAGGTTCTCGAACACCCGTTCGGGATGGATCGCCGGCATATGCGCCAGATGGCCGAGGATCGCGGTCCAGCGGTTCAGCGCCTGAAGCAGCAGGAACGCCTTGTAGGTATCCTGCCCGCCCTCGGTCGTTTCGGCAGCGCGCAGGGCCAGTTCGGCCACCATCTGGTCAGCCCGCCCGATCAGATCCGACAGCGCGGCGCGCAGGCGGCAGGCCTTGAGATCAAGCGTCGGTGCGATGTAGCGATCATCGAACACCAGCTTCTTGCCCGCGACCTCGCGAATCCGCGCCACGCCCAGCAGCAGGCGGCCCTCGGTCTCGTCAGGCGTGACGCCATAGCGCAGGTTGGCGATGCCGAGCTCGATCTCCTCGCTGGTGCGTTCGGTCGAGAAATTGTCGCTGATGGTCTGTTCGGCCACCAGGAACCGCGCGTCGAGCGACCCGCTTTCCTTGTCCATGAACTCCACCGCGCCCGACACCCGCGGCGGAAGGGTGAGATAGATCACCGCATCGCGGGTCTGCGGGCTCACCGCGAGCGGTTGCGGCGCGGGCATATCGGCAGGGATGGCAAACGGCGTGCCATCGGGCATGATCCCGCGCGCCTTGCGGATCGCGAACTGGCCGAGCTCTGCCAACGCGTGATCAATCTCGAGCTCGACCACACCCCACGAAAACGGCAGCGCCCAGTCATGGCGTGCGGCAACGAAGCTTTCGACAAAGCGATCCTGCGCCTGAAAGTGCTGCGGACGCAGGAACATGCCTTCCCGCCACGCAACACGATTTCGATCGCTCATGCCTTGCCCCCCCATTCGTCAACAGTTAAGCATAGGACGCGGGCCAGATAAAGCACGGCGTTTACGCCCGTTAGCGATTTCGACGGGCTGACCCGTGGTGGGTCAGGCATTTGCCGGGATTGTGGAAGCAGCGGCGATGGAACCAGAATCCACCAGTTTCAATCCGCGCACCTGGGTCACCCAGACCCCGCTTGCCGATTCGCCGCCCGAACAGCCCCCGGCCGAACCTGCCAGCGGCAAGCGCCCGGCCATCCTGTGGCTGGGCGGCGGTGCGGCCGGCATTGCCGCGATTGCAGCCATCGGCCTGCTGGTGCCGTGGGGCGCGATGTTCGGCAAGCCCGCTGCCGAGGCCCGCGAAAGCGCGCCGGTCGCCGCCGCAGCCGCCGTGCCTGCCGCCCCGCGTTACGACACCCGCATCTTCCCCGCTGCCGACATGAACGAACTTGGCATCAGCCTTGAGGAAATGGGGATTGAAACCGGCGATGCCTTCTTCGCCGCGCAGGAAGTGATCGCCGCGCTCGGCACGGTCGAACCCATGACAGTCACCGTGGAGCTTGACGGCAAGGGCGCAAAACCCGCCATCCACTCGCTCACCGCCGAGCTGGAAAACGGCGCCGCCATCCGCCTGACCCGCACCGGCGACGGGGGCTTCAAGCGCGAGAACGTGGTCGAAACCGCCGAGGTGCGGGTGGTGAAGAAAAGCGGCACGGTAAAGCACAACATCTTCTACCTCTCGGCGGTCGATGCAGGCATCCCGGACAGTCTGGTAAGCGATTTCACCAAGGCCTTCGCCTTCGATATCGACTGGGGCAACATCAGGCCCGGCGACCGCTTCAGCGCGACGTGGGAGGAAAACGTCACGCGGGCCGGACGCAAGGTGGAGGCCCCGCGGCTGCTCGCGGTCGAATATGAAACCGGCGGGGTCACGCACAGCTTCTACGCCTTCATCCCGCCGGGCGAGACCGAGCCGCGCTGGTTCGACGCGAACGGTCAGGGCAACGCCCGCGCGCTGATGGTGACGCCGGTCGATGGCGCGCGCATCACGTCACGCTTCGGGGTGCGCAAGCATCCGATCTACAATATCGAGAAGAAACATAACGGGGTCGATTTCGCCGCGCCGACGGGCACCCCGATCTATGCTGCGGGTAAAGGCACGATCATCCACCGCGCCATGAGCGGCGGGGCTGGCAACTTCATCAAGATCGACCACGGCGAAGGGCTGGAAACGCGCTACATGCACCTCGACCAGTTTGCTGACGGGCAGGCGGTTGGCTCGGAAGTCATTCAGGGGCAGGTGATCGGCTATGTCGGCACCACTGGCGGATCAACCGGCCCGCACCTGCACTTCGAAATCCGCACCGATGGCGATTACGTTGATCCCCTGAGCTTCGAGAACACCGTGTCCGAAGCGCTCGGCGGGGAGGCGCTGCGGATGTATCTGGCAGAGCGCAAGAACACCAGCGCCGAGGTTGCGGCGGTGTCCGGTCCGAAGAAACCGGCGGCTAAGCCGAAACCTGCGGCGCGGCCTGCGAAACCTTGAGGCCATTTTCCCACCAGTAACGGCGGCGGCCTTCGGGGCCGAGGTCGATGATCACCGCCTCAATGCCCTGAAAGAACGGGCCGATCTCCTCGGGCGTGGCGTTGTCGGCGAAGGTCACGAACACCCGCGGGTCCCAGAACCGGAACAGCACCACATCGCCCAGCGGCAGGCGCGCCGTGGTGAACTTGCGCAGGTGACGCCGCAGCGACCGCAGGCTGAGCGGTGAACGGCAGGCCATGCCCCAGAACCGCCCGCTTTCGTGCCGCCGCCACAATTCGGGCAGCTGCTCGCCCGGGGTCATGCGCACCAGATGGGGCAGAGCCGCCAGCGTTTCCTGATCATAGTCGGATTCGTAAAGGCAGGCATGCTGGCTTGAGGCGGCAATCACCGGATAGAGCCGCGGATCGGCGGCCCCGTCAACGATCGCAAACCATTCCGACAAGCGCGCTAGGCCTTGCAGATGCGGCAGAACGGCTTGGCCGCCTTGTGCGCCCCGATCATCGCCTTGGCTTGAAGATTGGGGGCGGAGAAGGGCACCGGCACCGCCATGCCCATGCCGCCGCCAGCCCCGCCGCCGCCGGAATTGGCCGAATCCCCGATCAGCACCGTCGGCGCGCCGCTGACGATCACACCGCCATGCGCGGTGTTGTCACCCAGCCGCGCCGCGGGCAGGCTGCCCACCAGCACCGTGGCCGAGCCCTTCACGATCACATCGGGCGGGCCGACGCACACGCACATGTCCGATACCCGCGCCTGCGGCATCATGCAGGTCAGCACATTGGGCTGCCCCTTGACCACCGGTCCGCCGACATGCGGCACCGGCCCCGGATTGACCATCGGGCAGGTGTGCATATCGGTGATGCGGGCAGCAGGTGGCATTGCCGGATGCGTCTCCCTATCGCGCGGCCACCGTCTTGTTGGCGCCGCCGAGGATCGTGTTGTCAGTGTCGCCGACCACGAAGAAGCTGGCCCAGAAGAACGGGTGCGAGGTCTGCGGGATGCCGATCAGGGTATTCTGCGCCTCGTTAAGCGATTCGGAAATCGTCTTTTCGCGTCCGGCGGCGTAGAACTCGGCCATCAGCAGGCTGGTGGCGTCGTTGTTGGCCGCTTCCCAGTAGGTCGCCATCACCGAACGGCTGCCCGCTGCGATGAAGGCGCGCACCAGACCATCGAGCGTGGTGCCCGGCTGGGCCTCGCCCACACGCACCTGCGTGCCTTCGCTGGTCAGCGAGGCGGTATCGCAGGCCGACAGCACGACGAGATTGGCGTCGAGCCGCAGGCTGGCGATTTCGTCATAGCTCAGCAGCAGATCGGACTCCGGGCCGCCGAACGAGGTCAGCAGAGCCGCAGGCGCGCCGCTGCAATCGAACTGGCCTTCGGTCAGGCCGTGGGTGGCGAAGTGGAGCACCTTGTAATCCATCAGGCCCATCTGCCCCGGCCCGCCGATCCGCACCATTTCGGTGTCCGAAAAGCCCGCGCCGCTCACCAGCGTCGGCTGGCCGTTGAGGCCCAGCGCTTCGGCGGCGAGGAAGATTTCGTCGGCAGGGATCGGAGCGAAGCGGTTGGCAAAGGCCGAGACGGCCGACGAATCGACCAGACACGGCCCGATCCGGAACTTGCCGCCCGTCCCGATCGGCTGCTGGCCGATGGCTTGGGGCGCGGCAAATCCGATCAGCGCCTTGTTTGCCCGCGAAGGCGTAAACTCGCGCGAGGCGATGAAGCTGCGCGGCGACATGGCAACCGATGTCGGCATCTGTTTGGCGAGGAAGGCGACCTCGCTGTAATCGTGCCGCGCCTTGCGCTTGCCCTTGGCCGCAGGAGCCGGACGGTCGGTGACCAGCAGGCCCGCGGGCAAGCCGGCGAGCACTGCGCCGCCATCGAACACCAGCTCGGTCTTGGCGCGCAGATTGCCGTCGATATCGGCGAACAGCGCCTGATAGAGCGCGGTTGCCGTGCCGACCGAGAAATCGGGCAGCACCTGATCATCGCCCACTTCCGCAGTGCGGCGCAGGGCCTTGGCCAGGCCGACCACATCATCCGCGCCCAGCTTGGGCCGGATCGGCGTGGCGCTGTCGCGGTCGATCAGAATGCCGAACACGCGATCGTTCATCACGGTGAGGCGGACATAGCCCTCACCCGGCTTCAGCTTGGCCTGCAACGCCGCCAGATCGGCGGGACGATCCGACACCTGCGCAAGGCGGGCGTTGGCGGCCAGCTCGGCTTCGATATCGCTCAGCGCCGCCTGCGTGCGGGCACGATCGGCCTCCAGCTTGTCCACCGGCTGGCCGAGGTTGCGGGCATCGACAATGCCGGTCTCGAGGCTGGCGAGCCGCTGGCGCAGATCAAGCCGCTCGCGCTGCTTTCCGGCAATCGCCGGATCTTCGCCGACGATCGCCTGAAGCTGGCTGAGCTGGCGCGCCGCGCTGCTTTCACCGGAAACCTGAAGCGCATCGAAGTAACGGCGCGCTGCCACCTTGTCGCCATTGGCCATGCGCAAGGCGAGACTGTCGAGGAAGGGGTTGAGCAGGCCCGAGGACACCCCCGGACTGCCCTCGCGGGCGGACCGCAGCGCATCGAGCGCGGCGACATAGGCCGCCTCGATCTCGGCAGCGGGGCGCCCGGCGCGGCTGATGATCGATGCACGTTCGAGCCGCAGTTCGGCCACCGCCGGATCGTCCGACACGCCGAAGCTTGCCTGCGAGGTGCCGACCAGCAGTGCGATTGCCCGGTCAAACGAGGCGATCGCGCCGTTGTAGTCGCGGTTTTCTGCCTGGATGCGGCCGCGCTGGCGCACCAGCCGCGCATTCAGCCAGTACAGGCCTTCCTGATCGACCCGCTGCCCTTCAAGCGAGCGGATCAGCCCTTCAAGCTCGTTCTGCGCCAGCGTGATCGCCCGCAGCGCGGCCGCCCTGTCGCCCAATGACAATTCGGCCACGCTCAGCGCCCAGTTGCCCTGGATGCCGATCACGGTCTCACGCGCCAGTTCGAGATTGGGCAGCGCGATCGAGGAACGGATGTCGGTGTTGTCGGTCACCACAGTGTTGAGCTGCACCAGCGTCGCCGGGTCGTTCAGGCCCTGCGCCCGTGCGTTGCTGCGATTGGCGAGCGGCGCGAGGATCTTGCGCGCATCGGCGAATTCGCGCTGGTTGAGCGCATGCAGCCCGCGATAGGTTTCCAGCTTGGGCCGCAGGGCGCGCTGTTCGGCGATGGCGAGTTCGC
This sequence comes from Erythrobacter sp. RANMB8, assembly GCF_056848235.1. Lineage (NCBI taxonomy): Bacteria > Pseudomonadati > Pseudomonadota > Alphaproteobacteria > Sphingomonadales > Erythrobacteraceae > Erythrobacter > Erythrobacter sp. RANMB8. Next base: position 638,396 of record NZ_JBREHG010000001.1, read on the forward strand.
GGATCAGCATATCGGCCGCCGCGAAATTGGTGTTGGCGCTGGTGAACAGGCGGATGTTGGAATCCGCCAGCCCTGCCTCAAGCAGCAGCTGCGCCCGCACCGATGCCGGTGTGCCGGCGGGCAGGCGGTTCAATTCGTTACGCAGAAAGCGCGAAGCATCGACGCTGAGGCCGCGGAAATTGAGTTCGGTCGCGCGGGCGAGCAGCGTGTCGGCGGTTTCCCGCGGGCCGCCGGCGCCCTGCGCTTCGGCAAGGCTGGCCGGAAGCGGCGCAAGACGCGCCAGATCAACCGGCGTGCGGGCCGAGGTTACCGAACCGTCTCCCGCTTGGCCGGTCAGCAGCAAGGCCGCCTGATAGCCTGCCCCCACAGCATTGCTCGCCGCCGAAATCTGTACCGCGGAACTGCCGCGGTCGGCATCGATCACCACCGTGGCAAAGCCCAGCGCGGGGTCGAAACAGCGCCGTGCGGTGGCGCGATCAAACCCGGCGAGCGTCACATCGCTCGGCGCGCCGCATTTGAGATCGCCGCTCGCCGCAGTGCGGGCCGCGTCAGAGGCGAACAGGCGCACCCGCGCCAGTGCATCGGTTACCGCGCCGGTGCAATTGACCGAATAGACATCGGCGTTCTTCACGAAATCGCGGAGCGCCGGATCGGTCCAGTTGGCGGTGGCGGTGCAGCGGTCACCCGCCGCATTGTCGCCCAGCGCCAGCGTGCCCGCCGGGCCGGATCCCGGCACGGTCGCGCAAGCCGACAGCACAAGGGTAAGCGCCGCGCCGCCGAGGATGTTTCGGGTCAGCCGTAGTCCTGACATGATGCAAAGCTCCCTAGTTGCTCACACAGACGCCGTTGGCATCCCGCGTTTCACATTCCTTCCCGCTCGCCACATCGGAGAACAGGCTTTCGTTGTTGGTGCCGACCAGCGGATCGAAGGGAACCAGCAGGCGGTCTTCGGCGGTCAGCAGCGAGACCACTTCGCGCGGCATCGTCATCACGACATTGCCGACGATGGTGGTGACGCAGTCCGCACCGCTGCCGATCACGCAGCCGTTGATGCGCGAGGCATCGAGCAGCGTGTCGCCATCGACCGAAATCACCGCATCGCCCAGCAGCGCCGCTGCCAGCCCGTCGGAACCGTTGATGCTGCCGAACAGCGCGAAGGCATTGGTCGCCTGCACCGCCCCGCCATTGCTGGGCTGCGCACCCGGATCGAGCCGCAGCACCGGCACCGCCGTATTGCCGCCAGCCAGCACCACGCCGCGGAAGGTGTTGCCGCCGGTGCGCGGTGCGGTGTTCTGGAACAGCGCCGATCCGCCGTAGGTGACCGTGAGGTTGCCCGCGGTGAGATAGACCGGATTGGCGATGGTGGCAGTGCGCGGATCGTAGAGGATCGAGTTCGGGTTCGAGACAAAGTTGCGCACCAGATTGGCAATCGAAAGAGGGCCGGTGTCGGTGTTCAGCGTGCTGGTGCCGAACACGATGGCATCGCCGCGCAGTTCGAGCGCGTTGGTGCCAAGGTTCACATTCGCCAGATTGATGTCCGAGAAGATCCGCGAAGCCCGACCGGTTCCGGTTGCCGTCCCGCCAAAGCGGAAGCTGCGGCCCGTGCCTGCCGTGCCGGTGATATTGCCGGTGATCGTGATCCCGCCGGTGGTGGCAATCGAAACGGTGTTGCGGCCGGTGTTCGCCCCGAAGGTCACGCCCGCCATGTTCACCGCGCCGGTGCCGGCGTTGATCAGCAGGCTGTCGGCATTGATCCGCCCGATTTCGGTATCGGTCAACTGGAACGTGCCCGTGCCCGTGCCAAGGCCGATGGTGCCGTTGATGAACGAGGTCAGGACGACATTGCGTGCCGCGACCGTGCCCGATGCGAGTTCGAGATTGCCGGCCTCGATATCGATGTTGCCGGTGCCCGCCGCGAGCGACTGCGTGGTGACAAGGCCGCTGGCATCGACAGTGATGTTGGCAGCCTGCGCCGTCCCGCCGAAGGTCACCGTGGTGCCCCGCGTCGTGCCGCCGACCACCAGATTGCCGCCTGCGGTGATCGCGCCGGTGGCAATGCTGCCGGCGGTGTCGATGGTGATGCCCTGCGAGGCGGTCATCGCCCCGTGGGTCACCGCGCCGCCCGCCGTGCTGTCCACATCGATCGCACCGCCCGCGTTGTTCGCACGGGTCGCGCTGACCGCGCCGGTGGTGATCGCGCCGCTCGCCCGCAGCACCACATCGCCGCCGGTCGCCGCGATGGCGTTGCTGCCGGTGGTGATCGAGGCACCGTTGGCCACAACCGACCCGCCGCGAGCGGTGACCGATCCGGTCGCAATCGCGCCCGCCGTATCCAGCGTGATGCCGAGATCGGCCAGCAGCGCGCCAAGGTTGAGCGCGCCAGCGCCCGTCCCGGTTCCGGTGCTGTCGATATCGATGGTGCCGCCTGCCATGCCCACGCGGGTCGCGGTGATCGCGCCGGTGGTGATGTTGCCGACCGACAGCAGGCGGACATTGCCGCCCGTTGCCGCCAGCACACCCGCTGCAATCGTGCGGGCATCGACATCGATGGTGCCATTGGTCGCGGTCATGTTCTGGCCGGTAAAGGCACCTGCCGCATCGATCGTGATGTTGCGCGCCGAGGCATTGCCGGTGAAGGTGACGTTGTTCGGCTCGCGCACCGCACCCACCACCAGATCGCCCGTGGCGGTGATCATGCCGGTGGTGATGTTGCCGGTGGTGTCGAGCGTGATGCCCGCACCCGAACCCAGCGTGCCGAGGTTGAGCGCGCCGCCCACGGTGCTGTCGACATCGATCGCGCCTGTCGCGGTGATCGACTGGGTGGTCACCCCGCCATTCGCCAGCAGGGTCGCGCCGCCGCCGGTCGCCGAAAGCGCCAGCGCGTTGATCGTGCCAGCGTCGATATCGATCACGCCGCCGGTCGAGGTGAGGTTCTGGCCGCTGAAGGCGCCGGTCGCGTCAACCGTGATGCTGAGCGCCCGCGCATTGCCGCCGAAGGTCACGGTCGAAGGCTTGCGCACGCTGCCAACCACCAGAGCGCCGCCAGCGGTGATCGCCGCCGTGGTGATGCTGCCGGTGGTGTCGAGCGTGATGCCCTGCCCGGCGTTCAGCGTGCCAAGGCGCAGCGCGCCGCCGCCGGTGCTGTCGACATCGATCAGCCCGCTCGCGGTGATCGAGGTGGTGTCGACCGAGGTGCGCGCCTCGATTTCGACATTGCCGCTGGTCGCTTCGAGATCGAGCGCCGCAATCGCCCCGCGCGACAGCAGGCGGATGCTCCGCGCCACCGCGTCGCCGGTGAAGGTGATCAGCGCAGGGGTGCGCGCCACGCCGACCGTCAGCGCACCGCCCGAAGTCGTCATCCCGGCAGTCACCTCGCCCAGCGTGTCGAGCGAGATGTTGCCACCCGCCGTCAGCGTGCCGAGGTCGAGATTGCCGCTGTTGGTGCTGTCGACATCGATCAGGCCGGTCGCCGCAATCGAATCGGTGTTGACGAAGGTGGTCGTCAGCAGAACCACATCGCCGCCGGTCGCCGCGATGTTGTCCGCCTGGATCGAACGGGCGCCGATGTCGATCGTGCCATTGGTCGAAGCAAGGTTCAGCGCTTCGAGCGCGCCGGTGGTGTCGATGGTTATGCTGCGCGCCGTCACATCGTCGAGGAAAGTCACCGCATTCGGCGCACGGGTCTGGCCGACCAGCAGCGCGCCATCGGCGGTGATCCCGGCCGTGGTGATGCTGCCGGTGGTGTCGAGCGCAATCGCCGCACCGGCATCCAGCGTGCCGAGGTTCAGCGCGCCGGTATTGGTGCTGTCGACATCGATGAAGCCTGCCGAGGTGATCGACGCGGTGGTCACGCCATCGCGCGCCAGCAGCGTCACATCGCCGCCCACGGTGGTGAGCGCGTCTGCGGTGATCGAACGGGCATCAATATCGATCGATCCGCCGGTCGTGGTCAGATCGAGCGCGGTAAGGGCGAGGTTCGCATCCACCGTGATGCTGCGCGCAGTTGCGTTGCCGGTGAAGTTGACCGTGCCCGGTTCGCGCAGCGCGCCGACCACCAGATCGCCCACGGCGGTAATCATGCCGGTGGTGATGCTGCCCGTCGTATCGAGCGTGATGTTCGCACCCGAATCCAGCGTGCCGAGGTCCAGCGCGCCGCCATTGGTGCTGTCGACATCGATGCCGCCGGTGGCGAAGATCGAAGAGGTCGTAACGAAATCGCGCGCCAGGAGGGTTGCCCCGCCGCCGGTCGCCGAAACCGCGCCAGCCGTGATTGAGCGGGCGTCGAGATCGATCACGCCACCCGTCGAAGTCAGGCCCAGCGCAGTGAGCGCGCCCAGCGCGTCCAGCGTGATGCTCTCCGCCGTCACGTCGCCGGTGAAGGTCACCGCACCCGGAACCAGCGTCTGGCCGACTGTCAGCGCACCGCCAGCCGTGATCATGCCGGTGGTGATCGCACCGATCGTGTCGAGCGCAATCGTCCCGCCAGCATCGAGCGTGCCGAGGTTCAGCCCGCCGGCATTGGTGGCTTCGACATCGATATTGCCGGTCGACGAGATCGAGCTCGTCTGGACCCGGTTGGCCCCCAGCAGCAGCGCATCGCCGCCATTGGCATCGACATTGCCCGCAATGATCACACGGGCATTGAGGTCGATCACGCCATTGGTCGAGGTCAGATCAAGCGCATTGAAGTTGCCCAGCGCGTCCAGCGTGATGCTCTCCGCAGTCACATCGCCGGTGAAGGTCACCGCGCCCGGCGTGAGCAGCTGGCCGACGAACAGCCCGCCGCCAGCGGTAATGCCCGCCGTGGTGATGCTGCCTGCGGTATCGAGCGTGATGCCCTGCACCGCATCGAGCGTGCCAAGGTCGAGTGCGCCGCCCGCCGTGCTTTCGACGATGATGCCTTCTGCCGAGGTGATCTCGACCGTGGTGATCCCGCCGGTCGCCACCAGGCTGACCGCGCCGCCGTTCGACTCCACCGCCAGCGCGTTGATCGAGCCTGCGTTGACATCGATCAGGCCGCCGGTCGACACCAGATCGAGCGCGGTGAGCGCGCCATTGGTGCCGATGCCGATATCCAGCGCGCTGACATTGCCGGTGAAGTTCACCTGCGAGGGCCGCAGCGTGCCGCCGACCAGCAGGCTGCCACCAGCCGTCACGGCCGCCGCGCCAATGCTGCCGGTGGTGTCGAGCGTGATGCCCGCGCCCGCATCGAGCTGGCCCAGGTTCAGCGCGCCGCCATTGGTGCTTTCGACTGCAATCGCATCGCCCGCCGCAATCGAGGCCGTGGTGATCCCGCCGAGCGCGGTCAGATCGACGCTGCCGTTGACCGCCGTCAGCGCCTGCGTGGCAATGCTGGCGGCATTGAGCGTCAGGTTGTCCTGCGCGGTGATCGTCCCGCTCGACAGCGCGCCGCCTGCGGTGATCGCGACGTTGCTGCCGGTCTGCGTTTCGGCAGCAAAGCTGAGGGTCGAGGCGCCCGCGGCGCCGCTGAACGAGGGCAGGTTGGCATCGCTGCCAAGGCCGGTCGTCAGGACGTTGCCGGTGGTGACGCTGCCGGTTGCGGTGATGATCGCATCATCGCCCACAGTGATCGCGCCCGCGGTGAAGTTGCCGCCCGCAACGGCCAGCAGATCCTCGCCCGCGACGAGTTCTCCGGTGGTGATGTTCTGACCGGCGTGGAGCCCGATGGTGCCCGCCGTCGAACTGCCCGCCAGCGAGGTCGCCACCAGTCCGGCGGTGATCGCATTGGCGGCGCTGACGAGGATGTTGCCATCATTGGTGCGCAGGTTGCCCGCCACCACATTCGCGCCCGCACCGCTGGCCGAAAGGCTCAGCGTCGCGCCGGCATTGCGCACCGCGACATTGCCGACTGTCAGGCTGCCGCCGGTTGCCGCAATGTTGAGCGACTGGTTGGTCAGGATATCGCCGGTGGTGATCGCGCCGACGCCCAGCAGGGCGATCAGATCGGCTTCGAGATCGCCGGTGGTGATCGTGCCGCCGACATCGATATCGATCGCGCCGGTGCGTGCCAGAATATCCTGCGCAACCAGTGCGCCGAGCGAATCGATGGTGACCGATCCGGCATCGATATTGCCGGTGAAGGTGACACTCAGCGGTTCGCGCGTGGCGCCGACGCTCAAGGCGCCGCCAGCGGTCACGCCGCCCGCAGTGATCCGCCCGAGTGTATTGAGGGTGACGTTGCCGTCAGCCGCAAGCCCGCCGAGGTTGAGGTCCCCGCCCCCCGTGCTGGTGACGGTGATCGATTGCACCGGCCCGCCGTTCGAGGTCGCGCTGATCCCGCCGGTGGTGATGGCCCCGCCGGATTCGACGATAACCGATCCGCCGGTCGCAGACAGATTGCCCGCCGTGGTGCCGGTTGCCGAGCGGACCGTGACAGCCCCGTTGGTGGCGCCGACATTCCCCGCAGTGAGACCGCCGTTGATGGAACGCAGCGCAGCGTTGCCATTGGTGGCCACAACGTTGCCCGTGGTCATGTTGCCCAGGCTGAGCAGGTTGACCAGCGTGCCCTGGGTCAGGCCCGTGATCGCGATCACATCGGGAATCCGCCCGTTTATCGCGACCCGTCCGCCGCTGGAAACGAGGCTGCCAAAGGTGGCGCGGCCGGTGTTGGACGCATCGAAGAAGATATCGCCGGGCGCGCTGACATCGCCGGCGGTCACATTGCCGCCGCTGGTAATGTCGATTCTGCCGACCGTGGCAGCCAGATCCTGCGCAACGACCCCGGTGCGTCCGGAAATGGCGATATTCGCCGCGCTGACATCACCGGTAAGCGTGACGGATTCCGGGTCATCCGCGGTAAAATCGAAGTTCAGGACGCCGATTGCGAGGTTGCCGCCCGCGGTGATCGAACCGGCGGTCACGCGGCCCAGCGTCTGGATATTGACCCCGCCGCCGGCATCGAGATCGCCGAGCGTGATCGTGCCGCTGTTGCTGCTGGTTGCGGCGATATTGCCGGTCGCGGTCAGCCCGCCGGTTGCCACGCCGTTGGTGCCGGCAAGGGTGATATTCCCGCCCGTGGCCGAGAAGTCGTCGCCGTCAATCGCGTCGGCGGTGACCGACAGATCGCCCGCCGTGGTGACAAGATTGGCCACACGGGCCTCGCCGCTCACGTCGATGTCGATCGCGCTGCCGGTGATCGTGCCGGTGGCGCGCAGGGTGCTGCCGTCTTCCAGATCGATATCGACAAAGCCGGTGCTGGTCATGTCGCCGCCAATCGAGGCGAGCACCGGCGAATCCCCGCCAGCGATCAGGCGGATGCCGGTATCGGTCGCGACCGCAGTGTTGGCGTTGACCAGAGCGTTCACCTGAAGCACGGCGTCGGTGACGCCGGCGGCAGTGAACATGGCAAAATCGACATTGTTGCCGGTCACGCTGCCGTTGATCGTCTGCCCGCGTGCCACGGTGGTGCCTGCGTTGACCACATAGGTCAGCGGGCTGCCCGGCGTGAAGCTGACATCGACATCGGCGGCGGTGACAAAGCTGACATGGCCCGTGCCTGCATCGAAGCTGGCATTAAGGGTCAGCTGCTCGGAGACGAACATCAGCGACCCGTCGGTCACGAAGGAAACGTTGGCCGAGTTGGTGCGGACCGCGTTGCCGAGACCGCCCGAAAAATTGAGCACGCCCGAGCCATTGCCCGCAAGGTTGGTGCCCTCATAGAAATCGAACAGATCGGCATCGCTGACATCGAGTGTCGAGGCGAAGAACGACGCGCTGTTCACGGTCGCGCCGTCACCGAACAGGATGCCGTTCTGGTTGATCAGCCACAGGTTCACATCCTGCGCGTTGATGTTCCCTCGGATGGTGGACGGATTGCCGCCGATCACGCGGTTCACCAGCGTCGCAGTCGGTTCAACCGTGCCGTTGGTGATGTTGACCGTGGTGTTGACCGGAACGTTGAAGCGCGTCCAGTTGGCCACCACCACCCGGCTCAGCACGGTCATGTCGGTGGTGTTCGCATCGACATCGACGACGTTCAGCTGGCCGGGGTTCCCGCCGCTGTCGATCGCATCGACCAGATCGCCCGAACGCACCAGCTGGGCATGGGCCACCCCCGGCACAGCGAAGGCTGCGGCCATGGCGGTGGAGAGCAACATGCTCGAGCGGATTTTCCGGTTCGCAATTGCCATCTCGAATTCTCCTGTCGCCTGAGGGGCTTAACGGAACAGTGCCGGGAAGCGGGTGGTGAGCGTGAAGAGCACGCGCTCAGGCGGTTTTTCCGCATCGAAAGCCAGCGCCTTGTCGAGCGGCTTGGCATAGGCGACCTCGACATTGAGCCCGCTGCCCATGGCGAAGCGCAGACCCCCGCCGACCGATGCCAGCGTGCGTTCGGGCGAGGGGGTGTTGGGATCGAGGTTTTCGAGCTTGATGATGTCGTAGAAGCCGAAAGCCTGCAGCCGGTTCTTCATGTCGTCGAACAGCGTCACCGCCGGTTCGATCGTAGCGCCCAGCGCACGGTCGCCGCTGTTCGCGCCCGGATCATAGCCGCGCCCGATGCTGAGGTTGCCGATCGAATATTCGTCGAAGTTCAGCAGCGGATCATCGGTCCACTGGCCTTCCACCCGCGTGCGCAGATCGAAGGTTTCGTTGAAATAGAAGGTCGCATCCATCCCGCCGCGCACCACCAGCGCGGAGGCATCGCCGAACGGGCGCGAGGCGGAGACGCCATCGGTCTGGGCAAAGCCGAAAGGCCCGCCGAATTTGGTCGCCCCGAAGGCGCTGAGGCCCTGCCGCACTTCGGTGAAGGCGGAATAGGTCAGCCAGGTCGACCGGTCGAGCCGCGTCTTGCGGCCCTGCGTCTCTGCGCGCAGATACAGCGTGCGCAGCGAATCGCTGCTGAGATTGGTGACGCCGACCGAATTATCCTGATCGATGTAATCGAACCCGAACGAAAGGTTGGTCGATTTCAGCGGCGTGCGCACCAGCGGATAGGTGAGCGCGATGTTCGCCAGCAGCGTATCGGTTTCCAGCGGCAGGTTCTGGATCGTCGGCTTGGCCCACGCCATGGTGACCTGCCCGCCAAGCCGCAGCCCGCTCGACCCCAGACCGAATTCGTGGCCGGCCTGCAGGATCGTCTGCTCTTCGAAATCGACCGTGGTCTGGCCGCCGATGAAGGTGCGGTCTGCCAGCCCGGTCAGCCCGTGGATGTCGATCCGCGCAAAGCCGGTTTCGCGCCCGATGCTGCGGGCGTTGTAGTTGCGGGCGTTGAAGAAGGCGGCGTAGCGTTCGAAATCGACCGACAGGTTGCCGACCACCAGACCCGGCGCCTCGCCCGAAGGCGCCAGCGCCAGCCGGACGCTGAGGCCGGGGATATCATTGGCGTTGAGCAGAATCCGCTCGGCATCACGCTCGTTCAGGGGATCGAGCGCCTGCAACGGCTCCAGCACATCGGCGAGCGCATTGCGATAAGGCCCGGCATCGCCGTTGACGCGGATTTCCGAAATGCGCGCCGATACGACATCCAGCCGCAGCGTGCCCGCCAGATCCTGCTGCGGCACCTGGATGCTGGCGATCCAGCCATCCTGACGCAGCGCCTGGTTGGCGGCATCGCGCACATCGCAGACCACGCTGATCGGTTGCAGGCCCTGCGGCGCGGTGACCCCTGCGAGGGACGCCGCCAGCTTTTCATCGAGCGGACCGCCGCGGGCATTGCCGAACTGGACGCTGTTGATCGTGACCTTGAGCTCGCTGCCCTCGAACGGACAGGGTGCCTTCATCCCGCCATCGCGTTCGACGCGCATGTTCTTTTCACGCGCATCACGCTCGGTCTCGGGGAGACGCAGGTCGTTGGCCGATTGCCCGTTCGATTGCGCCAGCGCCGGGGCAGCCGTGGCAATCGCGCACAGCGAAACGAACGCACCGATGTGGGCTGTAGCAAACTTCATTCAGCTTCCCCCCGGAACTGCTTATGGACTGCCAGCCGCGCAGGAATGGCGCACTGATCAGGTCGTAAATAATTATTAAGGGGCAATACGCGAGTCAACGTGGCCGCGTAAAAATAAAACGCTGGACTAACCTGTGGCGATGTGACGCCGATCAGACTCGCTGGCGCCGGATAACAAAATGTCGCGCCAGCGCCTCGCCGTCCGTCGCGGGATCGACCATGCAGCGGCAGTCATCCGCCACCAGCCGCCGGTAAAGCCGCGTAAACACGGCGGCATACCAATGGAACAGGCTGTCGGGCGGCAGCACCGGATCGAGCGCCTTGCTGCGATCGATCGTGAAGGCCCATGCGCCCTGCGGGGTAAAGCGGCCCGCGCCGATGAAGGTCCATGCGTGCTTGCCGATCGCAGCCATCAGCAGCGGCGCGGCGAGCCCTGCCGGCAGGTGCCGCAGCAGCCACACGGCAGCCGCGGGAATGCGGTTGGCGATGATGTAATCGGCCGTCCTCGCCCCCGCTTCGCGCGCGATCACAAAGCTCCCCATCGGATCGTGCAGCGCCAGCCAGCGGTGCAGCCGAAGGACCTCGATCTCGGGGATCATGTGATCGCCGGTCGGCAACGCCGCGATCTGCGCATCGGCAAGGATCGCCTGGGTTTCGGCATGGCCCAGCCGGTCCTCCATCACCGCCACGGCCTGCAGCACCGCATTGGGACCGATCAGCGCCGGATGACGCCGACCGGGGACCAGCCGCGCCTCAATCGACATTGATCCGGTCCCGGCGGCGCTGCTCGCCGCGTTCCTTCATCTGCTCGCGCACCGCCTCGCGCCGGGCCTGTGCCTGCGCGGCCTTGTCGGCATTGGTCTCCCAGTCGGTCGCGGCATCGGCAGCGGCGAGGCGGCTTTCGTCGAAGTGCCAGTCGAGCTGCTTCTTGGTCTGCGGGCCCCAGTAGCCCGCCTTGCCGAGATCGTAGAAGGTCCGCTTGAAACCCGCCCTCAGGAACGCCCACAGGCAGCCGAGCAGATAGCGCCGCCGGAACCCCGTGCCGCGCCAGGGATAATGGAACAGCGCCTTCCTCATGTAGAAGCGCCGGTAATTCTTCATCACCCCGTCGAGCAGCTCCCCGCGTTCCATCGCGGCGGGCTTCATGATCGGGGTGACGAAATTGTATTTCGAGAAGTCGTGGACCTCGACCTTGTCCTTCAGCTCCTCGAACAGGGGGGTGAAGGGCCAGGGGGTGTACATCGCCCAGTTGGCGAGATCGGGCTGCCAGTCCCACGCCATCTGGTAGGTTTCCTCCAGCGTCTCGGCCGTCTCGTTGTCCAGCCCGACGATGAACTGCGCCTCGGTGAAGATGTCCGCCTCGCGCAGCAGCCGGATCGCTTCCTTGTTCTCCTCGACCTTGGTTTCCTTGTTGAACCGGTCGAGCTTCATCTGCGCCGCCGCCTCGGTGCCGAGGCTGACATGGACGAGGCCCGCCTTGCGGTAGAAGGGCAGCAGGTCGCGGTCGCGGTAGATATCGGTGACGCGGGTGTTGATCCCCCACTTCACCTTGTCGGGCAGACCGCGATCAATCAGCTCCTGACAGAATTTGACGAAGGTCTTGCGGTTGATGCTCGGCTCCTCGTCGGCGAGGATGAAGAAGCCGACGCCGTGTTTCTCGTGCAGCTCCTCGATTTCGTCGACCACGTGCCTAGGATCGCGCACGCGGTAGTCGCGCCAGAACTTCCACTGCGAACAGAAGGAACAGGTGAAGGGGCAGCCGCGCGCGAGGTTGGGGATCGCGACGCGGGTGCCGAGGGGGATGTAGGTGTACTGGCTCCAGTCGAGCACATCCCAGTCGGGCCTGATCGAGGCCATGTCCTTGATCGTGGGCGCGGCCTCGGTGGCGATCACCTGCTCGCCCTCGCGGAAGGCAAGGCCCTTGATTGTGCGCGCGTCGGCGGGCCAGCGGCCTTCCTTGATCGCCGTGAAGAGTTCGACCGCGATCTCCTCCCCCTCGCCGCGCACGATCACATCGATATGCGGTGCCTCGGCCAGCACCTGCTGGTACATGAAGGTCGCATGGATCCCGCCCAGCACCCGCACCGCCTGCGGCACATGCAGCGCGGCGATTTCCAGCACACGTTCGGCGGCGTAGATCGAGGGAGTGATGGCGGTGGTGCCGACCACATCGGGCTGAAGCGCGGTCATGCGCTGGCGCAGCTCGTCGTCCGACAGCCCCTCGGTCATCGCGTCGATGAAGGTGATGTCGTCGAACCCGGCGCGCTTCAGCGGGCCCGACAGGTAGGCGACCCATGCGGGCGGCCATGTTCCGGCAATCTCGGCCCCGCCGGAACGGTAATTGGGATGAACGAACAGAATGCGCATGGGCCGACTCCCCCCTCTGGATGCTGCCAAGGTGAGGGAGATGCGGCGCGGGGGCTTTGCGCTGGATCAAATGTCTTCCGCCCCTTCCCCTCGGGGAAGGGGTTGGGGATGGGGGTTCGACATCCGATAGGGCAGAGCCCCCACCCCCAGCCCCTCCCCTAGGGGAGGGGAGAATCAGCCCTTCGCCGCGTGTTCGGCCCGTGCAATCTCGTGCAGCCAGTCGGCGTGGCGCGGGGCCTTTTTGGTCTGGCTCCACTCCTCCAGCATCACCGGGGCGACGCGGGCGAGTTCTTCGTATTGCTCCGCCGTGCCGATATCCGCGGCGAGTTCCACGCGGTGGCCGTTGGGATCGAAGAAGTAGATCGACTTGAAGATGCCGTGATGCGTCGGGCCGAGCACGTCGATGCCCTGCCCCTCGATATGCGCCTTGGCCGCCAGCAGCGCCTCTTCCGACGGCACCTTCAGCGCCAGGTGCTGCACCCAGGCGGGCGTGTTCGGGTCCTTGCCCATCTCGGGCTGGTTCGGCAGCTCGAAGAAGGCGAGGATGTTGCCGTTCCCCGCGTCGAGGAAGATGTGCATGTAGGGATCATACTCGCCGGTGGAGGGCACGTGATCCTCGGCAAAGGCGGTGGTGTAGGTCATGCCCAGCACGCGGGCGTACCATTCCACGGTCTCCTTCGCGTCCTTGCAGCGATAGGCGGCGTGGTGAATGCCGGCGAGGGTTACGGGGTGGGTCATGCTCTCATTCCTCTCCTCTCGTCATTGCGAGGAGCCGAAGGCGACGTGGCAATCCATGGCTTGAAGGTGCCTCTTGCCGCGAGGCCTGTCCATGGATTGGTTGCCTTCAGCCAGCTTCGCTTCCGCCTCCGCTCGCAATGACGAAGTCAATTACTCCGCCGGTTCCTCGACATTGAGCACGCCGCGGATGATCTGGTCGCGCTCCATGCTTTCGAACAGGGCTTTGAAGTTGCCCTCGCCGAAGCCCTCGTCGCCCTTGCGCTGGATGAATTCGAAGAACACCGGCCCGACCTGCGCCTGCGCGAAGATCTGGAGCAGCAGGCGGGGCGAGCCGCCTTCGGTGGTGCCGTCGAGCAGGATGCCGCGCATTTTGAGCGCATCGACATCCTCGCCATGGCCGGGCAGGCGTTCGGCGAGCATCTCGTAATAGGTGGCAGGCGGCGCGGTCATGAAGGGGACGCCGAGTGTTTGCAGGCGGTCCCAGCAGGCCACCAGATCATCGCAGATGAGGGCAATGTGCTGGATGCCCTCGCCGTTGAAGGCGCGCAGGAACTCCTCGATCTGGCCCTTCCCGCCCTCGCCCTCTTCATTGAGCGGGATGCGGATCTTGCCGTCGGGCGCGGTCAGCGCCTTGGAGGTGAGCCCGGTGTATTCGCCCTTGATGTCGAAGAAGCGGATCTCGCGGAAGTTGAACAGGGTCTCGTAATAGTCGGCCCAATACTTCATCCGCCCGCCATAAACGTTGTGGGTGAGGTGATCGATGGTATGGAAGCCCGCGCCGACGGGGCGGCGCTCGACACCCGGCAGGTATTCGAAATCGATGTCGTAGATGGTGAGGCCGTTACCGCCAGCCGCGCCCTCGTAGCGGTCGACCAGATAGAGGATCGCCCCGCCGATGCCGCGGATCGCGGGGATGCGGAGTTCCATCACCCCGGTCTGCACGGCGACCGGCTCTGCCCCCTTCGCGATGAGGTGGTCATAGGCCTTGGCCGCATCGCGGACCCGGAACGCCATGCCGCAGGCCGAGGGGCCATGCTCGCGGGCGAAATACCACGCAGGCGAGCGCGGCTCGTAATTGGCGATCAGGTTGATGCCGCCCTGCCGCCACAGGTGCACGTCCTTCGAGCGGTGCTGCGCGACGCGGGTGAAGCCCATCGCTTCGAACACCGGTTCGAGCACGCCCTTCTCCGGCGCGCAGAACTCGACGAATTCGAACCCGTCGAGCCCGGCGGGGTTGTCGAACAGGTCTTTGGCCCCTTGCGGCATGGTCGGTGCGTTCATGGGCGATCCCCTCTTCGGATAGATAGTTTCAATTGAAACCATCTATCCGAAAGCGGCGATTCGCGCAAGGTCAGGCGATTTTGCCCCAAGTCCGCCCGCGATCATCCTGCGTCAGGGCAAGCCGCTTGCCGAAAGGCTCGCCGCTCTCGAAGGCTGCGGCGGTTGCGGGGTCCGCAAGGTCGGCATTGCCCACCACCCGCTCGCCCGCGTCGCTGCGGCCGATGAAGATCGCCTCTGCGCCCTTGGGGCCGCGGTTGATGGTGTAGGTCTCCACCGTCGCGGCATCCACCGGCCCCTTCGCCAGCGGCACCTTGTCGGTCGCCTTGGGGAGCACGGCGAAGCGGTCATTGGCGCTCCAGTCCGCCGGCTCGGTCGAATAGATGCCGGTCGCATATTTGCTCATCCAGCCGCCATTCGCGCCCACCAGCGCGAAGCTGCCCCGGTCGCCGCGCACCCGCTGCACCGCTTCGGCGATGGCGTGGGCCGAATAGTTGTTCCCCGCCCCGCCGAAGAACGGCAAGCCCCCCGTCAGCGTCAGGCCCCTCGGGTCGTCCACCGCCAGCCCGAAATGGTCGCACTGGTTGAACACGGGGATCGCGAAGCACGAATAGAAATCGAGATAGGCCATTTCGGCCATCCCCTTCCCTGCCAGCGCCAGCGCCGCATCGACCGATGCCAGCGAGGCCGGATTGCCCGCAAGGTCGGGCCGCTGCGAGAGCTTCAATTCGGTCGCGGCGGTGACGGCGTGGATGTGCACCCACTTGTCCTCGGGAACGCCCAGCGCCCGCGCCAGCCCGGCGCTGGCGACGATCACCGCCGCCGCCTGATTCACCTGATCGCGGGCGACCGTCATGCGCGGATAGGGCTCGGCAACGATGCGGTTGCGGTCGGTGACGGTGGCTAGCTCCTCTGCGCTGCGCTCCACCGGAGCGGCGGAGTGCGGGTTCGCCGCTGCGACGCGTGTGAACGGAGCGAACAGCTTGCCGATTTCATGCCGGTATTCCTCCAGCCCCATGCCCAGCTTGTGCCGCCGTGCATTCTCGGCGAGGGCATAGAGCGGGATCGCCCCGCTCGCGCCGTGCATGAACAGCACCGGCTCCAGCAGTTCTTCGACCCCGAAGCCCTGATCCTCGAAGTCGCCGCCGATTTCTTCCGACCAGTCGGGAATCTCGCCCTTGGCAGAGAGCGCCAGCACGGTCGAGATCGCTTCGGAGCCGACGATCACCGCGCATTGGCTTGTCCCAGCAGCGATGGCCGAGGCGAACTCGCCCACGAGCTGCTGGTTGGTCTGCCCGCCCGTCGTCGTCAGGATCGCCCGCGCCGGATTGGCGCCGACCCGCCTGGCAATCGCACGCGGCACATTGTCCGCAGCCCCGAAGGGCGGCTTCCTGTCTGGCCGCGACATTTCGAAGGCGCGGATCGCAGCGAGAGTGTCGATGGCCTCCGCCACCGACCCCGTGGCCCCGCTGTCGGCAATCGCCGCACCCAGCGCCCGTCCGGCCAGATCCATGTAGGAGAGGGCTTCGTAGCCCGGCTCGCCCACCCTCTCCGAATACTGGCCGACCCCGATGATGACCGGGGTGTTGTCAGCAACCTTAGTCGACAAAGTTGTCGACCCGCTCGACGATGATCGCCGGGGCCATGCCGCCCGCCGCGCACATCGTGACGAGGCCATAGCGGCCTCCGCGACGCTCCAGCTCATCGACGATGGTGCCGATCAGGATCGATCCCGTCGCGCCGATCGGGTGGCCCAAGGCAATCGAGCCGCCATTGACGTTGACCTTGTCCCAATCGAGATCGAGATCGCGCACGAACTTGGCGGCGACCACGGCGAAAGCCTCGTTGATTTCGTAGAGGTCGATGTCGTCCTTGGTGAGGCCCGCCTTGGCCAGCACCTTCTTCGCCGCCGGGACCGGCGCGTTGAGCATCAGCGTCGGATCATCGCCCATGTTGCAGGTGGCGACGATGCGGGCGCGGGGCTTCAACCCGTGCTTCTGGGCATAGTCCTTCGACGCGATCAGCACCGCCGCCGCGCCATCGACCACACCGGACGAATTGCCCGCGTGGTGGAAATGCTTGATGTCGAGATCGGGATATTTCTGGTTGATCAGCTTGCGGAAGGTGGTGCCCGCCTCGTCGAGCGGCACATCGGCGATCTTGGGGAAGGCCGGTTCCAGCTTCGCAAGGTCTTCGCGGGTGGTCTGCGGGCGCGGATATTCCTCGCGGTCGAGGATCACATTGCCCTCGTCATCCACCACCGGCACCACCGACTTGGCAAAGCGCCCTTCGGCGATCGCCTCGGCGGCGCGCTGCTGCGAGCGGTAGCCGACCTCGTCCAGCTCCTCGCGGGTGAAGCCCTCCATGCTGGCAATCGCATCGCCGCAGATGCCCTGGTGCGATTGCGGGTGCACCTTCTGAAGCCGCTGGTTGTAGCTGCCCATCATCGGCGGCTTGATCCCGGCGCGCATCTTTTCCTGGCCCATCGCGGCGGTGAGGCTCATCATCTCGGTCCCGCCCGCGACGACGCAATCCTCCATCCCGCTCATCACCTGTGCGGCGGCGAGCGCGACGCTGGTGATCCCGCCGCCGCAGAAGCGATCAAGCGTGGTGCCGGACGAGGTGATGTCATAGCCCGCATCGAGCGCCGCCATGCGGCCCATGTCGCCCGCCTGCATCCCGTCCTGCGTGCTGACCGACCAGATCACGTCATCGACCGTCGCGGTGTCGAGATTGTTGCGGTCCTTGATTGCCTTGAGGACAGTCGCGGCGAGATGCTGCGGATGGCACGCGGCCAGCGCGCCCTTGCCCTGCTTGCCGATCCCGCGCGGGGTGCGCACTGCGTCGATGATATATGCCTCGGCCATGATGTTCCTCTCCCGATGTAGCGAAAATGCGGTTGACGGTCACGTAAACCCACTGCACCACTCGCACAAGAATTGCGTTTCGAAACGCAATGCCAAATTCGATAGGAGAGAGAAGCGTGAGCGACACCACCGCACCCGAAGTGCTGACCGAAGTGGAGGACGGCGTCCTCATCGTCACCATCAACCGCCCCGAAGCCAAGAACGCGATGACCCGCGCTGCGGCCGAAGGGATTGCCGCAGCGATGGACCGGCTCGACAGTGACGACAGCCTGCGCGTCGGCATCCTGACCGGCGCGGGCGGCACCTTCTGTTCGGGGATGGATCTGAAGGGCTTCCTGCGCGGCGAGCGGCCGACCGTGGATGGTCGCGGGTTCGGCGGCGTGGTCGAAGCTCCGCCGCAGAAGCCGCTGATCG
Organism: Erythrobacter sp. RANMB8; assembly: GCF_056848235.1. Lineage (NCBI taxonomy): Bacteria > Pseudomonadati > Pseudomonadota > Alphaproteobacteria > Sphingomonadales > Erythrobacteraceae > Erythrobacter > Erythrobacter sp. RANMB8. The sequence goes on from NZ_JBREHG010000001.1 coordinate 655,964, forward strand.
CGGCGGTGGAAGGCTATGCGCTGGCAGGCGGGCTGGAGCTGATGATCGCCTGCGATCTCGTGGTCGCCAACGCGGGTGCGAAGTTCGGCATTCCCGAAGTGAAGCGCGGCCTTGTCGCGGCCGCCGGGGGCGTGATGATGCTGCCCGACCAGATTCCGCAGCGCGTGGCGATGGAACTGGCGCTGACCGGCGATTTCATCGATGCGGCGCGGGCGTTCCAGCTTGGCCTCATCAACGAAGTGACCGAAGGCAGCGCGATCGATGCCGCCAAGGCGCTGGCCGCGCGCATCGCCGCCAACGGCCCGCTGGCGGTGAAGGTGTCGAAGCAGATCATCAAGCAGTCGCGCGGCTGGGCGATGGACGAACGCTATGCCAAGCAGGGCGAGCTGATCGCGCCGGTGTTCGTCAGCCACGACGCCCGCGAAGGCGCGGCGGCCTTCGCCGAAAAGCGCAAGCCCAACTGGACGGGCAAGTAAGTTACCAAAAGGGGTTCGGGAAGGGGCGCTAGACCCCGTCCAGGTCGCTCTAGACCCCTTCTAGACCCCTTTCAGGCCCGTTTCAGGCGCAGATTGTGCAATGTTTCACGTGAAACATTGGCGCTGTGCCGGACGGGCCGGACATGACCGAGACCTTCAGGGAGAGAGACAAATGCCTGTCATCGATGTGCCGCAACCGGCCTTCATGGAAGAGGAAGAAATCGCCATCTTCGCCGACGCGGTCGGCAAGTTCTACGCCCAGCACGCGCCGCAAAAGCGGGTCGAGAAGTGGCGCGAGGACGGCATGGTCGAACGCGAATTCTGGCGCGAAGCCGGGGCAGCAGGCCTGCTCGGCGTGTCGGTGCCGACCGAATATGGCGGCCACGGCGGCGACTTCCGCCACGATATGGTGGTGATCTCCAAGCAGGGCGAATACGGCGTCGACGGCTTCGGCGCCTCGCTCCACAACACCATCATCCTGCCCTACCTCGTGCGTCACGGCACCGAGGAGCAGAAGCAGAAATATCTCCCCCGCCTCGTTTCGGGCGATCTCGTCAGCGCGATCGCAATGAGCGAGCCTGACGCGGGCAGCGACCTTCAGTCGATCAAGACCACCGCGCTGAAGGACGGCAACGGCTACCGGCTCAACGGGTCCAAGACCTGGATTTCGAACGGCCAGCTGGCGGACTTCATCATCGTCGTCGCCAAGACCGATCCGGCCGAAGGGGCCAAGGGCATCTCGCTGCTGCTGCTCGAAACCGAAGGCGCGGAAGGCTTCACCCGTGGCCGCAAGCTCGACAAGATCGGGCTGGATGCGCAGGACACCTCGGAGCTGTTCTTCGACAACGTCTTCATTCCGGCCGACAATCTGCTCGGCGGGGTCGAGGGGCGCGGGTTCTACCAGCTGATGGGCGAGCTGCCGCAGGAACGTCTGGTGATCGCCATGGGCGCGATTGCCGGGATCGAGAAGGCGCTCGATGTGACGGTCGAATACGTCAAGAACCGCAAGGCCTTCGGCAAGACGATCTGGGATTTCCAGAACACCCAGTTCACCCTCGCCGACCTCAAGGCGCGCGGCACCGCAGCCCGCGTGTTCGTGAATGACTGCATCGCCAAGCTGCTCGAAGGCAAGCTGGATGTGGCGACCGCGAGCATGGCGAAATACTGGGTGACCGAGCTGCAAAGCGAAGTGGTCGACAAGTGCCTGCAATTCCACGGCGGGGCGGGCTACATCAATGATTACGCCATCGCCCGGATGTATCGCGACACCCGCATCGCCCGCATCTACGGCGGATCGAACGAGATCATGAAGATGCTGATCGCGCGTTCTATGTGAGCGTGCCCGCCTGCGCGGGCACGTCCTCGGTGCTGATCCGGGGCTGCGCCCCGGGCACCTGCGGGCGGGCAGTCGCCCTTGCGGTCGCTGGCACGACCGTTTGGTGTGGATGATCGAGGTTTGAGAAGGCGGCTCGGCAACGGGTCGCCTTTTTCGTTGGCCCACACCTGACCCCAAATTGTAGCGCAGTAACGACGCCAAAGGTGTCGCAAGCGCGACCGCGCGCCCGCAGGTGCTCAAGTCCGCAGGACTTGAAACGCACCGAGGACGAAGGCGCGGAGGCGCCTTCGCAAAACAAAAAAGAAAGGGCGGCCCCGTTTCCAGGACCGCCCTTCCTCTCCCGCTCCGTTGGCCGGAGCTAACTGTTGCTTACGCGATCAGAACTTGGCGCGCAGCGTCACGCCGTACTGGCGCGGCGGCAGGGTGAAGGCCGAACGCGAGTTGGCCGCACCCGAACCGCGCAGCGTGGTGTTGATGGTCACCCCGCGCACCACTTCGTCGGTGAGGTTGTTGACCCAGCCTTCGATCGCATAGGCGCCGTTGGCAAAGCGCAGACCTGCACGCAGGTTCACGAAGGCCTTGCCGTCCTGAATGTCGGCGATGATCGGCGGCGCTGCGTCCACCGCTGCCTGCACCTGCGCCTGGGTCGAGCCTGCTGCCACGGTCGGCAGGATCACCGCCTGGGTCGAGGTGCGCTGGTCACCTTCCAGACGGACCTGACCCGCGAGGAAGAACTCGGTCGAATCGTTGATCGGCCGCTCCCACATCGCACCGGCCAGCGCGACGACCTGCGGCGCGTTGGTCAGATCATTGCCGCACAGCGCCACCACCTGCACCGAGGTCTGCGTCCCGGCGCAATCCTCCGGATAGTCGGCCTTCAGGAAGGTCGCGGCGAGGTTGAAGGTCAGCCCGTCGGTCGGACGGATGACGCTTTCGATTTCGACACCGCGGGTTTCTGCAATCGGCACGTTGAAGGTGGCGAAGGCCGTGCCGGTGAATTCGAGCACCTGGAAGTTGGTGAACTTCTCGTAGAATGCCGCGATATTCATCGTCAGCGCGCCGTTCGGGGTCTGGCCCTTCACGCCGAGTTCGTAGGCATCGACCTCTTCCGACAGGAAGGACGGATCGGCCCCGTCCACCGCAGCGGTGGTATCAAGGTTGATCCCGCCCGCCTTGTAGCCGTGGGTGAAGCTGGCGTAGCTGCTGACAAACGGGCTGAATTCATAGCCGAGCTTGACGGTGTAGATCAGCTCCTCGTCGTTGAAGTCCGTCTGGAAGGTGCGGACCAGCGGCAGGACAGCCGACTGTGGCAGGTTGGCCGGAGCGGTGAAGCCGAAGCAGCCGATCCCGATGAACGGTGCCACCAGCGCCGGATTGGCATTACCGATTGCGCCCAGCGCATTGAGCGTGGCCGGGCAGATCTGGTTGTTGATCGCGGTCTGGGTGAAGCCGCCCGACTTGTCTTCCCACGAGTAGCGGGCGCCGACCGTCAGTTCGAGCCCGTCGGTGATTTCCAGCGAGTTGTGCGTGAAGATCGCGTAGCTCTTGGCATCCTGCTGGAAGCGGTTTGTGTTGCTGGTGCCCGCCGGATTGAGGCCGGTAAACACAGTCAGCGGAGCCGGGCCGACAAGACCGCCAAGCAGCGCACCGAAGTTGCGGTTGTAGTCCGTGCCCAGCGAGAAGCTGACCGACTGGTCGATCTGCTCGTCGGAATAGAACCCGCCGACCATGTAGTTCAGCTTGCCGCCCATGGTTTCGCCCTGAAGGCGCAGTTCGGCAGTCCAGTTGTCGATTTCGAGGTTCAGCGCCGGCACGTTGAAGATGTCGAGCGCGGTGAAATCGGAATCGTAGTTCTCGAAGCTCTGATACTTGCGGTACGAACCGATGAAGATCAGGTCGGCATTGTCCGAAACCGGGAATTCAAGCTCGCCGGTCACGCCGTAATTGTCGATATCGGCGATCGGGGCGAAGTTGGCGGACACCGTGCGGTTGTCCATCGCCCGTTCGAAGGTGGCCTGGTCGTTGCGGTTGGTGGCGACCACCGGCTGGCCGTTGCCGCCGTTGGCGCCCGCGCCGACAGCCGCGTAAACGCCGTTCGTCACCAGCGGCGACTGGTAGAGCTCGATCGCGCCGCAGCAGCTCGACTGGCTCTTCGAATAGTCGGCGATGATGCGGCCGCGCAGCCCGCTGTCGGTGTCCCAGCCAAGCTGGGCGCGCACCAGCCACTGGTCGACGGTGTTGGTCTCGCCGATCTTGGCACCCGTGCGGTCAACCACATCGAGGAAGCCGTCACGTTCGCGGTAGGCACCGGTGACGCGCAGTGCCAGCGTGTCCTGCACCAGCGGCACGTTGACCGCACCCTGCAGGCTGACTTCGTTGAAATTGCCGTATTCGGCGTTCACGAAGCCGCCGAACTCGGTGACATCGGGCCGGACATTGGTGATGTTGAGCGCGCCGGCCGAGGTGTTGCGGCCGAACAGCGTGCCCTGCGGACCGCGCAGCACTTCGACCCGCTCGACATCGACGAATTCGGACAGGGCGACACCCGGACGGGCCTGATAGGCGCCGTCAATGAAGATGCCGACCGCGCTTTCGAAGCCGATGTTGTTCGAGGTCGTCCCGATGCCGCGCACGCGCAGCACCACCGAGCCCGAAGCGAGCTGCGCCTGGCTGGCGGTGAAGGAGGGGGCCAGCGCGGCGATCTGCTGGATGTTGACCACGCGCTGGGCTTCAAGCTGCTGGGGAGCAATCGCGGTCACCGCCAGCGGAATGTCCTGCACGTCCTGCGCGCGGCGGGTTGCGGTCACGATGATGACATTGTCCGCATTGCGTGCGGCGGGTGCGTCGTCATCCTGATCCTGGGCAAAGGCGGGGGCAGTCAGTGCGCTGCAGGCCATCAGGCCGCAGGCGAAAGTTGCGAACTTGCGCTTCATGGTTTCCCTCTCTCCACATGCCAGCCGGTCTTTGTGCCGGTCTTGGCGTTGCGGCGGCGAAGGTATCAGCCTTGCGCCACCTAACAAGAGTCACAGGGAAGTTCTCGAAGACAGTAGCATAAATGCAACATATTGTGTTGCGACGCAGCATGACTTCGCTTTTGCAGTAACTTTGGACAACTATATTGCGCGCACCGCGATTGTGCCCAGGCCGGTCAGAAGCCGTAACGTAAACCCAGCCAAACCGTGCGCGGCACGCCCAGATCGATCGATCCGCCCTGGTTGCGGGTGATGATGTCCTCGTCCGTCAGATTTTCGCCGCGCAGCACAAGCGAGAGGCCCCCGCCGAGCGGCGCGGCAAGAAATGCGTCCAGAGTCGTCGCCGGAGCGAGTCGGTCAGTCTCGCGGTCATCCTCGAACTGGGCAGAGACATGGCGCAGCGTCCCTGCCACCTGCCAGCCCGCAGCAGGGCGCCAGCCGAGCGTCAGGGTGGCGGCGAATTCGGGGGTCTGTGCGGGCCGGTTGCCGTCGAGATCGAGCGATGCGCCCGCGCCGCGCACTTCGGCATCGGTCCACGCGAGCGCGCCATCGATGCTGACCTCGCCGAACTTCGCCGCCACGCTCGCCTCGATCCCCCGCGCGGTGATCGCGGGCAGATTGGCGCGGCGGCGCAGGTTGGGGGCAATGGTGACATTGGCAATGGCGTTCTTCACCTCGTTGTCGAACGCCGTCACCGCAATCACCACTGCGTTGACCGGCTGCCAGTCCAGCCCGATCTCGAAGCCTTCCAGCCGCTCGTTCTCCAGCGCGGCATTGGCCTCGGTCACCACAGGAAACACCACGAAGGGCCGGTAAAGCTCGTTAAGGGTCGGCAGCCGCAGTCCGGTGTAGGCGGCGGCGCGGATGTCGAGCCGGCGGGTGGCATAGAACAGCGCCCCGGCGCGCCAGCTCAGCGCCCAGTCGGCACGATCGGGCGCAGTGATGGTGCTGACCGGCACGCCATTGGCGCTGACCGCGTTGTAGAACCCGCCGGTGATGCTGGTGCGATCGGCCCGCAGCCCGCCGTTCACCAGCAGAGGGCCGATCTGCCAGTCATCCTCGATGAACAGTCCGAGATTGCCGGTCGCGCCCCCGGCCCTGCGCCTTTCGGTGATCGCGCCGGTAAAGGCGCTGATCGCCTCTTCCTGCAATTCCCCGTCGGCGCGGCGGTAATCGGCCCCTATGCGGATATCGTGCCCCTCAAGCACCGGCGGGCGCAGTTCGAACTTGCCGCCGATGCCGGTCGACGGCGTGCGCCGCTGGTCGAGCGTCGGGGTGAAGCGGGTCGAAGAGATCACGATATTCGAAAAATCGCGGGTCTGGACATAGGCCAGCGCATCGAACTGCCATTCGCCCCGCCCGACGAGGCGGATCGAGGCTTCCTCGCCCGCGCTGGTGGAATCCGCGCCGGCAAAGCGCAGCGTGCGGGCATCGCGGAAGGTGGCAACGCGGGCCTGCACTTCTACCTCGTCCGCCAGCGGAGCCACGGCGCGAAAGGCCGCGTTCCAGCTGTCGAAACCGGCGCGGGCGGTGGCGGGCACGCGCTGGCTGGCGGGCGTGGTGAAGAACCCCTGCCCCCGGTCCCAGCGCCCGCTTGCCACGGCAAAGCCGCGCCCCAGCCGCCGGGTGAGCACGCCGGACAATTCGCTCTCGCCCCGGTCATTCACCGCGCCGCTGGCGAGCAGGGGGCCGGTTTCATCGGGGTTGGCACTGTCCAGCTCGATCGTGCCCGCCAGCGCGCCTGCGCCGAACGGACCGGAGCCGCCGCCCCGCGTCACCCGCACCTCGCCCAGCGTTTCGGGCGCGATCGCGGACAGCGGGATATAGCCGAAGAAGGGATCGGCAATCGGCACCCCGTCGAGCAGCACCAGCGCCCGGCTCGTGGCATTGCCGCCCAGCGCCCGCAGCGTCACCCCTTGCGCGCTGGGATTGGCCGAGCGGCTGTCCGACCGGCGGAACTGCTGGAACCCCGCAACCCCGCGCAGCACATCCTCGATCCGGCCCGAGGGGCTGGCGACAATCACCTCGCGGTCCAGCGTCGTGGTCGCATAGATCCCGGTCGACAGCGCCGGATCGAGCCCGCGTCCGGTGACGATGATTTCGTCAGCGACAGGTTCGTCGTCAGCCAGCGCATCGTCTTGCGCAGCAAGCGGCGCGGCGGCGGGAAGCAGAAGAGCGGTGGCGAGCAGGCGGTAACGCAAGGTCATGCCCCGCGCCCTAGCCAACCGCGCTTCCCGCGTCATCCCTGTCCTTGGCCTGTCCTTGGCCCATCCCCGGCCCGCCCTTGGCAAAAGTCAGTTGCAGATTGCTATTCAAGACTCGCTTTTGCCCCCTGCCTGTGATTACACTGCCCGCAACAAGGGAGAGAGAGGGCCCGCCATGCTTGCCACACCGCCAGATTTCGACGTGCTGATCGTGGGTGCCGGGATTTCCGGCATCGGGATGGCCGCCCACATGGGTCTGAAAGCCCCGCACCACAGCTATGCCATTGTCGAACGGCGCGACAATCTGGGCGGGACGTGGGATCTGTTCCGCTACCCCGGTATCCGTTCGGACAGCGACATGCACACGCTGGGCTTCGATTTCGAACCCTGGCGGCACGAAAAGAGCATCGCCGATGCGCCCGCGATCCTCGAATATCTTGACCGGATCGTCGACGAACGCGGCATCCGCCAGCATATCCGCTTCGGCCACAAGGTCATCAGCGCCGATTTCCATCACGATGATGCGCGCTGGCATGTCGAGCTGGAAAAGGCCGATGGTTCGCGCACGCACATGACGGCGAACTTCATCTATCTGGGCGCGGGCTATTACGATTACGACGAACCCTATGACGCCGGGTTCGATTTCGGCGAGTTCGACGGGCAGGTGGTGCACCCGCAATTCTGGCCCGAGGATCTCGACTATGCGGGCAAGCGCGTGGTGGTGATCGGTTCGGGCGCCACTGCGGTGACGATCGTGCCGTCGATGGCGAAGGACGCCGCGCACGTCACCATGCTCCAGCGCACGCCGACATGGATGTTCACGCGGCCCGCCAAGGATGCGATTGCCAACTTCCTGCGCGCTGTCCTGCCGGAAAAGCTCGCCTACCGGCTGACCCGCTTCAAAAACATCAAGATGCAGGACTTCAGCTTCAAACTGGCGCGCGACAATCCGCAGAAGGTGAAGGACGCGCTCTACAAGAAGATCGAAGCCTCGCTCGGCCCGGATTACGACAAGGACAGCTTCACCCCGCCCTACAACCCGTGGGAACAGCGTCTGTGCCTCGTGCCCGACGAGGATCTGTTCAAGGCGATGAAGGCAGGCAAGGCCGATATCGTCACCGGCCACATCGCGAAGTTCGAAAAGGGCGGCGTGCGACTGACCGACGATACCTTCATCCCCGCCGATATCGTGGTGACGGCCACCGGCCTCAAGCTGGCCGTCGCGGGCAAGATCGCGATCAGCGTCGATGGCGAACCGGTCGCCTTCAACCAGCGCTTCTACTACAAGGGCTGCATGTTCTCGAACCTGCCTAACCTTGCGGTGGTGTTCGGCTATCTCAACGCCAGCTGGACGCTGCGGGCGGACATCAATTCCGATTATGTCTGCCGCGTGCTCGAACATATGCGCAAGACAGGTAGCACCATCGCCACGCCGGTTCTGACGCCCGAGGCCGAGGCCGCCATTGTCGAGGACGATGTGTTCGATTTCTCGTCGGGCTACATCCAGCGCGGCAAGCACATCATGCCGCGCAATTCGGTCAGCTATCCCTGGCGGCTCAACCAGGAATATGTGGTCGATCGCAAGCGGATGAAGGACGATCCGCTGACCGATGGCATCCTGACCTTCACCCGCGCCGGGGCGAATGCGCAGCGCGGCGAGGAACAGCTGGAGGCGGCGGAGTAAAGCTGCCTCGTCATTGCGAGCGAAGCGGAAGCGAAGCTGGCCTTGGCCAACCAATCCATGGCCCTGCGCTCCGCTTTCGGCAGCGATGGTCGATGGATTGCTTCCTCGCCTTCGGCTCCTCGCAATGACGAAACTCTTTCGGTTTCGATAGCCTTCGCCTAATCCCCTCCCCATGACCTCTCCCGAAAAAATCTGGACCGCCGGGCTCATCGTCATCGGCGACGAAATCCTCTCCGGCCGCACGCAGGACAAGAACATCGCGCAGGTCGCCAGCTGGCTGCAGGTGCAGGGCATCCGCCTGGCCGAGGTGCGGGTGGTGCCGGATGTCGAGGCGCGGATCGTCGAGGCGGTGAACGCGCTCAGGGCCGCCTATGATTACCTCTTCACCACGGGCGGGATCGGGCCGACGCATGACGACATCACCGTCGATGCGGTCGCCGCTGCCCTCGGCGTGCCGGTGGTGATCCACCCCGAAGCCCGCGCCTTGCTGGAACGCTATTACGAGACCCGCGGCGGGCTGAACGAGGGCCGCCTGCGCATGGCCCGCGTGCCCGAAGGCTCGGAACTGATCCCCAACCGCATGTCCGGCGCCCCGGGCATCCGCCGTGGCAACCTGTTCCTGATGGCGGGCGTGCCGCACATCACCGCGGGCATGCTCGACGCGCTGACCGGACAGCTCGAAGGCGGTGCGCCGCTGCTTTCGGAAACGCTCGGCGGGTGGATCCCCGAAAGCGAGGTTGCCGATCTGCTGCGCCAGACCGAAGCGGCCCACGAAACCTGCCAGATCGGCTCCTACCCGTTCTTCCGCGAAGGCCGGGTGGGCGCCAATTTCGTGGTGCGTTCCACCAGCGCCGCGGACCTCGCCGCCTGCTGCGCCGCCTTGAGCGAAGGGCTGGCCGCGCTCGGCTATCCGTCCACGCCCGGCGGCATCTGACCCGCGCAAACGCACCCAAGGTTACATCATCACCTGCTTTTAACCCTTTGCTGCTAAACCGCAGGGGATGGCGACCCGCGTCTACATAACCATCGATACCGAATATTCCTCCGGGCTCTACACCGGTCCGGGGCTGGCTGACCGTGCCGAAAACTATGCCCGCTCGATCGCCTGCATCACGCCCGAAGGTCCGGCGGGCATTACCCACAAGCTCGAACTGCTCAACCGCTACGGCCAGAAAGCGGTGTTCTTTGTCGATCCCATGCCCGCGCTGGTGTGGGGCGTTGCCGCGATCGAGGATATCGTCGGCCCGATCGTCGCGGCAGGACAGGATGTGCAGCTGCACTGCCATACCGAATGGCTGGAACTGGCAGGCAGCGCCAATCCGCTGCGGTCGCGGCGCACAGGGCGCAACATCGCCGATTTCCCGTTCGAGGAACAATGCGAACTGCTCGATTATGCGCGCCGGACCCTGATCGCGGCGGGCGCGCCGGTGCCGGTGGCCTTCCGCGCCGGGAACTACGGAGCGAACGACGATACGCTGCGGGCGCTGGCGCAGATCGGCATTGCCTATGATTCAAGCCACTGCCCGGCGCTGACCTGCGGGGATTGCCGCATCAGCCTTGGCACGGAAGACCGCGATCCGGTGCTCCATCACGGGCTGATCGAGGTGCCCGTCGGCAGCATCGGCACCATCGGCGGTGGCCAGCGCCATGCGCAGATCACCGCCCTGACGCTCGCCGAAATGCTCGCCGCGATCCGCCATGCGCGCGATAACGGGCGCGAGACCTTTACGCTGGTGAGCCACTCCTTCGAACTGATCAATCGCCGCAGGATGGCGGTGAACCGGATCGTGCGCCGCCGTTTCACCGGGCTGGTCGCCGCACTGGCCGGGATGCGCGGCGTCGTTTCGGCGGATTTTGCCACAAGTCCCCCGTCGCTGACATCGCTTGGCCGCCCCAGCCAACCCCTGCCCGCCAGCGCCATGCGCACCGGCATGCGGATGGCCGAGCAGTTCGTCTCCAACGCGCTCTACGGCGCGCTGTAAGGCGCCGGAACCGTGGCCGGAACCGCCCGCGTCCCGATCGACTTCACGCTCGGCTCGCGCCGCCTGCTGAGCGTGCCGCGCCGCCTTGCCACATGGAGCTTCACGCTCGAACAGGTGCTGGCGGGCACTCTGCCGCAAGCCCCTGCCAGCGGGCCGGACGGGGTGCGCGTGCTGTCAGCCCCGACCCTTGCCCTGGCCGATGTCGCTGCCCGCTACCCCGGCTATATCGCGGGCGGGCGACAGGATTATCGCCGCCATTTCATCGACATGGCCAGCAGCTTCGATAGCTACATGGCGCAGTTTTCGGGCAAGACCCGGTCGACCCTGCGGCGCAAGGCGCGCAAGCTGGCCGATGAAACGCCGGGCGGCTATGCCATCACCGAACATCGCAGCCCGGCCGAGATCGAGGCCTTCCTCGCCGCCGCCCTGCCCCTGTCGGCGAAGACCTATCAGGCCCGCCTGCTCGATGCCGGACTGCCCGGTGATCCCGCCTCGCGCGCCGCGATGCTCGAAGCGGCGGAGGCCGACCGGATGCGCGCCTTCCTGCTTCACGCCGGAGGGCAGGCGGTCGCCTATCTGTGCCTGCCGGTGACCGGCCACACGCTGGTCTATGCCCACCTCGGCTATGATCCGGCATGGGCGAGGCTGTCGGTCGGCACCGTGCTGCAGATGGATGCGCTGGAGCGCCTGTTTGCCGAGCAGCGTTACCGCTGGTTCGACTTCACCGAAGGCGACGGAGCGCACAAGGAGCTGTTCGGCACCGGCCATGCGGAGTGTTCCAGCCTCGTCCTGCTCCAGCCGACCCTTGCCAACCGCACCCTGCTGGGCGCCCGCGCCGGATTTGACGCAGGCGTATCGCAGGCCAAGGCGCTGGCGACGCGGTCAGGGGCGCTCGGCCGGATCCGCGCCCTGCTGCGGGCGTAGCGCAGCCGCCTCGGCCATGCGCTCGGTCGCCAGGCGGCGGTTGCTCGCTTGCTGGCGCACCCCTTGCACCAGACCATTGCGGCCGGCATCGGGCGCGGGATAGCGCAGGGCGAGATAAAGCCAGCCAAGCACCGCCGCAGCCAGCAGGGCACCGGCTGCCAGGCCGAGCCGCAGGTCATAATTTATCGCCAGTCCGAAAACGGCAAGCGCGATGGCCACGACGAACCATTTGGGGCTCAGCCACCATGCCTCATCACCGGGGGAAACGGGCATTGTGTTACCTCTTTTCTGTGGGGGGCGCAGCGGGAGAGGGAAAGAGGTGCTGCACCTCGCCCGTTCAAGATGGTGCTGCCAAAGCCAAACACAAGTGGGCCAGACACCTTATGCGCCCAAGCGAAAGGGCCGGAAAAGCGCAATGCTTCCGGCCCTTCGTTAACCGCAGAGCGGATCGGTAGGAAAGCGGGCCACCGGTCCCGCAGGGACCGCAAGGCCGACTGGCCGTCGCGCCTTTTGGCGCGGTAGCCAAGGGGCCGGATGGCCCCGCCGGCGCTTGAGGCCAAACGAATTACGCGCCTTCGACTTCCGACAGGTCGACCTTGAGGCCCGGGCCCATCGACGAGGTCACGGTGACCTTGCGGACGTACTTGCCCTTGGCGCCCGAGGGCTTGGACTTCACGACCGCTTCGGTCAGCGCCTTGAAGTTGGCCTTCAGCGCATCGTCCGAGAAGCTGAGCTTGCCGATGCCGGAGTGGATGATGCCCTGCTTTTCCACGCGGAATTCGACCTGCCCTGCCTTGGCATCCTTCACCGCCTGCGCGACGTTCGGCGTCACGGTGCCGAGCTTCGGGTTCGGCATCAGGCCCTTGGGACCGAGCACCTTGCCCAGACGACCGACCACGCCCATCATGTCGGGCGAGGCAATCACGCGGTCATAATCGAGGTTGCCGTTCTGCATGTCTTCCAGCAGGTCTTCGGCACCGACCTTGTCGGCCCCGGCAGCCAGCGCCTTTTCGGCGTTGTCGCCACGGGCGAACACCGCCACGCGCACGTCCTTGCCGGTGCCCGAAGGCAGCGACACCATGCCGCGCACCATCTGGTCGGCGTGGCGCGGATCGACGCCGAGGTTCATGGCGACTTCGACGGTTTCGTCAAACTTGCTCTTGTACTGGCGCAGCACGGCCAGCGCTTCATCGACGGTGTAGAGCTTCTCGCGGTCGAGACCGGCCAGCACCTTCGCCTTCTTGGTAATCTTGGTCATCGGCTTAGCCCTCCACCACTTCGAGGCCCATCGAACGGGCGGAGCCGGCGATGATCTTCATGGCCTGATCAATGTCGTTCGCGTTGAGATCGACCATCTTGGCTTCGGCGATTTCACGGATCTGCGAGGTCTTGATGGTGCCGGCCGAAATCTTGCCCGGCTCCTTCGAACCCGACTTGAGGTTGGCGGCCTTCTTGATGAAGTAGGTCGCCGGCGCGGTCTTGGTCACGAAGGTGAACGAGCGGTCCGCATAGACCGTGATCACGGTCGGGATCGGCATGCCCTTTTCCATTTCCTGCGTGGCGGCGTTGAACGCCTTGCAGAATTCCATGATGTTCACGCCGCGCTGACCCAGCGCCGGGCCGATCGGCGGCGAGGGCGTGGCAGAGCCCGCGGGCACCTGCAGCTTGATATAGCCTTCAATCTTCTTGGCCATGTGGCCTTACTCCTGTCGCACTGTTGCCCCATCCGACCCGACTACCCTGAGCGTGACGAAGGGGGCTCATGTTAAGCGGTCAAACGCCCCTGCTTGTGCATTGCAGCGGCTCCCGCACGGAATCACCCGGAACTGTGGCCGGGCGAAGGCGCGCGGTTAGAGGCAAGCGGGTGAAAAATCAACCCGCACCGCGCCTGCATCACGCCCGCCGGCGCTACAGGTGACAAAGGTGACACCCTGTCACCCTGATAAAATTGGCGTAATCTTCTGATCCAGAACATTAATCGCCGCCTTTTCGTCAGCGGACGGACAAGGGAGCGGGGCCTTTTTCTGCGCCTCGCCGATAAAACAACCTCGCAGACCGGTCAGAACGATGGGAAAGAGCCGGGAGCGATCCTAGCGGCTGGCAGGGGCGTAGGAAATGTCGGCGATGGCTGGTGGCCGTTGCGCGGGCCCACCCCCGGCCCCTCCCGCAAGCGGGAGGGGAGCGAGACTTGGCGGGCCGTAGGCGCGCCTAGTCGCAGCGGGGTGGGATGCAGGGCGAACCTTTGCCGCTGCCCGCATCCCCATTCACACCGCGCGGCACCCGCAGCCCCTTGGTGCGGCTGGTGAGGTGAAAGCGCTTGCACAGCGCACATTTGTAGGCGCGCAAGGGGCCATCGGCGCGCAACGCCACCTGCTCCGCCTCCTCGCGGGAAGCGAAGCGGCGCTTTTTCTGACAGATGCCGGGGCGGGTTTTCACGACATTGGAATAGTATGACCGGAACGGCCTCGCCAGAGGCCGCAAGCGCACGCGCGCGCCCCGCAGGCGCTCCGGCGCGCAGCGCCGGAAATTGCGCCGAGGACGTGCCCGCGGAGGCGGGCACGCACACAAAAGGCCTTACTTCGACAATTCCACGTGTTCGAAATCGAGTTCGACCGGCGTGGCGCGGCCGAAGATCGACACGCTGACCTTGACCTTGGCCTTGTCGAAATCGAGCTCTTCCACGATCCCGTTGAAGCTGGCGAACGGGCCTTCGAGCACCTTGACCGAATCGCCGATCTCGTAATCGACGCTGATGTCGCGCTTGGGCGCGGCCTTGGCCTCTTCCACGCCGCCGAAATAGCGGGCGGCCTCGCGCTCGGAAATCGGCTGCGGCTTGTTGCCCGAACCCAGGAAGCCGGTGACCTTGGGGGTGTTCTTGACCAGGTGATAGATGTCATCGGTCATGTTCAGCTTGGCGAGCACGTAGCCGGGCATGAACTTGCGTTCGACCTGCACCTTCTTGCCGCGCTTCACTTCGGTCACGGTTTCGGTCGGCACCTGCACTTCCTCCACGCCTTCGGAAAGGCCGAGCCGTTCGGCTTCGGAAATGATCGCGTCGCGCACCTTGTTCTCGAAACCGGAATAGGCGTGAATGATGTACCAGCGAGCCATGGAGTGTCCTTGAGAATGAGGTCTGACGGGCAGAACGCTTGCGGCGCGGCCTTACTGCAAGAGGCCGATCGCGGCGCGCACGATCGCGCCGAACGCGCTGTCGATGCCGAGGAAGAACAGCGACAGGATCAGCATGAAGATGAACACGAAGATCGAGGTGCGGATCGTCTCGTCACGAGTCGGCCACACGATCTTGCCCGTTTCGGCGCGCACCTGCCGGGCGAATTCGCCGGGCGAAGTCTTGCGCTTCTTGTCTTCAGCCGCGTCCTTGGCGGGAGTGTTCTGCTCGGCCATGATAGCCCTTGTCCTTCGCGTAATGTCTGCGTCCTTGCCGACCGGCTTTCAGGTAGGGGTCCGCGCCGCCCGGGACAAGGTCGCCGGAGGGGCCGAATGTGCTACCGATGTCGGAAAAGACCTGTGCCCATTACGCCGGGGCCGGGACAATTGCAAGGCGGCTCGGGCAGACGGCCCGCCGGTTCAGCGCAGGGCGAACAGGCGCGACAGCAGGCCGGGCTGGCGCATCGGCTGCAAGGGCCCGTGAATCGCCGCCAGCCGCGCCGGATCGCGGGTGGGACGCGGGCTGACCCAGTGATCGGGGCGCGAGGAACGGAAGGTGTAGGCGCTCATCTTCAACTCTCCTGTGCGTTGACGAACTCGGTTCATCGACAGGAATACACGCTTCGCCTTGCGAGAGGATGAACAGGGGCCTGCGGTGAAATGCCAAATCGCCCAGAAGACAGCAACGCCCCAGCCGACGCCAACGGCGTCGCAAGGCCGACCGGCCGCCCGCAGCGACGCGATCGAAGATCGTGAGAGCGAGGATATCGCATCGCGGAGGCGATGCGCAAAAAAGGCGCAATGGCAGGGGTGACAGGAGCCCCTGTCAGGAATTCTCCAAGCACCTGAAAGAATTGGTTTCTTGTTATCACTCCGCCCGAAAGGGCCACGCCAGGGTACCACGACAGGGTGCCACGGCGAGGTGCCATGGGGGGACGCCGACAGGAGACTTCATCCATGTGCAGCATTCAGAACGTGACCCGCAAAGACGGAACCTATTATTTCCGCAGACTCATACGTTTAGGCCCCGATAAGCCTTTTCGGCTACGCTTCTCGCTCAAGACCACCAGCCGGAAGCGGGCAGCCTTGCTGGCTCCGGCCATGACCCTGATCTGTGAGCGCCTAGCGATGAACATGACCGCCAAGATTGCGACCGACGGATTGACAGCTTCCCAGCGCGCGGAGATCTTCCGCCGCCAGATGCTGGTCGAACGCGACCGGCTCGAGGTCATGCATGCCCAGCTTCACATCCTCCCGCCCGAGGATCACGAAGACATCGACCAGGCGCTCTCGCTCCGGCTCGGCGCAAGCGAGCTGGCGGCGATGGATGGCGCCACCAAGGGCAAGGTCGAGGACTTCCTCGTCGCCCGCATCGATCCCGATGCCGATGATGAGCCGATCGTTGTGATGGCCTGGTCGGACCTTGCTGCCTCGATCGCGCAGGACGGCGCGGAGGAAGCCGCGATCGCCCGGCTGGCCGAGATCGGCGTGGAACAATCGGCGCTGCGCGAGGCGATGGCCCGCAAGGTCGTCAATCAAGCGCGGATCGAGGCGATCCGGGAGTTTCGGGCGGCGCTCACCAATCCCGGTGCTGCCTACGCTCCGGTCCCTGTGGCAGGATACGAGCAACTGGCTCAGCCAACATCATACAATGCCACACCGAACCCACCGCAAGCGCCGGCCGCCCCCGTCGTCGCGGGGCCCTGGGCGACCATGACGCCCACCGAAGCGGTGGAAAAGTTCTTCGAGCACAACCCACGCACGGGCGGCAAGGACGGAACAGCGCGCCGGAAGAGCGGTGAACCTTGGACAAACAAAACCCGTGAGCAGTTCAAGCTGCCAGCACTCCTGCTTGAGCAGGTGATGCACGGCCAGCCGTTGGCCACGGTCACCCATGACCATCTCGTCCAGCTCAACACCTGCTTCGAGGCGCTACATGGCCCCTCTTTCCGTAAGTCGCCCAAGCACCGAGAGATGACGATCTGGGAAATCGTCGCCGAAACCGCGGAGCGCGTGCGGAAAGGTAAAGAGGCTATCGCGAAGTCCGCCAAGCGAAGGAACCAAGACACGCCGCCCGACATGCCTGCCGATGCTCTCACCAAGGCTCAGCTCGGTTTGGGCCTCAGCACGACCAACCGCCATTGGGGCTTCTTGCGCCAGCTGACCGACTGGTTTGAAAAGCACCAGCCGCTTGCCGCGCTGGACTATAGCGCATTCATCGAAAAGCCTGCGATCGACCCTCGCGATCAGCGCGATCGCTACACTGACGAAGAGGGCCGCCAGCTCTTCAGTCTCCCGCCTTGGACAGGGTTCAAATCCTATGGTCGTTGGATGGTGCCAGGCGATCTGTTGGTCCACAGCGCGTTTTACTTTGTCCCGATGATTGGATGGTACACAGGCATGCGGCGCGAAGAGATCTGCGGCTTGGCTCTGGACGATATCGAGTTCGTGGACGGCAATTGGCAGTTCAACGTCCGACCGACGGAGATTCGCCGCCTCAAGACAGTGACATCGGCCCGCAAGCTGCCGTTCGCGAGCGAGCTCATTCGCTTGAGGCTGCCAGATTACGTACTGGCGCTGCGTGCTGAAGGCGAAACCCTGCTATTTCCCGAGCTGGTACGCGAAAGCGGCAAGGGCACGATGGGAGACACCTATTCGAAAAGGATCTGGGATCACATCAAGAAGGAATTACTCTTCCTGAAGGCCGGACAAGCGACGCACTCGTTCCGCCACACCGTCGTTGACAGTATGAAGGGGGCAGGGATTTCGCCCGAGATCAGAGCAGATTTCGCCGGCCACAAGCTTCTGAACGAAACCCAAGGTCGCTACTCGAAGAATCATATGAAGCTCTTGCGGGATGCGACAAAGGCGATCCCGCAAGTAACCTCGCATCTTGAACCGTTCCCGGTTGCGTTGCTCCCTAAGCGCCTCCGCGCCGCCCGCAAGGCTAGGACAAAACCGCTGAACACATAACGCGATCCTGCTTCCACAAGATCAGCTCGGCCCGTGGATCAGCGACCTCATCATGCCGTTCACGTTCTCACAGTTGATGGCATATCCAACAATCCCGCAAGCAAGGCGGCAAAATTGAGCAAGGCTTCTACATTTTGAAGCACCGCCCTTCATCATGCCGACCAAGTTTACACCGATGCATTTCACCTGCACGGTATCCATCCGGCGGGGGCCGGCTTGCGCGGGTAGGTAGCGAGCGCTCTTAAGCGTGCTCTTAAGAGTGTGCTTTGGAGCGGTCGGTGGGTCAGGTGACGGTATTTTCGGGGT